>NZ_JBFUKI010000011.1:0-165059 GCF_056400925.1 Alsobacter sp. P4_H11
CGATGAGCGACAGTGAGTCCAACCCCATTGAACTCGTGGCTGATATCGTTTCGGCCTACCTGTCCAATAATTCGGTTCCGCTCGGAGACATCCCGAACATCATCACAGCTGTCCATAGTGCGCTAACGGCGACCAACACGGCTGTGACTGAACCACCGCCGGAGCTGAAGCCGGCGGTATCGATCAAGAAGTCGATCACACCAGACGCGATCATTTGCCTGGAGGACGGAAAGTCGTTCAAGTCGCTGAAGCGGCACCTGATCACACGTTATGGGCTGACCCCGCTCGATTACCGCGAGAAATGGGGTCTGCCCTCCGACTATCCGATGGTGGCGCCGAACTACGCTGCGGCGCGCTCAGCGCTGGCGAAACGCATGGGTCTGGGCAACAACCGGGTGAAGCTCCCGTCAAAGCCGGTTGCTAAGAGTGGGCGAAAGAAGGCCGACGCATAGTCAGGTCTCTGATTGCGGCCATGGTCCCGTAAGTCCCTGCGGCGCCCTGCTCGGCCGTTCGGCGGCGCTACTAAAGCCAAGTTTGACATTGAATGTGTCTGTGACCGAGCAGGACATTCTCGACAAGGTTTCTCTTCCGGACAGCGTCGGCATTGATTCTAATCGGCAGAACCCCAAGGGGCCGCGCCACAGCCCCGACGGCAAGGAAGGGTCCTTGGAGGACATCGAGAACCGCGAGCTTTTTGCATCGCTCTTCACCTACGAAAATCCGTACCGCTGCCTGGTGCCCCAAGAAATCGAAGGGCTTGTGGTCGCCGGACGGGCGATTTCGGCCAATCACGAGGCGGACGGATACACGCGCAACCAGCCTGCTTGCATGGTGACCGGCCAAGCGGCCGGCGCGGCGGCCGCCATCGCGGCAAAATCTGGAGAAAGGCTGCGGGACCTCGACGTGAAATACATCCAATCGAAGCTTCGCGAGCAAGGCGCTAAGCTCCCTTGCAACGAACTACTGATGCCGCAGCAGCAAACGTTCGAAGCTCTGTGCCCGCAGGATCATAAAACGGACCGCGTCGTAGGTGCACTTCTGACCCTAAGTGGACGTTCAGAATGTCTCCTTCTCGGCGGAACTCTCCGGCCGACGAGAATTTTTCTACGCGGAACGCAGGTGGGCCTGCAGCACGCTTCGCTGCCGGGTTCTGGGACTTTCAGCAATTGCCCTTCTTGGCCTGTCCAGGCGGACAGAAACCTTTGCGCTCCCACTTGCTGAGCGGGCGCCTGTAGTCGCCCTGATCATATGGGTTATCGTACCCGTATTCCTGCCTGTAGCGGGAACGCGGCTGCTCCCAGCAGCGGCCCCACTGATCGCAAACCGTGCGTACGTTATGGGTTCCCGTGAGATCAGTGCTTGGACCAAACGACTGGGGCATGGCGGACAACGGCTGCGCAGCGACGAGCATGGTGGCCCCGATTGCAGCAGAAATAGCGACTTTCATCGACGGCTCTCCTCTCATTTCTAACGATTAAATGAGCGGCCGACGATGCGAGTTCCTGAACGCTCGCCGGCCTGCTCCGTACCCTGGCCTGCGTTCTGACTTTTTGAACCACGACGACCCGCACCTGAGGCCATCTCGTAACGTTTCGCCCAAGCTTGTGTTGATCAGGCAGCCAATGGGGGGACTAAGTGCGCACGTTTTTCGTTCAGGTGTGCCCCGGCGCGGTCTGCAGAGGTCAATGGCTTAAGGTTCTGGGTCAGGTGGCGATCGAAGTTGCGCGGAAGTTCGGCGGGCTCGCTGTTCGCAGGGTTGGTGAACAGAACTAGATCCGTGTTCTGATCCGGGCTGACTCAGGGAAGCAGGTGCTTCCGTTCTACGCGTCCTCGACGCAGCTTGGCCTGTGGTGACAAACCAGCCACAAGACATCTGTTCAAGCGTCTGCCCGGACATACCGGTCGTCTATGTTACCGGGAGCCCCGAAGAGGTCGTCGTGCGTGAGCCAGCGGCAAAAATTGTGGCCAAGCCGTTCTACTGCGACGATCTCGCTGGCGCAATTTGGGAGCAGCTGCGGGCTGAAT
This sequence comes from Alsobacter sp. P4_H11, assembly GCF_056400925.1. Lineage (NCBI taxonomy): Bacteria > Pseudomonadati > Pseudomonadota > Alphaproteobacteria > Hyphomicrobiales > Alsobacteraceae > Alsobacter > Alsobacter sp. P4_H11. The sequence continues at coordinate 2,026 of NZ_JBFUKI010000011.1, forward strand.
GACACTTAAAAAGTCAGGAACTTCCACCCGATCCGGTTGATTTAATCGCCGCAGAGGTGGTGAACATGCACGTTCTGATCATTGAAGACGAGCTTCTGATTGCCATGGAAGTTCAGGCATGCGTCGAAGAGATCCTGCCTGACGTGACTGTGGACCTGGCCAGCAACCCTAAGGCAGCGGTGGCTGCCGCAGCTGAGCGTTGCCCTGGGCTCATTCTTTCCGACTACAATTTAAAGCAAGGGACCGGCGTCGAGGCCGTCCAAGAGATCTGCGCCAGGATCGCTGCTGTCCCAGTGGTCTACGTGACCGCAAGTCCCAAGAGGGTGAGGGCGGCGCACCACGGTGCCCCGGTGGTGGAAAAGCCGTTCATGTGCCGAGATCTGGCGCACGCGATCGAGAGCAGCCTCGGGTGATGGCTAAAAAGGCGACTGCAGGGTCGAGCGTGTATAGTGGTCCAGAGAGACGATCCTCCTACCTTTGGCCGTCATTTCGTGTGGATCGAAGCTGTCCGCAAAGCTCGGATCAATGGCCGCGTGCTCCACGCAAGCGTCATGCAGCGTCTCTCCTTGCGCCTCCGCCACAAACTCGAAGCAGACTTCGCCGTAAAGGTTATCTGCCGGAACAAGCCCAATTCTAAATACCGCCATGTGACCTCCCGATTGGGGATGCACCTTAGCTCCGGCACCTGAATGCCATCTGGACGTGCCGTTCACCTCAAATTCATGGAAAAGGCCGGGGCACTTACCCCGGCCTCGCCACTGAAGGCGTCCGCGTTGCGATCAACCGCACTTCTTGATGCGCTTGGTCATGCCTTCGCGCTTGATGATGATGGTCTTGCATCCATGCATGCGGCTGGAGCGCATCTCGTGGTGGCGCTCCCAACCGCGATGATGATCCCATCCACGATGCAGGCCGCGATCACGATGAACCCGCACGTCTACAGTCTGAGCGCTGGCGGCCACAGTGCCCAGGCCCACGAACGCAGCGGCCGCTATGATAAGGGTTTTCATTCCACAAACTCCAGTTGGTGATTATCGGCGAGCCAACGTTCGCTTGCTTTTTTGGTTCGGCCTTTGAACCCCCCGTGTCTCGAAACTGCCCCCCCCCCCGATGATCAACGCAGTTAAGCGTTAGAGTTAATTAAGCCGCTCAGAACCACCAGCCGCGAGCTTCGGGAACAGCTGAGGCGAAGCCACGTTCATGGTCCATCTTCGAAAAAGAGAGGACGTCTCCATGAACAAGGCCATTATCGCGTCGGCGCTTTCGCTGGCTCTCATCCTGCCGGGCGCTGCCCTGGCTCAGTCGGGACAGAGCGGCGCCGCGGCCGGCGCTACGACCGGCGCAGTTGGTGGCGCCATCGTAGGCGGACCCGTTGGCGCTGTGGTCGGCGGCGTCGCCGGCGCTGTTGTCGGGGGCACCCTTTCGCAGTCCGACGGCACGCGGGTTCACCAGTACGTTGTGGAGCAGCGCCGTCCCTCGGTGACCTACAAGGAGCGTGTTGTTGTCGGCGAGCCTCTGACTGACACGGTTGAGCTGTATCCCGTTCCGGCGGACGTAGGCGTTCAGACGCAGTACCGCTACTCTGTGATCAATAATCGCACCGTGATTGTCGATCCTTCGACGCGCCGGGTGGTGCAGGTCATCGACTAATCTCAATTAGGCGAGCCCTGGAGTTTCTTAGCTCCAGGGCTGCTCAACCGAACTCACCGGCCAGACGCTCGTGGAGGAATAGAACCAACTCATCCGCCAAATAGGGCTTCTGCATAAAGATGCATGCATCTGGCAATACGCCAGATCCCGGCCACGTTCGGCCTGATGCCACTACGATGGGCAACTCGGGCAGCTGCCGATGGAGCAGCCAAGCTAGCTCAAAGCCGTTCATTGGTCCGGGGAATTCGACGTCGGTGACCAGCGCCGCTATATCCGGCTTCGCTCCGAAGATGGCGATGGCTTCCTCGGCGGTGCTCGCCTCGAGAACGCGATAACCAGCTTCACTGAGCGCCTCAGCGAGGAACATGCGCGCCAGAATCTCGTCTTCAACAATCAGAACGAGTTTCAACGCTACTCTCACCAGCTGTAAATGAACTCCCGTTCTAGTCCGTCGAATGCGAGCTTTAAGCGGAAGCTAAGGTGGACCTGGGCACCGCTGACCCGACTGGGAACTTTAGCGCACGATGCGAATTGAACCGACGCTACATTAGAGAATGGTCGTATTCCAGAAGACCCAAACGGCCCCGCAGCATGCCCTTGCTGCGGGGCTTCTCTTATTTGTAACATCTCTCTGGTCCGCTGGGGTCGGACTAATTTGCGACCGGCTCCATGATGAGCAGGTCCGGGGCAGATGCCAACGCTGAGACGTTGATCCAGTGGTTCCTGACGGCCGTCGACACTCTGGGTACTGTGCGGTCGCTTTGTATGAGAGGTCGCGTGGCGGAATACCTGGACGAGAACGGCGATGTGGTCACCGTAACCACAACAATGGTACAGGCCGGCGAGGCTATCGTACTGGCTGCAACATCTGTCTCAGAGGACGCGACAGCTATGGTGTTCTTGGAGCCCGAAACAGCGCGCCGGATTGCCTACGAACTGCTGCGACTGGCAGACTGCATGAAGCCTAGAAGCTGAAAGCCTAGCCCAGGAGCGAGCCATCTGTAGCCGCGCTAGGGCCGTAGCCGCTCCAGCTGCCTGGATGGTGACTGGCGCGCTGTCGTTGGTAGCCCTTCTCGGCCGGGCAATTTGGGCTGGGCAGTTAATTGCTCGACCATCTCGGTTGCTGAGCGCTCAGACAGCGCGTATCCGATCCATCCAAGGCCGGGATGCCTCAGGATTAGAGGTCGATACCCGCCTTCAATCGGCTGGTTCACCCGCCAGCAAGGGTCTCGAACTGCCTCGACCTTCGCGACAGGCTCCAACTGCAGGGGCACCGTATCGGTCAAGAGGGCTCGTGCTGCTGCGAGCTTATGGATCAGCTGATCGAGATCGGCCGCATCCATGCTGGCGCCGCCTATTCTCGCTCCGTCCACCTTCAGGTTCAATGAACACTGGTCAGGGGAAGCAGAGATTTGGATTTCCAATTTAGCCATAAGGTCCCCCGCGGTTGCAGGCACAACCGAAGTTGGCTGGCCGAGTTCCCAGGAGTTCGGAGACGCACGAGGCTCAGAAAATTACGCTTTGTTAGTGTTTGGTCCCGGACGCCTGCTTCAAACCCCAGTTAGCTGCTTCGATTTTGAAACCACGATCACGCTCGGCTAACGCCATAGCGCAACATTCTGCCCAAGCTTGTGTTTACCAGGCGTTCAAGGTGGAGAGACCAAGTGCGCGCATTCTTCGTTCAAGTCTGCCCCGGCGGGGTCTGCAAGGGTCGTTGGCGTAAGGCGATGGGCCAGGAGGCAATTCAAGTTGCACGACAGTTTGGCGGTGTTGCAGTTCGTAGGGTGGGCGAGCAGAACGAGATACGGGTGTTGATCCGGGCCGCGGACGGCAAGCAGGTCGTGCCGTTCTACGCACCTCTCAGCGCGCCATGGCCCACGGACCTGGTCTCGCCGGGCGCACTCGTTTTCGCCTGAGCTGAGCATGGGCGACCCACTCGCGATCCCAATCGTCAGGACACCTGCCGCACAAGGTTCAGCGTGCGATCAGCGACTTGGCGCATGCTGACGGGCTCCCATCCGGGCCGACGTTGCGGGACCTCGCAGCGCTCGGCCCGCGAGATCTCTGTGCCCTACCAAGATGGGCTAAAAGTCTGCAGCCCTGATCGCAAACGAGATTGCTCGTCACCGACCAACTTGCTCGTCACCGACCAACAGGCGGCTCAATCATTGCGGACCGATCCAGACAGCATCCTGCTGCAAGCGGAAGGATGCGCCTTCCCGGTCAGGTTTGTCGCCGGCACGGCTCAAGGCACGCTCCCCAGGGTACAACAGGCCCGATGATGGCGCGGATTGTTTTTAGGGCTATGTGGCGAAATGCGGCGTCCGCATGGTACATGCTGCGGAGTGGCGGCACCCCCCGTTTTCACCAAACCTTGAATGCGGTGAGGCACAGGCCGAGCACCACCAGCAGCGACATCACATCGCCGATGATCTCCGCCAGACGATCGGTCGAATTGTCAGAATACGGAAACATTTACGAACCCTTCGCTGTCCAGCCGCAAAGATTCCACGGCTCGGCGATTTCCGCCACCCTGGCGCGCCGTGCCCGACCCATCTCTCGAAGGCGTTTTCCACACGAAGTGCAGCGCGAATTCAAAACCGATGCGACCAGTGCGCAATCGTCGCACTTGCCTTGCGTGCATGAGGTTGGTTTTTTGTAAGCCTATTTGGGCGCGGCCCACATGCTGAGGACCGCTGCTATGAGCAACCGCCCTGTCGACCTCACGAATTGCGATCGTGAGCCAATCCATGTGCCGGGATCCGTTCAGGCGCATGGGTGCCTGCTGGCCTGCGATGCGGCCGCAACTGTGGTTCTCCGCCGATCCGAAAATGCCCGCGCTTTTCTGGGGGTTGATCAGGAAATCCTTGGGCTGAAGCTGGACGATGTCGTGGGAACCCAATTGGCACACGACATCCGCAATGCTCTTGCGATCAGCAATGAACCCGCGCAGGCCGGCCTCGTCAGAGGACGCCAAGCCCCAGGCGGTCGACCGATTGACATCGCTGTGCATCAGCACAAGGGCGTTGTGGTTATCGAATTCGAAGAGCCCCGCGAAGAAGACGGCGACCCGCTAAGTTTAGTGAACGCCCTTATGGGCCGCATGCGTCGGTTCGCCAGCGTAGATGAACTCACGCGCAGTACACCTCGCCTTCTGAGGGCAATGCTTGGTTACGACCGTGTGATGATCTACCGCTTTGCGACCGACGGGTCCGGCCAGGTGATCAGCGAGGCCCGCCGTGGCGGGCTGGAAAGCTTCATGGGCCAGCATTTCCCTGCGTCAGACATCCCGCAGCAGGCTCGTCGCCTTTACGTGGAGAACACCATTCGGGTGGTGGCCGACGCCTCCGGCGCGAGCTCGCCTATCGCCCCCATTTTCGACGCGTCGGGAGAGCCACTCGACCTCTCGTTTGCACGGTTGCGCAGCGTATCGCCAATTCATTGCGAGTACCTGCGCAACATGGGCGTGAGTGCGTCCATGTCGATTTCCGTGATTGTAGAGGGTGCGCTTTGGGGGCTAATTGCTTGCCACCATTACGCGCCTCGCAGCCTTTCGGCTGGAATGCGTGCTGCAGCCGAACTATTCGGTGAGTTCTTCTCGCTTCACTTGGAGGCTCTGCTCGATAAAAATAGGCTCGCATCTGTTGTCCAGGCCCGCTCCGTTTTGGACCGCTTACTAAAAGACGCTTCGGAAAGCGACAATCTGGCGGATCTCTTCTCGAACCGCTTGGAAAACTTTCTACGCCTCGTTCCAAGTGACGGAGTTGCATTGCTTATGAACGGACGGTGGACTTCGCAAGGGAGCGCGCCACCCGAAGATGCAATGCCTGCTCTAGCCCGATTTATGGCGAACGCAGCGGAGGGAACAGTTTTCGGAAGCCACAGTCTTTCCCAGCGATTGCCCTCGGCCGAAGCCTACCGAGAGCGGGCGTCAGGCGTACTGGCTATTCCGTTATCCCAGCATCCGCGCGATTATGTGTTTCTGTTCCGCAAGGAGGTTTTGCAGACTGTCGAATGGGCTGGCGATCCTAACAAAGAGTACGGGACGGGATCTCTCGGCGAGCGACTGACGCCGCGCAAAAGTTTCGCAATCTGGAAGGAAACAGTTCAGGGACAGTCTCTTCCATGGACGACAGCTGATCGCGACATTGCTGAAGCCGCCCGAGCGGCTTTGGTAGAAGTCGTTTTGCGTAACGCAGAGACCTTGGAGGAAGAGCGCGAAAAAGCGACCGTGCGCCAGCGAATGCTCAATCAAGAATTGAACCATCGCGTCAAAAACATCCTGTCGCTGATCAAGTCGCTCGTCTCACAGCCTGTTGAGAGCGAAAGGACACTCCACGATTACGTTGCAAGCCTGAAGGCACGCATTCAAGCGTTGTCGAACGCCCATGATCAAGTCGTGCGCGGATCAGGCGGGGGCATGCTTCGCGCGTTGCTGGAAGCCGAGTTGTCCCCATACGCAGGAGTGGCGAAGATTCTGCTCGACGGACCAGACGTCGCATTGGATGCGCGAGCCTACTCCGTTATGGCGCTAGTCCTCCACGAACTCGCGACAAACGCCGCGAAGTACGGGGCATTATCACGGCGCGGCGGTTCATTGGCGGTTCGGTGGTCGCTCGATGAGTTTGGGAGCTGCGAGTTGCACTGGCGTGAGCGCGGCGGCCCTGCTGTCTCGGCGCCGTCGCGTACTGGCTTTGGAACCGTTCTCCTCGATCGCAGCCTCCCACACGACCTAGGAGGGGTCAGCGACATCATTTATGATCCTGCCGGCGTTCAAGCACGCTTCCTCATCCCCGGCAGACATATTGTAGTGACTGATCACGTTGCGGATAGGAGCGAAAGCTTTGTGCCTCCGCCACAAGCTGCGCTCACTACAACCAACACCCTTTCTGGCCAGTCAGTTCTGTTGGTTGAAGACCAGCTCATGATCGCTCTAGAGGCGGAGACGATGCTGTTCGAAGCCGGCGTCGAGAATGTTGAGACTTTTGGCAACGTGCGAGACGCGCTGGCGTTCATTGGCGAAAGTCGACCTGACTTCGCTGTTCTGGACATCAACCTAGGAGCCGAGCTTTCTATCCCTGTGGCTCGAGCACTGAAACAGCGCGGTATTCCGTACATCTTCGCCACAGGCTACGGCGAAACGGGCCTTGTGCCGGAAGACTTGGCCAAAGTGCCCGTGATCCGTAAGCCTTACGAGCTTGATAGCTTGGTTGCTGCTATCCTCGCTGTTCGCTGACCGTTGACAAAATTTGAACACTGCCGGTCTAGGGCATTCGTTGATGTGGCCACAAACTGGACAACGCAAAGCTGCCGGCCAGACTGGTGCCACATTCCTTAATCTTCGCCACGAGCGGTCCAAGCTGGCGCGATCCACGAAGCGCGGAGAATTGTGGCGGGGATCTTACGCCTGCTTGGTCTGTTGGTAGCCTTGGCGCCTCATTGCCAAACGGACGTGCGCAAACGATGACTCGATGATTGTCATTAATTGGCTAAGCTGTAGCTGCTCGGCTCCCGACGCGGCCGGGCATCTTGGCGTTAGTCCGCAGTTGGCGCTCTGCCTGACGTCCGCTTGTGGCGCAAAGCCGGCTGAGCTGAACGCGTGCTGCTGACCTTCAGACTTGCTGGGCGGTGGCTAGAGTGCGACGATCGGTGTCTAATGCTTGCCCGCTGGATTTCGTCTTCAGCGAGTAGACCGTCCAGGTCGGAAGGTGAGCCACTATGACGCCTGAACAGCAACTTGTGCGGCTTGGATTTGGCTTTGCCGTCTCGCAGTCCCTCAAGGTGGTCGCGGATCTAGAGATCGCCGACAAGCTCGCGGATGGTCCTCTGGCGGTCGAGGATCTGGCGTACGATTGCGGTGTGCAGAGTTCTGCGCTCGCCCGGATACTCCGGGTGCTGTGCGCCGAAGGCGTGTTCCGTGAGGAGCCAGGCGCCGTCTTCAGTCTCACGGATGTCGGTGAGGCGCTGCGAGCAGGGCGTGGGCCGCGGGACTTCATACAAATGCTTAGCGCGGAGCCTTACAAAGCCTTCGCCGAATTGGCTCACGCCGTCCGCACAGGCGAGCCCACCTTCGAGCGCGTGTTCGGCTTGCCCCGCTTCAAGTGGCTCGCTGAGCATCCCGAGGCCGCACGGGCATTTCAGGCCGCGATGGTGGCTTATGGCCGCGGCTTGAACGAGGCAGTCTCTGAGGCCTACGACTTCTCGGGCTTCTCCGTCGTTGCGGACATCGGTGGAGGCCATGGCCAACTGCTCTCGGCCATCCTTGCCAACCACCCGCACCTTGGCGGGATCCTGTTCGACCTGCCGGCCGGGATCGCCGAGGCCGAAAAAGGCATTGGCGGCCCTCTGCCGCGCACGTCCCTTATCGCAGGGGACTTCTTCGAAAGCGTGCCGGCGGGCGCGGACCTCTACATCCTGAAGAAGGTCGTCCATGATTGGGAAGACGAGAGGGCGGTCGCCATCTTGTCGGCAGTTCGCCGCGTGCTGCCGCCTCATGGACGCGTCCTCCTCGCCGAAACGCTCGTGCCACCTGGAAACGACTACGCCTCAATCAAGCTTATTGACCTCACTATGCTCGCCGTAACGGGAGGCGTAGAGCGCAGTGTGGAAGAGTACGAGGCGCTTTTCGGCCGCTGCGGGCTGGTGTTGAGCAACGTCATTCCCACCGGCGCAGCCATACAGATACTCGAGGCAAAGTTGCACTGACCGGGACGCCATGCGCGGCGCTGTCCATTGTCTCCGCCTCAAGCTGGTCCCGATCCAGTGTCTTGTTCCTGCCGTCAGTCCAGGGATTGGCTCTGGCGCGAAGCCGATTGCGGGCATCACCTGGCCAAGGCCCTCGATCATGCGTCCGTAGCCTTTCGTACAGCAGTCAGCACTGGTCTCCTTCGGTGGAGCGTCAGGATGAAAATCGTTGGATCTACAAACCGCCGCAGACGAAAGCCCGTCAATCCCCGCTTCGGGCTGTGGACCCGCGCGGGCGAGGCATTCATTCCAGTCGTTCAATCCCCGACGAATCTAGCCGCGCGAGGGCCAGTGCTATCGACGTTCCCTCGATGAGCAAGTTCGGGCTGATTTCGGCAAGGGGCACGAGAACGAACGCGCGATCCATCATGCGGGGGTGAGGAAGTGTGAGGTCGGGGCTCTGCATGGTGACGCCCTCGTAGGCCAGAATGTCCATGTCGATCAGCCGTGGACCCCAGCGCTCATTGCGCACGCGGCCCATGTCTCGCTCTATCGCAAGAAGCAGATCCAGCAGCTCCCGCGGCCTCGAATCGCACTGGATCTCCGCGCACGCGTTGACAAACCAGTCCTGCGCGACCGGCCCCCAAGGGGGAGTTCGGTAATCGCCAGAGCGGGCGATAACGCGAACGCCCCTGCTGGCCAGCCTGCGCAGCCCATCCGCAATCGCGGCGCGCTTGGCGTTGGCGTCCCCGCCGATATTGCCGCCCAGGCTCACCCAAGCCCTAGCCACGGCGCCGCTCGATTTCAACCGCGACCGTGTCCAGAATGTGCTGCACTGGCGCTTCCGGCTTCTCGACTTTGACCGTCACGGCCTGGACTCGTGGCTGGGCGTCCAGCACAGCTGAGGCGATCGCTTCCGCTAGGCCCTCGATGATCTTGAAGCGGCGCTCCGTCGCAATCCCAACCGCGAGATCGGCCAAGGCGCCGTAGCACACGGCCTGGTTGTAGTCGTCCGCCGCGCCGGCCGGGCGAAGGTCCAGTTCACAGGTCAGCGTGATGTAGAATCGCTGACCGAGAGCTGCCTCCTCGGGCAGCACGCCATGGCGCGCGTAAACAGCTAGACGCGAAAGGGTGACGCGGTCAGTCATGAATAGCTCCTGGCTCGCTCGCGTGTAACGCGCCGCAGTTCACTTCTCGTGTGGCGGGCGGTCGCGGCCGCCACGAGTGCGCCAAAGCGCGTCGAGAGTGCGAACAGCATCGAAGTGCGCTTTCACATCGTGAACGCGGATGATGTCCGCGCCGCCTGCGATCGCAGCCGAATGGGCCGCCAGGCTGCCAAAGAGTCGGTCTTTCGGAGCAACGTTGTCGCCGAGGATGCGGCGGAGAAAGGACTTCCGCGATGCTCCGACCAGGACCCGAAATCCGAACGCCTTCAATTCAGCAACGCGCCGCAAGGCATCCATGTTCTGCACCCAGCTCTTTCCGAAGCCAATCCCGGGATCGAGGATCAGCCTCTCGTCCCGAAGGCCCGCCTGGCACGCCAGAGCAATTGTGCGATCAAAGTACCGACGAAACTCTTCGATGATGTCGAGTGAGGGGTCGAGCGTTTCCCGGTTGTGCATGGCAACCACTTCGCAGTCGTGGTCGGCGGCCACTGCGGCCATGTCCGGGTCGCGCTGGAGACCCCACACGTCGTTGATTATGCGGGCCCCCGCCGCCAGCGATTTTCGGGCGGTGTCCGCACGATAGGTATCGATCGATATAGGGGACAATATCGCTGGCGCGAGCGCGTCGACAACAGGGAGCACGCGGCGCTGCTCTTCCTCCGCGCCAATGGACTGATACCCCGGGCGGGTGGATTCACCCCCGAGATCAATAATGTCTGCACCCTCTGCTTCAAGATCCTGCGCATGGCGGACCGCCGCCTCGGGATCGAAGAATTCGCCCCCATCCGAGAATGAATCTGGGGTGACGTTGACGATTCCCATGATGAGCGTTCTGGTGGGGAAGCCCGGAGGCTGCATGGCGGTCCACTCGGGCCTTGAGCGCCCGCTTATCGGCCCGAAACTCACCTATGTCGAGGGCCGGATGTCGGAGGGGACTCCAGCTGATGAGAAGCCGAGAAGCGGGAGTGTGCCGCTTCTTGAATCACGGTCCCGCCAGCGTAGCATTCTGGTCCTTCTTGATCGGCCCGCGAGCAATGCGGTCGTGGCGCGAAGGCAATGCGGTGCGGCCTATTCAGGGACTCGCCTCACGGGCTCGCTCGTAGGAAAGCGGCGACAAGCGCCACCGTGGCCTCAGGATTTTCTTCCATGATCCAGTGGCCCGCATCGGGGACAATATCGCCCGTCACCCGGCTTGCCGCAAACGACATGACCTGCGCCATGGCTAGACCGAACGACTTCTCGCCCCCGAGTGCGAGCACCGGCATGTCGAGCTTGCCTTGTGCAACGAAGGCCTTGTTGTCGATCGCATCCTGGTCGAAGGCGGCGAACTGGGCAAACCCCGCATGCATAGCGCCTGGGGCGGCGTAGAGGGCGGCGTAGTGGGCCCGCGATCCCTCGCTGAAGCGATCAGGATGAGCGGAGAACTCGTTCCAGAAACGGTCGAGATATATCCGCTCGCGGCCGGCCACGAGGCGCTCCATGTCGGGGCCGCCGAAACGGAAGTGCCAGAGTAGCGGGTTTTTCAGAATCTCGTCCCAAGGCCCGACGCCGGGCAACGGTGCATCGATCAGCACGAAGCGTCGCACGGCTTGACGGTGCTGGGCCGCGAAGGCGTAGCCGACCATATTGCCTATGTCATGCGTGACGAGGTCGACGCGATCTACGCCCAGCGCGCGCAGCACGCCGACGATGTCTTCGCCTTGCGTTTTCTTGTCGTAGCCGCCCCCGGGCTTGGCCGACAGCCCCATGCCGCGCAGATCCGGCACGATCACGTGATGGTCGCGCGCTAGATCGGCCGCCAGCGGGCCCCACATATCGCCGGTCTCGCCGTAGCCGTGCAGGAGCAGGATCGCCTGCCCCTGCCCCCCCGTCCGCACGTGCAGCATCGTGCCATTGGTCGCGATGTCACGCGCCGTGAAGTCAGCCGGAAACGGCGCAGGCTCAGCCAAGGCAGGAGCAGCTATGAGCATGGAGGCAGCAAAGGCGGCCAGTGTCAGCGTAATCAGGACGCGCATTAGGGGCTCCGGGATTCTGAGGTGACGCTCCACCAAGTTGCGCCGCCGGCATCGTCCGCAGTAGCCTCCCAGTGCCGATCCTAGAGTTCGGAAAGGGCGAACGGTGCTGAAGCTCGATGGCGTCTCCGCCTTTCTCTGCGTCGCGGAAGCGGGCTCGATCACGGCAGCCGCCCAGCGCCTCGGGCTCGCCAAGTCGGTAGTTAGCGAACGCCTCGCCGAACTGGAGCGCGCCCTTGGCGCCCAGCTCATCCAGCGCACCACCCGCCGCTCGACCCTCACCGAAAACGGCCGCACCTTCCTGGCCCGCGCCCGGCGACTGCTCTCGGAGGCGGAGGATGCGGTCGCCGAACTGGCGCAACGTGGCAGCGATCTCGTCGGCCCGCTGCGTCTGTCTGCTCCGGTGAGTTTCGGCGCCTTGCGCCTCGCCGAGCCGTTGTTCACGTTTATGCGCCAGCATCCCCGCATCGAGCTCTCGCTTGAGCTCGACGACCATTTTGTTGATCCCGCGGCCGATGGCTTTGACGCAGTCGTTCGGCACGGGCCGGTACTCGACAGTCGCCTGATCGCACACCGCCTTGTTTCCAGCACGCGCCATCTCGTCGGTTCGCCCGAATATTTAGCGCAAGCCGGGCCCGTGGCGTGCCTGGAGGACCTTTCCGCTCACCGGGCCATCCTCTACAGCCGAAGAGGAGCCGACTGGCGCTTCGAGGGCCCGAAGGGGGCCATCGTCATTAGGCCGCGCGCAGCACTGCGCTTGAACAACGGCTTGATGATGCGCAGCGCGGCCCTCGCAGGCCTCGGGATCGCCCTGCTGCCGCGCTTCGTGGTTCACGAGGACCTGACGGCGGGACGACTGTTGGTGATCGATGCCGGTCTCCCCCCGCAGGGCGCCGAACTCTTTGTCGCCCATCCGCGCGACAGGGCCACGTCAGGCAAGATCAAGGCGCTGGTCGCTCACCTGCGCGCAGCCTTCGGCGATCCGGCTTTCTGGGAGGCAACAACGGCAGTCAAAGAGGCGAACGGCTGACATGCGTCAGCGATTTGCGCCCCTCGCTCGGGTCACCGGAGATCGGTCGGTCGCCGGTTAGGATCGTTGGCGTCAACCGTCAACTCGCATTCGGTAGGCGAAGGTCAGCTCACTGGCAGGGTGCCCATGTCAGCTTCTGGCGCAAAGCAGACGTGCTCGTAGCGTGCGTGTGAGCCAACGGCCGGCTATGTGCTCGTCATGAAGAAGCTTCTCCCCACAGAGATCACCGACATCAAACGTCTGCAGCTGCAATTGCGAGAGCAGCAACGAGAACTCGTGCTCACGGCAGCAGCCAATCCGGCTGCCCCACACCACCGGCTGGTTCAGAAGATTGCTGAGCTTGATCGTCGCTGTGGACGCTGTTCCCCAAGAGGGCCAGAGCTAAAATCCGAACACGACAGTGATTGAATCGCATTCCCGTCGAGATCTCTGGCCGTCGTCGGCCGTTACGTTAATGCTACTCCTAATAGTACTTTCGTCACGCCTTGTAGTGATCGGATTCCAGCGATTGCGAGCACATTGTTAGTCTGGACCGAAGCCCCCTCCCCCGCATTATAGACACAAAACTGCGGTGGCGGTCCGCGATCAAATCGAGATCTGTGGAGCAAAGCTTGCTTACGTAAGATGTTTCGAAATTAGGGAGTTCATTTCAAACATCGTCGCACGGTCTTTTCCAAATACTTCTTTCAGTATGTCGTCCGCAACAATTTCACGCTTATCTTTAGGATCCTGTAGATCGTTCTTTTTGATGTACTCCCAAAGCAGCTTGACGACCTGCGGCCGCGAGCCTGGGTCCTTTCCGACAACAGCTGCCAGCTGCTTTGACGGCGTGAGTGCCTTTGCCAGCCCGCCTTTGACGCCGCCGGCTGAATCCGGGCCTTTGATTGTCTTGGTTTTAGGTTCACGAGCCATAACGGTCCCCTTGGTTTTCGGTACGAACAACCATTGTTCGCCTAGTCAGTTCCTGCTCCTGTCGAGCCGCAGCCCGGGACCGAATCTCGCTGGTCGATGCCGCTCTGCAGCCGGCACAACGCGGGTCGTGTTCGATGGCTGGTGCCCGACTTGTGTCAAGCGATTGGATGCTCGAGGGCTTCGACTAGGCCGCAGTTACCTCGATCTCGCCCATTGAGGGCCCCAAGTGCATCTTTCGATCCTAACCTCAATGGCCGAGATCATTTTGGACTGACCGTCAGCTCTGGCGCGAGCGCTTGCTGACTGAGCGGGACGCCAAAACTCTGCCCTGCTGCTCCGCTGCGAGTTTTGCCAACGCATCTCGCAACTTGGCCGTCGTATACGGCTTGCGTAGCAGATCGAACCTTGACGCCTCTCCGTCCAGAGCAGCAGCGCTATATCCAGTCGCGAGAATAATCCCGATGTCCGGCCAGCGCTTTTCCACCTCCCGCGCAAGGTCGAGCCCGGATAGCCCCCCTGGCATGACGATGTCAGAGAGCAACACGTCAAAGCTACTTTCGTTCTCTAACAGGCGCAGTGCCTCTCTGACGTTCGAAGCCCGGATGACCTCGTGCCCATCGGCCTCAAGATTAGCGCGGGTCACTTCCGCAACATCGTTGTTATCCTCGGCCAGCAAGATCCGCATGGCCCTGGTGGCTCTGGCGCTGATCTCGGGCGTTCCCACATTCGGGACAGCAGCGGGGTCGGCCTGAGGGAGGAACAGCCTGAACGTGGTGCCCTCACCTACATTGCTTATGACATTGATTTGACCGCCGGCGCGGGTAGCGAAACCGTAAACCTGGCTCAGCCCGAGACCAGTGCCACGGCCGACGTCTTTCGTCGTGAAGAACGGATCGAAAATCTTGTCCAGATTTTCGCGAGAGATGCCCTGGCCAGTGTCACTCACCGTGATCAACACGCCTGCAGCGTCGCCCGGCTCGTTTTTAGCTGTGACCCGAAACTCACCCCCGCGCGGCATCGCGTCTCGCGCGTTTACGGCCAAATTCAGCAACGCAAGATCCAACTCGGATTCATCGCAGAACACCGGCCGGGTCTCGGGATCGATCTCTAGCGTGAGAAGGATGTCTCCTCGAAGCGACGTGCGCAACATTTGGCGCAGGGGGTCGAACTTGTCCTGAAGGCGAACAATTTGAGGTGATACCGCGGATCGTCGCGAGTAGCTGAGGAGCTGTCTTGTGAGACTCTCTCCCCGGCGCACGGCCTCGCGGAGCGCGCCCAACATCTTCTCCTGTCGAGGTGTCAACGGATCGCGGTCGATCCGATCCGCGCTGCCCTGGACAATCATGAGCAGGTTGTTGAAGTCGTGGGCGACGCCCCCGGTAAGGTGGCCCAGGGCCTCAAGTCGTTGCGAATGTCGCAGCGCGTCCTCGGCCCGACGCCTCAGCTCGAACTCGTGGATGAGCTCGCGCGACCGGCGCAGAGCGAACCAACTCATTGCGAGGAGGAGGATGGTAAGTGGGAAACCAAGCTTGGCCTGGTCCAACACTCGGATCCCCCATTCACGCCAGATGGCGTCTCGTGCATAGCCCGCCGTGACGTAGACTGGGTAAGAGGCAATTCGCCGGTACGCGATCCGCCGAACCACTCCGTCCAGTCCAGACGTCACCGTGTACTCACCCGTATCCGGGTCGATGCGAAGTTGCTGAAGAAACGCTGGAGTGGTCCGTGCAGTGGTGAGGCCCTCGGTTGGCTCAGGAAAACGGGCGAGCGGAGTCCCGTCTGCACGAAACAGCCCAGCGGAGATATCGGTATTCCGGACAACCTTCTCGTAGAACTCCACCAACTTAGCTGGGGGAAGCGTGAGCGCGACGACACCGCCGAAGGGGCGCTCAGGCGTGCCCGGTCTGCGGCGGCTCACGACAAAAAATGTAAGGTCACCAACCTTGGCGCGCACATTGGGGCCGATGAAGAACCCTGCATCCTGCTCGCGTTGCGCACGGAAGTAGTCTCGATCAGAGTTGTTGACTGCGGGTACCGGGAAGACCGTGCTGCTCGCAATCGCCCGCCCGTCCGGCGCGAATAACCAAATTGCCTCAACTTCTGGAAGGACGCTTTGCAGTTCGGCCAGTTTGCGGTGGGCGCCCGCTTCATCCTCTGGTTGCCCAAGGCGGCCCCCGGTAACAGCTGAATCTGCCTCTATCAGAAGACGATCTGTTGTGTGCAGAACCTTGAGCGCATGCTCCTGAAGCACGTCCAACGTACGCAGGATGCGTTCGTCAACCGCACGTGACAGGTCCCAATAAATGCTAAAGCCCAAATAGACCGTCACAACGAGGGGCAGGGCCACACAGGCGACCACGAGTGCGCACAGCGGAGCTACGAGCCGTCTCGCGGGATCAGCCGTATTTGTTTGTTCCTGCATTCCGAGAAGATCAATACGGCCGGGCTCATAAGCCCGCGGTCAAGCTTAACTGTCCTACCCACGATCGGGTTCCAACAACGATGCTCAGCAGGGAGAACCAGCTCTGACGCTCCTGCATCAGGCTTTCAACGAACGGCCTAGTGCATCAAAGCAGTTGCGGTCGATCGCTGTACCGACCGATTCAGACATTATTTTCAGCGCAGCTGGTATCGGTAGCGCTGCGCGGTACGGACGCTCTGCAGTCAGGGCGTCGAAGATGTCGGCCGTTGTGATTATCCTCGTTTCGAGAGGTATGGCCTCGCCGGCGAGACCACGAGGATAACCCTTTCCGTCCAGCCGTTCGTGATGGCCACCCGCTATCGGTGCTAACCCCCGAAAGGCCTCGATCTGCGACAAGATCTGCTCAGAGTGAACGGGGTGCATTTTGACGGCCGCCCACTCAAGTTCATCGAGTTTACCGGGCTTGTCTAAAATCGCGTTACTGACGCCGAGCTTGCCTATGTCGTGAAGAAGAGCGACGCGCTTCAGCCGCCTGCGCTCGCCGACGGTTAACCCGAGCTCGCCGGCAATTAGGTCGGTAAAGACCGTGACGCGTTCACTATGGCCGCTCGTGAAGGGGCTTTTTGCATCGATCACCTGCGCGAAGGCAGACGCTATATCATCCATGTAGTCTTCATCGACGTCCGTTTGCTGTCGCGCTGGCTCCAGATCAAAAAGCCTTTTTTGTAAGCTTTCGTCCTCAAGGCCTTCCCAAAAAGCTGGGCTATTTGCGACACGCTCAAAGGCCTCCACCAGCGAGGGGTCAAACCACGTTCCAGCTCGGCTACGGACTTCCTTCAATGCGCTCGCTTTGCCGCTGGGCAGGAAGACGTCGATGACTTGCGCCAACAAAGCGATGCGCGCGTAGACAGAGATATGCGCCCTCGCTAATCCGAGAGGCGCGCCGCCTCCGTCCCAGTGCTCGTCGAGGTGCTGGATTCCGTCCGCCACGGCTTCGCTGAACCGCATGCGGCGGGCAATCTCTGCACCGCGATGACAGCGCGTGTCGATCAGGTCGCGAGCTATTTCGCCGCCATTACGCAAAATGTTCAACACGGCGCTGAATCGCTCCGAGAGCCCAGCTTTTAAGCCTGTGTGGGAGAGCACAAAGCTAAGAGCCTGCCGAACGCTTCCGTCTACCGTTTTATAATCTCTTTTGAAGCTGAGGTCATCCGCGATGTACAAGCGGCAAATACGCGCCGCATTGCTGCTACACCCAAGATCTTTGAGCAGGATTGCGTAATACAACTCCCACTGCTCGGCCTCGCTCAGCGCGATTTCTTGGCCGATGTGCATGCCAATCCAACAGCAGCGAACACAGTGGCCGGGCGACTGTCCTTCGGTGAGATCGAGTGCATGGCTGAGGGCGCCGAGAAGTTCCGCTAGCCGGATCCGGCCATTCGACAACGCTGGCAGTTCGAGTTCCGCGGATTTCATGTACAATCTAGACCGTTCTAGAACTCGTCCCATCCGCCATTCGCCGCCTTGCGGGGCGGCACAACGGCGCGCGGTCGTGCCTCCGCAGCGTGCGGCCTGAAAGCTTTGGCCGCCAGCTCGCGCAGGCGCGCCGGCTCGGTCTCGGCCGCACGGGCCACATGCTGGACCGCGCCGCCGCGCGTCCGGAACGTCGCCACGATCTCGTTGAGCCGCTCGATCTGCGACGATAGCGACGACGCCGAGGCGGCGCTCTCTTCGGCCAGGGCGGCATTCTGCTGGGTCATCTGGTCCATCTGGGCCACGGCCTGGCTCATCTCGTCGATGCCGTTGGCCTGCTCGGCCGAGGCCGTCGAGATCTCGCCCACCGTGCTGGCGACGCGCTGCGACGCGCCCACGATCTTGTCCAGCACCTCGCCGGCCGAGCGCACCAGCTTCACGCCCTGCGCGACTTCCGCCGTGGAGGAGTTGATCAGCCCGGTGATGTCCTTGGCGGCCTCGCTGGAGCGCTGCGCCAGGGTCCGCACCTCAGACGCCACGACCGCGAAGCCCTTGCCGGCCTCTCCGGCGCGCGCGGCTTCCACCGCGGCGTTCAGCGCCAGCAGGTTGGTCTGAAACGCGATATCGTCGATCACACTGGTGATGTCCGTGATTTTCTGCGACGCCAGCTCGATCCGCGCCATCGCGTCCACCGCCTGCGAGACGATCTTGCCGCCATTCTCGGCCACCTTGGTGGCGTCCTCGGCCAGCTCCACGGCCTGGCGGGACGACATCGCGGAAGCCTTCACGGAAGCAGCCAGCTGCTCGGTGGTCGCCGCGGTCTCTTCCAGCGAGGCCGCCTGATCCTCGGTGCGGCGGGACAGGTCGTCGGCGCCCGAGTTGATCTCGCGTGCGGCGCTGCCGACGTCGGTTGCGGTCGTCTGGATGGTCGTTACCGTTTCGGCGAGCCGCTCGACGGTGTCGTTGATAGCCTGTTGTAATGCGGCGAACCGACCCTTGTAAGAAGTCTGAATCGTCTGCGTGAGGTCGCCGCCAGCAACGCAGCCCAGAACGGCCACGAACTCCGTCGTGGCTTCGTCGACCACAGCATTGATTTCGTTGATGCCGTCCACCAGGGGCCGCAGCCGGCCAAGTTCCGCACTGGCGTTCGCTCGGACTGTGAAGTCGCCCTGGCGGGCGGCCTGCACCGCCGCACCCACAGCGCCAAGGATCTGCTCCTCGACCGACGACTGGGTTGTAGTGGCCAACTCTGCCAGCCTCGCTCGCTCAGCTTCGGCTTCGTCACGAGCCTTTGAAGCGGCTTCGGCGCGATTGGTCGCTGCATCCGCTTCGCGAAGGCATCTGGAGATGGTGGAGACAGCGGCGACAAGCGCACCGCCCTCCAGGACCAGGATCACCGCGTGCAGAAGGACGCGGCTGAGATCGCTCCCGTCGGGAAACACTGCGCTTGGAAACACAAAGTTGAGCAGAAGGTGGTGAACAGCCACGAAAGCGACGGACAGGCCGACCGAGACCACGCATACCCAGCCGCAGAGGATGGCCAAGGCCGCGAAGAAGGCCATATGCATATCGACCTGATAATGGGTACCGGCGCTGGCCTGCACCAACAACCCAACCATGGCCGAGAGCCCGATCGCAGATGCATACCGCGTCGCGTCGCCGGCCGGTTTAGACCG
The DNA here is from genome assembly GCF_056400925.1 of Alsobacter sp. P4_H11. Lineage (NCBI taxonomy): Bacteria > Pseudomonadati > Pseudomonadota > Alphaproteobacteria > Hyphomicrobiales > Alsobacteraceae > Alsobacter > Alsobacter sp. P4_H11. The sequence continues at coordinate 21,051 of NZ_JBFUKI010000011.1, forward strand.
CCACAACATCGTCGGAACGCCAGCCGCGATCACCGAAATCACGGCGAGGAAGCTCACCGAAGCACGCGGCGATAACGTTGCGACCACGACGACCGCGGCGGCACTGGCCCACAGCGTTGCAATCACCCAGCGGCCATAAGCAAGTCGAACTGGTGTCAGTGAGTCCATGGGCATCGATGTTAGGTCCTGCGATTGGTATTTGGGACGCATCCGACGAGGCCACTGACGCCGATCTGAACCAGATAGCCTTGTGCGCGCATTCGGGCGGAGAAATTGGGTGAGTCGGCCGCTATCAAAAGAGCGAATCGGCCAGCAGCGCGGATCGGCAGGCCGCCAGCTGACATCGCGTGCTCCACGGCGCTGTCGCTGTCAGTTGTCAAAACCAGGAACATAGGCGTGCCGTCTTGATTTGCGCTTGCCCCGGCAGCTGCGATTGCGGCCGCGCTGACGACGCTCGCTAGGAACCAGGCTGCGAAGTTGAGCAATGTTGGTTCCCGGAACGCGCGAGATGAAACTCAGAACCCAAAAATAGCCGTTAGTAGTTAAATTTTTCCCGCCTGATCCCGGAGAGCGAACCCTGTCTGGGCGTCACAGGTCAGCCCGTGTTGGCGCCCTATCCCTCTTGAAACGGACTCATTCAGGAGCTTGTTTTCGAAATTGAACAGCCGCTTAAGCTCGACTTTGCAGAGTCTGGGGGAGGTTGTCGGAAGGACGTCCGCATGGCGGACGCGGCGTTTGGTTCGATTCTGGTGGCGTTCCAATGCAAGCGAATGACTTGCAGCTGGAGTTGCTCCGTTCAACGCAATTCTGATGACCACGGAAAGTTGATAAAGTTAGCCCGATCGTCATAGCAGATGTTACCATACATCTTCAGGTACGAGTCCCGCGTAGAGTCTCGGCTGTACACTTGCGAAGGGTTGGCCAAATCGGCTTCATATTGAGCGATGTTCTCACGGGACAGCGCCCGCGGCAGAATATCCATTGCGAGCGGGATCGACTTCCCTTCAAGCCAATCCGCCGCATGCTGTCCCATGGCGTAACCGAACACCGGGGAAGCCAGACTAATGCTCGCCCGATATGGTCCACCTCGCTTGATTTCTTCAACGGCCTCAGGCTCGCCGTCGATGCCCCCGAAAAACAGTTCGGGCCTGGCCGGCCCCCATGGAGTGGTCCGATTGCAATGTTAGTTCATGAACGGCGCTGAGGCGACGGTCGGGGTGGCCGGCGGAGTTGGTCGGGGTTGCGGAGCCGGCCACAGGGCGACCTCGGGCGCGGGCGGCCTGTAGCCAAGTGCGGAGTGCGGTCGGACGGCGTTGCAGCGCGGCGCTGTGCAGCCCCACTGCAGTACCCGATCATCACGTTGATCGTTCCTGCCTGGAATGCTGCTGCGATCGGGTCTGCCGTTGGCGCTGCAGTCGAATTGCCGACGATCTTCTGTGCGATCAGCCTGCACGACGACCTCGTAGAGCGTGAAAGCTGCAGCGCGCGCGATGCTAGGCGGTAGACCTTCGATCTCCACCACGGTCGCAGACCTCTCCGGAGACTGCCTCCTGATGTGCTTCAAGGGCTGGCAGGCCGTATCGCTCCCGCTCCGCCTGCTGGGCAACCTTCCTGAGAGAGCAGCCGGACATGCGCTTCGCAAAGAGTCGCTCTGCTTGAAACCAGGAGCCTGTCATGTTGCCGGGCAACGTACGGCAGCTTCATACACTGCGCGCTGAGCCGCGAAGGCGCGTTGGTACGCGGGCCGAGCTTCACCCCTTGCGACATAGGCTTGGAGAGTGGGGAATTCGCCGAGCAGCTTGGGGCCATCAGAGCTGTTGCTGGCCAAGAGACGACGCAGCACAGTCACCATCATAAGATCGGCTGCGCTGAATGATTCAATGAGCCACTCCGCCTCGCCGAGACTCGCCGACAATGCAAAAAGGCGGGCGCGCACTCGATCGTCGAGCATAGGCAATCGATCCCAGTACCAGGATTCATCCTTTTCCAGCACCATTGTAGCCTCGCGCTCGACGATGGGCGGCTCGACGGTATTCAGAGCGGCGAAGATCCAGGTGATCGCCGGAGCCCGGTTCTCGGCGTTGGGCGGAAGGAGACCAGGGTAACGTTCTGCGATGTGGAGAAGGATAGCCCCAGACTCGAAAAGGGTGACACCATCCTGCTCGAATGTCGGGATGCTGCCAAACGGATTGAGAGCCAAATGCGGCGGTTGCTTGAGCGCTACGAAGGAAAGTAGCCGTACCGCATAAGGCTGATTGACCTCCTCCAGGGCCCAACGGATCCGCATATCACGCGCATGGCCCTGCCCTTCGTCCGGAGAGGTTTCAAAGGCGGTGATCGTGGGCTTCATGGCAACTCCTGGCGAATGCGTAAGACGGTTCTAGGCGGTTTCGATCCAGCGTGACGTGGGGATGTCTGCTGTAGGCGCCAAAATCGATCGTGGCCTGCAGCCCTCACTAGGCACCCGGGGAGCGGAGGGAGTTACAACGTGAAGTCTGCTCTATTTTCGCATCCGTTTCGCCTGCGCCCCGCCACGCCCGCCGACGCTGCACTCTTGGCTACGTGGGACCGCGAGCCGCACGTGATCGCCTGCTCGTCGGACGAGCCAAGCCGCGAGGTCGCTTTCGATGGGATGGATTGGGCGGAGGAGCTTGCGACGTCCGCTTATGAGCTGACCTATGTTATCGCGGAGGTGGAGGGCGTCGCGATCGGGGTCATGGCCGTCTGCGACCCACATTCCGAGCCCAGTCACTACTGCGGCGAGATTGAACCCGGCTTACGAGCGATAGACATCTGGATTGGTCCTCCCGAATGGTTGAACCGCGGCTTCGGTACGCGAATGATGACGGAGATGATCGACCGCTGCTTCGCCGAGCAGGGCGTGGAGGCGATCGTGATAGATCCCCTGAACTCCAACACCAGCGCGATCCGCTTTTACCAGCGGCTAGGTTTCCGCCCGGAGGGACGACGGATGTTTGACCAGGACGACTGTCTGGTCCACCGGCTGACCCGGGGCGACTGGCAGGATCGACGGCGAGCTCAGCCCGAAATCGTCGCGCCTGATGGTCTCGTCGATTAATTGTAGCGTTGTCCTTCGGCCGCCTACTCGTCGCCTAAACGGACAAGCGCAACTGCGTCGTCGAACTCGCCAGTCGAGGGGTCGCCAGATCGCGAAAACGCCACCGCTCCTTCGTGTTTCTTCGCCAGCAGATTAGCAGCTTGCGTTGCTGAGCCCGGGCTCTGGAACTCGGCGGCTTCGCCGACGACCAACTCGCCTGCCTCGTCGCGATTGAACAGCAGCGCGATATAGTACGTGACGCGCTTGCTGGTCGCCGCCGCTTCGGAACTCTCCTGGCTTTTATTCGTGGTCGTCTCCGCTTTTGCTCAGTCCCGGGCCAGCCAACGGTCACCGCCCTCGCGCGATCGCCCGCATGGCCGCGGTGCGGCAATCCCTGACGGCGTCGAGCAGAGATTTAGAATCAGCCTCGGTGAAGATGCGGCATGCGGCCATGCGGCCATGCGGCCATGCGGAAGAACGATACAGAACGTTGGTGCTGGTCAAGGCCGCTCAAGGGGGTGGCTGTTTGAACTCTGCCAGTGTCGGGAACGGCAGAGCCCGCCTGCGATTGAGAGGAGCCGTCCTAAGTCTGGAGCTCCACACATGATTAAAGCTGCCCTCTTTTCCGCGACCGTTCTGATGGCCTTGCCCGGACTAGCGCACGCCCAGAGCGCAACGAGCGCTACCCCGGGTCAGGCTGGCTCCTCCCGCAGCATGATGCAAAACAGCGGACCTGCTCGAAACTCTGCCGCTCCCGTAGCACCGACTGGCAAGGCCGAACGCACTGCCAAGTCGAAGGAGTGCTCGGCTCAAGCCGATCAGCAAAGCCTTCACGGGAAGGCGCGGAAGACGTTCCGTTCGAAGTGCATGCGCTCCTCGTAGCGGCTTGGCCGAAGTGGCCACTTCCGTGCGAAGGAGGGGGACCGCTCGCAAGCGCCTACGGCTAATTCTTGTCCAAGCCCGCGTCGGACAGGAATAACTTGGCATCTACAAGACCAATATCAGGAGGCTGATCCTCCTCAGGGGGAGCCAGCATGGCCCTGTATTTTTTTCGCTACGTTGATTCGCGAATCTTTGAAGACCCCGATGGGGTTGAACTCACTTCGCTTGAGGATGCAACGCGAGAGGCCCGCATAAGAGCAGCTGAGGTGTGGGCCGAGGGCATTCAACGCGATCAGGATAGGCAACATTGGCGAGTCGACGTACTGGATGACGGTAACCAGGTTCTCGCGAGCGTGCCGTTCGGGGATGCCGTAGACGGCGAAGATCCCTAGTTGCTGGACTTGATTTCAATCGGCGATCAGGGCCTCGATAGAAACCGCCAACTCCTCCGCTTCCATCGGGTAGGCGAGCCAATCAACGTTCGAAAACATCAGCTCGCGCGTGCTCGCCAATTCGCCATGGGTGACGATGATCCCGGGCGTCACACCCCAAAGAGCCGAGATTTCGTCGAGCAGGTCGAGACCTGTGTGACGTCCGAGGTTTTCGTTGGTTATCACCAGCCTAAAATCGCGTGCGAAAAACGTACGTCGGGCACCCGCGTATGTCTCCACAGCTTCCGCGTCGGAGTGGCCCAACATATGAAGGGTTTCAAGAATTTGCTCCTTAGCCGGTGAGCCACTCACGACCAAAATCGACAAGCTGCCATTTATAAACGGTTTTGCCGAAATGTTATACAGACGCTAAGGTCGTGGCTCAAAGGTCGGTCCACATCATGCATCCCAAACAGAGAGGTACTAGAGCGGAGGCTTAAGCATCTCCCGAGCGTAATGATCTAGAGAAACGAGCCTCTGTCCACGGCAAGTCATCGAGCTTGGATCAAAGTTCTCACGAAAAGCTTCATTCGTGATCGCGTGCCTTTGGCAGGCGTTGTAAAACGTAAGTCCCTCTACCTCGGCAACGAATTCAACGACGCCATCTCCGTAGAGAAAATCTCGCGAAACCAGTCCGATTTTGAACGTAGCCATGGGATGCTCCTAACAAGAAGGCACCCTACAACTGCGGCCTGAACGCTGAATGGCCGAACTGTTCATCGTGGATTAATGCCAGGGAAAAGATACGGTGCAAAAGGCCGGGAGGTGACCCCCGGCCTCCTCGCGTCAACCGCCGCTCAGCTGCACTTCTTGATGCGCTTCGTCATGCCTTCGCGTTTGATGATAATCGTCTTGCACCCGTGCATCCGGCTAGTGCGCATCTCATGCCGACGCTCAAAGCCGCGATTGTGGTCCCATCCACGATGCATGCCGCGGTCGCGGTGAACTCGCACGTCAACAGTCTGCGCGCTGGCCGCCAACGTTCCTAATCCGACGAACGCAGCCGCCGCTATGATTATGATCTTCATTCTGTAAGCTCCCGAGGGGTGAATAACCGGCGAGCCAACGTCGGCTCTCAAGGTTTGGTTCGGCCTCGAAGGCGAACTGTGTCGTAGAACGAGCTGCTCCTGATCCAATCTGCTTAAGCGGTAAGATTAACAGGCGCGTTCGCCCGAAAAGACCCTTGATGCTGACAATTGCAGGGGTGGCTGGGAACGGCTTCGCGGAGGCTCCGTTCATGCCCCATCTGCAAACCGGAGAGGACCTACCCATGAACAAGGCCATTCTCGCTTCAGCGCTTGCGCTGGCCATCATCGTGCCGTCGGCCGCTTTTGCCCAGTCCGGTCAAAGCGGTGCTGCGGCTGGCGCCACAACGGGCGCTGTTGGCGGTGCGATCGTTGGCGGACCTGTTGGCGCTGTAGTGGGTGGGGTGGCCGGCGCTGTTGTCGGCGGCACGCTCTCCCAATCCGACAGCACGCGGGTTCATCAGTACGTGGTGGAGCAGCGCCGCCCCTCGGTGACCTACAAGGAGCAGGTTGTTGTCGGCGAGCCTCTGGCAGACACGGTCGAGCTTTACCCCGTTCCGACCGACGTCGGCGTGAAGACCCAGTATCGCTACTCTGTGGTCAATAATCGCACTGTGATCGTCGACCCTTCGACGCGTCGGGTGGTGCAGGTCATCGACTAATTCTGCTTGCCTGAAGCCCTGGGGCAATTACAGCTCCAGGGCTTCTCCCTGCACGCCGCGGCGTTCATAAGCGCGGTGCCGACCACGACCACAGCGGGCTCATGACTGTCGCAAGGCCGGACAATATGGCTGAAGGCTGTCCTGCTTTCATCCGGTGTCTTCGCCATCTGGTCGGCATCGAGCATTCCGAGGCTTAAGCAAGCGGGCTCCGAGCTGTCCTGCAGGACCTGACTTTTACGCGGTCGGTTCTACTTCGGTCCGGGTGCAACGACCTTAGCGGATTCGTCTCTTGGTAGATCTCAACGACGGGAAACTTGGCCCAGAGTTTATATCTGGCGGCCAAGTGAGCGACATTATGCGCAGCCAAGACTGGAGCGTATCGCCGCTCGGAAAACCCTCAACTTGGCCACAGTCACTTCGTTCTGTGGTCGGGCTCATGCTCGCATCCAAGTTCCCGATGTTCGTGGCTTGGGGCGACGGTCTCTGCTTCCTCTACAACGATGCATATGCGGAGATCCTTGGGGCTAAGCACCCTGAGGCGTTAGGCAAACGGTTTCAGGACGTTTGGCGGGAAATTTGGCCGGCCATCCAACCGTCAATTGACGCGGCCTTGGCCGGTAAGTCTGTCTATTACGAGAATCTGCCGCTTGTGATGAACCGCAAGGGGCATGACGAGCAGACCTGGTTCACGTTTTCGTACTCGCCAGTTCGGGATGACGCGGGTCAGATCGCGGGCATGTTTTGCACGTGCGCCGAGACCACTTCGCAGGTGCTGGCCGAGCGGCAAAAGGACGAGATCCAGGAACGCCAGCGCCAGATGCTGCAGCAAATGCCTGGCTTTGTCGGCATGCTTTCAGGACCGGAATTGATTTACACGTATGTCAACGATGCCTACGTGGCGATCTCCGAGCGGACTGACTTCATTGGCCGGCGCTTTCGTGACGTTTTCGCCGATATCGCCGGCCAAGGCTTCCATGAGTTGTTCGAAAATGTCTTCCACTCCGGTCAAGGGGTGGTTACGCGCGGCATGGAGCTTCGCCTTCACGGGCGCGACGATGTCCAATATGTCGACTTTGTTCTTGAACCGATCCGCGACGGAAACGGCAGGGTCACCGGCGTCTTTGTGGGCGGCTACGAAACTACGGAGGTCTACCGCGGCAGCGAAAGCCTGCGCCAGAGCAATGCTCTCCTTCGACAGTTGAACGCCGATCTCGAACGGCACGATCTGGAGCGAGCGCGTGAGCGCCAGCTCACCTGGGAGGTGAGTTCGGACCTGTTGGCGATCGCTTTGCCAGATGGCACCATCGCGAGCGTGAACCCGGCCTGGACCGCAACGCTTGGCTGGCCGGCGGAGCACGTAACGAGCACGCCTTTTTCGGAGTTATTGCATCCCGATGACGTGGTGCGCACCAATGCAGCGCTGCAGCAACTCCGCGACGGTGAACCTGTGTTGCGGTTCGAAAACCGCTTCGCGCATGCCGAAGGCGGTTGGCGCTGGTTGTCCTGGGTCGCTGTTCCGGTGGACGGCAGGTTTTACTGCAGCGGGAGGGACATCACTGCGGAAAAAGAGGCTGAAGCGGAACGTGACCGCCTGTGGACGTTATCGGAAGATATGCTCGCCAGAGCGAATTATGCAGGGCAGATGTCGGCCGTGAATCCGGCCTGGACGCAGGTGCTTGGCTGGTCGCAGCACGAACTGCTCACCAACCCCTACGCCGACATCATCCACGCCGAGGATGTGCCGGCGACAGTTGCGGCTCTGCAAGAGATGGGACAATCGGGCAAGCCAACCAGGTTCGAAAACCGCATTCTTGCGAAAAACGGTGATTGGAAGTCCATCGGTTGGACAGTCTCGCCTGAGCCAGACAACGTGAACTTCATCGCAGTCGGGCGGGACCTGTCTCGTTACAAGGCCCGTGAGAGGGAGCTTGAACAGGCCCAGGATGCTCTTCGTCAAAGCCAAAAGATGGAAGCGATGGGCAGCTTGACCGGCGGCGTCGCCCACGACTTCAACAACCTGCTCACGCCCATCATCGGCTCGCTCGACATGCTTATGCGCCGAGGCCTTGGCAACGAGCGTGAGCGCCGCATGATCGATGGAGCTCTCCAATCCGCAGACCGTGCCAAAGTGCTCGTCCAAAGGCTTCTGGCATTTGCGCGGCGTCAGCCACTGCAGGCAGTCGCCGTCGATGTCGGAACGCTGGTCAACGGCATGGCCGGACTAATCGGCAGCACTGTTGGTCCCAAGATCCAGGTGAACGTCGAACTCGCTGCCGACGTACCCCCTGCAAAAGCCGATCCGAACCAGCTGGAGATGGCGATCCTCAACCTGGGGGTGAATGCTCGCGACGCTATGCCGGATGGCGGGACGCTGACCATTGCCGCGGTGGCTGAGCACGTCGGTCGAGGGCACCGCTCGAGGCTGAAACCAGGCCAGTATCTTCGTCTTTCTGTCACGGATACGGGGTCAGGTATGGACGAGAGCACCCGCGCTCGCGCCGTCGAGCCCTTCTTCTCCACCAAAGGAATTGGGAAGGGGACAGGGTTGGGTTTGTCCATGGTTCATGGACTCGTTGCCCAACTCGGGGGCGGGCTCGCCATCGAGAGCGAACTCAACCAAGGCACCACGGTCAGCCTTTGGCTCCCGATTAGCTCCGGCCTCCCTATTGGTGAGAATGATGCCAAAGAACTCCTGATCGCCTCCGGCGCTCGCGGGGTCGCGATCCTCGTGGATGACGAAGACCTTGTTCGCATGAGCACGGCCGACATGCTGATCGATCTCGGCTTTGACGTGATCGAGGCGAGTTCCGCGGAAGAAGCTCTCAAGCTCGTCCGGGGCGGCGCCGCCCCGGACTTGCTGGTTACCGATCATCTCATGCCCGGGATGAGCGGAGCGGAGCTTGCAGTCGAGCTGCGCACGCTTCAACCAGATCTGCCCATTCTTGTTGTCTCGGGCTACGCTGACGCAGATGGCATTGCCCCTAATCTTCCGCGTCTTACGAAGCCCTTCAGGAACTCGGAACTCGCGGAAAGCCTGGACAAGCTGCTCCGAGCGGGTGCGTCCTAGTCAGAAGGGATCTTGCCTGGAGCGCGGCGCTTGGCCTTTGGTGGGAACGGTCGATGTCTTCACGCTGTTGAGCGCGACACCATCAGGAGGACGGGATGAGCATCTTCGGATCAATTATGGGCAAAATCTTCGGAGGAGCAGCCCACGCTCAGACTGCTGCAGCACCGGCAGGCGATCAAACTCCGAACACCCCGCCACCCGCTCAGCAAACTTCATCCCAGTCGTCAGATGGAACAGCCCCGGCTGCCACGGCTGCCCGCACCAGCCCTCAGGTCGACGTGACGGCTATCTTGGATGACCACGTCGCCAAATCGGGCCAGACGCTTGATTGGCGCCGCTCCATTGTCGACCTGATGAAAGCGCTCGGGCTGGACAGCAGCCTTGCAGCCCGCAAGGAACTCGCGCAGGAACTCCACTACACCGGAGATACTGGCGACAGCGCAACATTGAACGTCTGGCTGCATAAGCAGGTTATGCAGAAGCTCGCGGCCAACGGCGGCAAGGTGCCGGATGATCTTAAAAACTGACCTAGGCCAGCTATAGCTAAGGTCTGACCATAGCTCCGCAGCACGCCTCGCTGCGGGGCTTTGCCCGCCAGAGACCCAGTTATCTTATTGGTGATCAAATGTGACGGCTCCGTTCAACCATCGATCGCCATTGGTGCTCGGGTAAGACACGATATCCCTGGTACATGTTTCCAGAGCCCGCGGGCGTTAGGGAGTCAATCTCGCAACCAAAGCAGGGATGAGCCGCGCGAAGTCGATGGGCTTGTCTATCACCAGCGCTGAAACATACGCGCTGCCCAGAAACTGCCGACTGCTCGACGTCACGAAGATAAAGGGCTTCATCTTCGCATCGAGAGCGGCCGCAATCGGGAACGACAATCCGTCAGCGATCGTGACATTTAAAACAGCCACGTCGATATTTCCCTCTTCGACCAGGCGCAGCCCATCCGCGATTGAGGCAACAGGGCCGATCACGGTTGCTCCAGCGTCCTCCAGCTCACTTTGAACATGTAGAGCGATCAGAAATTCGTCTTCAACGACAAGGATGCGGGCATTTGCGAGAGGTGGCATGCGAAACCCGGCTGTGGCACCCGGAAGCGAACCGGCTCGTACTCTGATAAGGACTGGTGGTTGCCTTTCGTTCCAAGTGACCAGGCCATCAGAGGCATAGACGCAGGTCGGTCCCGTTTCGCATTCCGCTGCGGTGGGCGTGAAACTCGCGACCGTCCGGCTTGCCTCCGGTCCTTGATTGTTGTCTGCTCGGATCTTGTCAGAGAGGGCCGAGAATGCGCTGCCCCTACGAGGTCCTTAAGGAAGCTCAGGAAGCCGACCTTCCGGCAGCTGAAATGCTCGACCTGATCTCAGAACAGGTTCGGCGTTTTGGCGGCGAGGTCGATCAGTCAGGCTGGGCCAACCTAACCCCAGGGCAAAAGATCGCGAGGCTGCGGCCGGCGCTGGATAGCCTTTCTAAGCCCAAGCTGCATTAGCAGTAGCCTTTCGCAATAGCGGCGGTGCCCTGCGCGACGAAGTGATGAGCTCGGAGCCGCTTGCCTGGACCGTCTCGGTAAAGCCGAGCTTACCGTCAGATCGGTACATACGGTGCTGCGCCAACCTTGTTTTCCAACGATCCAATGCGGCTCGCACTTGTGCCAACCCGGTCCAATTCGGTTGGCGCCGGATGTGCGACGGACTGTCGAGGTCCTTCATCGGTGGGCTCTTTCGAACCGCCCCAGATACCAAGACCGTTCGAGAAACACGGAGTCAGCCGATGCGACATATGCTTATCGAGGAGATGGGAATGAGTTCGGGCCAGAGCACGGCGGCCGCGGCTGCAACCCACCTTGTGATCATCGATGATCGTGTCCTGCTCCGCGACTGTCTGGCGCGCTGCCTGCAAGCTATGGACTCGACGCTGGAGGTCCATACCTTCAACTCGCTGCATGCTTGGCAAGAGGCCGAAATTCAAACCGGCGAGCAGCCGCTCGTGATGGCGTTCCGGAGCGCTCGAAAGACTGTCGACGAAGAGATGCAGCGGGACATTGCAGCGCTGGCTAAGTCGGACAACCCGCCCCAGTTGGTGGTGGTGTCAGACGCCGAAGATTTCGAGTCTATCCTCGGAGCGCTCGAAATGGGGGCACGCGGCTACATTCCGACCAGCGTCAGCCTCGAGGTCGCGTTCGGGGCCCTCGGCCTGGTCAAGGCAGGCGGCGTGTTCGTGCCGGCTTCAAGCCTCGTCCAGCAACGCCCCGCGGCACAGGCTCCCGTACCAGCGGAGGCTCAAGAAGCGCCATTTACCACTCGTCAGGCGGCCGTTGCCAAAGCCCTTCGACAGGGCAAGGCGAACAAGATCATCGCCTACGAGCTCAACATGTGTGAGAGCACAGTCAAAGTGCACGTGCGCAATATCATGAGGAAGCTGAAGGCTCGGAACCGGACGGAAGTGGCTTACAAAATCAGCACTCTATATCCGCACATGCAGCTCTGAGCGGCATACGGCTTATCCCGGCTCAGCCCGGCTTTCGCGCACCGCCCTTGGCCTTCTTTGGCTCGGGCGCCGCGGCAGCTTCGGCTTTCTTCGCAGCTTTTGGCTTCTTCGATGCGGCCAGCGGCTTGGGTTCGGCGGCCGCCAACCCGGCCTTCTCCGTCTCGATGCTGCGGCGGAGCGCGTCCATCAAGTTGACGACGTTGCTGGGCCGTGGCGCCGTCGGCGCATCGACCACGGCAGCGCCGGCCTGCTTGGATTTCAGCATCTCCACGACGGCCGTCTCGTACCGGTCCTCGAACTCGGCCGGATCCCAATGGCCGGCCTTCCGCTCCACGATGACGTGCGCCAGGTCCTTCATGTCGGCCGGGATTGGCATGCCCGGGATGTCCTCGAAATAAGCCGCGGCGTCCCGGACCTCGTAACCGTAGCGCAGCACGGTCCCGAGCAAGCCCTTCTCCCATGGCTGAATCATGATGATCAGCTCGCGTCGGGCGATCACGACTCTCGCAAGCGCCACCATGCCGCCGTCGCGCATGGCCTCCCGAATGACGGCGAACGCCTCCTGCGCGACCCGATCGTCTGGGGCAATGTCGTACGGCGCATCCATGTAGCGGGGGTCGATCTCGGTGCGCGGCACAAACTCACGATATCGACCGTTTGAGAGCTCTCGATCTAGATCGCGTCGAGGCGACGGCATACCCCTTGACCTGGTCGTCGCTCGTCACCTCCTCGCCCGTGTCCGGGTCGACGTAGATGCACTTGTTTTTTCGGCTCACTAACTATTCCGAACACGACAGTGATGGAATCGCATTCCCGTTGAGATCTCTTGGCCGTCGCCGGCCGTTACGTTATTGCTACTCCTAATAGTACTTTCGTAACGCATTGTAGTGATCGGATTCCGGTGATCGCGGCCACGGAAAGATGCTAGCTTTCTTCTCGATGGAAGCCCCTCCCCCGCATTATAGATACAAGACTACGATGGAGATCCCCGATGAGCGACAGTGAGTCCAACCCCATTGAACTCGTGGCTGATATCGTTTCGGCCTACCTGTCCAATAATTCGGTTCCGCTCGGAGACATCCCGAACATCATCACAGCTGTCCATAGTGCGCTAACGGCGACCAACACGGCTGTGACTGAACCACCGCCGGAGCTGAAGCCGGCGGTATCGATCAAGAAGTCGATCACACCAGACGCGATCATCTGCCTTGAGGACGGTAAGTCGTTCAAATCGCTGAAGCGGCACCTGATGACCCGCTATGGGCTGACGGCGGCCGAGTACCGCGAGAAATGGGGTTTGCCGTCGGACTACCCCATGGTGGCGCCGAACTACGCTGCGGCTCGTTCAGCGCTCGCCAAGAGCATGGGACTCGGTAACAATCGGGTGAAGCTACCCTCGAAATCTGTCGCAAAGAATAGCAGAAAGAAAGCTGAAGCCTAGTCAGTCGCTTCACCGCGACCCCTTCTATCCTCGGTGTAAACGGCACGCTCTATCGGCGAATGTCGTCCAAACCCATTGCCGTTCCTCAATCAGCGCGAGACGCGTTGACACCTGTTCACGCTGATTCAAGTGGGTTTCTGGTGGGTCCACCAGACACGCGACTTCCAGCTTGCGATCGGCAGCCGGCGTGGCGTAACGGAGGGGACCTTCTATCGTTGGCATACCGAGCATGGCGGGCTGAAGGGTGACCAGATGAAGCGCCTGAAGGAGCTCGAGGCCAAGAACGCCCGTGCTTCGGCGAGCGGTGTCGGATTTGACGCTGGACAAGGCGTTGAGGCACTCGACCCGGTTGCGGCCACGGAGGAAAACGTCTTCGGCGTGACCGCACCCCGGCGAAGTGGGCCGCCGCGCGCTCGATCGCGACCTGGTTTCGCTGTGCATGGAAGGCTCCTGAAACGCGAAAAGCCGCCCGAAGGCGGCCTGGAGGGGATGGGCGCGAGGCCGGGATCAGTTGAAGGCGCGGTAGTTATGGCCGACCAGCGTGGTGGCTTTCGCTGCGTCCTTCTGACCCTGACGGAGCTGCGGCCCTTGAAGTCGGCGTAGCAGTAGATCAGCCGGCAGCCCGCCGTGTCGGATATGACAAACCCGCCTATCGGGCCGCCTCCTCCTGCGCCAAGCTGTTGCCAGACACACAACATGCCCGGAGTGGCTGGATCGCCTACCAGTATCCTTGACTTACCTTAAGCTTCATCCGACGATGTAAGCGATTTCGCGATAAACAGCCGCGGGTCGTTTCCGGCAAGACCGGTCCTGGGGAGGACACATGATGAATTGGCTGAAAGGGATGACGCTTGGCGCGATCGCGGCGCTCACGATAGCAGGCGGAGCTCGCGCGCAAGACGTGACTATTCGGGTCGGGAACGTGTACCCGGCCACGCACACCATCCCAGTCGCAACCGCCAAGCTCAAAGAGCTTATTGAGTCTAAATCTGGCGGCACAATAGCCGTTCAGGTGTTCAACAACAGCGAACTCGGCTCCGAGCGCGAAATGGCCGAAATGACCCGGCTGGGGTCGCTCGAGATGGTGTTGAGCGGCCTGCCCGGCACCGGCGCTTATGTGCCCGAGCTCGAGGTGATGGAGGCGTTCTATACATACAAGAGCGTGGAAGACCTCCAGCGGATCAGCGCAGCCATTTTCGACGACCTGAACGGCTTCATGCAGCCCAAGGGCTTCACGCTGGTCGGCATGATGTACCAGGGCCCGCGAAACACGCTGTCCACGAAGCCGCTGAAAACTTTGGCCGACTTCAAGGGCCAGAAGATGCGCGTCCCGCAGACGCCTTTGTTCGTCGCTCTCGCCAAGGCCTGGGGCGCGGTCCCCACCGCGATCGCGCTCGCGGAGGTCTACACCTCGCTCGAGTCCGGCGTGATCTCCACCATGGAGGCCACCAACGAGACGATCGTCACCAGCAACTTTCACGAGAAGGCCAAGAACCTCCTCGTCACGAAGCACAACTTCTACCCGCAGCCGATCGTCGTGAACAAGAAATGGTTCGACGCTCTCAAGCCCGAATACCAGCAGATCATCCTCGACGCCGCCAAGGAAGCCGGCGCTTACCAGATCACGCTGCACAAGGCGGCGGACGAGAAGGCTCTGGCGACCATGCGAGCCGCCGGCGTCACGATCACGGAACCGGCTGATCTGGCCGAATACCGCACGCCCTTGATCGCCATGAACAAGGATTACTTCGCCGCCAAGGGCCCGAAGGTCCAGGCAGTCTACGAGAAGATGCTCAAGCTGTCGAACTTCTGACCGCAGCTGACGGGACCGCACCATGGAACGAGCCTATGTCCGCATCACCGAAGCGCTGGTGATCTTCTGTCTTGTCGTCATGGTTGCGGTCAGCTTCGTCTCGACGCTCCTGCGCGGAGTGCCGGGATGGGGCGGCTTGTTCTGGGCCGAGGAGATCACCCGCTACGCGTGTATCTGGATGATCTTCCTCGCCTCGGGTCTGACCATCCGCTACGGCGTTCACTTCCGGGTGGACCTCCTGACGGCCCGGCTTCCCGCTTCGGCGCAGACGGCATTCAACATCTTCGCCGCGGCGCTAATGATCTGGTTCGAGGTGACGCTGATCTGGTTTGGTTCGGTCGTCACGATCTCGAACATGGACCAGCAGTCCACCTCCCTCGAATTCCCCATGGGCTACGTCTACGCCGCGATCCCGATCGGCGGCGCGCTCATGCTGTTCGAAACGCTGCGGCATGTCTGGCGGACCTTCTTCGCCTCGGGTCAGGACGCCGTTCCCGAAATGGCCGACCGCGTGATGGTCGACTGAGGAGCCATCCATGCTCGGCGTTCTGTTCTCGTCCTTCGCCATCCTGCTCGCCGCCGGCGTACCGATCGCCTTCGCGATCGGCGTTTCGACCTTCCTGCCATTGGTGCTCGACGGCCGCCTGCCGTTCACGCTCGTGATCACGCGCATGTTCGGCGGCATGGACTCCTTTCCCCTGATGGCGATTCCGTTCTTCGTGCTGACGGGCACGCTCGCGACGGCCTGCGATCTCGTCGACCGCATCATGCTGTTGGCCAACTTCTTCGTGGGCCGGATGCGCGCTGGCCTCGCCCAGGTCGACATCCTCACATCGATGCTGTTTGGCGGCGTTTCGGGCTCCGCCGTGGCCGATTGCGCGGCGACGAGCGCCATCCTGATCCCCAGCATGACCACCCGGGGGTACCCGGCAAGCTATGCGGTCGGCGTCTGCGCCTGCGCTTCGACCATCGGGGCGCTGATCCCGCCCAGCATCCCGATGATCATATACGGGTTCCTCACCGGGGTCTCGACCGGCCAGCTTTTCCTCGCCGGCGCGCTTCCGGGCGTCGTCGTCGGGATCCTGCTTATGATCACCGCCTGGCTGCTGGCGTGGCGCGGCAGTTTCGGCACGAACGAGGACGCCGAGAAGCGGACCATGGCGGGGTTCGTCAACGCGTTTTGCGAGTCCGGGCCGGCCTTGACCATTCCGGTGATCATCATCGGCGGCATCGTGTTCGGCGTGTTCACCCCCACCGAGGCCGGCGTCGTTGCGGCGGTCGCCGTGCTGGTGATCGGCCAGTTCTTCTATGGCGGGTTCACGCTGGCGAAGCTGAGGGACGCCTTCATGTCGGCGGCGCTCACAACTTCCATGGTGATGCTAATCCTGGCCGCCTCCACGGTGTTCGCCAACCTGATGACCCGCGCTCGTTTCCAGTCCGAGGTCATCAACCTGCTCAGCACCATCACGGTGGTCCCCGAAGGGCAGCTCTTCCTTGTCGTCGTGCTGCTGTTGATCCTCGGCTGCTTCATCGACGGCACCGCAATCCTGATCATGTTCGCCGCTCCGCTCTACGGCGTCGGGCAGGCGCTCGGATACGACCCGCTGCAGTTCGGCACCATCGTGGTGATGTGCTGCCTGATCGGGGGCGTCACACCGCCGGTCGGAACGTTGATGTTCATCAGCGCGGGCATCGCCAAGGTGGGGCTCGGCACGGCGTCGCGCGGCATCGTTCCGTTCTTCTTCGCCCTGTGCCTAGCGATGCTGTTCGTCGCCATCTTTCCCTCGCTGACCACCTGGCTTCCCCGGCTGCTGCTGGGCTGAAATGCTTTTTGAAGCGCTTCGCCGATGACCGAGGTGTCGCACCTGATTAGAAAGGCGACATAGTGTTGGCAGAGCCAGCCCAACGCGCTGGTAGAGTAATCACCCATCGACGCCGTCGATCCAGTAACGGGCGACGCCGTTGTCACGCGCACCACCCCCATGTTGCTAAGCCGCAGCGTCAAATGCTGCGTTACGAGCGAATAGCGGTTGCCTTTCGGCGCGCTTCAGCGCGATCCGGTCGCAAGCTCGGCGAGCAAGCAATTGGGCGTCTCAACTGTGTCCGCATTGAACAACGAGACGGGAATTATCAAGCACTCGTGGATGCCGCGCGGGTCGCGCCGAAGTTCGTCGGCCGGCCTCAGGTGATCTGGTATCGGGGCGGCGCTCCGCCGCATCCGCGCGACGTTCACAGTTACGGAGGTCGGCATGGGCCAGGGTGGGAGCTTTCGCGGAGGGATTTGAGCAAAGTCTCGGACTTGCGTGTCTCCTTCGCTCCCCTCCCCCACGGCCAACCAAGTTCCCATTGTGGGTAGAATGTAAGCGGATACAGGTAAGCAGCGGGGCGAGGAGGACGGGACTTGAAGCTGGTTCGCTTTGGCGAAAACGGACGCGAGCGGCCGGGTGCCATCGACCCCCAAGGACGACTGCGGGATCTCTCGGGTCACGTAAATGACATCACAGGAGAAGTCCTCGCTCCAGATAGGCTCGCACTCCTTCGCGCGGTCGACCTCGCGACTCTGCCGGAAGTGAAAGGCCCGGTCCGCTTGGCGTTCCGGTGGCCCAGGTACCAAACGTGGTCTGCATAGGTCTGAACTACACCGATCACGCCGAGGAGACCAATGCGCCTATCCCTCGTCAGCCGGTCATCTTCAACAAGCATACGTCTGCGCTCGGGGGTGCGAACGATCCCGTGCTGCTGCCACCGGGATCGCGTAAGCTCGATTGGGAGGTGGAGCTCGCCTTCGTCATCGGTCGCCCCTGCTGGCACGTAAGTGAAGAGAGTGCGCTCGACTACGTGGCGGGATATTGCATCCT
Organism: Alsobacter sp. P4_H11; assembly: GCF_056400925.1. Lineage (NCBI taxonomy): Bacteria > Pseudomonadati > Pseudomonadota > Alphaproteobacteria > Hyphomicrobiales > Alsobacteraceae > Alsobacter > Alsobacter sp. P4_H11. Next base: position 38,778 of record NZ_JBFUKI010000011.1, read on the forward strand.
CAATGATGTCTCGGAGCGCGAGTACCAAATAGAATGGGAGGGACAGTGGACCAAGGGCAAGAGCTATCCGAGCTTCGCCGCCGTGCGGCCCCTGGCTCGTTACCGCGGACGAGTTTTGCGACCCGCAAGCGTTTGATACTACGAACAGACTCTCTAGTTTAGGCACCTCGAAGAATCGGCGACGCCAGCAAACGCCGTCGCCGTCGATGATGAAGTGAACCGCCCAATTCGGCCATCTGCGGCCGCGGCTCGCATCATGATTGAACGGACGCGAAATCTCTCTGGCCTCTGGCCGGCCCAGCTCTGCGGACGCGGCCTTTGGCTCGGCTCGCCTCTCGATCACGAGCGCAGAATGAGCTCCGGTCGATTATCGTCCCTGATCGTACAGAGGCAGTAGGCGGGCCCGTTCAGGGTGCCAGTCTGTTACGCCGCCCGTCAAACTTGGAACCGATTGAAATGCCGCAGCGCTAACGGGAAGCGAGCGATGAAGAGACCACATGTGGTGATCGCCGGAGCCGGCGCCATGGGCAGCCTCTTCGGCGGCCTCCTCGGCGAGGCAGGCTTGCAGGTTACGCTGTTCACCAAACGGGCCGATCACGTTGAAACCGTTCGGGGTAACGGCCTGCGCATCGTCGGCGAGGGAGGCGATCGCACTATCGCGCTTGATGCGACCACGGACGTGGCCAGCGTCTCGCCGGCCGACATCATTCTGGTTCAGTGCAAGGCAACCGCGACGCGGCGTATGGCTGAGATCATCGTGCCGCTAGTTCGCGATGGCACACTTGTTGTCAGCCTGCAAAATGGGTTGGGCAATGAAGAGTCGTTAGTGGATGTGCTCGGCCCGAAGGTGGTGATTGGAGGCCTGACGTCCATGGGCGCAACCCTCGAAGTGCCCGGCGTGGTCCGAAATTACGGCACCCTGCCGACGATCGTCGGAGAACTTGCCGGGGGCATGTCGCCCAGGCTGGCTCAGCTCGCGCAATTGATGAGCGATCATGGCCTCCCGACAACGGCAAGCGAAGACGTCATGGCCGAGAAATGGCGCAAGTTGATGCTCAACGTCGCAATGTCGGCGACCAGCGGGCTGACGGGCCTAACTATCGGCGAGGTCGCTACCCTCCCGTTACTTTCGGCTGTCGCCAAAAGCGCCATGGACGAAGCCGCGGCCGTGGCGGAAGCTTGTGGCGTTCATCTGCCCCAAGCATCACGCTACGCAATTTTCGACGGCATCGTGGCCAGCGGCGCGGCGCGAAACAAGACCAGCATGCGCCGCGATCTCGAAGCCAGGCGACCCAGCGAAGTCGGAGCCATCTACTTGAGCATCATCGAGCGCGGCCGGCAAAGGAACATACCGACGCCGACGCTGAACGCATTCGCAGCTTTGGTGCAAGGCTTCGAGGCCGCACAGGCCTCCGCGGGCCAGGCCAGACTGATACGCGAGGCGACGCCCACCGACCAGTTTACCTCTAGCTCGCGCTTGGACGACGAGCCAGATTGCCGCGCCCGTTCGTAGCGCGTTTGCGGCCCATCGCGTCGGAGAGGAACAGGTTTGACGTTGTGCTTTGAGGTCGGCCGCAGTGGCCAGCCGGAACGCAGTGACGTGAGAAAAGACTACGCACAAACGCCGTCCTACCCGCCAAGGTTGATTCCGGGGTTGGCCAGTACGACTGTTGCTAAGGTGACGCCTTTGGCTTGCGCGAGGCGGGCGGGCGCATGTCGAACCCGCCATCCAGGGCGTGAAGGTCAATCTCAGCGAGTTCAGCGGCGTCGAAGTCACGCTTCGTGAGCGCCGCCGCGCAATTGACGATCTGCTCGGGGCGGCTCGCGCCGATCAGCGCAGAGGTGACGCGCTCGTCGCGCAGCGCCCAGGCCAGGGCCATCTGCGCGAGCGACTGGCCGCGCCGCTGCGCGATGGCGTCGAGCGCCCGGATCCGCGGCAGGTTGTCCTGCTGGCCCAAGGCGCGATTGAGCCGCGGCGAGTCGCCGACGCCGCCCCGGCTGTCGGGCGGAACGCCGTCGAGGTATTTCGTCGTGAGCATTCCCTGCGCCAACGGCGAGAAAACGATCGCGCCCATGCCCTCCTGGTCGAGGGTGTCGAGTAGGCCGTCGTCCTCGATCCAGCGGTTCAGCAGCGAATAGCTCGGCTGGTGGATGACGCATGGCGTGCCGAGGTCCCGCAGGATCGTGGCGGCCGCCCTGGTCTGCTCGGAATCGTAGGACGAGATGCCGACGTACAGCGCCTTGCCCTGGCGCACCGCGGCGTCGAGCGCCCCCATGGTTTCTTCCAGCGGCGTATCCGGGTCGAACCGGTGCGAATAGAAGATATCGACATAGTCGAGCTTCATGCGCTTGAGGCTCTGGTCGAGGCTCGACAGCAGATACTTCCGGCTGCCCCATTCTCCGTAAGGCCCCGGCCACATGCGGTAGCCGGCCTTGGTGGCGACCACGAGTTCGTCCCGGTGAGCGCTGAAGTCTTTCGCCAGGATCTCGCCGAAAGTCACCTCCGCGCTTCCGCCCGGCGGACCGTAGTTGTTCGCCAGGTCGAAGTGGGTGATGCCGAGATCGAACGCGGTCCGGCACATCGCGCGGGCTCGCTCGAACGGCGCCTGCTCGCCGAAATTGTGCCAGAGCCCAAGCGACAGGGCGGGCAGCTTGAGGCCGCTGCGCCCGCAGCGTTGATAGGGCATACGATCGTAGCGTTCGGCTGCGAAATCAGGCATCGGCGTGGACCCTGCAGCGATCATCGGGGGTCATGCCGCAGCCGCGATCCGGGACGCCGGACGGCCCAGCCGCATGCCGGTATCCGGATCGAACAAGACCGCCTTGGCGGTGTCGAACATCAGGTTCACGGTTGCGCCGGGTCTCGGGTCGGAGGCCGGGTGTACGCGCGCGAGCACGCGCTTGCCGTTGATCTCCGCGAAGATCATGGTATCGGGCCCGGTGGCCTCGATGAGGTCGACCTTGACCATCGCGGCCTGAGCGGGGTGCGCGGAAGCCTGATACGCGCCGCCTTCGTCGCTGATCCGTTCGGGGCGAAGACCCAACAGGACCTTGCGCCCCACGAGATCGCTGCCGGCGGCCGACAAGCTTGGCAGCTTCAGCATGGTCACTCCGGCGCCGGCGTCGATCGCCATGCCGCAGCCGCCGCCGACCGCCTCGATCACGCCGGGGATGAAGTTCATCGGCGGCGCCCCGATGAAGCCCGCGACATACATGTTCGCCGGCTCGTCATACACCTCCTGCGGCGAGCCGAGCTGCTGCACGACGCCATCCTTCATCACGGCGATCAGATCGCCCAGCGTCATGGCTTCGATCTGGTCGTGAGTGACGTAGCAAATGGTCTTGCCGAGCCGCCGGTGCATCATCTTGATTTCGGCCCGGACCTCGAGCCGGAGCTGGGCGTCGAGGTTCGACAGCGGCTCATCGAACAGGAACAGCGTCGGATCACGGGCGAGCGCGCGCCCCATGGCGACGCGCTGGCGCTGGCCGCCGGACAGCTGCTTGGGCTTGCGATCGAGCAGGTGCCCGATCTGCAAAGTTTCGGCGACCCGTTCGACGATGACGTTGCGGTCGGCGACGGGGACCTTTCTGACCTCGAGCCCGAACGACATGTTTTCGCGCACGGTCATGGTCGGGTAGAGCGCATAGGACTGGAACACCATCGCGATGTCCCGGTCCTTCGGCGGCAGATCGTTGACACGCCGGTCGCCGATCAGGATCTCGCCGCGCGAAATCGTCTCCAGTCCCGCGATCATGTTGAGCAGCGTGGACTTGCCGCAGCCGGAGCTGCCGACGAGGATCAGGAATTGGCCTTCGGCGACCTCGATGTCGATGCCCTTCAGCACCTCGAGCCCATTCGGAAAGCTCTTGTAGACGTTCCGGATGCTCAAGCCGGTCATGATCGATCCTTTGGATTGACAAACGCCAGGGCGGTCATGCGCGGTCAGCCCTTGACCGCGCCGGCCGTCAGCCCGCGTACGAAGTAACGCCCACCCAGAATGTAGACGACCAGGGTGGGCAGGGCCGTGATCAAGGCCGCAGCCATGTCCACATTGTATTCCTTCACCCCCTCGCTGGTGTTGACGAGGTTATTCAGCGCCACCGTCACGGGTCGGGAATCGGGCCCCGAGAACACCACCCCGAACAGGAAGTCGTTCCAGATCTGGGTGAACTGCCAGATGATGCAGACCATGAAGATCGGCAGCGACAGCGGCAGGAAGATGCGGCGGTAGATCAGGAAAAAGCCGGCTCCATCCACCCGCGCCGCCCGAACCAGTTCGGGCGGGACGTTCACGTAGAAATTCCGGAACAGCATAGTGGTGAAGGCGATGCCGTAACCGACATGGATCACGATCAGGCCGGTGATCGTGTTCGCGATGCCGAAGGTTCCGAGGAACCGGGCCGCCGGCAGCAGGATCGCCTGGAACGGGATGAAGAATCCCAGCAGCAGCATCGTGAAGATCGCATCGGCGCCCCGAAAGCGCCATTGCGCCAGGACGTAGCCGTTGATCGACCCCACCAGCGCCGACAGAAGCACCGCGGGAATGACCATGCGGACGGAATTGAAGAAGAAGGGCTGGAGCCCGTCACATTGCACGCCCGTGCAGGCTCCGCTCCAGGCCTTGATCCAGGCCGCGAACGTCCAGACTTCGGGCAGCGCCATCATGTGCCCACGGCGCAGCTCGTCCAGACCTTTGAACGACGTCATGACGACGATGTAGGTCGGCAGGACGAACAATGCCGCGAACACGACGAGGAACACGTAGATCGCGATACGGGATGGCGTGAGCCTATGCATCGCGGGTCGACCGGCTTTCGAGATACATCAGGGGCACGAGCACGGCGACGACCATCGTGAGCATCATCATCGAGGCTGCCGCGCCGACGCCCATCAGGCCCCGTTCGAACGAGTAGGTGTAGACGAAGATCGAGGGCAGCACCGTCGAGGTGCCGGGTCCCCCAGCCGTCATGGCGACGACCAGATCGAAAGTCTTGATCGAGAGATGGGTCAGGATGAGCAGCACGGAGAAGAAGACCGGGCGCATCATCGGCAGGATCACGCGCCGGTAGATCAGCGGCAGGGATGCGCCGTCGACCTGAGCCGCCTTGAGAACCTCCTCGTCGACCCCGCGCAGGCCCGCCAGCAGAAGCGCCGTGACGAACCCCGTACATTGCCAGGCGGCCGCGATGACGACGCAGAAGATCGCGCGGTCGGCATCGTCGATCCATGTGAAGTGGAACGTCGTCCAGCCGAGGCTTTGGATCGTCTTCTCCAGCCCGAGCCCCGGGTTGAGCAGCCATTGCCAGGCGGTTCCGGCGACGACCTGCGACAGCGCCAGTGGATAGAGATAGACGGCGCGCAATGCGCCCTCGAGACGGATGCGCTGGTCGAGCAGGATCGCCAGGATGAGACCGACCCCAAGGCACCCGAGCACGAAGGGGACGCCGAAGTAGGCCAGGTTGGCCACCGACTGCCACCACACCTCGTTCGAGAAGAGCTCGCGGTAACGATCGAGGCCGACGAACTGGTAGCGCGGCAGGATGCGGGACGACGTGAACGACAGGTAGCCGGTCACCAGAATGAAAATGTAGACGAAGATCAGGCTCGTCAGGACGCTTGGCGACAGCACCAGCGCCGGGATCCAGCGATCAGCCCAAAGCGACAGGCGTGAAGGGTGCTCTCTCCTGGCGCTTCGACGAATATCGGATGCGACCGAACTCATAGGCGATTGATTATCCCTGGTGATGAGAAGGCGGCGGAGCCCAAACGGCTCCGCCGCCGGACGTTGGCGATCCAGATGTCAGCGCTTGAGAGCCTTGGCCAAGGCGACCGTCGCGCTCTTTGAATCCTGAGTCGAGTTCATGAACTTGACGATGACCTCGCGGACCGCGCCGAGCCTTGCTTCATCGACACCCTGGTTCATCGAAGGCAGCAGCGTGTTCTTGGAGATCGCGTCCTTCAGATCAGCGGCCGACTTCTGAGCGCAGCTGTCGAACCCGTCGAGAGGCGTCGTGATGTTGGCCGGGATGGCGCCTTTGAAGAGCGCCGCCTGCTTCTGATAAGCCGGGTCCATGATGTCGGTGGCCATTGCGAGCTGAGCCTTCGTCGCTTCCTTGCCGTTCTGCCGGAAGAACACGAAGCTGTCGGCGATGAAGGTGTAGGCGCCGGTCGTGCCGGGCCGCGGGGCGCAGACATAGTCCTGGTCAGGCACCTTGTTGGCGGCCGAGAACTCGCCCTTGGCCCAGTCGCCCATGAAGAACATGCCGGCCTTGTTCTCGATCAGCATCGCGACCGCGAGATTCCAGGGGCGGCCCTGGATGCCGCTGTCGAAGTAGCCCTGGAAGCGACGCATGATGTCGAAGGATTTCACCATCTTGTCGGAGGTGATCTCGGCCTGGTCGCCTTCCAGGATGGTCTTGCGATAGAAATCAACGCCCATGGACAGGACAACACCCTCGAAGAACACGCCGTCCTCGTAAGGCGTTTCGCCGTGCGCGATGGCGGTATAGCCGGCCGCCTTCATCTTGTCGGCAAGCTCGAAGAACTCATCCCAGTTGGTGGGAACCTTGCCGCCGACCTTGTCCATGATCGGCTTGTTGATGTACATCGAGTTGATGCGATGGATCCAGTGCGGAACCGCGTAGTACTTGCCCTCGCTCTTGAGGACCTTGTCGATCGCCGGGGGCAGGAGATCTTTCCATTTCCCCGCGATGGAATCGATGGGCGCCAGAACGTCCTGCGACGCCCAGTCCTGCACGGCGGGGCCGCGCATCTGCACGACCTGTGGCGGTGTGCCCGAGACGACGCGGGTCTTCAGAACCGTCATCGCGTTGGAGCCGCCTCCGCCGGCGACCGCCGAGTCCTTCCACGTGTAGCCGTTCTTCTCGATCGTCTGTTTCAGGACGTTGACCGCCTTGGACTCGCCGCCCGAGGTCCAATAATGCAGCACTTCCACATCCTCGGCGCGTGCCGAACCAACCAAGCTGCAGAGCGTCGCCGCCGCCAGCGCGGACATCATCCCGGTTTTCATAGCTTCCTCCAGCTTCGAACTTGTTCTTGTGAGCGAGCGGTCGGCTCTCTGTGCATCACGCGGAGCGCGCCGGTGGGCGCCGCGCCGTCAAGAAAGCCCCTGCCCGACGCCGGTTCTTAAACCCTGACATGCTTAAATGTAACCGTTTTCTTGTCAAGCGATCCAGCGCCGTTCGAACACCGCGCGCGGCGAAATCTCGCATTGTAAACGCGCTATCCGGTGTGACCGCCCGAACAGACAGGGCCATCGGCGGCGCTGGGGTAAGCGTTATCGTCAGTTGGCGCCGCCATCGAGCAGAAGCGTCGCGCCGGTCGTAAATCCACTCTCATCGGCGGCCAGATAAGCCGCAGCGGCGGCGACCTCCTCGGCCGTTCCCAGCCGACCGACCGGGTGCCGCGAGACGAAGAGTTCGCGTGCGGCATTCGGGTCAGGCATGGCGGCGATGCGCTCTTCGAGCGATGGGCTCTCGATCATGGCCGGGCAGATCGCGTTGCAACGGATGCCCCGGGGCGCAAAATCGGCGGAGACCGAGCGTGTCAGCCCGATGACCGCCGCCTTGGTGGCCGAATAGGCAGCCCGCTGTTGAGCGCTGCGTAGGCCGGCCACGGACGCGATGTTCACGATGCTGCCTTTTCCGGCCGCCAGCATCATCGGCAATGCGGCGCGGGTCGCGTTGAACACCGTGTCGACATTGATGCGAAACGCACGCTGCCACGCGTCGGCGTCGACATCCAGGATTGATCCAACCGGCACCCAGCCGACGCAATTCACCAGGATGTCGATGCGCGGCAGGCTGCTGATGGCGGCGGAGAGTTCGGCGGCGTCACAGGCATCGAGAGCGCAGACGGAAATCTGCGGACTCGCCAGACTGTCGAGTTTCGTCCGGTTGAGATCGACCGCAACGACGCTCGCGCCTTCGGATGCGAGGCGCAGGGCCGTGGCGCGGCCGATGCCTTGCGCCGCGCCAGTGACAAACGCCGTTTTACCGGCGAGCCTACTCATCGTCATGTCCCCAACTCTCCACACCGAACTTCCAGGCCTCACCGCGCGCGCCGCGCCAGCCCCGCGATCTTCAGGGCCGCGCAGGCGGCGCCAAAGCCATTGTCGATGTTGACGGCGACGAGGCCGGCCGCGCAGCTTGAGAGCGCCGAGCCCAACGCCACCTTGCCGCCGGCGCCCACGCCGTACCCGACGGATGTGGGCGTCGCGATGACGGGAGCCCGCACCAACCCTGCAAGAACGCTGAACAGCGCTCCTTCCATGCCGGCTACGGCGATGACGATGTCGTGGCGTTCGATTTCCGGCAGGCGCTCCATCAACCGCCAGAGCCCGGCGACCCCGACATCGTGGATCCCGGTCGGCTCGAGGCCATGGAACTGCAGCGTTCGTGCGGCTTCCCGCGCGACAGGCAAATCTGAAGCGCCGGCCGAGACGATCACGACTGAGGCCGTCGGTGGGTCCCCCGCGGGTTGATCGCCTCCGTCCGGTCGCACCACAATGGCGGTCCGCGAGACAGGATCGTAGTCGACATCGGATCGGGCGGAGCATGACAGGGCGGTGAAGCGGTCTTCATCGAGGCGGGTCAAAAGCAGACCCCTGCCCGCCTCGAGCGCCAGGGCGACGATCGCGTCGATCTGCGCGAGCGACTTGCCCGGGCACAGAACGGCTTCGGACACCCCTGTGCGGAGGGACCTCCCCCAGTCCATCTTAATGTCGTCGGTCACCCGGGCCACCTACATCGCCAAGCGCTCCGAAAGCGCTTTCATTGTCGCCGGCGAACTCTTATATCGAAGTTTCGATCCAGGAAAGGGCGTCGGCATGTCGGACGAGCGTAGCGGAATGCGCAAGGGATTGGCGAACTACGGCGACGCCGGCTTCTCACTGTTCCTGCGCAAGGCCTTCATCAAGGCGATGGGCTATTCCGACGACGCCCTCGACCGCACCATCATCGGCATCACCAACACGTTCTCCGGCTACAACGCCTGCCACAAGAACGTCCCCGACATGATCGAGGCGATCAAGCGCGGCGTCATGCTCGCGGGCGGCCTGCCGATCGAATTTCCGATCGTCTCGCTCGCGGAATCCTTCACGCATCCGACCTCGATGTTCCTGCGCAACCTGATGGCGATGGATACCGAGGAGCTGGTCCGTGCGCAGCCGATGGACGCAGTCGTGCTGATCGGCGGGTGCGACAAGACGGTGCCCGCGTTGCTCATGGGAGCGGTCAGCGCCGACGTCCCTGCGATCCTCACCGTGACCGGCCCGATGATCACCGGACACCACAAGGGCGAGCGCCTCGGCGCCTGCACCGATTGCCGGCGGCTCTGGGGCCAGCATCGCGCCGGCGCGATCGACGAGGCGGAGATCGAGGCGATAAGCGGTCGTCTCGCCCCGGGGCCAGGCACTTGCATGGTGATGGGGACCGCCAGCACGATGGCGCTGATGTCCGAGGCGATGGGCATGATGCTGCCGGGCGGCGCGGCGATCCCGGCCGTGTCGGCCGATCGCCTGCGCCATGCCGAGGCGTCGGGCGCACGCGCCGTGGCCATGGCTCGGGAAAACCTTCGCCCGAGCCAAATCATCACCGAGCGCTCGCTGAAGAACGCAATGCGCATCCTGCAGGCGACCGGCGGCTCGACCAACGGCCTCGTCCACCTCGCCGCGATTGCCGGCCGCATCGGCGTCGACCTCGACATGGGAGCCTTCGATCGCATGGGCGCCGAGACCCCGGTGCTCGTCGACCTGAAGCCCTCCGGCCAGCACTACATGGAAGACCTGCACAAGGCCGGCGGGTTGACCACGATCATGCGCGAGATCATCGAGCATCTCGACGCCGACTGCCTGACCGTTACCGGCAAGACCCTAGGCGAGAACATCGCGAACGCCGAGGCGGGGTGGCCCCAGACCGTGGTGCGCCCGCTCGACAACCCGATCCACACCGGCGGCGGCTTGCGCGTGCTCCGGGGCAATCTCGCCCCCAACGGCGCGATCATCAAGCAGTCCGCCGCGACCGCCGCGCTGCTCTCCCATACCGGCCGGGCGGTGGTGTTCACGTCGCTCAAGGACCTCGCCGAACGGGTCGACAGCCCCGATCTCGACGTCACCGCCGATGACATCCTGGTCCTGCAGAACGCCGGCCCCAAGGGGGCGCCAGGCATGCCGGAGGCCGGCTATCTGCCGATCCCCAAGAAGCTCGCCGCCCAGGGCGTCAAGGACATGGTGCGGATCTCCGACGCCCGCATGAGCGGCACCGCCTTCGGCACCATCGTGCTGCACGCCAGTCCAGAAGCCGCTATCGGCGGCCCGATCGGGCTGATCCGCGATGGCGACCGCATCTGCCTCGACGTGGCGAAGGGCGAGCTCGAACTGCTGGTCGATGAGGCGGAACTCGCCCGGCGAAAGGCGCAGTGGACCGCTCCCGTGATGGAGGGCTCCGAGCGCGGCTACTACAAGCTGTATTCGGAGCAGGTCATGCAGGCCGAACACGGATGTGACTTCGCCTTCCTGCGCAAATCGGCGCCGTCAGGCCCGATCTTCTAGGCGCCCGCGACGGCGAGGAGTACCCCATGCCAAGCGTCACGTTCCCCGCCATCGACTTCCCATTTTTGGCGAAGGTCGAGATCCCGCACGTTCGCCGCGTCAAGCTGAAGCACCCGCGTGGTGTCCCCATCACCGATATCGAAGCCACCGTCCGGCGGGCGGTGCGGGCCAGTCGGCGTCTCGGCGCCCTCGCGCCTGGCGCCAGCGTCGCGGTCGGGCTGGGCAGCCGCGGGATCTCGCATATCGCGCTGATCGCTAGGGAGGCGATCGCCGAGCTCAAGGCCATGGGTCTGCAGCCCTTTGTGGTGCCCTCCATGGGAAGCCATGGCGGCGGCACGGCCGAAGGACAGGTGAAGGTTCTCGCCAGCCTGGGCATGACTGAGGAGTACCTCCGCGTCCCCATCCGGGCGACGATGGATGTGGTCGACTACGGCGAGACCGCTGACGGCGCGCGCTGCAAGTTCGACCGCCATGCGGCCGGCGCCGACGCCGTGCTGGTCATCAACCGGGTTAAGTCCCACACCACCTTCGACCGGCCGGTTGAAAGCGGACTCTGCAAGATGGTCGCGGTCGGGCTGGGCAAGGCCGAAGGCGCCCAGCAGGTCCATCGCATCGGACCACCGGGCCTGAGCGATACGCTCCCGGCGCTGGCGCGCCTCGCCTTGCAGAAATCGCCCGTCGCCTACGGCATTGCCCTCGTGGAAAACGCCGCCAAGGAGATGGTTCGCATCGAGGGGGTCGAGCCCGAGGACTTTTTCACGTCGGACCAAAGACTGCTGGTCGAGGCCAAATCGTTTACGGCGCGGCTTCCCTTCGACCCCATCGACGCGCTCGTGGTCGAGCAGATCGGCAAGAACATCAGCGGCGCCGGGATGGACCACGCCGTGATGGGCCGGGCGGATCTGCGCTCCATCCCCAATCCGCCGCCGTTCGTGTCCCGGATCGCGGTGCTTGGCCTTAGCAAGGCGACGGGCGGGAATGGCCTGGGCGTCGGCCTCGCGGACTTCACCACCGTGGGGGTCGTCGAACAGATCGACCTCCAGATGATCTACATGAATTCGCTGACGTCGACGCTGGTCGAGAAGTCACGAATGCCGATCGTGCTTCCGCATGATCTCGACGTCCTACGGGCGACGGTCTCAACCTCCTGGTCGGCGACGGACCTCACGACGCGGCTCTGCCTGATCCGCTCGACCCTGCATCTCGATGACATCCTGATCTCCGAAGCGTTGCTGGCGGATCTCGAGGCGAGCGGCCAGGCCAGCGACATCGGCGAGCCCTTCCCGCTGCGCTTCAACGAAGCCGGCGCGCTGCTGACGCGCGCCTACGCGGCCGACGAAACGCCCTGAACTGGCTCGAAAGCCGGCAAGAAGCATTAGGAGACTCTCATGGCGCAGCTCAGGGTCGCGATCGTCGGTTGCGGGTGGGTGGCCGGTTCGCACGTTTCGCAGGGCTTCGGCCTGCTTCCGGAGTTGTTCGACGTCGTCGCCTGCTGTGACGTGGATCCGGCGCGCGTCGACGCCTTCGCCGCCGAGCACGGCGTTCCGCAGCGCTACACCGACTACGCGGAGCTTCTGAAATCACCCGCGATCGACGCCGTCTCGATCTGCACGCCGCCGTCGCTGCATTTCGAGATGGTGATGGCGGCCCTGCAGGCGGGCAAGCATGTGATCTGCGAAAAGCCGTTCACGAGTTCGCTGCAGTTGATGGACGAGGTGATCGCCGCGCAGGCGAAGGCGAGCGCGCGCGTGATGCCGATCTTCCAGTACAGGTTCGGCAACGGCATCGCGCGCATCAAGCACGTGATCGACTCCGGACTGACAGGGCGCCCCTTCGTCTCCTCAGTCGAGACGGCCTGGAAGCGCGGAGCAGACTACTACAAGGTGCCGTGGCGCGGGAAGTTCGCGACCGAACTAGGCGGCGTGCTGCTGACCCAGTCGATCCACATCCACGACCTGTTCATGTGGCTCATGGGGCCGATCGCGAGCGTCGCGGCTTTCAAGGCGACGCGCGTCAATCCGATCGAGGTCGAGGACTGCGCCGTCGCTTCACTTGTCATGCAGAATGGTTCGTTGGCCTCGTTGACCGCGACCTTGGGCTCGGCGCGGCCCGTCACCCGGATCAGGCTATGCTTCGAGAACGTGACCTTCGAGCGCATGGGGTATGATGGCGATGCGATCCGGCCTGGCGACGAGCCCTGGCTGATCATCCCTCAGCGCCCGGAACTCGCCGAAGCGCTCAACGCCAAGGCGGCCGAGGTTCCTGCCGTCGAACATGTCACATTTGCCCGGCAGTTCGAGCTCTTTCACGACGCCATTGGCAAGCGCCTTCCCTTCCCGGTGACGCTGGATGATGCGCGCCGCACGTTGGAACTGGTCACAGCTCTGTTCCACGCCAACGAATCGCGCAGCGTCGTCGACCTGCCGATCGGACCGGGGCACCCGCTTTACAGGGGGTGGACGCCTACTTAGCGACAGCAGGATTTTTTGCGGTTTTCTTGTAACATGTTTCGTCAGCGTTGATCCGGCGAAGAGTCCATGGCGAAAAAACCCACTGAAACCGTTGCTGCCGCTTCGGAAAGGCCCGCGCTCAAGCAGCGCAGGGTTCGCAAGCCGTTTCAGGGCGCCATCAAGCTGGCCGATGTCGCACGGCAGGCGGGGGTCTCCACCGCAACAGCCTCGCGCGCCATCAACACGCCGCGGCTCGTTTCACCCGTTGCGCGCGAGAAGGTCGAAGCCGCCATCCTGGCGCTGAACTGGATCCCGCATGGCGCCGCCAAGGCCCTTGCGTCGCTGCGAACCCGCACGATCGGCGTCCTGATCCCGACGTTCGGTCACCAGACCATCGCGTCGATGATCGAAGCGTTGCAGCACGAGCTCGCGCTGGCTGACTACACGTTGCTGATGGGCTGGCCGGACCCGATCGTCCAGACCACGCTGAAGCAAGCCTTCAACATGATCGAGCGCGGCGTGGAGTGCCTCATCCTGATGGGCGAGGACCAGCCGCCCGAGCTGATGGCTTTGCTGGAACGGCGAAACATCTTCTATGTGATCGCCTATACCAGCGGACGCTACGGCACCAAGAACTGCATCGGCTTCGACAACTTCCTCGAGATGTCGAAACTCGCGCAGCACCTGCTCGACCTCGGCCATACACGGTTCGGCATCATCACCCGTGGCTTCAAGCATAACGATCGCATCCGCCAGCGCATCGAAGGCGTCAACGCCACCCTCGCCAAGGAAGGCCTTGCGGTGCGGCCCCAGCATTTCGTCGAGGTCTCGCATTTCCTGATCGGCTCGGGGCGTGAAGGCATGCAGACGCTGCTGGCGACGGACAATCCACCGACGGCCGTGGTGTGCGCCAACGACTATCTTGCGGCGGGCGCCCTGATCGAGGCGCGAGCGGCCGGGCTGTCGGTGCCGCACGACGTCAGCATCGTTGGCTTCGACGATGTCGAACTGGCCGCTCAGATCGATCCCCCGCTGACGACCATACGGGTTCCGGCGCGTCATATCGGCCATACGATCGCGCGCTATATTCTCGACCGGCTCGACCATGGCGAAACCGAGCTTCCGGCGCGCATCGAGGCGGAACTAGTGATCCGCGGCACGACGGCTCCGCCGCGGTCGACTGGGCCGGCGCGCGCCTGAGGCGCCCCGGGCGTTACTGGTCCGCTTTAAGATCCGCGCTGGCCTCCGCCGCCTGCTTCAGCGCCCGGCGCTTCGCCAGGGTCGGGGCGCCCGCCAGATCGTCGCTTTCGACCTTGGCATTCACGACATCGCCGGGCCGTCGCACGATCTTGCGCCGCAAGGCGGGCTCGCCGGAGCTGGTGTCGAACGTCCGCGGCAGCACGCGTCTTTGCTCGGTTCTCCAGCGAAGGCCGATGGTGGCGGTTTCCCGGAAGCATTCGGCATGCACCGCGTCGGTTGCGGCTGCGTCCGACAGGATGCGAAACCCGTGCAAGGCGCGGCCCTTCTTGCCGATCCGAAGCGTCAGTGAGACGTCGAGAACGCCCGGATGCGCGCGCAGCCGGTCACACGCCACGGCGATCTCCTCCCCCGTCATGTCGTCGACGTCGAACGCGGTGACGACGACGGTTTCCGAGAGACTCGTCGTCGCAGCGGGCTCATAGACGCTGGCGCGCATTATGTTGGGCATGGCCTCGAGCCTGCGGACGCCCGCGCCGTAGCCGGTCGCCAGGAGCCGCCCGGCGATCGGCCCTGCCTCACCGGGACGTTCGACCAGGTGGCGCAGGATTGCCGCGCCCGTCGGGGTGACGCGCTCGCCGCCGACGCCGTCATCGCGCCAGGTGAAACCCTGCAGGATTTCTGCGGTGGCGGGCGCGGGCGCAGGCAGGAGCCCGTGCTGCGTCTTCACCAACCCAGCCCCGCGCGGGAGGTCGGCGACACGCCAGACGCAGTCGGCAAGCGCCGCCGCGATGCTGCCGGCAGCCACGACGTCGAGCAGCGAATCCCAGTCCGCTATCTCATGGAAATGCACGTCGTCCAGGGCGACGCCATGAATGTGCGCCTCGGCCTTGGCGAGGATCGTCAGGATCGCGACAGCGCGGCTGGCGGTTCCCGCAGCGAGCTGAGCCGCTTCGATCCGGGTGACGAGATCGCGATAGCGGGACAGCGGAGCCTGGACGTCATGGCGGTGCTTGGGGCTCTGATCGGCCTCACCGTGGACGCCATGGACATGATAATGAGTGCGGTCTTCGTGAGGCCGATGGTTGTGCGCGCGTAGCTCCTCGTGGTGGTGGTGTGGATGGGCGTGCGAATAAGGCGCGGGCTCCTGCGGGCTTCCGAGCTTTAGGCGCAGCGCCCTGACGCCGTTGCTGTGCCCCGGCTCGAGCCATGCCTCGCCGACGCCGTCGGGCAGGACGGCGTTGGCGTCGCCGAGAACGCGGGCTTTCAGATACGGGAAGGCGTCGAGCAGGGCGGCGACGAACATGTCGCCCGCGATGCCTCCAACCGGCTCGAGCAGGATCGTCCGCGCCATCGCGTTCGCCTACAGAGGAGCAGAGTTGAACTGAAGCTGGATGGTCTTCAGCTCGGTGAATTCCTCCACCGCGTAGCGGCCCTTCTCATGGCCGACGCCGCTTTGGCCATGGCCGGTCAAGGGCAGCTCGGGGGCTCCGGCCAGAAAGGTGTTCACCTCGACCGTCCCGGCCTTAAGGCTGCGGCCGAACAGGAACGCCTTGTCGAGGTCGCGCGTCCAGACGCCAGCAGCCAGGCCGTAGATCGTGTTGTTGGCAATGTTCACGGCCTCGGCCACGGTGTCGAATGGGATGACGGACAGGACCGGCCCGAAGATCTCCTCCTGCGCGATCGACATGGACGGGGCCACGTCGGTGAACACCGTCGGTTGCACGAAATGGCCGGGAAGTTCCTTCTCCGCACCGGCCTGGCGCGACCAGCTCTTCGCGCCGGCGCTGCCCCCGGCGGCGATATAGCCCTTCACCCGCTCGCTTTGAGCCTCGCTGACGAGAGGCCCCATCTGTGTATCCGGATTGAGGGGATCGCCGACCTTGAGCGCCTTGGCGTGCGCGATCACGGCTTCGGTGAAGGCTTTGGAGACGCTGCGCTCCACCAGCAGGCGCGAACCGCTGACGCAGGCCTGGCCGGCGTTGCGTGTGAACCCGAGCAGAACCTTCTCGGCCGCGGCGTCGAGATCGGCGTCCGCGCAAACGATGTGGGCCGATTTGCCGCCGAGTTCGAGCGAAACCTTCTTGAGCGCGTCGCCGGCGAGCCGACCGATTTCGCGACCGACCCTGGTGGAGCCCGTGAAGGACACCATGTCGACGGCGGGATGCTCCGTGATGCCGCGTCCCGCCTCATGGCCGTAGCCTGCGACGATATTGACGACGCCTGGCGGCACGCCCGCCTCGATCAGGAGTTCGCCAAGCCGCAGCGCCGTGCCCGATGTCAGCTCGCTGGGCTTCACCACGGCGCAGCAGCCGACCGCCAGCGCAAACGGCAGCTTCTGGCTGACGATCAGCAGCGGATAATTCCACGGCGTGATCATGCTGACCACGCCAACCGGCTGGCGGAAGACCAGCGCCATCGTCTGGGAGCCGAGCTGGTCGTAGGTGTCGCCATAGGTGTGGCGCGCCAGCGTCGCCGCATACTCCCACAGCGCGATCGAACCACCGATCTCGCGATCGATCAGGCCGATCGGCTTGCCGACTTCGAGGCTCTCGATCAGCCGCAGCTCGGCGCGGTTGGCGTCGATCAACTGGGCGACGCGCCCGATGATCCTGGCGCGCTCGGCCCCGGGCATGCCGCTCCAGATCCGGCTATCGGCCGCCGCGCGGGCCGCTTCGACCGCCGCAGCCACGTCCTGGGCCGTCGCCTTGGGATAACGGCTGACCACCACGCCATGCGCGGGGTTGCGACGCTCGATCTTTTCGCGATCGCCCGCGGGCACGAGCTTGCCGCCAATCAGGCTGGAGAACGCCATCGGTGAGGATGGCAAGCTGGCGCGTGTCGGTGCGGATGCGATGGACATGGCGTTTTCCAGTTCTGCGGCGCGATGTGTGATCGCGACCTGACGGGTGAGCTAGGCCGACGCCACGCGCGGGCTGAGCGCAGCGGCGCTCTCGGCGAGAATGTCGTCGGCGATCTTTTCCGCGACCATGATGGTCGGGAGGTTGGTGTTCGAGCAGGGAATCGCGGGGAAGATCGAGGCGTCGACGACGCGAAGTCCCTCGACGCCACGCACGCGGCCGGTGTGGTCCGTGACGGCCTGCGGGTCGTCATCCCCGCCCATCCGGCACGAACAGGAGGCGTGCCAGACGCCGATCGCCGAGCGGCGGATGTAGGCCTCGAGCGCGGCGTCATCGCGCAGCAGGACCGAGAGCGGATCGCCTTCCAG
Source organism: Alsobacter sp. P4_H11 (assembly GCF_056400925.1). NCBI lineage: Bacteria > Pseudomonadati > Pseudomonadota > Alphaproteobacteria > Hyphomicrobiales > Alsobacteraceae > Alsobacter > Alsobacter sp. P4_H11. The sequence continues at coordinate 56,225 of NZ_JBFUKI010000011.1, forward strand.
GATCAGCGACGACATCAGCCGACGGCGCATCCAATCGGGCCCGTCGAGCAGCTTGGCCAAAACCGCCGTCAGAAACTTGTTCTTCGCGTTGATCTCACCGACTTGGCGCACCTTCTCGCTGAAGCTCGCCGGAAAAGGATCGGCCGTCACGGTCTGCATGATCGGCATCGCGAACACCGCCGCCATGCGCTTGAACGAACTCATCAGGCGCTGCAGGTCACGATAATCCGACATCAGGTTGAAATCGACGCTTGGCTGAACCGACGGATCGGCGCTACGCAGCTTCACCTCGCCGGCGCGCGAATAGCTCTTGTTGACCCACATCGAGATCGAACAAATTCGATCGCCGACGGCGTGCCAGGCTGTCTTGGTGGCAATGGTCGCGCCCATGTCACCTTGAGGCGCGCCGTCCAGCCCGGACGAGAACCGCATGCCGAGCAACAGATGGCGCCGCGTGCGGCCGTTGATCCGCGCATGCGGTTTCACGAAAGCCGCGACCGAGATCGACGGGTGGTCCATCAGGTTCTGGCCGACGCCAGGGACATGCGCCCTGACCGCGATCCCGAGATCCTTCAGCGCATTGGCGTGGCCGATGCCGGCGCGCAGGAGTTGCGTCGGCGAGTAGATCGCGCCGCACGACAGGATCACCTCGCGCCCGGAGAAATTTTGCGCCCGGCCGTCCCTTCCCCGCGCCGTAACGCCGGTGCAGCGGTTGTCCTGAAAGACGAGCTCCACGACTTCCATTTCGGTCGCGATCGTCAGGTTGGGCCGCGCCCGCGTCATCGGGTCCAGATAGCCGATCGCCGTCGGCACGCGCCGGTCGTACAGGTTGGTGATGGCCGTCGGATAATAGCCGTCGCGGAAGTCGCCGTTCTGGTCGCCGATATTGGGCCAGCCGAGTTCCTCGAAGGCTTGCGCCGTCGCCTTGGCGTGTTCCGGCCAGAGATCCTGAAAAATGCGGCGCACCGGGATCGGTCCCTCGCGCCCATGCAGCGGGCCCTCGAAATCGATGTCGCGCTCCAGCTTGCGGAAATACGGCAACACGCTGTCCCAGGACCAGCCTTTGGCGCCGAGCTCTCCCCAGCCGTCGTAATCGGCGGGGAGACCACGACTGGCGATCTGGCCGTTGATCGACGACCCGCCGCCCAGGACGCGGCCCTGCTCATATTTCCTCAAGCGCGGAGCCGGCGCGTTCGGGTCGTTGTGCGACCGGACCTCGGTGGTGACTTTCAAGTCGTTCCAGAGAAAGCGCTTGTCGAGGTAGGCCGTGCCGGCGAAGCTGTCGAGGATCGCCTCCGGGGTTGCGCCATGGCGAATGTCCATGCCCGCCTCGAGGAGAAGCACGCGATTGGCGCTGCGGGCCGACAGACGGTTGGCCAGGACCGCTCCCGCGGATCCGCCGCCGACGATGATGTAGTCGAAGATCATGAGGCCATCTGAGCCAGAAGAGACCCGCAGACTATACGAAAACGCTTACATGGCCTCAAACGTTTTCGCATGTCAGCTATGGCCGCCCAGAAACGCCTGATGGAGAACGTCGCCGCCCAGAACGTTCTCGGCCGGACCTGAATGCACGACCCGCCCGGTTTCGACGAGGTAGCAGCGGTCGGAGCGCTTGAGAGCCTTGTCGACGAGCTGCTCGACGAGGAGAATCGAAATACCGGTCTCGCACAGTGAGGCGGCGACGTTGAGGATGCGGTCGACCACGACCGGAGCCAGGCCACCCGAGGGCTCATCGAGAATGAGCAGCTTGGGGTCGGCCACAAGCCCCTGCGCAACCGCCAGGATCTGCTGCTGGCCTCCACTGAGCCGCGACGCGTGCTGGGCCCGCTTTTCGGCGATTTCGGGAAAGAGCTCATACATGCGCGCCAGCTTGTCGCGATGGATCGAGCCGTCCTTGCCGTACATGCCGAGCATGATGTTGTCCTCGACCGTCAGCGAGGGAAAGATCCGGTGCCCTTCGAGCACCTGGACCAGCCCTGCCCGCACGATCGTGCGCGGCGTCGCGTCGCTGATGTCCTGCCCGGCGAAGCGAACGACGCCGCTCTTCTTCGGGATCAGGCCGCAAGCCGCGTTCAGGGTCGTCGTCTTGCCGGCGCCGTTGCGGCCCAGAATGCTGACGAACTCGCCTTCGTGGACGACGAGCGAGACGCCATGCAGCACCTCCGCCTTGCCGTAGGCGACATGGAGATCCTCGATCTCGAGCAGCGGCTTGCCAATGGCCGGAATGCGGGAGCCTGGGTTCAAATGCAGCACGTCATGCACCTAAATAAACCCTGATGACTTCGGGATCGCGCCTAACGTCCGCCGGCGCGCCATGGGCGATGACCTTGCCAAGGTCGAGCGTGGTGACGCGGTCGCATACCCTGAACACGAAGTCGGTGTGGTGCTCGACCAGGAGCACGCCGATCCCGGCGTCGAGCATCACGCCGATGATGCTGCCGAGATGCTCGATTTCGGCGACCGTCAAGCCGCCGGCCGGTTCATCGAGCAGGACGAAGTCGGGCCGCAACGTCAGCGCGCGGGCGATCTCGAGGAAGCGCTGCGCGGTATGTTCGAGCGCATCGGCCCGGCGGTCGGCCACGTCCGCCAGACCGACGCCTGCCAGCATCGCCATCGCGCGATCTCGGAAGCGAGCCTCCTCCGAGTCCGTACGGCCGACCCAGAACGCTGTCTCGACGAAGCTCGCGCGCGCATCCGGCCAGGCGCCGAGCATCGCGTTATCCAGCACCGTCATGGAGCCGAGCAGCTTGGGCTTCTGAAACGTCCGCGCAACGCCATGGCGCGCCCGATCCTGAACCTTGGCGTGGGTCAGATCGATGTCGCCGAGCGTGACGCGTCCGTCCGTGACTGGATAGTAGCCCGACAGGAGATTGAGCAGCGAGGTTTTGCCCGAGCCGTTCGGCCCGATCAGGCCATGGATCTCGCCGCGCTTAAGTTCGAGCGAGACGGCGTTGACCGCGGTGTTGCCGCCGAAGATCTTGGTGACCGTTTCAGCCTGCAAGCTGGCGCGGTGGGGAGATGCGCCGATCACGTGCGGCCCTCCCCAATCGCAGCCTTGAGCCGTTCGAGATCAGGCGCGATCTCGGTCCGGGCGGCTGCGGGCTTGCGAACCAGAGACTTCAGGAATTCACCGATGCCGCCAGGCACCATCAGCACCACGAAGAGCAGGACGAGCCCGTAGAAGAAGGTGCCGTATTTCTGGAACGAGCCGACGAGCTCTGGGATCGCTCCGAGCACCGCGGCGCCCAGGAAGGGTCCGAGAATGGCCCCGCGCCCTCCGATGATGATCGACACGAAGAAGAACAGCCCGAGATTGAGAATGAAGGCGTCCGGCGTGATGTAGCTCTGATGTCGCGAACAGCCCGCCGGCAAGGCCGGCCGTCAGCCCGCTGAAAACGAAGACCACGAGCTTGGTCCAGTGGATCCGCACGGCGACCGACGACGCGGCGACGGAGCTGTCTCGCACCGCGATCATCGCCCTGCTCCACATCGAGCGCGCAAGGTTCCAGGTCAGCAACGTCACATACGCCCCAAGTCCGGCCGCCAGATAGTAGAAGCCGACCGGCGTATCGAACGGAGCCGGGAAGGTCGGGGCCGACATGCCGATGCTGCCGTTCGTCAATCCGCGCCAGGCCAGGGCGAGCTCGGCGACAGTCATGCCGAAGGCGGTCGTCACCATGGCGAAATAGAAGCCTGGAAAGCGCAGCGACGGCAAGCCCAACAGGAAGCCGATCACGGCGGAGATCACCCCCGCGGCCGCCAGCGCGGCGAAGGAGTTCCAGCCGAATTGCGTTCCCAAAATCGAGAAAACGTAGGCGCCGATCGCGAGCAGGCCGACATGCCCCACGGAGAGCTGCCCGGTGAAGCCGACCAGCAGGTTCAACGTGGCGATTAAGATCAAGTAGACCGCGATCATGGTCGCGATGTGCAGGTAGTAGAGATTGTCGGTCGCGAACGGCAGGATCAGGGCGATCGCGACGATGGCCAGAACGGGCAGATGGCGGCTCATGGAGGCGTCAGACCTGACGAACGAGGGTCGTGCCGAACAATCCCTGAGGACGCGCGACAAGCAGGAGGATCAGGAGGCCGATGGCGATCGTCTTCTGGTACTCGGCCCGAAGCGTATCGGCACCGTCAAGGCTGATCGCGCGCAAAGCTGGTTATTGGGCGATACCGCTTAACGAATTTGGCGGTTCAGCCTGGTGCGGCGGAGTCGCCGCACGACTCCTCGGCCGATCGAGTCAGGCGACGCGATAACGCTTCCAGGCCTCGTCCGTGAACGTCACGCCGTGCCCAGGCCGGGTCGGCACCAGCAGTTCGCCGTTCTCGAGGCGGAGACCCTCTACCAGCAGGTCGTCCATGAAGGGATAGAACTCGACATAGGTCGCGCGCGGCAGAGCAGCGGAGATATGGATGTGAAGAACGGTCATGAAATGCGGTGCCAGCGCCAGGCCGAAGCTGTCGGCAATCCGTCCGATGCGCATCACCTCCGTGACGCCGCCGACAAAGCACATGTCCGGCTGCACCACGTCGATGGCTCCGCCCTGGATGTAAGGCACGAAGTCGCGCCGCGAGTGGACGTGCTCGCCCATGGCGATCGCCATCGGCAACGCCTGCCGCAACCGCTTGTAGCCCTCGATGTCCTGCGAGAGGATCGGCTCCTCGAACCAGTAGACGCCCTGGTCGCAAAGCTGCTTGCCGAGCCACAGCGCAGTGGGGAGGCTCAGGCGTTCATTGGCGTCGCAGAGAATGCGTGGTCGCGAGCCGATGGCGTCGCGCACCGCCTTGACGCGCTCCATGTCCTTGTCGGGCTCACGCCCGACGCGAATTTTCACAGCCTCGAACCCATCGGCGATATAGCCCGCCGAGAGTTCGACGAGGTCGTCGATCGGCAGCGAGGGGCTGGCCTTCCCGCTTCCATAGCAGGGCACGCGATCGCGGACCTGACCCAGCGCGCGGGCGAGCGAAACCCCCATCAACCGCGATTTCAAATCCCACAAGGCGGTATCGATCGCGGCGATCGCCATTGAGGTGATGCCGTGGCCGAGGCGATGCGTGAAGTGGAAAAGCTCGTCATTGATGGTCTCGACCTCAATCGCGTCGCGACCGGCGATGCGGGGCAGGAGCACGACATCGAGCAGGGCCTTCACCGCCTCGCCGCCCCCGTAATCGGAGGTGAACGTCCAGCCGGTTCCTCGTTCGCCGGAACTGTCCTCGACCGTGACGCCGATCAGCTCGAACATCTCGTCGGCGCGCTCGGCCCTGACGCGATCGGAGGGAAAGCGCAGCATCCAACTCGTGGCGGTCTTGATGGTCATGGAGCCTGTTCCGTCAGTCTTCGAGCACAGCAACGCAGTCGGGCGGGATGGTCAGCACGACCCTCGTTCCGGCTTGCGCGATGATGGGGGGCGTCGCCTGGACGCGGATGTCCTGCCCGCGGGCCGTCGCGACGAAGTAGTCGACCAGCCCACCCGTGAACGACATCGCGCGGACCTCGCCGGCGATGACGTTCGGCGATCGGGTTGGCGGCGCGTCGCCGAGTTGCAAGAGGATATCGACGGGACGGACGCAGACGCGCACCTGCTTGGAGCCGCCGAAGGTTTCCCCACCCGATGCGCTCTGGAGGAACGCATCATCCCCCAGACGCCCACCGACGCCAACGCCGTGACGCGAGGCGTCCTCAAGCGTCAGGATGTTGGCGAGGCCGATGAAGCCCGCCACGAAGGCGTTCCGCGGCTTGTTGTAGATGTCCAGCGGCGCTCCGTGCTGGACGATCAGGCCATCCTGCATCACCGCGATCTGGTCAGACAGGGCGAGCGCCTCGTCCTGGCTGTGAGTGACATAGACGCTGGTGATGCCAAGTCGCTGCTGCAGCGCACGGATCTCGAAGCGCATCTGCTCGCGCAGCACTGCGTCCAGGTTGCTCAGCGGCTCGTCGAACAGGAGGATGCTCGGCTCCGTCGCGATGGCGCGGGCGAGTGCGACACGCTGCTGCTGGCCGCCGGACAACTGGCCGGGGTAGCGCTCGGCGTATTGCGACATCCCGACGATTCCGAGCACTTCCGAGACCTTGGCCGCGATCATCGCGGCCGGACGTTTGCGTTGCTTCAGGCCATAGGCGACGTTCTGCATCACGGTCATGTGCGGCCAGAGCGCGTAGGTCTGGAACACCATGCCGAGGTCGCGCCGCTCGGGCGGCGCTCCGTCGGGACCGTCCGTCAAGACACGGCCGCCGGCGATAATCTGCCCTGCATTGGGCTTCTCGAGACCGGCGATCATCCGCAACGTCGTCGTCTTGCCGCAGCCGGAGGGGCCGATCAGCGACATGATGGTCCCGGCCGCGACGTCGAGGCTGACGCCGCGAACCGCCGGCGTGGAGCCGTAGGACTTCTTCAAACCGACGAGCTTGAGGTCCGTCGCATCGCTGTTGCGCGTGGTCATCGGCGCCTATCGCCCGATCGCATCGTGGAACTTCTTCGCCTGCGCCTTGCGATTGGCGGAGATGAAGGCCGAATCCACGGGAACGATGGTGACCTTGTCGAGCGGCGTTCCATCCGGATACTTGTAGGCAACGTCGGTGCGCACCGGAGCGCCGCCCAACGACTTCGGCATCAACTGCTGGCCTTCAGGCGAGATGATGAAGTCGAGCCACTTCCTGGCGGCGTCTGCGTTCTTGGCGCCTTTGACGAGAGCGAATCCCGACAGTTCGCCTGGCGCCCCCTCCGTCGGCCAGACATTGCTCGTCGGCTCCCCGCGATTGGCCGCCGTCTGGGCGTTGGCCAGGAGCTGGACCGCAACCGGCCGCTCGCCGCTGACTGTCAGGTCCCGGATCGTCCCATGCGAAGACTCCAGCCGCGGCGCGTTGGCTTCCAGCCGCTTGAAGTAGTCCCAGCCGTACTTTGCAGGATCGGTCTTTCCGAGATGATCGGCGATGAACCAGATGAAGGACTGGACCGATTGCGAGCTGGCCGGATCGGCCATGGCCACCTGACCCTTCCATTTGGGATCGGTCAGATCGGCCCAGCTCTTCGGGGCCGCGTCGGCTGTGATCTTCTTGGTATTGTAGTGGATGAGGTAGACGTTCACGAAGGCGGGCGTGAACACGTGCGCCTTGTTCTCGAGCTCGGCCTTGACCTTGTCGACCCCCTTGGCCGTATAGGGCTCGAATGCGGAATGCCGGGTCTGGAGATAGTTCAGCGACGCGTCATTGAGGCCGATCGCATCGGCCTTGGGGCTGCGGGCCCGGAACTCGAGTTCGAGCGTAGCGACGAGCTCTTCGCCGGGCTGGTGGAAATGGCTGATCTTGATGTCGGCGTTTTGCTTCTCGAATTCATCGATCAGCGGCTTCATCTGGCCGTTCTCGTAAGCGGTGTAGAGCACCAGCGGCGTTTGCGCCCAAGCAGCGCCTGACGCGAGGCAGGCCAAGGCAAGACCAACTCCACCGGCCATGATCGATCGGCACGTATTCGTAAGATCAGCCATCGGCGTCTCCTCCACTGTTATGCGCAGCTCAGCTGTTGAAGCCGAAGCCCGCTCGTTTTCCGATCAAAGCGGCGATGGACAAAAGCGCGCTAACGCAAACGAACATCGCGATTCCAAAGGCGCTGGCTGAGGCCAGCCCGCCATTTCCGTTCCAGATGTCGAGAAGCACGATCGAGAGCGTCTGCGTTTCCAGGCCCTTCAAGATCACCGACGCGCTGAGTTCCGGCAGGGCGAGGATGAAGACGAGGATCCAGGTGTAGATCAGCCCGTTGCGCATCAGCGGAACGGTCACCTGGACTACTGTGCTCAGCGGACCGGCGCCCGAAACTCGCGAGGCTTCCTCCAGCTCTGGCGGCAACTGAACGAGCGTGCTCTGGTTGGTCCTGACGCCGAACGTCACGAAACGCGTGAGGTAGGCGATCAACAGGATGCCGAACGAGCCGTAGAAGCCGAAGACATTGAAGGGCGGGTTGAGGTAGACGACGATCAGGGCGATCGCCAACGCGGTCCCGGGCACGGCCAGGGGCAGGATCGACAGATAGTCGAGCAGCGCGCGTCCCGACGCCTTCGACCGGACGAGCAGGTAGGCGACCAGGAAGCCCATGATGACGACCACGCTGGCGCTCGTCGCCGCCAGCGTCATGCTCAATCGCGCCGCCGAGCGCACGGCGGGATTGGCGTAGACGACCGCATAGTTCTGCAGCGTCCAGTTGCCAGCCGAGAACCCCTCCCCTACCGACCGCATCAGCGACACCGCCAGCATCGCGCCGTAAGGCACGATCAGGGCGAGAAGGCAGTAGACGACGCCGAGCGCCGTCAGCGCGGCCGTGGCAGGTCCGAGATCGAGCGGGCGATGGCTAAAGGATTTTCCGCCCATGGTGCGGAAGCGTTCGGCCTGTTTGGTGCTGTGGCGATAATAGGCGAGCGCCGCCAGCGACATCACGATCAACGTCAGAGACGCCACGGACGCGGCCTTGAAATCGAGCCTCAACAGAGCCTCACGGATCGAGATCGTGAGGACGTTGAGGCGCAGCATGTGCGGCGGGCCATACATCGCCAGGCTGCCCGCGAAGGCGAGAAGCGCCCCCGATAGCAGCGCCGGGCGCATCAGCGGCAGTGTGATGTCGAAGATCGTGCTGCGAAGGTTGGCGCCCTGCACCCGCGCCGCTTCGTCGAGCGCCGGATCGAGATTGCGCAGCGCCGGGACCATGGCGAGGAAGACGAACGACACGCCGTGCGGCAGGGCCGTAAAAACCAGTCCCCCGAGCGAGAAAATATTCAGCGGGCCCGCGCCCTCCCACCCGAAAGCCGAGCGCAAGACAACGTTGAGATATCCCGCATTCGGGCCGGCGAGCGCGATATAGGCCATAGCGAGCAGGAAGTCGGGGCTCACCAGGGAGATGATGATCGTCGCCTGCACGAGACGCTTCCCGCGCATGGTCGTCCGCGCGACCCCGTAGGCCAGCGGCACGCCGATCAGCACGCTCAGAACCGCGACGCCGGTCGCGACGCCGAGGCTGTTGAGCGTGGCGAACAGCAGCCGCTGGTCGGACAGGAATGCCGTGACGTTGGCGATCGTGAGTGCGCCATCCTCGTTGGTCGCGCTGTCGAAGGCCATGTAGCCGATCGGCAGGGCGACGAGGTAGAGCAGCCAGATCAATGCCGCAGCCCAAGGCAGCCAGCCCAGGTTCCAGCCATGGTCCGGCGGGCGCGCCGAAGGTCCGTCAAGATTGTCTGGCGCGATCGCAGTCATGCGGTGTCCCGTAGCCAGCGACGTCAATGTCGCGCAGATCGCGCGGAGCGATCCTGCGAGAGCGCAAAGGCGATATCGGCGAAGTGAACGTCCAGGTGATGCTGCGCCCTGCCGATGTCCCCGTCGGCGACCGCGTCGAAGATGCGCCTGTGGTGGCCCGCGGTATCCTCCAGTCGCTCACGGTGTGACAGCGCGTGCGGGTCGATGGCGCAGAACATGCGCCAGAACAAATCGAGAAGGCCGCTTAGCGCCTCGTTGCCATGGTCGCGATACAGGAGGGCGTGGAAGCGTCTGTCATCCTCGTGGAAGGGCTCGCCGGCGGCGGCGCGCTCCTCCATGTGAACCACCGCCTCTTCGAGTTCGCGCATGGCCTGTGGCCCGATCTTTTGCATGGCGAACGGCAGAATGCTGACTTCGAGCGCCTGGCGCACGGCGAGCAGATCGAGAATGCGGCTGTCCGACAGAGCGAAGATGCCGCCGAGGCTGCCGACCAGCCCACTGAAATTCAGAGGCATCAGAACGCGGCCGCTGCCCCTCCGCGAGGCCACGACGCCGATGGTTTCGAGCGCGCACAGGGCTTCCCGGACCGCAGGGCGCCCGCTGCCAAGGATGGAGCAGAACTCCGCCTCAGTCGGCAGCTTCTGGCCGGGTGCGATCTGCTTTTCGTGAATCACGCGCATGACCCGATCGGTCAGCGTCTCGCGCAAGGTGTCCGCCATTTCATCCATTTCATCCCTGTCGATGTTTGTTGACGTGGAACGCTTCGGCTTGGGTCGCCTGACCGGTCAGGTCCTTTCGGCGCCCGCTTCTTGTCATGAGACCTTGCGACCAAGGCGCTGGCTCAGCTCCGCCTTCTGGAGCCAGTCGACGACGTCAACGCCGAGCGTCAGGCCGCAGGGTAGATCACGCGCGCCGGTTTCGATCGCGTCGGTAAGCGCTTTTACGGCGCGCCCGAACACCTCGAGGTGTGAAAGCTCTGGTTCGGGCAACGTGATCGACTTCGTCTCCGAGACGAAACGATAGCCGTGAGCCACGTCAGCCGCCCCGCTGTGCAGCGACACCGAAATGTCGGCGACGCCGCCACGCCGGTGCCACGTCCGCAACTGTGTCACGCCATCGCGCTCGAGCTGCGCCTCGATGGCTTCGACCTCTCCCATCATCGGGATCAGGACCGACAGCACGTGGGGCGTGATGTCCCACAGGGCAGCGCCTGGAGCCTTCCGCCAAACCGAGTTGGCGTAGGGACTGGGACCCGCCATAACGCCCGAGAGCGCCTTGATCGTCGCTTGCGTCCAAGGATGAGCGCGCTCGGCCTCGATCGCCGCGGCGATGTCGGGAATGAAGCGTCGTACGAAAAACACGAGACCGGCGAGGTCCTTCTCGGCCGCCGCATGGGCGATACGCTGCGCGCTCTCCACGTCGCGGGTGAGCGGCTTCTCGACGATCATGTGCTTACCGGCCTGCGCGGCCCGCAGCGCAAGGTCGGCTTGCACGTCGGGCGGCACCGCCATCGTGACGGCGTCGCAGGCCTCCAACAGCGCGTCGAAGCTCTCGAACGCGCGCACGCCATGCTCGGCTGCGATCTCCTGGGCTACGGAGCCGGTGCGTCCCCAGAGGCCAACGACATCGGCGCCGGCGGCCAGCAATCCGGGAAGATGGATCCGCCGCGCCCAATGCGCCGTGCCGACGACGCCGAAGCGAGGTTTCATGCGGGCTGATCCTCTGACGACGCCGTGTTGAACCAAACATCCGAACGCTTGACAGCATATTCATGTAAGCGCTCTCATACCTAGCAACCTGGCGTGGTAAGCGTCAATGTATAGTTTCCCCTGACCCGGAGCTGACCACGCATTCTGAGCAGCGCATCTGCGGTCGCCCGCGCCAGCGCCTGCCCGCCAACCTGTCCAGGGTCCGCTATCGAGCGACAGCCGAACGAAGACGCTCGTCCGGGAGCAAAACCGGATCCCACGCCAACCGCCCAAGGAGCACACGCAATGACGACGACCGACGAGCCGACCCAGTACGGGCCGATCGTGGCGCAACACGCAGCCACGGCGATGAGCCGCTCGTTACCTGAAGATGTCCGCGAAAAGGGTCGGCTCCATCTCCTCGATACCCTGGCGGCGATTGTCTCCGGCGCGGGACTCGAAGCGGGCGTCGCCGGCCAACGCTATGCGGAGAGCCTGAACGGCCCGCAGATCGCCGCCATTCTCGGCACGAGGTTGCGTGCGCCGCTCGCAGAAGCGGTCCTGGCCAATGGCATGGCCGCTCATGCCGATGAATCTGATGATTCCCATGAAGACAGCCAAACCCATCCGGGCTGCGGCGTCGTGCCGGCGGCGATCAGCGTCGCGGACGAACTGGGGAGCTCGGGCGAGGACCTGCTGCGGTCCGTCGTGCTGGGCTACGAGATGACGATCCGGTTCGCGCGCGCCTTCGGGGCCGGGATGACGTTCAAGAGCTCGTCGATGTCGAGCCACGCCTATGGGCCGCTGTTTGGCGCAGGTTATGCGGCCGGCGCGCTGATGGGCTTCAACCAGGCGGATTTCGCGGCCCTGCTGAACTACCTTGCGCAGGAGGCGTCCGGCCTGACGACGTGGCGGCTCGACAAGGCGCACACCCTGAAAAGCTACGTTTTCGCCGGGATGCCGGCCATGAACGGAGCAAAGGCGGCCGCCCTGGTCCGGGCCGGCTTCACCGGCGGCGGCGATGCGCTGGACATGAGCGACCGCAACATGCTCGACGCGATCTGCCCGGCCCCCCGTCCGGACGCCCTGACTGACGGTTTGAGCTCGGTGTTCACGATCCTGGAGACCGACATCAAGAAGTATCCGATCGGCTACCCAATCGCGGCCCCCGTCGCGGCGCTCGAAAAGATCATAAACGAGCACGCGCCGAAACCGGCCGACGTGACCGCCATCCGGATCCACTACAATGAGGATTGGTACAAGGTCGTCGGCGACAAGACGCTCATGCCCGACGTCAACATGCGATATTGCATGGCGATTACGATGCTGGACGGGCGTCTGACCTTCGACGCTTCGCACGATGCGTCCCGCATGAGCCACGATGACGTCGTCGCGATGGGCCGCAAAATCGCGTTCCTGGGCCCCACGCCCGGATTGGAGCGCTTCGCTACCGACGTCGAAGTGGACGCCGGCGGACGCACCTTTCGGGCGTTCCAAGATCGCAATGTGCTGGGCCGGTACGAGAACCCGATGACCCGGGCGCAAGTCGAGGAAAAGGCGCTGGAGCTGCTGGTGACGGTGCTGCCCGCCGCTCAGGCACGCGAGGTGATCGCGATGACCGCTAACATCGACAATCTCCCCGACGCCCGCGAATTGGTGCGCGCCATGACGCTCCGCTAAAGCGGAATGTCATACCGGAAGCGTCGCTCAGGCGGCGACGCTTCCGGGCGCCGCCCAACGGAACAGCTCCCGGCTCATGGTCTTGAGGTCGGGCGCGACCTCGATCGGGAACAGGATTTGGGCCCGGATGTCCTCGTCGAGGCGGACGCCTGGCGCGATCTGCGTCAGGCGGAACCCCGCGCGATCGACCACGAAGATGCCGCGCTCCGTCACCAGCGTGATCGAACGCCCCTCCGCGAAGGCGCGCTGTCCGTTGAAGGTCACCTGGTCGACCTCCGGCACGAAACGCTTGATGCGCCCTTCGGTCTGGATCGAAACGCCCTCGGCCGAAAAAGTCTCGGCCAGGCCGCCCGTCGTCAGCGTGCCGCAAAAGATCAGGTTCCGGATGCCGTGGGTGATGTTGATGAAGCCGCCGCTGCCGGGAAGCATGCCGGCGAAGCGGCTCACATTGACGTTGCCGTGCCGGTCGACCTCGCCGAAGGACAACACCGAGACGTCCGCGGCGCCGCCCTCGTAGATCTGGAAGACCTCGTGCTGTTCAAGGATCAGCTCGACATTGCGCGACACGCCGCCGACCTGCGGCCAGCCGCCCATCGGGCCCTGCTCGACGCTGAAATAGATGTCATCGCGCCCCATCAGCCGGGCGGCCTCAGGGACGTCGTACATCGGGATCCCGGCGCCGAGGTTGACCATGGCGCCACGGGGCAGATCGGCGACCACCGTTCGGGCGATCACGTCGCGCGCCAGGCCGCGGTCGATGGCGTCGGGCAGCACCTTGCGCGACGCGCCCGTCAGGATGGGGTCCTGCTCATCCTCCCAGGCGTCAGGCTGAACCACGACAGCGTCGACGAACGCGCCCGGGATGCGGCCCATCCGGGGATGGATCTCGCCGACCGGAACGATGCGGTTGACCTCCGCGATCACCTTGCCGCCGCTTCCGCGGGCCGCGAGCGCGATCTCGAACACGCCATGGTCGAAGGCTTCGCGGTCGAAGAAGAGGTTGCCGCGCTCGTCCGCCGCACTCGCCTTGATCAGGGCGACGTCGACGGCCATGCGCGGGTAGAAGATCATCTCGTGGCCGACGACGTCGACAATCTGGCTGAGCGGTTCGGCTGCGGCGGCATTGACCCGGCCGCCCTCGCTGCGCGGATCCACATAGGTGCCAAGGCCGACCTCGGTCAGCAGTCCGGGCCGGCCGGCCCCGATGGCGCGGAGCCACTGGACGATCGTGCCCATGGGAAAGTTATAGGCCGCGACCTCGTTCCCGGTGATCACCTGGTTGAGCTCGCGTGTCGAGGAGCGGCTGAAGCTCGACACGATGATGCGCTTCATCAGCCCGGCCCTGGCGATGCGGTTGAGGCCCGTGCCCTCGCCGCCCTTGCCGCTCCGGCCACGCTCCAGCATCGCGATGGCGATGATGGTGAGGTCGCGTGGCGATCCGCTCTCGGAGAAACCATCCGCAAGCGCCTCGATCAGCGACTCCGGGACGACACGGTATCCCCCGCCGGAGATGGCGACGGTCATGCCGTTCTGGATGACGGAAACCGCTTCGCGCGCCTCGATGATCTTCACTTCGTCTCACCCATGGAAATCGTCAGAAAAGCTATGTAACCGCTTACTACCGCCATGCCGTTCGGTCAAGAACACCGTTGACCGCAGGGGCGCTTTGCGGCCTTCTGGCCCCTTCTGTAGCCGGCGGAGCAGAATTCATCCCGCCGTAAGCGGCGCCATATCCATGCTAGTCTCAGACCAGTTGCTCGAAGTCCTCGATGCCCATGGCCGAATCGCGATCGCGGTCAGCGGCGGCGTCGACAGCATGACGCTGGCGACCGTCGCGCATCGCCGCGCCCAGGCGCGCCCTGCCCTGTTTCATGCCGTGTCGCCCGCGGTGCCGGCCGCCGCCACGGCGTTCGTCGAGCGGTTCGCTGCGCGCGAGGGATGGGAATTGACCCTGCTGGATGCGCGGGAGTTCGAGGACCCTGCCTACAGGGCCAACCCTTCGAACCGCTGCTACTTCTGCAAGACGAATCTCTATGGACGGATCCGGGCGGCAACGTCGCTGACGATCGCTTCAGGCACCAATCTCGATGACCTCGGCGACTTTCGCCCTGGCTTAAAGGCGGCGGACGAGCACGGAGTTATCCACCCTTACGTGCTCGCCGGCATAGACAAGGCGCAGGTCCGAGACTTGGCGAGACACGAGGGCCTTTCCGACATCGCCGAGTTGCCTGCCCAGCCCTGCCTGTCGAGCCGCATCGAAACCGGGATCGCCATTGATCCGGGCGACCTCGCGTTTATCGAAACCATGGAGGCCGCCCTGGCTGCGAAGGCGGAGCCGCATGTGACGCTGCGGTGCCGGGTCCGCCGCGACGGCGTGACGATCGAGATCGAGGGTGTATCAACCCAGCATCTTGCGGCGCTTGAAGCGATCGCAAGCCGCAGATGCCTGGACACGGGGCGGACGTTCGGCGGCCTGCGTCCCTACCGCAAGTCTTCGGCCTTCATCCGCTAAGCGCGGACCGCTCAGTTGTGGCTGAGCGGCGACGTCTCGTCGTGCTCCCGGATGAAGTCCATGTCGAGGGCTAATCCCAGACCAGGCAGGTCGGGCACGTCCATATAGCCGTCGACCGGTACGGGCGCGTTCTTGAAGACCTTCGAGGTGATGTCTTCAAACAGCAGCAGGCGTTCGAGGAACAGCGCATTCGACACGGCCGCGACCAGATGGAGATGGATGTTCTCCATCGCATGCGGGGCGAACTTGACGTTCCAGGCCTGGGTCAGCGCTGCGCATTTCAGCATTTCGGTAAAGCCGCCGATACGGGCGCCATCGACCTGGACGATATCGACGGCGTCGTGGATCAACAGGTCTCGCACACCGAACTTGGTGTACTCGTGCTCGCCCGTCGCCAGCGGGATGTCGGAGCCGCGCTTGAAGCGAGCAAGACCGGGGATGTCGTCAGCGAACACCGGCTCCTCGAACAACATGATGTCATATTCGCGGATGTTGTTGGCCAGCTGGACCGCGGTCGCGGCGTCGAAACAATTGTTGGCGTCTACCAGAAGGTTGATGTCCGGCCCGACCGCCTCGCGCACCTTGCGGACTCGCTGGACGTCGCGACGAGGACTTTGACCGCCCTCGAAGCCGACCTTGAATTTGATGGTTTTGAAGCCGCGCGCGACCATCCCGGTCATCTCGGCGACGAGTTCGTCGTCGGAGTACGAGGTCCAGCCGCCGCTGCAATAGACCGGTACGCGGGTCCGATTGCCGCCCAGCAGCTTGTAAATAGGCAAGTTGGTGATCTTACCCTTGAGATCCCACAGCGCGATGTCGACGGCGCTGAGAGCGCAGAACATCAGCCCCTTGCGGCCGACGCCGCGCAGATAATGGAAGAACTCATGCCAGATGGCGTCGGTCTCGAGCGGATCCCGACCGATCAGCTTCGGCGCCATGTTGTGGTTGATCAGGGCGCAGGTCGCTTCGCCGCCGACCTCGTGATAGGTGACGCCGACCCCTTCAAGGCCGGTGTCGGTGGTGACCCGCACGACGAGGTAGCCGACCGATTCCACCTTGCGCGTCGCATCCGCGAAGCCGCCGACGATCGGCGTCGAGACAAGATGAACATCGAGCTTGCTTATTTTATGCTGCATCGGCCACTTCCAGATTGATGGTAGGTATAGCGCGAGCTCCGGCCGGAAACATCGACGCGGAACAAACCGCAACACATCCGAACCTATAGCGGCTTGATCTATGTGCTTGCCGCACATTTTGGTCAATCTCTATTCCAGCCAAGAAGATGTCAGACAACATTAGCCGTTTTCAGGCACGGCTACTTGCTCGTATGGTGTCGAGATCGGCGCGTTCGTGCGCCGCAAGCTGGTGATCGCTCTCGTCGAGCCGTCCTTCGTATACAGGACTGAAAGCCCGGAATGGCCGCCCTCGGAACTCCTGATCTGCAATGGCTCTCGCACCATGACGAGCAGGTCATCGACCCCGACCGGAAGATCTGCGATCCGCATCACCATTTCTGGGATCGCCCGATGCCGAGCGGAGCGCGCTTTCGCTACCTGTTCGACGAATTCCTGGCCGACGTCACGAGCGGACACAACGTCTGCGCCTCGGTCATCGTCGAGGGCGGTGCGCGGTTGCGCGCAGGTCTGGAAGGCGGCGCCATGTATCGTGGCGCAGGACGGGACGCGCTGCGGTCCCTGGGCGAAACCGAATTCCTCAACGGCATGGGCGCGATGATGGCCAGCGGCGCCTATGGCCCTCCAGGGCTGTGCCAGGGCATCGTCGCCTATGTGGATTTGCGACTGGGCGACGCCGTGCGGCCGGTGCTGGATCGGCATAGGGCTTTCAGCCGCGTGAAGGGCGTTCGCAACCTGACCTGGTGGCATGCTGTTCCGGAACTCGCCTATGGCGACCTCGACACCCAGGAATCCATGCTGCTGGACCCTGGCTTTCGAGCCGGGTTCGCCGCCCTCGCCCACTCCGGCCTGACCTACGACGCGACCGCGCTGACGCCGCAAATCCCCGAGGTCACGGACCTCGCCCGCGCCTTTCCGGACGCCCCGATCGTCCTGAACCACATCGGCGGCATCATCGCCACGGGCCCCTTCGAGGGCCGGCGCGCCGAGGCTTTCGCCGCTTGGCGAACCAATCTCGCCGAGCTCGCGCGCTGCCCGAACGTCTCCCTCAAGCTCGGCGGCATGGCCTCGCCGCGTGGCGGATTCGGCCTCGCGCAGAGGCCTAGGCCGGCGTCGTCGCCCGAACTCGCCGAGCTTTGGCGGCCGTACGTCGAGACCTGCATCGAGCTGTTTGGTCCGCAGCGCTGCATGTTCGAAAGCAATTTCCCGGTCGAGAAGCAGGCCGTCAGCTATCGCGTGCTCTGGAACGCGTTCAAGCGGCTGGCGGCGCCCTACTCCGAAACTGAAAAGGACCTCCTGCTGTACCGCTCGGCGGTCGAATTCTATGGGCTCGACCGTGCGTCGGCAGATGGGCACGGCGCATGAACATTATCGAAGCTTACGGCGCGCGGATCCCGGCGATCGGCTTCGGCACGGGCTCCCTGCCGGGCCAGGCCTGCATCGATGCGCTGCAGCACGCCTTTGGGACCGGCTACCGGCACATCGATTGCGCCTCGAGCTATGGCAACGAGCAGGAGGTCGGGCAGGCCATCAAAGCGTCGGGGCTGCCGCGCGACGACCTGTTCCTGACCACGAAGGTCTGGCCCGGGCGCTTTGGCGAAGCCGACATGATCAAGACGACTGAGGGAAGCCTCGAGGCCCTCGGCGTCGATCAGGTGGACCTCTTCCTGCTGCATTGGCCAGACCCCTCGGCGCCCCTGCCGGAGACGATCCGCGTCCTGAACAGGATCGTCCGGCTCGGCCTGACCCGCCACATCGGCGTCTCGAATTTCAACACTGCCTTGCTCGACCAGGCCTGGGCTCTGACCGAAGAGCCGCTCGTCGCAAACCAGTGCGAATATCACCCAGGCCTCGACCAGACTGCTGTGATCGAAACCTGTCGCCGCAGAGGCATGGCCTTCGTGTCCTACATGCCGCTCGGCCGGCGCGAGGTTCTCGGCATGCCGCTGCTGAGCGACATCGCCTCGCGGGTGGGGAAAACGCCGGCCCAGGTCGCGCTGCGGTGGCAGATGCAACAGGACGGCGTGGCCGCGATCCCTAAAAGCACCGCCCCGGAGCGCATGCGCCAGAACATCGAACTGTTCGATTTCGCGTTGTCATCGGACGACATGGCGGCGATCTTCGCGCTTGCCCGGCCGGAGGGGCGAATGATCCCGTTTCCGCGGGCGCGGCAGCCCGACGGAAGTTTCCTCGAGTTCCGCGAACTGGCGCCCGCCTGGGATTGACCGGCGAAGGCCGCGCCAAGGGCGCCGCAGCCCTAACGCAGGTCGGAATGTAAGCGCGCAGCATTCGCCTAGTTCACCCAAATGGTCTGCCTGTAGACCAAGAGCGCCGTGCGGGAAAAGAGCGTCAAAACAGTGCTGCGGCGGGTAGCTGCACCAAATTCAGCGACATGCAGCCGTATACGTGACCCGAGAGCCCTGGCATCCGTGTCGGCGGCGCCCGTTGATCATGAGCTCTGACCTAAATGTAAGCGGTTGTTGACAAGGCGAACCCTGGGTCGGTACTGATGACCTCTAGGGCGATCGATCGAAGCGCAGCAGCGTCGTCTCCTCAAGGAAAGAAACGATGTCCAAGGATCTTGTCACGGGAGTCATCGCGGCTCCGGTCCTGCCGTTCCACGAGGACGGCGCGATCGATTGGCGCAGCTATGAAGCCTATATCACGCAGGTTGCGGATGGCGGGGTGCGCGCGATCGCGATGAACATGGCAGCCAGCGAGGGCGGCTCGCTGACCCCCGACGAGCAGTCGGAGGTCATCCGCAGGACAAAGTCGGTTCTTGCGGGCGCCTGCCCGGTGATATCGGGCGTCCTTTCAGGCTACACGATGGGAGCTGTCGCGGCGGCCAAGCGCATGGTGGAAGCCGGCGCCGACGGCCTCGTAGTCTTCCCGAGCCTACCGACCTTCATCCCCAAGCCGATCCCGATTGACATGCTGGTGGAATACCACGCCGACATCGCCGCCGCGGTCGATGTGCCGGTCATCGCATTCCAGACCTCGAATTCCGACTACCCGCCGGGCACGCTGACCGAGCTGGCCAAGGTGCCCAACATCATCGGCGTCAAGGATGCGGCCTTCAACTTCGACAAGGCCTCGGCCATCGTCGACGAGGTCAAGGCGATTGGGAATGACTTTGCCGTGCTGACCGGCAACGACACGTTCATTCTCGAAAACATGCTGCTCGGCGCTTCGGGCGCGCTGGTCGGCTTCGCCGGCACCGCCACGGCCGAGCTGGTGCGCATGCAGCAGTTGGCGTCCAAGGGCGCGATCACCGAAGCCTACGCCATCTGGTTCAAGCTCGGCCCGCTCGCCCGGCTGTGCTGGTCCGCGCCGCTGCGCGACTACCGCGTTCGCATGAAATACGTGCTGGTGCGCCAGGGCGTGCTGCCCAACAGCGTCGCGCGCAAGCCCCAGCCCGCGATCACGCAAGCGGACCGCGAGGCGATTGATCGCTGCTTCGAGGCGAATGGTCTTGACAACCCGATCTATCTGCCTGCCGGCCGCGCGCGGCCATCAATGAAAGCCGCGTCGTAGAGCCAGTTCCGGTTGCGTCAGGCGGCCGGACACTGCCCTGGAGAAGAACTCGCGCGATGACCAAGCCCATGTTCGAGGTCGGGAGCAGCGTCTCGACGAGCAGGACGATCGCCGAATCCGATGTCTACCTGTTCGCGGGACTGACCGGCGATCTCGGCCGCAACCACATGGACGAGGAATACTGCAAGGGCACCGCTTACGGCCGACGCGTCGTGCACGGTGCCTACATGTTGGGACTAGCGTCGTCGGCCTCGACGCTGATGGGCGAGACCTTCGAGAAAGGTCGTTTCCGCGGCGCGTCCTACGGCTACGACAAGGTCCGTTTCGTGCGTCCGGTCTTCATTGGCGACACGGTCACGATGACCTACACGATCACGGCGCTGTTTCCCGAGACGTTGCGGACGCACGCCGAGGTGGTCGGCTCCAACCAGCGTGGCGAGGTCTGTTTCGCCGCGCTGCACATCGCCCAGGGCCTGCCGCCGGCGCAGAGCGCGGCGTCATGAACATCGACCTGTCCGGACGCGTCGCGATCGTCACAGGCGCCGCAAGCGGGCTTGGCCTGGCGATCGCGGACGCTCTGGAGAGCGCTGGCGCCATCGTCGTCAGGGCCGGACGGGAAGCGGGCGATGGCCGCCCCGGCTGGCGCAAGGTCGATGTCCGGCGCGCTGGCGAAGTCGAGGCACTCGTGGCGTCGGCCGCGAAAGCTCACGGTCGGCTCGACATCATGGTCAACAACGCCGGCCTCCAGCCGACGCCAGGCTCCTCTGTGGAGAAGCCCGCGCAGGATTGGAGCGACGTGGTCGACACCAACCTGAATGGCGCCTGGCATGGCTGCCGCGCCGCAATCCGCCAGATGCTGTCTCAGGACGGCGGCGGCACGGTCATCAATATTTCGTCGCGACTGGCGTTTTCGGCCGGAGGCCCAGGCCGAGCGGCCTATGCCGCCTCCAAGGCGGGATTGTCCAACCTGACGCGCCAGCTGGCCGTGGAATATGGTTCGCGCGGCATTCGCGTGAACGCGATCTGCCCTGGCTTCATCCCGGGTACGCTGGGCCCCACCGCGCGCGACGCCGAACGGATCGAGCTCGCCCGCACACAGACGCCCTCGCCGCGTCTCGGCGTTCCAGCCGACGTCGCGGCAGCCGCCCTTTACCTCGCTTCCGATGCTGCAGGGTTCATCAACGGCCACAATCTGGTCGTCGATGGCGGCGCTTCGGCGACGCCATGACCGGAGACGCACATTCCCATGATCGAAGCCGACGCACCGCCGATCCTGCTGAGCATCGAAGACGGCCTCGCGACCGTGACTCTCAATCGTCCCAGACAGATGAACGCCATCAACAAGGCTATGCGGACGGCGTTCCACGACGCGTTCCGGCAGATCGCCGCCGATGAAAGCGTGAAGTGCGCCCTGATCGTCGGGGCCGGGCCGCGCGCCTTCTCGTCGGGCGCGGACCTCAAGGAAATCGGCAACCGCACGCCGATGCAGCGGCGGGAGGTGGCGGTCGAGGAACCGTCCGCCATTGTGCGCGCCTTCCAGAAGCCAGTCATCGCAGCCATTCGCGGCTATGCATTCGGTGGCGGCCTGGAGATCGCCTTGGCGTGCGACCTGCGGGTTGCATCGGACACGGCCGTGTTCTGCTTCCCGGAAATCTCGCACGGCTGGTTCCCGGCCGCGGGGGGCACGCAGATCCTGCCTCGCCTGGTCGGCATGGGCAAAGCCATGGAATTGATCCTGACCGGACGTCGCATGGCGGCCGAGGAGGCGCTGTCGAGCGGTTTGATCAACTCCGTTTTCCCGGACGCCGATTTCGACCGGAGCGCGAAAGCCCTGGCCGGCGACGTCGCCAAGCATCGACTTGGCGCCCTCATCCTCGCAAAGGCGGCGTTGCGCATGGCCGAGCGCGCCGGCTCGGACATCGGCCTCCTCTACGAGAAGGAGCTTGGCGCGCTTTCCTACACGCTGGAGGGCCGCGCCGAGGCGCTCTCCGCCTTCGCGGAGCGTAGCCAGACTCGCGGAGCGAAGGCGGACAGCTGATGACCGCCACGATGGCGCTTCGCGGAGATCGGCCCGTCCATGGCTGACATCCAGACTTCGCCCGCGCCGGACGCGGCGCCGCCAAACCATGCTGCGTCGAGCGTCGTGCAACAGAGCGGGTCGCTCGCGTTGACGCTGCGCTATCTCGCGATCGCGGCGCTGTGCGCCGTGTCGCTGCTGCCCGTCTATGCGGCGATCGTGACGTCGCTGACCGAGTACCCGAATGTCGGGCGCGGGGACCTGTTCCCGAGCGACTGGGCGTGGCGCAACTATCTCGACGTGTGGCGGCAAATTCCGCTGGCGCAGTACATGTTCGCGACGCTGATCTACGCCCTGAGCTCGGCGCTCGGATGCGTGGTGATCGGCACGCTCGCCGCCTATGCGCTGTCGCGGCTGCAGTTCCGCGGCAAGAAGGCGCTGCTCTACGGGCTGCTCGTCAGCCAGGTCATCCCGCTGATCGTGCTCGCCATTCCGCTGTTCACGCTGATCCGCGCGGTCGGGCTGTTCGACAGCTACGTGGGCATCTGGATCGTGATCATGGGCGTTCACCTCGCCTTCCCGATCATGTTCCTGAAGAGCTACCTGGACGGCATTCCGCGCGACATGGAGGAGGCCGCGATGGTCGATGGCTGCAACCAGTTGCAGGCTATGGTCTGGATCGTGCTGCCCTCGGCCAAGCCCGCGTTGTTCACCACCTTCGCGCTGGTGTTCTTCACGTCCTGGCAGACCTTCCTGATCCCGCTGATCCTGACCAGCTCAGACGAGAAAACGCCCGTGACGGTGGGCGTCTTCCGGCTGCTGTCCGACAGCTACACGCCCTGGCAATTCGTCATGGCCGCCTCGATCATCGCCTCCATCCCGCCAATCGCCGTGTTCCTGATCGCTCAAAGGCAGTTGATCGGCGGACTGACGGCAGGCGCGGTTAAATAAAACGTGCAGATCTATTACCAAGGCGTCGACACGCGCCGCGTGCAACGGAACGTCGAAAAGCGGAGGAAAGACCATGGCTTTCACCGGATCAAGCCGCGCTTCGCGCCGCCGAGCCCGCCTCGCGGCCGGTCTAGCCGCCTGTGTGGCGGCGAGCATCGCCGCAACCTTGCCGGCGCAGGCGCAGTCGAAGGCCACGCTGACCTTCGTGCGCGCCGGCGACAGCGCGACGGTCGCCAAGGTGTTCGACCCCATCCTGCGCGCATTTGAAGCCGAGAATCCCGGCGTGACGGTTCAGAGCATGCCGATGGGCTTCGACGAAGCCAATCGGCGCTTCCCTTTAATGGCCGCCACCGGGCAGCTGCCGGACGTGACGGCGCCGCCCGACAGCCTGTCCGCCACGATGGCGGTCGACGGCGCTTTTTTGCGCATCGACGGCAAGCTCAGCAATGACCTCGTCAAGGACGTGCCAGCCTCGATGTGGAGCTTCCCCTGCGCCAGCGCCGGCGGCCAGCTGTATGGCGTGCCGGCGAATGCGGGGGCGCTGGTGCTCTGGTACAACGTCAAGGTGTTCAAGGCCGCCGGCCTCGACCCCGACAACCCGCCGAAGACCTGGGACGAGTTTGTAGCCGCCGCCAAGACGATCAAGCAGAAGGCCGGCGTCGACGGCTTTGGCATGAACGGCTTCGCCCGCAACGACCTCATGGATCTGTTCAGCGCCTTCGTGGCCAGCCGGACCAATGGCGCCTGGTATTGGGATGAAGCCAAGAAGGCGGTGAAAACCGATGACGGCGTCGCGTCGAGCCTCGATTTCATGCGCTCGCTGGTCGCCGGCGGTCAGACCCAGGTCAGCATCGACTCCTACAATCGCGCCGACACGCGCTCCCTGCTGCGCGACGGCAAGGTCGGGATGACGATCGACGGACCTTGGGCGATCGGCGCGCTGAAGCAGGCCGTCGATATTTCATCGCCGGACAGCGCCTTCCGCACCACCCGCCTCCCTGGCCCCGACAAGCCCGGCGCCACCTCGCTCAACGTCAGCTGCTACAACATATCGGCCCAGACCAAGCAGCCCGTCCTGGCGCTGAAGCTGGTCGAGTTCCTGTCGCGCCCGGAAAACATGCTCGCGCACGCCCAAGGCTACGGCGTCGTCCCGGTGCGCACGAGCGTGCTGAACTCGGAGACCTTCTCCAAGCAGCCCTGGCAAGCTCTCGCCGCAGCGGCCGCAAACGCCAGCGTCCCGGCCAAACCCGGCGTGTCGAACATGAGCCTGGTGGAGACCACGATCCCCAACGCCGTCCAGAGCGTGCTGCTCGGCAAGGCGACAGGGTCCGAAGCGCTCAAGACGCTGGCGAAGGCTCAGGGCTGGAACTAGCAGCGCCGCGCAGCCGCGTGCGCATTTGAAACCCACAGGCGGCGCCGCAGGCCCTCTCTGCCGAAGGACAAGGCATGACAAGCGCAACACATGTCGAGGTTGGGGCGCCGCGCCGTCGCCGCTTGGCGTGGCGACCCTATCTCTACATCCTCCCGGCGGTTCTCGTGCTGGCGGTGGTCTACGTCGTGCCCCTGCTCGACGCGGTACGTTACTCCTTGACCAACGCCCGCCTGATCACCGGCACGGGCGACTGGATCGGCCTCGACAACTACCGCTCGCTGCTGACGCCCGGGTTCGGCGTCGTGCTGGCCCGCACCATGCTCTGGCTCGTCGCTGGCGTGGCCGGCTCGATCGTCGTCGGCGTGGCCATGGCGCTCCTCCTGGACAAGCCGATCTTTGGCCGGGCGATCTTTCGCGTGCTCTTCACCCTGCCTTGGATCTTTCCGGACTCGATCGCGGCGACGATGTGGAAATTCGCCCTGCATCCGGGGTGGGGCATCGTCAACAGCATGCTGACCACCGCGGGCCTGACCAGCGCGCCGATCAACTTCTTCTCCACCGACAACGCCATTTGGTCGGTGATCGCGGTACGCATCTGGAAGGGCGCGCCCTTTATCTTCCTCGCCGTGCTGGCCGGCCTGCAGGCCATTCCAAGCGAAGTCGAGGAAGCCGCCTACATCGATGGGGCCACGCCTTGGCAGCGGCTCGTCTACATCAAGTTGCCGTTGCTCAAGCCGGTGCTCTGGGCGTCCGGGACGATCCTGGCCGCCTGGACCCTGGTGATCTTCGATCTCGTGTTCGTGCTGACCGGCGGCGGGCCGCAAGGCTCGACCGAGATCCTGTCGATGACGATCTACAATGCGGGATTTTCGGATGGCAAGATCGGCCTGGCCTCTGCCCTGTCCATCGTCGCGATCGCGCTGGTCTCGATCTTTTCCTACTTCTATGTCCGTCGCGAAATGCGCTCGGCCCTGACATGACCACCAACGTTCAGGCTGTATCGAACATCCTCGTCGAAAACGGCGTCACCACGCTGTTTGGCCTGATGGGCAACGGCAACATGGCGTTCATCGCCGACATGGTGGACCGCTGTGGCGCCCGCTATGTCAGCGTCCGGCACGAAAACGCCGCCGTGGCCGCCGCAGACGGTTATGCGCGGGCCGGCGGTGCGATCGGTATCGCCACGGTGACGCACGGCCCGGGTTTCACCAACGCGCTCACGGCGCTCGTCACCGCGCGCCGAGCGGCGACTCCGCTCGTCCTGATCACCGGCAGCGCGATGGGCTACACGCATCGCAGCACACAGCGCCTGGACCATGCCAAGCTCGCAGCGGCGCTGGGCGTGCCCATCGTTTCGCCGGCGCCGGATGGAGATTGGGCCGCCGCCACGCGCGAGGCGTTGCGGCTCGCGTCGAGCGGCGCCGTCGTGCTCGACCTGCCGGCCGAGGCGACCTCCCTGCCCGCCACCGCGCGGCCGGCGGTCGCCGTTCCGGAAAGCGCCCCGGTCCCGCCCGATCAGGCAAGCGTCGCTCGGGCGGCGTCGCTGCTCAGGGACGCCAAGCGGTTGATGGTGGTGGCGGGTCGCGGAGCCGTTCGGTCCGGCCTGCGCGACCACCTGGTCGCCTTTGGCCGGGCTCGCGGCGCCCGGTTCGGCACGTCGCTCGCCGCCAAGGGCTTCTTCCACGGCGTCGACGGCGACGTGGGCATCATTGGAGGGCTCGCCCGCTCCGAAAGCTGGGCGGCTTGCCACGCGTGCGACGCCGCTCTCGTGGTCGGGGCGAGCCTGAACGGCTACACGACCGAACACGGGACGCTGCTGGCCTCCGCCCGGGTAATCCGCCTCGACACGGATCCGCAAGCGCCAGCCTCGATCGACGTCGCCATCGCGCTCGCGGGAGACCCGGTGGCGATTCTCGCTGCGCTCGAGGCCGCATCGGCGACAGAGGGTTCGGCGCTGGCTCCCTGGCGGCTGGATTCGGAGCAGCCTCAGACAAACACCCAGCACTGGCCCATTCCGGTCTACGCCGCGCTGGACCGAATGGCGCCGGACGAAAGGTCGATCGTGTTCGACCATGGCGATCACGCCAACGCGGCCGTCCCTCACTTCCGGGCCAACGACCCCTCCCAATCGATCTTCATGACCGACTTCGGCAGCCTGGGCCTCGCCCTCGCGGCCGCCATCGGGGCCGCGACCGCTTGCCCGGAGCGTCGCACGATCGCGGTCATCGGAGACGGAGGCTTGATGATGTCGCTCCCGGAGCTCGACACGCTGGCGCGCAGCGGAGCGAACGTCCTCATCGTGGTCATCAACGACGGCGTCTATGGTGCGGAGTATCCCCACCTTTTTGCGATGGGCGCCTCGCTCGAGCCCGCGAGCTTTCCGGGCTCCGCGCCGCTCACTCGCGTCGGAGAGGCGCTCGGGCTCCGAACCATGGCGATGCGAGAAGGCGATAACTTCTCGGACCTCGAGGCCTTCGTGGTGGGTTCCACCTCACCTGCGTTGCTCGAAATCGTCTGCTCGCCTCCTGCCCACGCGCCGGCCCCTGCACGGCCCAGCGCAGCCACTCCGGGATCGTCATGACAGCGCCTGCAGCCCCCGCCTCACCAGCGCCCGACGTCGAAGCGCTGCTGTCCGAAGAGCGCGTGAATCGACTGGCCCGCTTCGGCGCCGAGGAAATCTGGCGGCTTGGACTTGCGATCAGCCAGGAGATCAACGCGCGAGGCTTGCCGGCGGCCGTGGACGTGTCGCGCGGCCTCGACACTGTCTTTTTCTACGCCGGCGACGGCGCGACGCCTGACAACACCGACTGGATCCGCCGCAAGAAGGCGACGGTCTGGCGGTTTCGCCACAGCTCGCTGCTGATCCGGCGCATCGCGGACGACGCCGGTTACGACTTCAACACGCGCTTCCGACTGCCGGAGGCCGACTTCGCCGCGGCGGGCGGCGGCGTCCCGATCGCCACGCAGTGCGCAGGGCTGGTCGGGATCGTGACGGTCAGCGGCTTGCCCAGTCTTGACGACCATCAGCTTGCGATGCGGCACTTGGCCGATCTCGTCACGTCCCAGTCCTGCTCCTAGCCTGACAGGCGGACCGCGTTCAGACATGCTCACCACCGACCAGGAAAGACCGAGACAATGACGACATCGATGCCGCTGTGCGAAGCGCTCGCGCGTTGCCTGAGTGACGCCGGCGTCACCACGATGTTCGGGCTCGTCGGCGACGCCAACCTGTTCATGGCCGACAGCTTCCAGCGCGAGTGCGGCGGCCGGTACGTGGCGGCGACCCACGAGGCTGCTGCCGTCCTGATGGCGCAAGGCTACGCCTCCGTCAGCGAAGACGTCGGTGTGGCGACCGTCACGCACGGGCCCGCGCTGGTGAATACCCTGACGGGGCTCATCGAGGCGCGGAAGGCCAGCATGCCTCTGCTCCTGCTGGCCGGCGACACGCCGGCTACCGAGCCCGAGCATCCGCAAGACGTTCCCCAGCATATGCTGGTGGCGGCCGCCGGCGTTGATTTCATCCAGATGCGCTCACCGGAGTTGGCCGTCGAGACACTGAGCCATGCGCTGTATCGGGCCCGCTCCGAGCGCAGGCCAATCGTGTTCAACATGCCGGTGGAGTTCCAGCAGTGGGAGGTCTCGTACAAGCCTGTTGCACGCAAGGTCCCGGAGCGGCGCTTCGTCGTCCCGCAAAGCGCCGAGCTCGAGAACGCCGTGGCGATCATCGCGCAAGCCAAGCGGCCGGTCGTTCTCGCCGGACGCGGGGCGACCGATGCCCGGGCCAAGGCCGCGATGCTGAAGCTGGCGAAACGGATCGACGCGCCTCTGGCCACCACCCTCAAGGCGAAAGCGTTGTTCCGCGGCGAAGTCTATGATCTCGGCGTCTGCGGCACGCTGAGCTCAGACCTTGCGAGCGAAATCCTCTCCGCCGCCGATTGCATCGTCGCGTTCGGCGCCGGGCTGAACAAGTTCACGACGGCGCACCGATCCTTTCTGCGCGGCAAGCGGATCGTCCAGGTTCATGCCGAGCGCAGCGCGCTCGGGCAGTTCGCGCCCGTGGATGTCGCCCTCCATGGCGATCCTGGCCTCACCGCCGAGAAGATCCTGGATTGGGTCGAGGAGCTCGACTTGCCGGGCTCGATGTTTCGCAATCAGGAGATGGCGGAAAAAATCGCCCGGCAGCGGATCGAGCCAAGCCCGATGCCGACGTCGCGGCGCGACACCGTGGAGATCCGGCATGCGCTCCAGACGCTCGACGGAGCCTTGGCGGAGCGGCGAACGGTTGTCCTCGACGGTGGTCGATTTGCACCCGAAGCCTGGCGATGCATCACCGTCGACGATCCCCGGCATTTCGTCCACACGGTCAATTTCGGCTCGATCGGGCTGGGCATGTCCCAGGCGATCGGCTCGGCCTTCGCGGACCGGGACCGCCCCGTCCTGCTCGTCACCGGCGACGGCGGCTTCGCTTTCAGCGGCTTGAGCGAGTTCAACACGGCGGTGCGCAACCAACTCGATCTCGTTGTCGTGATCTGCAACGACGGAGGCTACGGCGCGGAGCACATCCAGTTCCGGGATCGGAACATGGACCCTGCGCTGTCGCTGTTCGACTGGCCCGATTTCGGCCCCGTGGCCGATGCGCTGGGAGCCCGCGGGTTGACGGTACGCAACATCGCCGACCTAGACCGAGCAGTCGCTCTGATCCGCGACCGTGATCGCCCCGTGATCATCGACTTGAAGCTCGATCCAGACCAGATCCCCGCGATTCCCCACTGAGAACGCAGAGCGCCTGACCTCACGCCCCGGCGTGACGTGACAGCCAACGACGTTTCACCCTCTCAACTTGCCGTCGAATTGCGCCGTCCGCCGTCAACCTCTGCCGTTCAGAAGCAAGTGCGGCTGGTCTGAACCTCGTCTTGCCCGCAACGCCGATGGCCATAGAGCAAGCCTTCGGACGAGTTTGGCTTCGGCGGCGTCAACGCGAGTATGTTCACGAGCATGCCTCGATCGACTTTCCGACCTGTTGCGCAGGCCGGACCTGCAGGCAGACCGGCGTCGGCGCTACGTGGATGCGATCTCGGAGACTGTGGACAGGGCTTCAAAGCGGGCAGCTCCTCGCTTTTGCTCGCCACCAGGCACTCAAGCCCGAGGTATTCGACGTCCGCGAAAGGATCGAGGCCATCGCCGACATGCTTCGTACGATCGTCGGCTCTCGCGTTAAGCTGGTGGAGGACGTTGACTGTCAGCCGTGCTTCGTTGAGGCGGATCCGAGCCAGTTCGAGACGGCGCTGGTGAACATGGCCGTGAACGCCCGCGATGCGATGGATGGCCAGGGTACCCTCGCCATCGCCGTGCGCACCGTGCCCAAACTGCCAGCGTTGAACGGGCACGCGGGGAAACCGGGCCCCATATGGAGCTGGCGGTCACTGACGCTGGGCCGGGATAGACCCCGAGCAGCTGAACCAAAATTTTGAGCCCTTCTTCACCACCAAGGAGGTGGGCAAGGGCACAGGCCTGGGGCTCTCACAGGTGTACGGGTTCGTTAAGCAGTCGGGCGGCGACGTTGTCGTGGAGAGCGAGGTGGGTCGGGGGGGCAACCTTTAAGGTCTTGCCGCTCGTCGCAGCGCTACCGTCAAAAACCTTAGATCTTACAGGAGCGCAAGGCAGCCTGTCGTCCGGCCTGGGGCAGCGGATACTCGCTGTCGAGGACAATCCCGAGGTGGGCCAGTTCTCGAGTCAGTTGGCTGCATGATCTCGGCTACGAGACCACGTGGGCGGCAGATCGCGGCCTCGCGCGTGCTTCTGTTCTGGACAGCCTCCAGCACCGCAGCCTCGGGCACGGGTACTCTGGTCATTGCGACCTCGCAGATTAGAGGGGGTGCGCGCCTTTGACCCGGCGCGCGGGGTTTCAGTCCTTGGGTTGCAGCCGCAGCTCCAGCCGCTCCACCCGCCGCTCGATGCGGTCGGCGTCGCGGTCGTATTGCCGCCACTTCTCGACGTGCTCGGCGCGCGGGACCATATTCTTCCGATGATCCTTGGCGTTGGTCAGCAGCTCGACCGTGTTGTCCTTGATCGGCCAGTAGAGGGCGCCGCCAACCAACGCGAGAACGGCGGTCATTACGCCGATCGCGGGCCAGATCTGCGCGCCCTTGATGCCGGCGCTCCCGGCGATCGTCTTCTGGAGTTCGGCGATCGCGCCCGTGTTGGCGCGGAACTCACCCGTGTTCTCGGTCCGCATGGCGGTGAGCTGCTGGTGAGTGTCGGCGCGGATGTCAGCCAGTCCCGCGCCGTGGTCTTGTCCAGGTCGTCAACCTGGCGCTCGCGTCCCGTGACCTTGCTGTCGAGAAGGAGAACCTTCGGATCGGGCTCGCCATCCATCGTCACGCGCCTGGCTTGCTGCCGCCAGGGCTTTGGATGTCGCTGCGTTCAGCTTGTAGGCGTTCACGGCCGCGAGCATCGCGACCATGCCAGTGGCGTACTTCTCGGGGTTCGTCGCACACACCGTCGCCACCGCCTCATAGGCGGCCAGCTCCTGCGCGTTGGTGGCGGGCTTCAGCTTGGGCGCCGAAGCTCAGATGAGCGAAGTGGAGCCCGTCCGCGGCATTGCACGCCACCTCGGATTTCGCTGGGGCGTCATGTCCTCGACGTGCTGCACCATGATGGCCAGCTTCGCAACATTGCTGCGCACGCCGCGCTACCAGCTTGTCACTGTCGTCCGAAGAAGCGCCGGACGTCACGGACGCGCTCTTCGGGATGGTTCGCTTCTTCAGCCTCGCCCACCGCTAGCTCGTAAGCTTCGTCGTCTGGCAGGCCGGCTTTTCTGAGTTGAACGCCAAGTTTGTAGATCAGCGCGTTCCCTTGACCAGGGATATGGCGTCCAGCGCGCCAAGCGAAAATTGCGGCACTCACGCCGTGCTCGTCTGTTGGCGTGACCGGGTCCGCCAGCCGGATCGGGGCTGAATTGTCTGGCGCATCTGCAATCCAGAGATCGACCTTCAGAGCAGCTCGGCAGCCCTGACACTCGTGAAAAACGAACCGGCCAATGTCGCAGCTCGGCGAGGACGGCAGAAAGAACATGTTCTCGGGCTGGCGTTTGGTCATGTCGAAGCCGTGCTCCACGTCACGCAACAAATCGAAAAGCCGGCCAGTGATCCGGATGTACTCCCCACTCTGAACAGGACGGCTGAGCGGGATGACACACCGCCACCGTAGGCGCTCGGGCGTGCTGCTGAATGTGCTGCAGATCACCATTTCCAACGTCGGGAATTTGGCCGCAAACTCGTCAGGGCCGATCCCTCCCCCATCATTGTCCAGCACGACGATGTTGCTGAAGAGGACGTTGGCACGCTTCTTTCCAGCTTCGTCGAAAATGGCTGGACTGAAAACGCCCGCGTCCTCCTTCCGACCGATCTTTCGGTGTGACATCTCCTTCAGGAACGCTGCGAACTCGCCAAAATCCGAACACGACAGTGTTTGAATCGCATTCCCATAGAGGTCGTTGAAGAGAGTCGCCAACGCCGTTACGTTATTGCTAATTCTAATAGTACTTTCGTAACGCTCCGTAGTGTTCGGATTCTTGGCTTCCCGTTTGTTCCGACGATACTCCCGCTGCTTCGCTGCCGCATTTTCATGAACAGCAGGCCGCCCTGCCCGCTTTTGCGGCTTGACCTCGATACCATCAATCAGACACAGCTTCGATCCCGCATACTTCTCGGACAGCCACTCAGCTGTCGGCTTATCGACGACCACAATGGCCTGGGGTTCGGGATTGTTTGGGATCCGTGTGCCACCGCGACCGGACGCCTGATAGATCACCTCACGGTGGACAGCCGTCTTCACCTCGTCGCGGCTCACGCCCATTGCAGCCCAGTGCCCGAAGGCGGCCGGCGCCGGATGATATGCCCCAAGGCACACCACCGTGTTGAACGACTGGAAGGTGTTCAATCCTTTTGACACCGACGGAAGCCGGCTGACACCCGGGATGTCTGAAAAGGTTGTGTTTGCGACGCTTTCGTTGGCCATCCAGGCGAAGCCGCCGTCTGGTCGGAATCCCTTGATGACGTCCACGACCTTGGCAAGGGTGGGTGTGCCCTCGGACAAGACCTCGCCACGCTTCTTGGACCAGGTCGGCAGGCCAAGGTGATAGATCGTGACGTTCGACCCATCGTGCTTGTCATAACGCAGGTCCATGGGGACAGGCACGAACTCGACGCCCTTGCGAGACCACAGCTTGTGCAGCAGCGTGTCTTCAAAGTTTGCGCCGCAAAGAGTCACAGACGCGAAAGCCCGCAAACTGGACGGCATCAGGAACGACGACGCGATCAGCTTGCGGTGACGCTCGTTGCCGTTCAGTAGCCCGTAGAAGTGCTCCGTCTTGGCGATTGTCACCCGATGAGGATTCAGGATGTCGTTAGCAAGGTCGCTTAGCTGTTCAAGCAGTCGATCTTTCTGGCGATTGCTGGCGATGCGCACAACCTCCGTGTAGTTGCCGATCTGCAGCTCCGTCATTTCCACGCTGAACGGCACGGGCCGGACGTGGTCAGTGATCAACCGGTGCGTGTCAGGCAGCTGGATGTTGTGCGGATTGTCTGGGGCCGGGATCTCGTCTACGAAAAGGTGCCAGGGCGACTTGAACACATGCACGGGTAGACGCAGCAGCGCCTCGTGCGTGACCAGGACCACCTCCCCTCCTGGCTCCGTGTTCGACAGGTGGCTGATGATGCGCTTCGACACCTTCTGGCCGTGGAACTCAGGCTGCTGGCTGTGAATGCGGGTGATCGGCACGCCAGTGGAAAAGTTGCCAAGCTCGGACACGAACGTCTGCTCAACAAGGCGGGTTGTGGGTTGGGCTATGATGACCTTGCGATCGGTCAGGGTGGCAAGCTCAATGGCCTTCTTGCAGATGCCATGCGTCTTGCCTGCGCCAAGAGGCGCACTGCAATACATGATTTTCAATGACTACTCCGAAATCGACGACAAGGGCCAAACGCCCTGTGTTGACAAGCTAAATATGGGGAAACGGCAATTCCGGCCGATTTCTGACTCTAGCAACTTACAATGTCTTTTTCATGACCGAGCTTACGAGGCAATAATGAACGATCTGCATAAACTCCAGCCCGCAGCATTCTTCGCGCTGCTTGCAATCCTTAGCGCCGCAACAACGATCTTTACAGCGCGCGCGGCGATCGAGATTCGGGATGACGTCCGGGAGGGTCTGCTCTCCGACGCGGAACGAACGTGCACTCTTTACGGTTCAATTGACAGGGCAGGCTTGGATGCCACCTGGTCAGCTGAAGAGATTGCCACGATCGACGCGCTTCTCAAGCACCTGGCCTCTGCGGGTATCACCAGTGACCGCTACTCGTTTTCGAGCCTTCCAGATCTGCCCCTTTGGGTAACGTGATCGGACGACGTCCAATTGAAGCTGGCCTGCTCGACCACATCTAAGATTCATAGGAGAAGAAGCATGAATGACACCGCACGCATATTGATGGCGGCCGAACGGGTTTGCCAATGGCACGACGGCCAGCGTCGAAAGGGAGCCGCCCAAGAACCGTACATGATCCATCTGCTGCACGTGGCGCAGCTTGTTGCGGAAGCAACCGATGGAAACGACACAAACCTGGTGATCGCAGCGCTCTGTCACGACGCGATCGAGGACGCTGAAGTCAGCCGCGATACGCTTTCGACATTGTTCGGTCAGGACGTCGCTGAACTTGTAACAGAGTTGTCCGACGACAAGTCGCTTGCCAAAGACGTCCGAAAACAATTGCAAATCGAGAACGCTCCGCAGAAGTCACCGCGAGCCGCACTGCTCACCATGGCTGACAAGATCAGCAACGTGATGTCCCTAGCCAACTCGCCCCCGCAAGACTGGAGCAAGGAGCGGCTGATGGAGTATGTGGAGTGGGCGAACGCGGTTGTAGCAAGGTTGCCGGTCCTTGATCCGGTGTTATCTGCCAAGTTCGCAGAAGCTTGTGAGGTGACAAGGGGCCGCCTCCATAGCTGACTTTGTCAACACACGGATTTCGTCAAAAAGCGAGATCACTCTCGCTTTCTGATTGATCACGAAGATTTCCTTTGTCACGTTGCCGCCCGCTTTGATATTCGTATTTTGCGTTCTGTAATAACCTGTTTATCTTTACGACCACAACACCTTGCCAAATTCTCGTCAATCTTGTTGAAGTTACCACGCGATTTGAAATGCCGTCTTCATTGCAGTTTTCGAATTTAATCACAAAATTACATGCATATCAGCCACCGCTTCGGACAAAATACTTCGGGCGGGTCCGCTTTTCTGCTTGACATCTCCTTCCCGATCGTAGAATAGAATGATCATGCTTCAGGGACGTGGTTCCGGGGCAGCCTATCCAACAGAATGGCACAGCCGTGACTGGCTGTTCGTCCCCACCTATTCCACCGGGAACGGAGCGTCGTATATGTTCATCACCGTCTTGGTATTTCTGTACGTCATTGCGCTCCTTACAGCGTCAACGCTCCCGGCGCAGATTTCGGAAGCTGTGGCTCTCGAGCGCAGTCGGGACAACGCGCCTGCTTGCGTTGATTCACACGTATTCGACTCGCCTGCATTGCTTATCATTGTGTTGACTATCCATTTCCCGGGTACAACTGGCCGCATTTCTTGCCGACTTGCCAACGCGCGCGATCTTACAACCTCGACCAGTACCATAATGATTTACGCCCTATCACCCTAGATCCGCTGCTAGGCAAACGACGGGCTATATCGCTACCGAAACGTCGCGCGCGCTCGGTCACAGCGCGACAACTCAAGCGTCACGACGGCAAACAAAGTCGTCGACGGCGGAGCTATTCGCCTTTTTGGGGCCAACAAGAAAACCCGTGACCACAAATTACGTGGGACAGCGCTTGAATAAGGAAGTCTGGATGCACAAGCGCCACAACGGAATGCTTCTCGTATTGCGCGGAGCATGCTTCGAGGTGCTACCGCCTAAGCCGAAGTAACCAACGGCCTCAACTATTCTCGAAAGAAAGGTCCTTACAGATGCTCCAACTGCTCGAACTCTCGACGAACCATCTGTCTGACCTCACATCAAAACTCTTAGGCGTAGCGGGCGATCTCTCGTTCGGATGTTTCGGTCATCGCCCGATCACCGTGAAACTGCTCTCGTCTGAAGTGAATGGTCCAAATCTGACCGCCATCTTTCAGACAGAAGGGTACCCGCTCGAAGCCTACCAGGAGATGGCTGCCCGATATGACGATCTCCGTGGGGGAATGGTTGCCTATTCGCAGCCCATCAAGGCTGGAATGATCGGTATATTCCACCATGGACGCTATTTGGACTGTCTTGGCGGAATGCGAGCGGCCAAGAAGATCATTCGTTCCCACCCTCTCTTTCAAAAGGTTAAGCTATGACTCCGAAGGTATCTATTCTGACTTTTCCGGTCACAATCAGTTCTGTGCAAGCTGCGTCGGTGAAGTTTGGGATCGGATGGAAAGCTGAGGAACGGGCGGTTGAGAATTTCATCCGTCGCCGGGATAGCCCTCTGGTTGAGGTAGCTGCTCGTGACCTCCTGAAAATCGCCGATCAGGCCGAAAGCGGCCCTGGCATTTGGTCACAGTCGCCGCAGAACATAGCTTTTCGGAAGGCGTTTAGCGATCTCGTGGGCTTCAATCCTAAGCCTGAGGCGGGAATGTTCATGATTCCAACGGTCTGGTGCGACATCCTCGTGCTCAATGAAGATGGTTCGGAGATCTATCACGTACCAGCATTGTCGTTTGAGGTTTTCGTTTCGATTACACATGCAATGAAGATGTGCTGTGAAGAATTCCAGAAGGGAATTCTGACCGTAGGTGCGTTCAAAGTTGGTCGGCTCATTTTCGCCGTCTACGACATCCGCGCGTTACCTTGGGACATAGCACTTCACCTCGTGACGCACACCAATACTGCCGAGATTCCTCAGTGTGGCCAGGGCCAGATCCGGCCAATCGACTTCCTGGGTTTCGGCGATGGCAGCGCGGCGCTCCACTAGTCGACGCTGAAATCGAACCGTCCCTTTCGAGCTCTTTCGCAAATCTGCTCGTCTAAACCGAGCGGAAAGGAACATGGTTGCTCCCGATGGTGAAGCGAGTTCTCCAATAGATGTGATTTTATATATGCAAAGACCCGCAAACTACCAAGCATCCTTGTCAGGAGAGTATCATGAGAAGATCGTCAGAGGTTAAGAGAGCTGCGAAGCGTGCGGCCGAAGAAGTATGGATTCGTAGAACCCACAAAAGAATGTCCAACGAGATAATGGACGGAAAACGGATAGTTGTAGACGCTTTGCCATCCGCTATTCAGCCGGAGGATAGAAGGAAATATGTTCTCGCCGCGATCTGGAGCACAGCCCTCAGATCCGCTGAGCGCATCTACGACGAACATGGACACGAGTTCGACGAGCCTCTGGGCGAGTTCGAATGGGGTGTGTTGAACGGCCGGATGGCTGCATTCAGGTGGGTACTGGGAGATGAATGGGACAACTTTGACTGCTAGTGCGCGCATTCATCTTCGACCCTGGCGCTACTGAACGGAAGCCGCACAACGCTAATGTAGGTGTGCTGCGCAGCCGATTGCTGGCCTTAGAAGTGCGGCAGCCGCTTCGCACGGGGGAGGATCGGCGGGCTCATATCTGCTGAATCCTCCTGAGCGCTGGGAGCGCCGCTGCGATGACCCCAACCGACGCGTGATTAGTGAAACCGTCCAGCTCGCCCCCCCAAGAAGGAACATGACCCGCAACGCTGGGACCGCTCAAGCTGCCCCATCTGCGGTCGCTTATGACTGAAACTGATCTGGTTTCACGTCCGCATCGCAGCCGAATGCGGGACTGCTTGCACCGCCCCGCACGTCTTCTACAAATCAGGGGAGCAGGGTCTCCATGGAAAAGCGCGGCCCGGATCTCCTTGGCTATGCGCCACGTGGCATGTCCCGTGAGGAGGCGGCTCGATACATTGGCGTCGGCACGACCAAGTTCGATGAGTTGGTGAGCGAAGGGATCATGCCCAAACCTAAGCGCATCGGCTCGAGGGTTGTCTGGGACAGATTCGCCATCGAGGCCGCATTCTCGGACTTACCAGACGAAGGCGCCGAAAATCCCTGGCGAAAGTTGCGAAACGCGTGAACTGGCGCATGATGACGCGATGACCGAAATGCATCCGCACGCGAGCTCATTCCGCGATCGCCACGACAAAGAGCGCTGGCGCTTTCGTAAGGCTGGCAAAACTATTCCGCTTCCAAAACAGCCTGGGCACCCGGACTTTGAGGCTGCCTACCAGGCAGCAATCTCAGGCCGGCCGATCGTCAGGGCCGAGGTGCAGAAGCTATCAACGGCGGCGGCGCCCAGATCACTCCGTGCAGCTTGGCGCGTGGCGACCACCACAGACCCGCGGTGGAAGGCGCTGGATCCCCGCAGCAGGATCGTGCAGACATCGATTGCCGAGCGATTCCTCACTACACCAATCGCCCCGGGCGAGAAGCTCATGTTCGGGGAGATGCCGCTGGCCGGCCTTGAACGCCGCGACATCAAGAAGATCCTCGCCGACATGTCCAACCGGCCTCATGCTGCGCAGAAGGTGCTGCGGCTTCTGCGGAAACTCACGCTGGTCGGGCTCGAGGAAGGCTGGATTACCACTGACCCAACCTACCGCCTCACCTATCGGCCAGAGCTGACCGGTTGGCGCGCGTGGACGAACGCCGAGCTCGATGGGTTCGAAGACCGTTGGCCGATTGGCACGTCCGCGCGCCTCGCCTACGCCCTGGCCCTCTACACGGGCCAGCGTCGTTCAGACGTGGCCGCCATGGCACCGTTGGACCTCATGAATGGCGGGATCAACATCATTCAGAAGAAGACTGGCAAGGCCCTTTGGGTGCCTATCGACCCCGCTCTGCAAGAGGTGCTGGACGCGAGCGACCTGACCCGAGAAACCATCCTGGTGACCCGCTTCGGCCGGCCGTTCAGCGAGAAGGCGCTCGGCATGCGCATGCAGCAGTGGACCAAGGCAGCCGGGCTGGCCGCGGGGTGCACGATGCACGGCCTGCGCAAGACACGTGGGAAGCTGCTCGCCGAGGCCGGCGCGACCACGCGCGAGATCATGGCCATCCTCGGCCACGACAACCTAGAGCACGCGGAGCTTTACACCCGTGAAGCGGAGCAGAAGAGCTTGGCTACAACCGGGATGGCGCGTCTCAAACGGCGGGGCAGTTAGCCGCTACGCCCGGGAACAACCGGGAAACGCCCTGGGGCTAACCCTTTAGCAAGTAGTTGAAATCGTAGCACTGCGGCGGCCCGACCGGGGCCACCAAATCTGAGCCAGAGATCGATTATGCTGAGGTAGCTCATGAAGATCGGTGATTCCGTCAAAAAATCAATCGATGACTGGGAAGCCGGCGAGATGGAGTCGTCTGTACTCCATGCATGCAATGCCATAGATGGCACAGCGCGCAAAATGTTTCCAAGTCTAGGAAGCAAAGCAAGATTCATAAAATTACTACGAGAAAACTACTCTGTATTAGGTTCAATGGGTATGCCGGGAATTAATCTGGAAACCTCTTTATTTCCTTTGAACGTTAATGGCAAATACGATGGCGAAAATGTTGATATAGCAACTATTATTTATGTAGTCCACCGCTGCACCCATGGGCATGGCGATGAACTGCCGGCAGGCTTTGAATTCAAAAACGACGCTGCCGGCCAACCAGAATTCACACGTTTCACAATCAACATGACCGGGACCATTGAACTTAGCGACCGTATGATATTTGGAATGCTAGCTGTCGCGATAATACAAGAAATAAATTCAGAAGAAAAAATTCCTGACGGATATTATCTTACATTTGGTAGCAGCGGGCTCCTTTACATAAATGATTGGTGGGGAAAATACATAGAGTTTGCCAGCTTAACAGAAAAAACAAAATTACCGTTAGTAACGATGGTATTTTGACGGTTAGTGAAAGCCGATCCGCCGCTTCTGACAGAGATCTTCTTTACAACAACGGCCGCAACTGCCGCACCATTTCGGCTGTGCCGGCGAAATCGATCTTGCCCGATCCCGTCACCGGAATGCTCGACAGCACGAGCACGGCCTTCGGGGCCCAGAGCTCCGGGTAGCCCTGCTGTTGCGCATAGGCGAGCAGCGCGCCGCGGTCGGCTTCGGCGCGGTCGGTGGCGAGCACGATCTGCTCGCCCTTGCGGGCGTCCGGCAGGCTGACGGCGACGTGGGTGGAGCCGGGCCAGAGTGCGGAGGCGAGCGATTCGATGGCGGCGAGCGACACCATCTCGCCGCCGATCTTGGCGAAGCGCTTGGCCCGTCCCTGGATGCGCACGAAGCCGTCATCGTCGACGGTGACGATGTCGCCCGTGTCGTGCCAGCCGCCCTCCGGCGGCGCGAGGATGCCGGGCCGGTCGGCCAGGATGTAGCCCGCCATGACGTTGGGACCGCGCACCAAAAGCTTGCCGCCCTCGTGCAGGCCTTCCACCGGCTCCAGCCGGTGCTCCATGCCGGGCAGGAATCGCCCCACCGAGCCCGGGCGGTTGTCGAAGGTCTGGTTCACGGCGATCACGGGCGAGCATTCGGTGGCCCCATAGCCCTCCAGGATGATCGTGGACGAGGCTTCCCAGAGCTTGCGCGTCTGATCGCGCACCCGCTCGGCGCCGGCCACCACCACGTCGACGCTGTCGAGGTCGCCCGGCTCGGCCGCCTTGGCCCAGCCCTGCAGGAACGTGTCGGTGCCGAACAGGATGCTGGCCGAAACCGCCTTGGCGAGCTTGGGCACTTGCCGGTAATGCAGCGGGCTCGGATAGAGCACGGCCTTCATGCCGCCGAGCAGCGGCAGCATCAGCCCGCCCGTGAGGCCGTAGCTGTGGAACACCGGCAGCGGGTTCAGCACGACGCGTGCCGGCGATAGCGGCGGCGAGCCGATATGCGCCTCGATCTGCCGGACGTTGCTGATGAGGTTGGCGCTGGAGAGCACCACAGCCTTGGGCTTGCCCTCCGACCCTGAGGTAAAGAGCACCACCGCGCCCTCGTCCGGCCCCAGCGCGTGGCGCGAATGGGCAAGCCGAGGGAACCACGAGCGCAGCAGCCCCTTCAGCTTGTCGAAGGAGGTGATTTCGGCCCGCACGTCCTCCAGGTAGAGGATGCGCAGCGGCCTGGCGCCCTCCCCCTCGCCGGCCGCGAGCCCGGCCACGACCTCGTCGAGCTTGCCGGTCTCGACGAAGCGGCGCGACGTCACCACGGTCTCGATTTCCACCGTGCGGGCGGCCGAGCGCAGGTTGGCGAGCCCGGCCGTGAAGTTCAGCATGGCGGCGACGCGCCCGAAGGCGCTGAGCCCCAGGATCACGATCGCGACGGCGTTGACGTTGGGCAGCAGCACGCCCACGGCCTCGCCGTGGCGACTTTCGGCCGCGAGCCGCCGGCCGATCACGAAGCTTGCCAGGATCAGCCGGCCATAGGAGAGCGGGCTGCGCTCGGGGTCCTCGAGGATCAGCTTGCCGCGCCCATGGAGGTCGGCGGCGTCCAGCAGCGCGCGAAACAGCGATTGGCGGGTGGAAGCGGGATCGAAGGATGTCACGCGGTCGCCAATCCTCAGGCAGGGTCGCGCAAGCTAGCGTGTCCCGCGCCCCGAGGGAAAGCGAAAGCCTTATAGACGTGAAGGTTGGCGGCGAAACCAGCGCCGCCCTGCCGATTCAGCCCTTGTGGTTCTCGGCGATGGGCGCCTGGTAGGCGAGACCCATGTCCCAGGGGAAGTAGATCCAGGTGTCCTGCGACACCTCGGTCACGAAGGTGTCCACCAGCGGCCGGCCGAGCGGCTTGGCGTAGACGGTGGCGAAGTGCGCATCCGGCAGCATGTCGCGCACGACCTTGGCGGTCTTGCCGGTGTCGACGAGGTCGTCCACCACCAGCACGCCCTTGCCGCCCTCGCCGCCGAGCTTCAGCACCTCGGGAGAAATGCCCTTCAGCACCCGCAGCTCACCTTGCGACGTGTAGTCGTGGTAGCTCGCCACGCACACGCTCTCGATCACCCGGATGCCGAGCTCGCGCGACACGATGGCGGCCGGCACGAGCCCGCCGCGCGTGATGCACACCATGGCCTGGAACGGTCCCGCCCCGGCCAGCCGCCACGCCAGCGCGCGGGCGTCGCGGTGGAACTGGTCCCACGAGACCGGAAAGGCTTTGGGTTGGGGCTGGGACATCGAACTCTCCGCTGCGGCGATGGCGTTCCCTGCCGCTAACGCCGGACATCGTCAAGATGGCTTGGGTTTGGTGGTTCGATGAGAGGCGCGCGGGGCGGGCCCTCACCCTGTCCCTCTCCCTGTGCCAGGGAGAGGGAACGCTCACGACCGGCGTGCCTGAATCACGGCTGTTGGCGTCAGCGAAGGGCCGCAGCCGGCCCCCTCTCCCTGGCGCAGGGAGAGTGCTGGGGTGAGGGCGGTGCAGCGCCCCCATCCTGCCTTACGGCACCTTGTTCGGCCGCGCCGCCACCAGCTCGGCGACCAGCGCCTCCACGGCCGTTCGCGCGGTCTGCATCAGCGCCTCGTCGCGCGAGCGCACCACGATCTGGTTGGTGAAGCTCTTGCCGTCGAAACTCGGATAGGAGCCGATGATCACGCCGGGATGCGCTTTCTGGATGGCGGCCAGCCCCGTCGCATAGGCGCCCTCGGGCGTGCCCTGCGCGTCGATGGAGGTCGACAGCATGGTGCGGCCGGTCTTCAGCGTCGGCCCGATATTGTCCAGCATGGCTTGCATGATGGAGGGCACGCCCGCCATCACGAAGACGTTGCCGAGCCGGAAGCCCGGCGCCTTTGAGATGGGGTTCTCGACCAGGTCCGCGCCATGCGGGATGCGCGCCATGCGCAGCCTCGCTTCGTTCAGATCGGCGGGATTCTCATAGCGCGTGCGCAGCATCGCGACCGCGCGCTCATCATGCGAGATGTCGACCCCGAATGCCTTGGCGACGCAGTCGGCCGTGATGTCGTCATGCGTCGGGCCGATGCCACCGGTCGTGAACAGGTAGGTGTATCGCGACCGCAGCGCGTTGATGGCGGCCACGATCTCGTCCTCCTCGTCCGGCACGACGCGGACTTCCTTGAGGTCGATCCCCATCGCGGTGAGGTAATCCGCGATGTAGCCGATGTTCTTGTCCTTGGTGCGCCCGGACAGGATCTCGTCGCCGATCACCAGAACGGCGGCGGTGATGGCGGTGTCATGGTCGGACATTGGGGGCGCTCCGGGTGCTCAGGGGCATGTATCGCGGCGCGCCCTCAGGCTCAAGCGCCGCCCGAGAACCTTACGGCCGGGGCCCCCGAGGGGATCAGCCCCGGTCGAAGATCAGGTTCACGCGCGTGCGCTGCACCAGGCGATAGCCCTTCTCGGCCAGTAGCGCCGGGAGATCGATCTGCCAGCGGCCGACGCCGTTTTCGATGATGAAGGTCTGCGGCCAAAGGCTGCGCGGGGCGGCGCGCAGGAAGGGCTCGAGGATCAGGTCCTCGGCGCCTTCCACGTCGAGCTTGATCGCGTCGACATGGTCGAGCCGCTCGTCCAGCAGCAACTGCTGCAGCGTCGTGGCCGGAACCCGCACGGCCGCGCCGTCGCCCAGCCCAACCATCTTGACGCTCGACTCGCCGTGGTTGCGCGGATCGACGAACAGCGTCACCTCGCCGGACTTGTCCGCCACCGCGCAATCAACCGCTTTCACGCCCCCGAAGGCGTTCTGGCGGATATTGAACACCAGCCGTTCGAACACGCCGGGCTGCGGCTCCACGGCCAGCACGCGGCCGGTCGGCCCCGCCAGCGCGGCGACGAACAGCGCATAGCCGCCCACGTTCGAGCCCACGTCCACGAAGGTGAAGCCCTCCCGGATCCGCGCGGCGAGGTAGTCGCGCTCATCCGGGTCGAAATATTGCGGAGTGAACAGAAGCCGCTTCTCGCAGACATTGTTGTAGGGGTAGAGCCGCATGCGGGCGCCGAGCGACTGCACGTCGACGGGGCGTCCACGCAGCATCCAGATGGCGATCTGCCGCAGCGCATAGGCCACGCGGCGGCCGGCCCAGGACCGCGGCATCCGCCGGGTGATGTCGATCAGCCGCTTGGGCAAGCCTTCCGGCCCAAAGGCCCCAAAGGCGCCGGCCTCGGCCGGAGGCAGGGTTCGTGCGTCTTTCATCGGAGCCGACGAGTAGCCGCTTACGCTCCGGAATGGAAGTCCGGCCTAGCCCTGAGGCTTCGCGCGATCTTGCGCGGGGGCCCGCTATGGCCCATGTGAGGGTGAACCCAATCTCGAACCGCCGGCCCCTGCGCCCGCCCATCCCGAGACCGACATGACATTCGTCGACGCATCCGTGGCGGCCGGCCGTAAAACCGGCGAGATCAAGCTTCACGGGCCCGAAGCCTTCGAGGGCATGCGCCGGGCCGGCCGGCTCACCGCCGAGGCGCTGGACCTGCTCGTCCCGGCCGTGCAGCCGGGCGTCACCACGGACGCGCTCGACAAGCTGATCTTCGAGTTCGCGATGGACAACAACGCCTATCCGGCGCCGCTGCATTATCGCGGCTTCCGCAAGGGCATCTGCACCTCCATCAATCACGTGGTCTGCCACGGCATCCCCAACGATAAGCCGCTGCGCGAAGGCGACATCGTCAACATCGACGTCACGCTCGTGCTGGATGGTTGGCACGGCGATTCGAGCAGGATGTATCTGGTGGGCGAGACGCCCCGCCGGGCCTCGCGGCTCGTCGAGGTAACCTACGAGGCGCTGATGATCGGCATCGCGCAGGTGAAGCCGGGCGCCACGACGGGCGACATCGGCGCCGCCATCCAGGCCTTCGCCGAAAGCGAGCGCTGCTCGGTGGTGCGCGATTTCTGTGGGCACGGCCTCGGGCGGCTCTTCCATGACGAGCCGAACATTCTGCACTATGGCCGTCGCGGCGAAGGCGTGCCGTTGAAGGCCGGCATGTTCTTCACCATCGAGCCCATGATCAACCTCGGACGGCCCGCCGTGAAGGTTCTGGGCGACGGCTGGACGGCGGTGACCCGCGACCGCTCCCTGTCGGCCCAGTTCGAGCACAGCGTCGGCGTCACCGAAACCGGCGTCGAGATCTTCACGCTCTCCCCCAAGGGCTGGAACCAGCCCCCTTACCTCACCGCCTGAGAGGCCGCATGCGCGATGTCGATCCCCCCGGCAAGGATGCTTCCGGGGAGGATCATCGGCGCGGACACCGCTCTAGGTTGAAAGATCGATTCGCGCGCGTTGGACGCGAGGGACTGGCGGACTACGAGTTCCTCGAGCTCATCCTGTTTCGGTCCATCCCGCAGCGCGACGTCAAACCCCTCGCCAAGGAGTTGATTGCGCGCTTCGGCTCTGTCGCCGAAGTGCTGGGCGCTCCCGTTGCGAGGCTGTGCGAAATCGACGGCGTGGGAGAGCAGACCGCTCTCGACTTCAAGATCCTGGAG
This sequence comes from Alsobacter sp. P4_H11, assembly GCF_056400925.1. NCBI lineage: Bacteria > Pseudomonadati > Pseudomonadota > Alphaproteobacteria > Hyphomicrobiales > Alsobacteraceae > Alsobacter > Alsobacter sp. P4_H11. The sequence continues at coordinate 100,809 of NZ_JBFUKI010000011.1, forward strand.
GCCGCCGGGCGCGAGCTCGCCAAGGGGGCGGTGGGCAAGCGCCAGGTCCTGTCCTCCTGGGCCAGCGTGATCGATTACTGCCGCGCCGCCATGGCGTTCGCCGAGAAAGAGCAGTTCCGCATCCTGTTCCTGGACAAGCGCAACGGCCTTCTGGCCGATGAGGTGCAGCAGACCGGCACGGTTGACCACACGCCCGTATACCCCCGCGAAGTGCTCAAGCGCGCGCTGGAGCTCTCGGCCTCCGCCATCATCCTGGTGCACAACCACCCCAGCGGCGATCCGACGCCCTCCGACGCCGACGTCCGCATGACCCGCGAGATCGCCGACATCGCCAAGCCCCTCGGCGTCGTTGTGCACGACCACATCATCGTCGGCCGCGACGGCCACGCGAGCCTGAAAGGCTTGCGGTTGATGTGACGGGCAAGGGCACAACTCTCTCCCGCGCAGCGGGGGAGATGTCGCCGGAGGCGCAGAGGGGGCGCCCGGGCGGAACTCCCTGTTCGATGCTGGAGCGCTCCACCGCCCCCTCCCTGCCCTCCCTCGCTTTGCGGGAGAGGGTTCCGGCTGCGGCTTAAGCCTGTAAACTGGTCGTAAAGCCGGAAACTTGCTCAACAAACAGGCAAGCCCGCCCGCTCCTATCCCCGCCCCCTCCGAAAGCCGTGGTGGCATGACCTTTGCGGTTCTGCCCGCGTTATGGCAGCGTCACGAGACGTGCCGCGAGAGGGGATCACATGGCGTCGGCGTTCGATGAGATGAACGGCGCGGATGGGGAGATTCGGGAGGCCTACGCGGCGCTGAAGCGCTGGCTGGATACGGCCCCCCCAGACCACCTGGCTCTGCGGCGCAGCCAGGCGGAGCTCTTCTTCCGCCGCATTGGAATTACCTTCGCGGTCTATGGCGACTCGGAATCGACCGAGCGCCTGATTCCGTTCGACATCATCCCCCGCGTGCTGACCAAGCCGGAATGGACCCGCCTCGAAGAGGGGCTGGTGCAGCGCGTCACCGCGCTCAACGCCTTCCTGGCCGACATCTATGGCCCGCGCGAGTGCCTGAAGGCCGGCATCGTCCCGGAGGACCTCATCTACCGCAACGCCGGCTTCCGGCCCGAGATGGTGGGCCGCCCGGTGCCGCACGGCATCTATTGCCACATCGCCGGCATCGATATCGTGCGCGTCGGGCCTGACGATTTCTACGTGCTGGAAGACAACGCCCGCACCCCCTCCGGCGTCTCCTATATGCTGGAGAACCGCGAGGTGATGATGCGGCTCTTCCCGGAGCTGTTCACCGAGAACCGCGTCGCGCCTGTCGAGAACTATCCCGACTCGCTGCTCGCGACGCTGCGCTCGGTCGCGCCAAAGACTGCAGGCCGCGACCCCGTTTGCGTGCTGCTGACGCCCGGCCAGTACAACTCGGCCTTCTACGAGCACTCGTTCCTGGCCGATAAGCTCGGCATCGAGCTGGTCGAGGGCTCCGACCTCTTCGTGCGCGAAGACGTCTGCTACATGCGCACCACCGAGGGGCCGAAGCGCGTCGACGTCATCTACCGGCGCATCGACGACGATTTCCTCGATCCCCTAGCCTTCCGGCCGGATTCGGTGCTGGGCGTGCCCGGCATCGTCAGCGCCTACCAGGCCGGCAACGTCACCCTGTGCAACGCCATCGGCACCGGCGTGGCGGACGACAAGGCTGTCTACAGCTACATGCCCGAGATCGTGAAGTTCTTCACCGGCAAGGACCCGATCCTCAACAACGTCCCGACCTATCGCTGCCGCGAAAAGGAATCGCTGTCCTACGTGCTCGACAACCTGCACGAGCTCGTCGTCAAGGAGGTCAACGGCTCCGGCGGCTACGGCATGCTGGTGGGCCCGCACGCCACCAAGCACCAGATCGAGGACTTCCGTCGCAAGCTGAAGACCGCGCCGGACGGCTTCATCGCCCAGCCGACGCTGGCGCTGTCGACCTGCCCCACCTTCGTGGCTTCGGGCGTCGCCCCGCGGCATGTCGACCTGCGCCCCTTCGTGCTGAGCGGCGCGGACAAGGTCCGCATCGTGCCCGGCGGGCTCACCCGCGTGGCGCTGAAGGATGGGTCCCTGGTGGTGAACTCCAGCCAGGGCGGCGGAACCAAGGACACCTGGGTGCTCGATGCTTAGCCGGACCGCCGACAATCTCTACTGGGTGTCGCGCTACATGGAGCGGGCCGAGTTCCTCGCCCGCATCCTGGACGCCACAGCCCGCCTCGCCACCCTGCCGGCCGCCTATGGGGGCGCGGGCAACGAATGGCAGAGCGTCCTGCTCACCGCCGGCGCGGCGGAGGCCTTCGAGGCGCTCTACGACGAGCCGACGGAGCGCAACGTCACCGAGTTCCTGGCCTTCAGCCCGGAGAACCCGTCCTCCATTCGCAGCTGCTTCGAGCGCGCCCGCTCCAACGCCCGCGCGGTCCGCACCGCTCTCACGGGCGAGATGTGGGAAGCCATCAACGGAGCCTATCTGGAGCTGCGGCGGTATGATCCCAAGTCCATGTCGCGCGAGGAGTTCGCGCGCTTCCTGGAATGGGTGAAGTCCGCCTCGCTGGCCTTCGACGGCTCGGCCTACCGGACCATGCTGCGAAACGATAACTACTGGTTCTCGCGCCTCGGCGTCTATCTGGAGCGGGCCGACAACACGGCCCGCATCCTGGACGTGAAGTACCACGTGCTCCTGCCCGAGAACGAGACCGTGGGCGGCAGCCTGGATTACTTCCAGTGGTCCACCATCCTGCGCGAGGTTTCGGCGCTGACGGCGTATCACTGGGTCTACCGGGAGAGCCTGAAGCCCTGGCTCGTCGCCGACCTGCTGATCCTCAACCGGCAAATGCCGCGCTCGCTGGCCTCGTCCTACGAGAACATCGTGCGCTTCCTGGACGAGATCGGCCGCGCCTATGGCCGCCAGGGCGTCTCGCAGCGGCTGAGCCGCACCATCCTGGCGCGGTTGGAGAACACCCGCATCGAAGACGTGTTCCGCGGCGGCCTGCACGAATTCATCTCGGGATTCGTCGCTGACAACGCCAAGCTCGGCAGCGCCATCAACGACCAGTACCTCGTCTGAGACAGCGCCCGGCCAGCCCGGGCGTTCGATCCCTGTTTGGACCCGCCGCATGCGCATTCGCGTCTCGCAACAAACGACCTATCGCTACGCGCCGCCCGCGAAGTCGATGATCCAGACGCTGCGGCTCACGCCGCGCAACCACGACGGGCAGTTCGTCGTGAGCTGGCGCATCGACGTGGACGTGGACAGCCGCCTGCGCCAGGGCGAGGACGCGTTCGGCAACACGACCCATGTGCTGTCGGTCGGCGGCCCCATCGACCAGCTCGTGGTCTCCGTGGAGGGCGTCGTCCAGACGCAGGACCATGCCGGCGTGGTGCGCGGCGCTGTGGAGCGCTTCCCCGAGTCGCTCTATCTGCGCGAGACCGACCTCACGGTGGCGACCGAGGCCGTGCAGGCCTTCGCGCAGGACGCTGTCGCCGCCGAGGGCGATCCCCTCGGCCGCATGCACGCCTTGATGAACGCCGTCCACGGGCGGCTGGAGCATCGACCCGAGGCGCCCGGCCCCGGCCAGGCAGCCTCCGCCGCGGAGGCGATCGAGGCCGCGGGCGCGGATGGCGCCGGCATCGCGCATGTGTTCATCGCCTCGGCGCGCTCGCTTGGCGCGCCGGCGCGCTTCATCAGCGGCTATCTCTGGACGCCGGACGCCGGCGCGGACGCCCAAGCGGCTCATTCCTGGGCGGAGGCGCACGTTCCCGGCTTCGGCTGGATCGGCTTCGACCCGCAGAACAATCTCTGCCCCACGGCCTCCTATGTGCGGATCGCCGTCGGCCTCGACGAGCTCGGCGCGGCGCCGGTGCGCGGCGCCCACCGCGGCGGCGGCGAGCACGCGCCGGAGGTGCGCCTGCGCATCGAGGCGCAGGATCAGTCGCAGTCCTGATAAACATGCGGACGAGCTTCTGGTTATAAGGGGGAAACGTCCTCCCGGCCGATGGGCGGCGAGGCCCCGTCCTGATAGGATGCCTGCGCCATGGCTCCGTCCGCCGGGCGACGGCGATGAACCTGGACACTGCTGATGACCTACTGCGCCGGCATTCTCGTTCGCGAAGGCCTCGTGATGATCGCCGACACCCGCACCAATGCGGGTCTCGACAACGTCTCGACCTTTCGCAAGCTGCACCTGTTCGAGCGCAAGGGCGAACGCGCCATTGCGCTGGCCACGGCCGGCAACCTTTCGATCTCGCAATCGGTCGTCAGTTTTCTGCATGAGGGGATCGAGAACCCCGAGACCGGCGAGGTCGAGACGCTGCTGCAGGCGCCCACCATGTTCCGCGCCGCCCAACTGGTGGGGCGAGCCGTCCACAAGGTGCGGGCCGTGGACGGCGTGAGTCTCGACGAGGCCGGCGTGAAGTTCGACGTCTCGATCATGATCGGCGGGCAGATCAAGGGCGGCGCGCCGCGCCTGTTCATGCTCTACGCCGCCGGCAACTTCATCGAGTGCGGCATCGAGACGCCCTACCTGCAGATCGGCGAGCACAAATACGGCAAGCCGATCCTGGACCGCGCCGTCACGTTCAACACCAGCCTGAACGACTCGCTGAAGCTGGGCCTGATCTCGATGGATTCGACCATGCGCTCGAACCTCGGCGTCGGCCTGCCCATCGATATCGTCACCATGAAGCGCGACGCGCTGGAGCCCGATCTGGTGCACCGGATCGAGGCCGGCGAGCCCTATTTCCACGATCTGCGCGAGCGCTGGTCGGCGGCGCTGCGGGCCGCCCATATCGCGATCCCGCAACCGCCCTACCACGCAGGCCTGCGCCCCTGACAATTTCGTAAGGTCTTGATGCGATAACGGCTGCTGTATTGGCCGGAACTGCATGATGGCGTTGCGTATTCTTCGGCGAGGACCGGCGTCGGTGACGGCCCGTATCGTCTGGCCGGTCGCCGCCGTGCTGGTGTCCCTGCTCGTGCTCGCGGTGGGCGGCATCATGCTGGCCAGCCAGCGCGCCAACGAAATCGCCAATGATCGCCAGCGCTCGATGCTGTCCGCCGTGCTCGACGACGAGAAGGCCAAGGCGCTCCGCGACCTCGCGGTCACGATCTCGAGCTCGGACGCCATTGCGGCGCTCCAGCACCCAATGTCGGCCGAACGCGCCCAGCGCTTCATCGGCGCCGCGCTGGAAACCGCCTACGGCTTCGACCAGTCCTTCGTGCTCACGCCCGAGAACGTCGTCGTCACCGGCCGCGTCGCGGGCGAGACGGGCGACCAGCGGCGCTTCGCCGCCGTTCGCCCAGCGCTCAACGGCGTCATCCAGGTCGTGCGCGATCGGCTCGCCCGCATGGCGCTGCGCCGGGACCCGACCGCCCTCACGCAGGACGAAACAGATGCCGCCGTGCTGCGCACCGGCGAAGCCCGCCTGATCTTCGACGGCGCCATCCTGCGCGTGGCCGTGGCCGTGGCCGCCCCGGCCCGCGAGGGCGACAGCGCCTTCGGCGGCCTGATCGCGGCCGCCTCGGTCCCGCTCGGGCCCGCCGCCCTGGAGCGGATAGGCCGCGCGAGCGGACACGCCAACCTGCGGCTCGAAACCGTCGCCGCGCAGGAGCAGGGTTTCCCGGTCGTCGACGAACAGGGCGCCGTGCGGGCGTACCTGGTCTGGCGCAAGGACCGGCCCGGCGACGTCGTGCTCGAGCGCGTCCTCCCGGCGATCGTCGCGGCGCTGCTGGCCATCGGCCTGTTCTCGGTCTTCATGTTCAACCACGTCCGCAAGGTGACGACCGAGCTCGTCGCCCGCGAGGCCGAAGCAACCCACCTCGCCAACCACGATCGCCTCTCGGGCCTGCCGAACCGCGCCTTCTTCACCGATCGGCTCGATTCCGAGCTCGCCCGCTTCGCCACCACCGGCGAGGGACTGGCGGTGCTGTTCCTGGACCTCGACAAGTTCAAGGACATCAACGACATCCACGGCCACAGCGCCGGCGATACGCTGATCCGCATCGTCGCCCGCCGCCTCACCGGCGTGCTGCGCGGCGCCGACACGCTGGCGCGTTTCGGCGGTGACGAGTTCGCGATCATCCAGACCGGCGTGCGCAGCGCGCATGATTGCGCCTCGCTCGCCCACCGGGTCCTTGACGCCATTCGCGAGCCCATCGAGCTCAACGGCGTGCTGGCGCATGTCGGCATCTCGATCGGCATCGCACTCGCGCCCGACAACGCCAACGAGCGCGACGTGCTGATGCGCCTCGCCGACGTGGCGCTCTACCGCGCCAAGCGCGAGGGCCGGAACCGCTATTCGTTCTTCGAAGTTGGAATGGACGAGACCTTGCGCATGCGCAAGATCGTCGAGGAAGACCTGCGCCACGCCCTGCAGCGCGACGAGGTCAAGGTCGTCTACCAGCCGCAATTCTCCGCCGACGGCCGCAAGATCCTGGGCGTCGAGGCGCTGGTGCGCTGGACGCATCCGGTTCACGGCGCGATCTCGCCGGCCGATTTCATCCCGGTGGCCGAGCAGCGGGGCCTCATCGGACCGCTCGGCGAATACGTTTTACGCCGCGCCTGCCAGGACGGCCGGCGCTGGAAGAACATCACCGTGGCGGTCAACGTCTCGCCGGTGCAGTTCCGCCAGAAGGACTTTGTGTCCACGGTGGCGCGCATCGTGCAGGAAGAGGAAATGGATCCCGCCCGCGTCGAGCTCGAACTCACCGAGGGCGTGCTGGTCGACGACGCCGACGCGGCCGAGAACGCCATGATGGAGCTACGGGCGCTTGGCCTGCGCTTCGCGCTCGACGATTTCGGCACCGGCTACTCGTCGCTGATCTATCTGCGCCGATTCGCCTTCGACAAGATCAAGATCGACCGCTCGTTCCTGGAGTCGATGGAAACCACCGGCGAGAGCGCCATCCTGGTCCACTCCTGCGTGCATCTCGGGCGGGCGTTGGGGCTCACGGTGACGGCCGAGGGCGTCGAGACCGCCGAGCAGCAGCGCTTTCTCCAGGCGGTCGGCTGCCACCAGTTGCAGGGCTTCCTGTTCTGCAAGCCGGTCAGCCCGGAGAAGATCGACGAGCTCCTCGGCCTCGTCGCCGACGAAGGCACCATCAGCCGCTCGGCCTGAACTCAGAAAATCGCCGACGCGCTCGCGATGATGGCGAACAGGAAGCCGAGGCTGAGCACGGTCCCGACGAGGCCGAAGCACAGCCCGGCGATCACCACGACGCCGTCGCGCTCCACGAGGCCCAGGCCAACCAGCACCACCGCGATCCCGAGCGGAATCTGCCCGATGATGGGCGCGGCGAACACCAGCGCCAGCGCGAAGGCGAGCAACGCCGCCCCGACGAGCCGGAAAGCGACCGCACGCTCGAAAAACGACAGGCGAGGCCGTGCGAAGCGTTCCAGCTTGCGCAGCCAGGGCACGGCGCGGTCCACCGCCTTGCGCAGGTCATGCAGCGCGATGGTGCGCACCAGCAGCCGGTTCGGCAGCCACGGAGACGGCTGGCCGAGAATGATCTGCACCGCCACCGAGAGCAGCAGCAATCCGCACAGCAGCGGAATGGGCGGCGGCATCGGCAGGCAGTTCGGCAGGCCGAGCACGACGATCAGCAGCGCGTAGGCGCGCTCACCCAGAACGTCAACTATGGCGCGTACGGGCACGCGATCGGTCCTGGCGTCCTCGACCAGCCGCACCAGAATGTCGGACGTGCGTGAAGTGCCTTGCCGCATGGCGCCTTCGAGGGAGGGGCGGCCAGGGTCCGGCCGGGCGTCTGCATAGCGCAGCCCCGGCTCCGGGCCAAGCGCGGAGGAGTCGTGGTCCAGCGCCGGCGCTCGCTCCGCGCGTCGACCAAACCGAAGCACCCGGTCTGCCCAAGTGCTCATGACAAGCCGCTCATGACAGGCCGCTCATCGCCAGTTCGCCGATACGGAACGCATAAACCAACTCTCTCGGGCCGCGGCCCATTGCGCCCGCACCAACGCCTCTAATGTGGCGAATGCAGGGAGCGCTCTTCTACAGCGCCGCCGACGCGCTGGCGAGGTCTTGTCGCACCGCATGCGCGGCGGCCTGCAGCGCCGGATCGTCACGTCGCCGCGGGCGCGCGGCGTCGATCGGCTGCGACACCCGCAACGTGCCGGGGGAACCGCCCAGCGCGACGATCCGATCGGCGAGGTAGACCGCCTCCTCGATGTCGTGCGTGACGAACAGCACGGTCTTGCCGGTCCGGTCGCGAATGCGCAGGAGTTCGTCTTGCAGGCCCTCGCGCGTCATCGCGTCGAGAGCGCTGAAGGGTTCGTCCATCAGCAGAACCTCGGGATCCACCGCGAGCGCGCGCGCCAGCGAAACGCGTTGGCGTTGGCCGCCCGAAAGCTCATGCGGGAAACGGTCCGCATAGGCCGCGAGCCCGACCAGCGCCAGCGCGTCGGCGGCCTTCTGCAGCCGCTCGGCCTTGGGCAGGCTCGAGCGCTCCAGCCCGAATGCGACATTGCCGAGCACGCGCCGCCACGGCAGTAGCCGGCCATCCTGGAACACCAGCGCAACCGGAAGAACAGCGCCCGGCGCTCCCGGCGCAACCCGCACGGTCCCGGCGCTCGGCTTGGCGAGCCCGGCGATGACGCGCAGCAGCGTCGACTTGCCGACGCCTGACGGCCCCACGATGGCGAGGAACTCGCCCCTGCCGACCGTGAGGTCGAGGCCGCGCAGCACCTCGGTGCGTCGCCCGCCGCGATCGAAAGCGAGGCTGATGCCGGAGAGCTCGATCACGCTTTCCATGCGAGCACCCGGTTCTGGACCAGCACGAAAACGGTGTCGATCAGCCCATAGAGCCCCGCCATCGTGATCATGTAGACGACCACGATATCGGTCGCGAGCAGGCTGGAGGCCTGCATCATGCGCTGTCCGAGGCCCGTGACGCCGAAGAGTTCCGCCGCCACCACGGCCATCCAGGCTTGCCCGAGCGCCGTGCGCAGCCCGGCCAGAATGCCGGGCGCTGCCGCCGGCAGCACGATCTTGACCAGCTTGGCCGGGGCGGAGCGGTAGCCATAAGCCTCCGCCAACTCCATCAGGTCGCGGTCAACCGCCCGCACGGCCGCCAGCGTGGCGAAGTAGCAGATCCAGAACACGCCGACGCCGACAATGAACACCGCCCCGCCGGTGGACACGCCAAACCACAGGATCGCGAAGGGCACCCAGGCCAGGCCGGGGATGGGGCGCAGCAGGCGGACGATCCACCCCACCAGCGCCTCGGCCGAGCGGCTGAGCCCTGTCACGACGCCGAGCCCTACGCCCAGCACCGCGCCGCTGAGCAGCCCGAGCAGGTAGTGCCCCAGGCTGGATTGCACGGAGGCCAGCCAGAACCCCGAGCGGATCTCGCCGATCAACGCCGCCGGCAGCTGGCTCGGCGCGGGCAGCAGCATGGGCGGCAGCACGCCGGTGCGCACCAGCCCCTCCCAGAGCAGCAGAAAGGCCCCGAGGCCGAGAGCCCCGAGGCCGATGGAACGCTGCGCGGTCATCATCACAGTGCGCCCGGCTGGGCCCCCGAACCGCGCGTCACCCCTGCATCGCCTTCTTGTAGAAGCTGCGGTCGAACAGGCCTTCCAGCGGATATTCCTTGTCGAGCGAGCCAAGCTTCACTTGGTAGGCCTGCATCAGCCGGGTCGCGTCCACGATGGCGTCCGGGTCGGCCACGAACTTGGAGGCCGGCGAGGTCAGCGCCGCCTTGATGGTGGCGGCGTCCACGATCCCCTTTCCGAGCATCGCCTCGATGTGAGGGGCGGCCTTGTCCGGGTTGGTCTTGATCAACTCGACCGCCTTCACGACCCCGTTCACGATGGTCTGAGCGGCCGCAGGGTCGCGGGCCAGGAAATTGCCCGAGAAAGCCACGACGGTGCCGGGCTGGTTCGGGAACATCGCCCCGCCCAGGGCGACGATCTTCATGCGCGGGTCGCGCTTGGTCACGATGGTGACGGCCGGCTCGCGGATGGTCGCGCCTTCAACCGCGCCGGTGAGCAGCGCCTGCTGGGTGGCGTCGATGCCCATCGGGACGATCTCGGCATCGGCCTTATCAGCCTTTGCGACCTCCCAGAGCCAATGCTGCAACGTCGTGTTCGGCACCGAGCCGGCAGGCTGGGTCGCCAATCGCGCCGCCTTGCCGGTCGCCTTCCGGAAATTGGCGAGCGCCTGCGCGGGCGAGACGCCGTCCTTGAACTCGGCCGCGAGCTTGCCGCCCGCCACCATGGACATCTCCTCGATGGCGGTGGCGGTCACGACCCGCACGTCGACGCCCTTGGCGCGCGCCACCGCGAGCGGAGCAACGCCGGCCACATAAACGTCCAGCGTACCGGACGCGAGGGCCTGGATCATGTTCGGGCCGGATTCGAACGTGACGAAGCTGAGCTCCAGGCCGGCCGCCTTGCCCCACCCCTCCCCGTTCATCACGATCGCGGGCGCGGCGCCCAGCACCGGGATGATCCCGACCCGGATCGGCGCGGCCGCGAGAGCCGGCCCGGCGCCGAAGCGCGCCAGAGCCGGCATCGCCAGCGCGGCGCCGGCGGCGGTCACGAATGTGCGGCGGTTGATCATCGGGCGCTCCCTGCGGTCTGGCGTCTCGTGCCCGCTGATGTAGCGGCTCGGTCGCGCCAAAACAAGGATGCGAACGTGAATTATGTCAATTCACATTGACTGCCGTATTTATCATGGCCGGAGTGGCCGTTCCTGTCAGGCGGAGAACCCGGGTCCCACCCTGGCGCCGCTACTGCAGCAAGTACTCGCCGCTGGCGAGCCGCAGCTCCGCGGGCCTGATCAGCCGCGCATGCGCCACGCGCACCGAGTGGAGCGGGCCTTCCAGCGTGGTGCGCCAGAAGGTCAGGAACTTGTTCAGGGCCGGGAACTTGGGCGCGAGGTCATACTCCTGCCAGACGAAGGTCTGGAGCAACGAGGGATGATCCGGCAGGCAATACAGGATGTGAGCGGTGGTCAGGCCGTAGCCCTGCATCTGCTTGATGAAGTCCGCGTCGGACTGGCGTATCGTCGAACCCATGGCGCCTCCTTCTTCTCCAAGGATCGCCGGGGCCCCTCCCCGGCAAACGGAGAACATGTGGACGAACCGAAGGTTCAAGATTCGGGCCAAGTTGTAAATTTTACGTTTCATTCCAGACACTTGGCAGCCACCGTGAAGGATTGCTGACAGCAGCCTGAATCATCGTGTGAGCCAGCCGGCCACCTGACTCGTAGCAGGGCTGACCACAAGGACGACGCCCGTGCCCCGCATGCGCCAGAAAGCCGACCTGCCGACCAAGACCTGCATGGCCTGCGGCCGGCCTTTCGCCTGGCGCAAGAAGTGGGAGCGCGACTGGGAGGCCGTGAAGTTCTGCTCGGAACGCTGCAAGCGCGAAAAGCCCAGCGCTGGACGCTAAGCCGGAGGCGCGACCTCTCGCAGCTTCGCCAGCGCCTCGGGCGTGTCCACGTCGAGAGCCACCGCCACGTCCGAGATCGGCGCCTCGATCACCTGGTCACGCCGGCGCTCCAGCAGCTTCTTGGCTCCGGCGTCGCCCGTGAGGGTGGCGATCTCGGAAAACAGCGCCCGCGCGATCACCACCGGATTGTGCCACTCGCCCTCGTGCACCGGCACGGCCGCGACGCTGCCGGGCGCAGCCTCGAACGCCGCGACCATGCGGCGGATCAGCGGCGCGTCCACCAGCGGCATGTCGCCAAGCGCGACCACCACGCCGTCAGCCGCCTCCGGCAGCGCCGCGACGCCGGCCTGCAGCGACGTCGACAACCCTTCGGCGAAGCGCGGATTGCGAACGAAGCGCACGTCGAGACCCGCGAGCGCGGCCTCGACGGCCTCGGCCTCGTGGCCCGTCACCACCACGACAGGCGCCGCGCCTGACGCCACGGCCGCCTCCGCGGCGAGACGGACCAGCGGCTTGCCGTCATGCTCCAGAAGCAGCTTGTTGGGCCCGCCCATCCGGGTCGAGCGTCCGGCGGCCAGCACGATGGCGGCGATGCGGTCGAGCGAAGCAGTCATTCGTCCTCCTTCGCCCCGCCGGAGCGCAGCATGCCCCGCTGGACGATTTCCATCAGCAGTCCGCCAACCCCGAGCGCGGTGATCTCCCGCCGCCCGACCGGCAGGCCGGCAAGCAGGCGCTGCAGCATCCAGTCGAAGCCATTCTCGGCCGGACTCCGGGCGCAGCCAGGAGCCCCCAGCACGGGCCTCCCGGATAACCGCCCAAACAGCAGCAGGTTGCCGGGATCCACCGGCATGCCGAAATGTTCGACCACGCCGCCTGCGGCCTCGATCGCGGCCGGGATCACGTCGCGCCGGTCCGTGATGGCGGACGCCCCGAACACGAGGATCAATTCGGCGTCGCTCTGCGCCAGCGTGGCCAATGCCGACGCCAGCGCCTGCGTGTCGTGGGGCACTTCCATGTCGGCCACGATTGGCGCGCCCGCTGGGGCAAGCCGCTCTTCCAGGATACGAAGCGTCTTGCGCACTGTGCTGGCCTTCAGCGTCGGCAGCAGCGTCGACACCACCCCCACACGGAGCGGCCGAAACGCCGCCACGCGCACCAGCGGCTCGGCGCCGGCGGACGCCAGGGCGGCGTCGAGGTCCCGCTGCGGAACCGCAAAGGGAATTATCTTGACGGTGGCGATCATCTCGCCCGCCTGCACGGGCTTGAAGGCCGGCAAGGTCGCGAGCGTGATCGCCTCGTCGACGCTGTTGAGCCGATCCACGCCGTCCCGGTCGATTACCAGCACGCCGGGCGCCTCGGCGAAGAGGTTGCTCCGCCCGGTGAACGGCTTCTCGACCCGGACGCCCGCCCCCGCCACGGCCTCGGCAAGCTGCCGGGCCGCCTCGTCCTCGCCAACATCGCCGGGCTCGAGCCGGGCGACTACGACACGCTCCACGCCGGCGGCGCGCAACCGCGCGATCTGGGCCGCGTCCAGCAGCGTTCCCTTTTTCACCACGCCATCGCTCGTGCGCACCGCGTGGACGCAAACCGCGCCCAGCGCCTCGTCGAGCGGCGCCGACCCGAACAGCATCCGCTCAGGCCGCCGCCGCGGCGGCCTCGGGCTTGCGGCGCAAGGTGGCGGTGATCTCGCCCATGATCGAAAGCGCGATCTCGGCCGGGCTGATCGCGCCGATCGCCAGCCCGATGGGCGCGTGGATGCGGGCGATGTCGGCCTCCGTGAAGCCGGCCGCCATCAGCCGCTCGACCCGCCGGGCGTGAGTTTTCCGCGACCCGAGCGCGCCAACGTAGAAGCACCGCGACTTCAGCGCGTGCACGAGGCCCGGGTCGTCGATCTTAGGGTCATGCGTCAGGGCCACGAAGGCCGTGTAGCGGTCGACGCCGAGCTTCGGCAGCACGTCGTCGGGCCATTCGGCATAGACCGGCGCGTCCGGGAAGCGGTCCGCGGTCGCGAATGCGGTGCGCGGATCCACGATCGCGATGTCGTGGCCGAGCAGCCGCGCGATCGCGACCAGCGCCTGGCTGATGTGAACCGCGCCGGTCACGACGATGCGCACCGGCGGCGCCTGCACGGTCAGGAACACGTCGCCCTGCGGCGTCTCCGCCATGCCGCTCTTGCCCATGCGCAGGCGCTCGGCCAGCAGGTCGGCCAGCGGATCGCCGGCGAGGTCCGCTTCGCGCACCAGCCGCTGCTCGCCGCTCGCGACATCGGTGACCAGCACGGCGGCGCGGCGCGCTTCGCGCTCGGCGTTCAGGGCGGCGAGGATTTCGAGCTTCATGGCCGTCTCCCGTTCAGTTGCGATCCAGCGCCAGACGCGCCCCGAGCCCGATCAGCACCGCGCCGCCAACCGCCTTCATGACAGCCTGCACGCGGCCGGCCTCCTTCATCCGCCGCGTCAACGCGGAGGCGAAAAGCACCGTCAGCACATCGGCCGACGAGAAGCTGAGATTAACGATCACGCCCAGGATCAGGAATTGAGCCCACACGGGCAGCGATCCCGCCGGGTCCACGAACTGCGGCAGGAAGGCGATGAAGAAGATCGCCACCTTGGGGTTCAGGAGCTCCACCATGAAGCTTTCCAGCAGCGCCCGCCGCACGCTCTTGGGCTGCACCTCGGGCGTCTCCACCGCGCCGCGGCTCCTGATCATGCCGATGCCGAGCCACACGAGATAGGCCGCGCCGATCAGCTTCACGGCCGCATAAGCCTCCGGCACATGGGTGAAAACGACCGAGAGCCCCAGCGCGGCCGCCAGCACATGCGCATAGCAGCCGAGGTGGATGCCGAGCACGGCCATGAACCCGCCGCGCCGCCCGCGCGCCACCGTCTGGGCCGCCGTGTAGAGCAGCGCCGGCCCGGGCATATAGGCGAAAACCGCCGTCGCGATCGCGAAGGCGACGAGCACGTCGAAGGAGGCCATCAATCCACCTTCTCGACGAACACCCGGATGCGGCCGCCGCAGGAGAGCCCGACTTTCCAGGCGGTCTCGTCCGCGACGCCGAATTCCAGCATGCGCGGGGCGCCGCTCTCGATCACGTCCACGGCCTCGGTCACCACCGCGCCCTCGACGCAACCGCCCGAGACCGAGCCCAGGAAATTGCCGTCGTTGTCGATCACCAGATGGCTGCCCACCGGCCGCGGCGCCGAGCCCCAGGTCTCAACCACGGTCGCGATGGCGACGCCCTTGCCTTCGCGGCGCCAGGCCTCGGCCTTGTTCATGATGTCGTTGTCGGTCGCCAGCATGGTCATCGCCTTTCACTCCTCTGGACCACGAGCCTTCAGGCTCGCCACCCTGCGAGCCGGAGGCTCGCGATCCAACTCAAGCCGCCCTGCGCAGCCAGCGCCGTGGATCGGCATCCATGCTGCCCTCGGCGGCCAGCGCCTTCACCAGCGTCTCCATGGACTGGAGATTGTGGATCGGCCGGAACTCGTCGACATGCGGCAGCATGGCGCGGATGCCCTGCGCCCGGGCCTCGAACCCATCGTAGCGCAACAGCGGATTGAGCCACACCAGCCGGCGGCAGGACCGATGCAACCGGTCCATCTCCGTCGTCAGGTCGGCCACGCCGTCGCGCTCCAGCCCGTCCGTGAAGAACAGCACCACCGCGCCCTGGCCGAGCACACGGCGCGACCACTCGCGGTTGAACTGATGCAGACATGTGGCGATGCGCGTGCCGCCTGACCAGTCCTGCACCTGCGCGGAGCACAAGGCCAGCGCCTCGTCGGGATCGCGGCTCTTCAAGGCCCGCGTCACATTGGTGAGCCGCGTGCCGAACAGGAAGGTGTGCACCCGCCGCCGCGCATCCGTCATGGCGTGGAGGAAATGCAGAAACAGCCGTGTGTAGTCCGCCATGGAGCCCGAGATGTCGCACAGCGCCACCACGGGCGGCGGCCGCGTCGCCTGCTCCATGCGGGCGAGCTCGATGCCCGCCCCGCCACCGCGCAGCGACTGACGCAGCGAGCGCCGCAGGTCGATGCGCGAGCCGCGCGCCGCCGGCGTCAGGCGCCGGATCAGCGTCTTGTCATCGGGCAGGCGCAGCGTCGCGATGGCGCGCTGCGCCCGGCCGATCTCCTCGGCTGTCATCTGGGCGAAGTCCTTGCCTTGCAGGATCTCGCGTTCCGACACGGTGAGCCGGGCGGAGAACTCCTCCTGCCGCTCCTCCTGCGGCTCGGGCGGCTTGTCCTGCTTCAGCAGCGCCTGCGCGGCCCGCAGCGCAGCGGCGTCGGGCTTGCGCTCCTTCTCGTCGCGCGACGGCGGCGTCGCGGGCGACATCGTCGAGATGATCTTCTCGATCAGCGCCCGCCGCCGCCAGAAAATCCGGAACGCCTGCTCGAACACGTCCGAGTGCTCGTGCTTCTTCACGAACACGGCGTGCAGCGTCCAGTAGAAGTCGGCCCGCGTGCCGATCCGCGCCGTCTCGACCGCCGCCAGCGCGTCCAGCACAGAGCCGGGGCCGACAGGCAGTCCCGCCTCGCGCAAGGCGCGGGCGAAATACGCGATGTTCTCGGCGAGCTTGCCGGAGTCGTCCGGGATCGTGTCGGCGGCGTCCATCGGAACCATCCCGCGCTTCGTCACGCTTTCGCGTTCGCCACGGCTTTCGCTTCGTCCAGGATCGCCTTCACGCGCGAGCCCTGCATTTTCTGGATGTCGTCCTGGTACTTCAACAGCACGCCCAGCGTATCGGACACGATGGCGGGGTCGAGCGCCACTGCGTCGAGCTCCACCAGCGCGGAGGCCCAGTCCAGCGTCTCGGCCACGCCCGGCGCCTTGAACAGGTCCTGCGCCCGGATCGCCTGCACGAAATTGACGATCTCGCGCGACAGCCGCGCCGGCGCCTTGGGGGCCTTCGCCTTCAGGATCTGAAGCTCGCGCTCGGCGTTCGGGTAGCCGACCCAGTGATAAAGGCAGCGCCGCTTCAGCGCGTCGTGGATCTCGCGGGTGCGGTTCGACGTCACGATCACGATCGGCGGATGGTCCGCCTTGATCACGCCGAGCTCCGGGATGGTGACCTGGTTGTCGCTCAGCACCTCCAGCAGAAAGGCCTCGAAGGCCTCATCGGTGCGGTCGAGCTCGTCGATCAGCAGCACGGGCGCGCCGTTCACGTCCGGCGCCAGGGCCTGCAGCAGCGGGCGCTTGACGAGGTAGCGCTCGGAGAAGACATCCTCCTCCAGCCGCCCGCGGTCCACGCCGCCGGCCGCCTCGGCCATGCGGATCGCCATCATCTGGCCGGCGTAGTTCCACTCATACACGGCCGACGAAACGTCGAGCCCCTCATAGCACTGCAGCCGGATGAGCTTGCGGCCCAGCACGCTGGACAGAACCTTGGCGATCTCGGTCTTGCCGACGCCCGCCTCGCCTTCCAGCAGGATGGGCCGTCCCATGCGCAGCGCCAAGAAGATCACGGTCGCGAGCGAGCGGTCCGCCACATAGGACCCGGCCGAGAGCAGCTTCAGCGTCTCGTCGATGGAAGTGGGAAGCGGGTGGGCCATGCGGGTCGAAATCTCCGTGCGCCGGCGAGACGCACGCAGAACCTAGCGCGCTCAAGGCCCGGCGCCACTAGGGCCAAAGAAGGATCGCGCCCGCCCGGAACGCATGGCGGACGCGCAATGGCGGCGACAAGGGCCGCAGCGTAAACTCTTTCCCGCGAAGCGGGGGAGATGTCGGCGAAGCCGACAGAGGGGGGCCGGGCCCGAGGCGTTCTTTCTTGCGAGGGGTTGCGCACCGCTACCCCCTCCCTGCCCTCCCCCGCTACGCGGGAGAGGCTTCCGAAGTGAGGCTTTGGGCCGCTGACCTCTTCCGGCGCGCTCTCTCTCCCCGGCGCGGGGAGAAGGCCTTTGCCGAGTTGCTTACTTCCCGATCGCGGCCGTCACGGCCCGCTTGGCCATCACGGTGATCAGGTGCGCGCGGTATTCCGGTGAGGCGTGGATGTCGCCATTGATGCCGGTCGCCGGCATGGAGATACCGTCCAGCGACTTCGGCGAGAAGCGCTTCTTCAAGGCTTCCTCCAGCGCGGTGGCGCGGAACACGCCGTTGGCGCCGGCGCCCGTCACGGCGACGCGGATGTCGGAGCCGCGCTTGGCCACGAACACGCCCACCATGGCGTAGCGCGAGGCCGGGTTGCGGAACTTGGCGTAGGCCGCCTTGGAGACGATCGGGAAGGCCACCTTCACGACAACTTCGCCCGGCTCGAGCGCGGTCTCGAACAGGCCGGTGAAGAACTGCTCCGCCGGGACCTTGCGCATGTTGGTGATGATGGTCGCGCCCAGCGCCAGGCAGGCGGCCGGATAATCGGCGGCCGGGTCGTTGTTGGCGACCGAGCCCCCGATGGTGCCGCGGTTGCGCACCGCCGGATCACCGATCAGGCCCGCCATGTCGGCGAGGCCCGGGATCGCCTGCCGGACGATCTCGGACGTCGCCACATGGGCGTGCTTGGTCATGGCGCCGATCACGAGCGAGCGGCCCTTGAGCTCGATGCCGGCGAGGCCCTCGACCTTGCTGAGGTCGATCAGCGCCGGCGGCGCGGCGAGGCGCTGCTTCATGGTCGGCAGCAGCGTCTGCCCGCCGGCCAGGATCTTGCCGTCCTCGTTCTTGGCGAGGAGCGAGGCGGCCTGCCGCACGGTTTTCGGCTGGTGGTAGGAAAAGGCGTACATGGGTCGGATCCCCTTATCATTCGCGTTCTGGAGCCGTTCCCTCGTCCTTTGAGACGCCCTGCTGCGCAGGGCTCCTCAGGATGAGGAAACGGGATGGCGGCCTCGCTTAGCCCTCATCCTGAGGAGCGGCCCACAGGGCCGCGTCTCGAAGGACGAGGGCGGGTCGGCCGCCGAGTTCAAATCATCGCCCCGCTCACTCCGCCGCGATGGCGGGCAGCCGGCGCTGCGCCGCAAGCCACACGGCCTGGGGCGTCGCCGGCATGGCGATGTGCTCGTGCCCGAGCGCATCCGTGATGGCGTTGATCACGGCCGGCGGCGACGCGATGGCCCCCGCCTCGCCGCAGCCCTTGATGCCAAGCGGGTTGGACGGACACGGCGTCGACGTCGTGCCGACGTCGAAGCTCGGCAGGTCGTCGGCCCGCGGCATGCAGTAGTCCATGTAGGAGGCCGTCACGAGTTGCCCGTCGGCGTCGTAGTGCACGCCCTCGAACAGCGCCTGCCCGACGCCCTGCGCGATGCCGCCATGCACCTGGCCCTCCACGATCATCGGGTTGATCACGGTGCCGAAGTCGTCCACCGCGGTCCACCGCGCAATGGTGGTCACGCCCGTCTCGGGGTCGATCTCCAGCTCGCAGATGTGGACGCCCGACGGGAAGGTGAAGTTGGTGGGATCGTAGAACGCCCCCTCCTTCAGCCCAGGCTCCAGTTCCTGGCCGGAGAACTTGTGCGCGATATAGGCCTGCAACGCGACCTCGCCGAAGGCGAGCGACTTGTCGGTGCCTGACACGCTGAAGCGCCCGTCCTTGAATTCGATGTCGGCCTCCGAGGCCTCCATCGCGTAGGCCGCGACCTTCTTGCCCTTGGCGATCACCTTGTCGAGGGCCTTGGAGATCGCCGACATGCCGACCGCGCCCGAGCGCGAGCCGTAGGTGCCCATGCCGAACTGCACCTTGTCGGTGTCGCCATGCACGATCGCGACCTGGTCGATCGGCACGCCGAGCCGGTCGGAGACCAGCTGCGCGAAGGTGGTCTCGTGGCCCTGGCCGTGCGAGTGCGAGCCCGTCAGCACCTCCACGGTGCCCACCGGGTTGACCCGGACTTCCGCCGATTCCCACAGGCCGACGCCCGCGCCCAGCGAACCCACCGCGGCCGACGGCGCGATGCCGCAAGCCTCGATATAGGCCGAGTAGCCAAGCCCGCGCAGCTTGCCGACCCGGGCGCTCTCGCGCTTGCGCTTGGCGAAGCCCTTCACGTCGGCCATCTCCATGGCCTTGTCGAGCGAGGCCGTGTAGTCGCCCACGTCATACGCCATGATCACGGGCGTCTGGTGCGGGAACTTGCGGATGAAGTTCTTCTTGCGGAACGCCACCGGGTCCTGCCCCAGCTCGCGCGCCGCCACTTCCACCAGCCGCTCCACCACGAAGGTGGCCTCGGGCCGGCCGGCGCCCCGATAGGCGTCCACCGGCGCGGTGGTGGTGTAGACGCCCTCCACCTCGGCGTAGATCGCCGGGATGTCGTACTGCCCCGACAAGAGCGGCGCGTACAGGTAGGTCGGCACCGACGACGAGAAGGTGGAGAGGTAAGCTCCCAGATTGGCCTTGGTCTTCACCCGCAGCGCGATGATCTTGCCGCGCTCGTCGGTGGCGAGTTCCGCATGCGTGAGGTGGTCGCGCCCATGCGCGTCGGCCAGAAAGGCCTCGGTGCGGTCGCTCACCCACTTCACGGGCCGGCCGACCTTCTTGGCGGCCCACACGCACACGGTCTCCTCGGCGTAGATGAAGATCTTGGAGCCGAAGCCGCCGCCCACGTCAGGTGCGATCACGCGCAGCTTGTGCTCGGGCGCGATGCCGATAAAGGCCGACAGCACGAGCCGCGCCACATGCGGGTTCTGGCTCGTCGTGTAGAGGGTGAACTGCTCCTGGCCGCTGTCGTAGTCGCCGATCGCGGCGCGCGGCTCCATCGGGTTGGGGGCGAGCCGGTTGTTGACGATGTCGAGCCGGGTCACGTGCTTGGCGCGCGCAAAGGCGGCGTCCGTGGCGGCCTTGTCGCCCAGGTGCCAGTCATAGACGCGGTTGTTGGGCGCGACGTCATGGATCACGGTCTTGCCCGTGAGCGCCTCGTTCATGTCCACCACGGCGGGCAGCTGGTCGTAGTCGACCATCACCTTCTCGGCGGCGTCACGGGCCTGCGCGAAGGTCTCGGCGATCACCACCGCGACGTGGTCGCCCACATAGCGCACCTTGCCGACCGCCAGCGCCGGATGGGCGCCCGCGCTCATCGGCGAGCCATCCTTGTTGTGGATCATCCAGCCGCAGATCAGGCCGCCGATCTTGTCGGCCTCAAGATCCTGGCCGGTCAGCACCGCCACCACGCCGGGCGACGCCAGGGCGGCGCTCGCGTCAACGGACTTGATCACCGCATGGGCGTGGGGGGAACGCACGAAGGCCGCATAGGTCTGGCCCGGGCGGTTGATGTCGTCCGTGTACTGCCCCTTGCCGGTGATGAAGCGAAAGTCTTCCTTGCGGCGCACGGGCGCGCCGATGCCGGTCGCTGACATGATGTTCCTCCTCGGGGGCGCCGGCCGATCTTGTATCGGATCAGGGTCCGGGACGGCTTCGGCGCGAATGAATCGATCGAAACGGATGAACTACTCGGCCGCGGCCTGCATGCCGCCCGCACCCATTGCCTGGGCCCCGGCTTCCACCGCCTTCACGATGTTGTGGTAGCCCGTGCAGCGGCAGATGTTGCCTTCGAGCTCTTCGCGGATGGTGTGCTCGTCCAGGGTCGAGCCCTTGCGGTTCACGATATCGACCGCCGTCATGATCATCCCGGGGGTGCAGAAGCCGCACTGCAGGCCATGATGCTCGCGGAAGGCGGCCTGCATCGGATGCAGCTCGGTTCCGTTCGCGAGCCCCTCGATCGTGGTGACGTGCGAGCCCTCGCAGCTTACCGCCAGCATGGTGCAGCTTTTCACGGCCGCGCCGTCGACATGCACCACGCAGGCGCCGCACTGGCTGGTGTCGCAGCCGACATGGGTTCCGGTGAGCCGGAGGTTCTCACGCAGGAACTGCACGAGAAGCGTGCGCGGCTCAACGTTCCCCGAAACGGCCTTGCCGTTCACCGTCATCGAAATCGTCGTCATTCAAGTCCTCCACTGGTGCGCCGCCATGGAGCCCGAAGAACGGGACCGGCGACTCGTTTTTGGCCGCTCGCGCGGCGAACTCATGGTGCGTTGTCGGCGAACACTGAACAGACGGCCGGCCGCGTCCCCGCAGCCGGATCGGCCGCCCCGGTGGGCCGCCGTCCAGCTTGGAAGGATTCGAGTTTGGTACGCCCTGAAAACGGGGTCAAGCGGATTGACGAATGAGAAAGATGGGCCAAATCCGCGCGTTTTGCCGCAAGTTTTCGGGAGAAACACGGACGCGACGGACAAGGCTACGCTTGGCCGCTCGCTCCCGCGCCAGCTTCGTCACAGTGGAAGGGAGGCTTAGGCCGCCTGCGGCTCCACCGCCTTGGCGAAGTTGGCGAAGAACTCGTCCGCCATCTTCTTGGCGACGCCATTGATCAACCGGCCGCCGAGTTGCGCCAGCTTGCCGCCGATCTGCGCTTCAACATCATAGGTGAGCTTGGTGCCGCCCTCGGCGTCCTCGAGCTTCACCACCGCGCCGCCCTTGGCGAAGCCCGCGACGCCGCCCTCGCCTTCGCCCGTGATGCGGTAGCCGTTCGGCGGATCGATGTCCGACAGCGTGACCTTGCCTTTGAAAGTGGCGCTCACCGGGCCGACCTTCACCTTGGCGACAGCCGCGAAACCGTTGTCGCCCGTGGTCTCCAAGCTCTGGCAGCCCGGGATGCAGGCGCGCAGGACGTCGGGATCGTTGAGCTTGGCCCACACGGTCGCCTTGTCGGCGGGCAGCACGAAATCGCCGGACATGGTCATGGCCATGGGTCGTTCTCCTCCAAAACACACTTGAAATGCGCGAGGCCGGCGCGGGAGGCTTGCGCCTCGTCCCGCCGGCCCTGCTACAGTCGGCCGATCAGACCATGTCCCGCGCGCCGCCGCAACGCGCCGGGATCGCCCCGAACGCAGGTGAGGCATGCTCACGCTCACGCCAGAACAACAGGCCGCCGCCGCCGGCGAACACGGGCGTGGTTCCGCGATCGCGATGCGCATCGTCGCCGAGGCCGCCCGGCTGATGGGCGCGCCGCGCCTCATCCCGGTTGCGTCGGCCCATATCGACGGCGCTCTCTATCATGGCGATTCCGGCACTCTGTTCGCCGAGGCGCTGGTGGATGGCGGCGCCTCCGTGCAGGTCGAGGCGACCCTGAACGTCGGAGCGCTAGACCTCGTCGGCTGCTCCCGGGTTCGCCTGCCGCCGCATGAGCGCGAGATGGCCAAGCGCATGATGCGCGCCTACGAGGCGTTGGGCTGTTCGCCAACCTGGACCTGCGCGCCCTACCAGGCCGGCCACCGGCCGGCCGTGGGGTCCGATGTCGCCTGGGGCGAATCCAACGCCGTGGTGTTCTGCAATTCGGTGCTGGGCGCGCGCACCAACCGGTATGGCGACTTCCTCGACATCGCCTGCGCGATCGCGGGCGTCGCGCCCGACTACGGGCTGCACCGGCCGGAGAACCGCCGCGCCGCCGTGGTGGTGGACGTGTCTGGCCTGTCGCCCGAGTTGCGCGCGTCCGAGGCGTTCTGGCCCGTGTTCGGAACCTGGTACGGCCTGACGCTCGGCTCCGAGATCGGCGTCGTGACCGGGCTGGAGGGCCTGGCGACCGAGGACCGCCTCAAGGCGATGGGCGCGGCCTCGGCCTCCTCGGGCGGCGTCGGCCTCTTCCACATAGCGGGCGTAACGCCCGAGGCCCCCGACCTCGCGACGGCCTGCGGCGGCGCGGATGGGCTCGCGCAGGCCAGGCGCCTCATGGTGACCGGCCCGATGATGCGGGCCGCCAGCGCCCGCCTGTCGACGGCCGAAGGCGACGCCGTCGACGCGATCGCGATCGGCAGCCCGCACCTCTCCGCCGAGGAGGTCGCCGATCTCGACCGGCTGCTGGATGGCCGGCGCGTCGCCGTGCCGTTCTACGCCTGCACGGGCCGGCACGTGATCCGCGCCATCGAGGCGGACGGCAGCCGGGCCCGGCTGGAGCGGCAGGGCGTCACCTTCGTGGCCGACACCTGCGTGGTGGTGACGCCGATCCTGGAGCGCACGGACGGCGTGCTGATGACCAACTCGGGCAAGTTCGCGCATTACGCCCCCGGCAACACCGGCCTGGCGGTGCAATACGGCGCGCTGGCCGACTGCGTGGAAAGCGCCGTCGCGGGCCGCCTCGTGCGGGAGGACCAGCTGTGGAGCTGAACGCCGACATCCTGCTGCCGGGCGACGGCGCCGACAACGCCGTGGTGGAAGGCGACGTGCTCGCCCTCACGGCTCCGATCAGCTTCTGGGGCGGGGTCGACCCCAAGACCGGGACGATCATCGACGCGCGCCACCCGGAGCGCGGCCAGAACATCGCCGGGCGCGTGCTGGCGTTGCCCGGCACCATCGGGTCGTCATCGGCCTCGGCCGTGCTGCTGGAACTGGTTCACGCCGGCCGGGCGCCCGCCGCGATCCTGATGCCGGAGCCGGACGCGATCCTGCTGCTCGGCCTCGTGGTGGCGCGGGAAATGGGCTGGGCGATCCCGCCGGCGCTGCGCGTCTCGGCGCAGGACCAGCGCGGGCTCATGGGCCAGCAAGTCGAAATCGAGGGCGGGTTGATCCGGTCGCGTACGGCGGCCTGAACTCAAACGTCGTGATAGCGACGATGGACGTAGACGAGGCTCGGCTCCGCGCCGCCCAGGCGCACGGCCGTGACTTCGCCGATCAGCACGTGGTGGGTGGCGACGTCCTTCACCTCGACGAGGCGGCAATCGAACGACGTCAGCGCGTCCAGGAGCAGCGGCGCGCCGGTCTCGAACACGCCCCACTGGCCGCGCTCGAAGCGGGCTTCCCCGTGCAGGCCGGTACGGCCGGCGAAATCCTCGGCCAGCGCCCGGTGCTCGGCCGCTAATGTATTCACGCAGAACACCCCGTTGGCGATGAGCCGCGCAGCCGACCCGCTGGCGCGGTTGAGGCAGACCAGCAGCGTCGGCGGACGATCCGAGATCGACGCCACCGCGGTCGCCGTGAACCCGGCCCGGCCGGCGGGGCCGTCCGTCGCGACGATGTTCACCGCGGCCGCGAGCCGACTCATGCCCTCGCGGTAGACGAGCGATTGTTCTTCAGACACCGGGGAGCCCTCGCCCATGGCTGCGCCCGGGCCTGCCGCGGCAAGGCCGCCGAGTGTGGAGACGCGCAGGGGAAGGGTCATGGGGGATTTCGCTCCGCAAGAAGCCAAGATAGGGCCCGGAGCCCAGACAGGCAATGCAAGGGCCAGAAGCTCACTCCCAAACGCCGCCCGTTTCGCGCCAGAATGGGGCGGCGGACCTGACAAGCGTCAAAGTTCGGCGAGCGCCAGCTTCAATCCGTCCCGAACATGGGCGATCAGCGCGTCCGAGGCCGCGGCTGCGCCTGCCGCGTCCTGCGCGCCGATCGCGGCCGCCACCGCCTCGTGGAGGCGCGATGACGCCGCCAGGTCCTGCTCGCGCCGGAAATAGTACCAGCCGCGCCGGGCCATGCTCTGCAGCGGCGCCAGCGCCCTCTGCGCGAAGGGGTTCGCGCCGGCGTCGCCGAGCAGCCCGTCGAAGCGCTGGTCGGCCCGCATGTATGCGGCGGCGTCTCCCTCGCGGGCGGCCGCCGTCATCTCGGCCGCGATGGCGGCGAGTTGCGCGCGCTGCGCCTTGGTGGCGCGCCGCGCCGCCGCGACCGCCACGACCCGCTCCAACGCCGCGCGTGCGTCCAGCGCCAGCAGCACGTCGAGCGGATTGATGGCCGCCACCGCCATGCCCTTGCGCGGAAACACCACCAGCAGCCCATCCGCCACCAGCCGCTGCACGGCCTCGCGAACGGGCGTGCGACCGAGAGCGAGCCGCGCCGCGAGATCCTGCTCGGTCAGCCGCAACCCCGGCGCGAGCGCAAGCCGCACGATCTCGTCCTCGATCAGCCGATAGGCGCGATCCGCCAGGGTCTCGCCGGGCTGCGGCTCAACGCTCTCGAGCTTGTTATCCACCAAGGGCTCCCACATCATACTCCGCCATCGCACCGGCAGGCCGGCCTCGAAGCCGCAAGATCAGCCATCCCTAGGCCGTCATTCCCGGCGACCTGCCCATCAGGTCGGGAAAGGGATCCAGGGGCAAGAGCGCGGCTGCCCTGGATCCCCTTCCCGGCGCTTCACGCCGCCGGGGATAACGGCGGGAGGTGATTGCACCGCCGCCGGGGCTCAGCCGACTGCAAATCCGCGTTGACCCTCGACCAGCAGTGATATATTACAGATATACACACCAACGCACAATGGGAGATGGCGAGATGAGCAGCCAGAAGTGGGCCGGGGTCTTCCCCGCCGTAACTACCAAGTTCACCGCCGACGACCGGCTCGACATCGCCGAGATGGAGCGCTGCTTCAAGCTGCAGCTCGATGCCGGTGTGCACGGCCTCATCGTGTGCGGCTCGCTCGGCGAAGCCTCCACGCTGGAGCCGACCGAGAAGGTCGAGGTCCTGAACACTGCCATTCGGGTCGCTGGCGGATCCGTGCCGGTGCTGCTGACCGTCGTGGAAGGCTCCACCCGCCGCGCGCAGGCGCTTGCGGAAGCCGGCGCCAAGGCCGGCGCGGACGGCTTCATGATCCTGCCGGGCGTGCCCTACAAGTCCGACGCTCGCGAGACGATGGCGCACTACCGCGCAGTCGCGAAGTCCGGCGGCAAGCCGGTGATGATCTACAACAATCCGGTCAGCTACGGCGTCGACATCACCCCCGCCATGCTGGGCGAGCTCGCCGCCGACCCGCTCTTCGTCGCGGTCAAGGAATCCTCCGACGACGTGCGCCGCGTCACCCAGATCTTCAACGCCGTGGGGGACCGTTTCCAGGTCTTCACGGGTGTCGACAACCTCGCGCTGGAAAGCCTCGCGGTGGGCGCCGTCGGCTGGGTCGCGGGCCTCGTCTGCGCCTTCCCGGCCGAGACGGTCGCGATCTACGACCTGATGCGCCAGGGCCGCCTCGCCGAGGCGGTGGCGATCTACCGCTGGTTCCAGCCGCTGCTCGACCTCGACGTGTCGTCCAAGCTCGTCCAGAACATCAAGCTCGTCGAGGCGCTGGCCACCAACTCCAACGACCGCTGCCGCGCCCCGCGCCTGCCGCTGGTCGGCGAGGAACGCGCCCGCGTGGAGGCGATCGTCGCCAAGGCTCTGGCCAACCGCCCGCAGCTCCCGGCCGCCAGGATCGCCGCGGAGTAAGGCTGGGCCAAACCCCTCATCCGACCTCGCTTCGCTCGGCCACGTTCTCCCCGTCCCGGGGGGACGCCCGGCGCCGCAGCCGTAACCGGCCCCCTCTCCCCGGCACGGGGAGAGGGTTGGGGTGAGGGCCTTCCTCTCCCGAAACCGAGACCGCGCATGAAGATCACCATCGTCGGAGCCGGGCTCGTCGGTCTCGCCAGCGCGCACGCGTTGGCGGCCGAGGGACATCGCGTCACGGTGATCGACCGGGAGGGCCCGGCGGCGGGCGCCTCGCAGGGCAACGCCGGCTGGCTGGCGCATACCGACATCGATCCCATTGCGTCTCCCAAGATGCTGCGGCGCGTGCCGCGCTTCCTGCTCGATCCGCTCGGGCCGCTGGCCATCCGGCCGAGCTATCTCATCTCGATCCTCCCCTGGCTCGCCCGCCTCGTCTGGGCGTCGCGGCCCGAGAACCTGGCCCGCTCCGTGGAGGCGCTCGTTTCGCTGCAGAAGCTCGCGATGCCGGCCTGGACCAGCCTGTCCGGCGAGCTCGGCCTCGGCAAGCTCATCCACCGTCGCGGCGGGCTCTTCGTGTTCGACGACGAGGCCGCCTTCGTGCGCGCCAAGGCGCATTTCCAGAAACAGCGCGCGCTCGGCATCGCGTGCGACCTGCTCGACGCCGCGCAGGTGCGCCAGATGGAGCCGGCGCTCACCGACCGGGTCGTCGCGGCCGCCTTTTTCCCGGACGCCGCCCATGTGAGCGACCCGCGCGAGGTCACGCAGGCGCTGTTCGACGCCGCCATGGCGCGCGACATCCACTTCGAGAAAGCCGAGATCCGCGCGGTCGAGCCCGGACCGCCGGTCCGCCTCGTCACGCGCTCGGGCGACGTGCTGACGGCCGACAGGGTGGTGGTCGCCGCCGGCGCATGGTCCAGGCCCCTCGCCGCCTCGCTGGGCGACGACGTGCCGCTCGACACCGAGCGCGGCTACAATGTGAGCTTCCCGGGCGTCACCGGCCTCCTGTCCCGCCCGGTGTCGTTCGATGGCCAGGGTTTCGTCGCCACCCCGCTCGACAGCGGCCTGCGCATCGGCGGCGCGGTGGAGCTCGGCGGCTTGTCGCTGCCCCCCAACCACGCCCGGACTCGGGCGCTCTACGAAAAGGCGACGCGCTTCCTGCGCGACGTGCCGCCCTTCGAGAGCGGGTCCACCTGGATGGGCTTCCGGCCGTCCATTCCGGATTCGCTTCCGGTCATCGGCCGCGCCAGAACCAGCGCGGACGTGATCTACGCCTTCGGCCATGGCCACTACGGGCTGACGCAATCGGCCGCCACCGGCTCCCTCGTGGCCGACCTGATCGCCGGCCGCACGCCTCCGATCGACCTTGCGCGTTTCAGCCCGCAGCGGTTTTGATGGAACAAGACGTCCACTCGACGCCGTCGTCCCAGGCGGCGCGCAGCGCCGGAAAGGGGATCCAGGGCCGCCGCGCTCACTCCTGGATCCCCTTCCCGACCCGCTCCGCGGGTCGCCGGGGATGACGGCGAGTAGCGGCGCCACCACCACTTCAAGTTGAATCATAACCACCACACCCGGGATCAACCCCATGGCGACCCACACGTTTTTCTGCGTCGACGGCCATACCTGCGGCAACCCGGTGCGGCTCGTGGCCGGCGGCGGGCCGCGGCTGGAGGGGCGCACCATGGTGGAGAAGCGCGCGCATTTCCTCGCCGAGTTCGACTGGATCCGCACCGGGCTGATGTTCGAGCCGCGAGGCCATGACATGATGTCGGGCGCGATCCTCTATCCGCCCACGCGCGACGATTGCGACATCGCCTTCCTGTTCATCGAGACGTCCGGCTGCCTGCCGATGTGCGGCCACGGCACCATCGGCACGGTCACGATGGCGCTGGAGCGGGGGCTGGTGACGCCGCGCGAGCCAGGCCTGCTGCGCATCGACACGCCGGCCGGCCTCGTGGAGGCGCGCTACGAGCAGAACGGGCAATTTGTGGACAATGTCCGCATCACCAACGTGCCGTCCTTCCTCCACTCCCGGCAGATCGTCGCCGAGGTCGAGGGACTGGGCGAGATCGTCGCCGACGTGGCCTATGGCGGGAATTTCTACGCCATCGTCGAGCCGCAGAAGAACTTCCCGGGCCTCGAGCACGTCGATCCCTCCGACATCCTGCGCTGGAGCCCGAAGGTGCGAACGGCCTTCAGGGCCCGCTACGACTTCATGCATCCCGAGAACCCGGCCATCAACGGCCTCTCCCACGTCTTGTGGACCGGAACGCCCACCGTGCCGGGCGCGCACGCCAGGAACGCCGTGTTCTATGGCGACAAGGCCATTGATCGCTCGCCCTGCGGCACCGGCACCTCGGCCCGCATGGCCCAGTGGGCGGCGCTGGGCCGCCTGAAGGTGGGCAACGACTTCGTGCACGAATCGATCATCGGTACCCTATTCAAGGGCCGCGTCGAAAAGGCGGTCCGGGTAGGCGAATTTGACGCCATCGTGCCTTCCATCGAAGGCTGGGCCCGCATGACCGGCTACAACACCATCTTGATCGACGATCGCGACCCGCTCGCGCATGGGTTCCAGGTGAAGGATCGCGGCTGACATAACAGCCCAGCGCGGCTCGCATGGGCGCCCTCGGCCTGGCATCGCCTTGCGAGTTTCCCGCAATGCGCGTGCTCGCGCGCATGAATCCGTCTTCAAAGCGGGTTAAAGCCGCGTTTTCTGCTTTTTGTCGGGATTGTGACCGCTGATCATTGTCGCCACGCGGGCGCCTTGGTAAGACTTTGGTGAGAGTTAGCCTGGTCCGGGCATGCGCCTTGCTTGCCGGACCGAGCCGCCCTTTACAGCGCCGTCAGAGCGCGGGAGGGCGAAAGAGGGGAGTGGCGTTTCATCATGGAAGTTTTCCTGCAGCAGCTCATCAACGGGCTGACGCTGGGGTCCATCTACGGCCTGATCGCGATCGGCTACACGATGGTTTTCGGCATCATCGGCATGGTGAACTTCGCCCATGGCGACGTTTTCATGGTCGGCGGCTTCATCGCCCTCATCCTGTTCATGGTGTTCACGGCCTGGCTCGGCGTGGCCGTGGTGCCCGCGCTGGTGCTGGTGCTGCTGCTCGGCATGGTGCTGACGGGCCTCTGGAACTGGACCATCGAGCGCGTGGCTTACCGGCCCCTGCGCGGCTCGTTCCGCCTCGCGCCGCTGATCTCGGCGATCGGCATGTCGATCTTCCTGTCCAACCTCGTCCAGGTCATCCAGGGCCCGCGCAACAAGCCGCTGCCGCCGATGATCCAGGGCAACTTCGTGCTCATGGGCGAGGGCTCCACCACGGTGGTGCTGGCCTACAAGCAGATCGTCATCATGGTGGTGACCGTGGTGCTGCTGGCCGTGTTCTGGTGGCTGGTGCAGAAGACCCCGCTTGGCCGCGCCCAGCGCGCCTGCGAGCAGGACCGCAAGATGGCGGCGCTGCTGGGCGTCGACGTCGACCGCACCATCTCGATCACCTTCGTGATCGGGGCGGCCTTGGCGGCCGTCGCTGGCGTCATGTACCTCATGTATTACGGCGTGGTGAACTTTTCGGACGGCTTCGTGCCGGGGGTGAAGGCCTTCACGGCCGCCGTGCTGGGCGGCATCGGCTCCCTGCCGGGCGCGGTGATCGGCGGACTCCTCATCGGCCTCATCGAGACCATGTGGTCGGCCTATTTCACCATCGACTACAAGGACGTGGCGGCATTCTCGATCCTCGCCATCACGCTGATCTTCCTGCCGACCGGCCTCTTGGGCCGGCCAGAAGTCGAGAAGGTCTGAGACCATGGCCGCCACACTCGACGCACAGGTCCCCGTCCGCCCCGCGGCCGGCGCCCTCCTCTCCCGCGCCATCCGCGAAGGCGGCTTCGCGGCGCTGATCACGCTGGGGCTCTCCTTCCCGATCCTGGCGCTGCGCACCGAGCAGAACATGGCCAACGAGCTCGTGCTCGTGCCGCGCTGGAGCTGGGTGGCGCTGCTCTGCATCGCGGTGTTCATCGCCCGCTTCGTGCAGATCTACTTCGAGAACAAGTTCACCCGCACGCTGCTGGTGCTGGGCTGCTTCACCCTGCTGGGCGGGCTCGGACGCGCCGTGAACGCCGCTTTCGACGGCTTCGCCGCAACCGTGTTCACGATCGGCCTGCTGCTGCTGATCGCCGGCATGATGTGGGAGCGGCGGGTGGAAACCGCAGGCGTCTCGACGCCGCTCTCCCCGGCCGCAAAGGCCCGGTGGGCCGTGGTCACCCGCTACGCCGGCCCGGTGGCGCTGGGCTTCCTGGCCGTCTACCCGATGGCCATGCTGGCGCTGGCTGGCCCGGGCGGCTCCATCAAGTGGATCGACAATTTCGGCATCCAGATCCTCATCTACGTGATGCTGGGCTGGGGCCTGAACATCGTGGTGGGCCTCGCCGGCCTGCTCGATCTCGGCTACGTCGCCTTCTACGCCGTGGGCGCCTACAGCTACGCGCTGATAGCCACCAAGGTGATCCCCGAGACCTTCCCGGCGCTCGGCGTCTGGGCCTTCTGGGTCTGCCTGCCCATCTCGGGCCTGCTGGCCGCCCTCTGGGGCATCATCCTGGGCTTCCCGGTGCTGCGCCTGCGGGGCGACTATCTCGCCATCGTGACGCTCGCCTTCGGCGAGATCATCCGGCTGGTGCTGATCAACTGGGTCGACTTCTCCAACGGCTATGCGGGCCTTTCCACCATCCCGCGGCCGAGCTTCTTCGGCATTCCGTTCAACGCGTCCGATACGGGCTTCGCGGCCGTGTTCGGGCTTGAGTTCAGCCCGATCTACCGAACGATCTTCCTCTACTACGTCATCTTCGCGCTCGCGCTGCTCACCGCCTATGTGACGCTGCGGCTGCGCAAGCTGCCGGTGGGCCGCGCCTGGGAGGCCCTGCGCGAGGATGAGATCGCCTGCCGATCGCTCGGCATCAACACCACCAACACCAAGCTCACCGCCTTCGCGATCGGCGCCATGTTCGGTGGCTTCGCGGGCTGCTTCTTCGCCGCCCGCCAGGGCTTCATCAGCCCGGAGAGCTTCACCTTCATCGAATCCGCGCAGGTGCTCGCCATCGTGGTGCTGGGCGGCGCCGGCAGCCTCGTCGGCGTCGTGGTGTCGTCCATCGCGCTGGTCGGCGGCTTCGAGATCCTGCGCGAGCTCGAATTCCTGAAGCAGATCTTCGGCGAGAGCTTCGACCCGGCCCAATACCGCACGCTGCTGTTTGGCCTCGCGATGGTGGTCATCATGCTGTGGAAGCCGCGCGGCCTCGTCTCGACCCGCGAGCCCACGGCCTTCCTGAAGGAGCGCAAGACCGTGTCGAGTTCGCTCGTGAAGGAGGGTCACGGCTGATGTCATCCGCCATCTCGTCTCCCTCCCCGGCCGCGTCGGCCGCGCCGCTGCTCCAGGTCGACCACCTCACCATGCGCTTCGGCGGGCTCGTGGCGATCAACGACCTCTCCTTCGTGGCCCGCCGCGGCGAGATCACCGCCCTGATCGGCCCCAACGGCGCCGGCAAGACCACTGTGTTCAACTGCATCACGGGCTTCTACAAGCCTACCGAGGGCATGATCACCCTCACGCATCCGAGCGGGGCCAATTTCCTGCTCGAGCGCCTGCCGGACTTCCGCATCAACTGGAAGGCCAAGGTCGCCCGCACGTTCCAGAACATCCGCCTGTTCCAGGGCATGACGGTGCTCGAGAACCTGCTGGTGGCGCAGCACAATCCGCTGATGATCGCCTCCGGGATGACCCTGTTGGGCGTGCTCGGCATTGGCGGCTACAGGGCCAAGGAAAAAGAGGCGATCGAGCGCGCCAAGTACTGGCTCGACAAGATCGATCTCACCGACCGCGCCGACGACGCAGCCGGCGAACTGCCCTACGGCGCGCAGCGCCGGCTCGAGATCGCCCGCGCGATGTGCACCGACCCGGTGCTGCTGTGCCTGGACGAGCCCGCCGCCGGCCTCAACCCGCGCGAGAGCCTGGAGCTCAATACGCTCCTGCGCTCGATCCGCACCGACCATGACACCTCCGTGCTGCTGATCGAGCACGACATGTCGGTGGTGATGCAGATCTCCGACCACGTCGTGGTGCTGGACTACGGCACCAAGATCGCGGACGGCGCGCCCAAGGACATCCAGAATGACCCCAAGGTCATCGCCGCCTATCTGGGCGTCGAGGACGAGGAGGTCGAAGAGGTCGAGGCCGAGGTCGAGACCGTCGCCGAACAGGTGGTTGCGGAGCAGACCCGATGAGCGCCCTCGCAACCGACGCTCCCGCGGCCGTCATCGCGCCCGGCCAGCCCTTGCTGACCGTGCGCGGCGTCAAGACCTACTACGGCAACATCATCGCCCTGAAAGGCGTCGACCTCGACGTCAACCAGGGCGAGATCGTCACGATCATCGGCGCCAACGGCGCCGGCAAATCGACCTTGATGATGACGGTGTTCGGCTCGCCGCGGGCGCGCGAGGGCCGCATCACCTTCGCGGGGACCGACATCACCCAGATGCCGACGCACGAGATCGCGCGCCTGCGCATCTCGCAGTCGCCCGAGGGCCGGCGCGTGTTCCCGCGCATGACCGTCTACGAAAACCTGCAGATGGGCGCGTCGATCAACAACTTCGCCCATTTCGACGAAGACCTGCAGCGCATGTTCACGCTGTTTCCGCGCCTCAAGGAGCGCGTCGACCAGCGCGGCGGCACCCTGTCGGGCGGCGAGCAGCAGATGCTCGCCATCGCGCGCGCCCTGATGGCCCGGCCGAAGCTGTTGTTGCTGGACGAGCCCTCGCTCGGCCTGGCGCCGCTGATCGTGAAGCAGATCTTCGACGCCATCCGCGAGCTCAACCGCTCGGAAGGGCTCACCGTGTTCCTGGTGGAGCAGAACGCCTACCACGCGCTCAAGCTCGCGCATCGCGGCTACGTCATGGTCAATGGCGTCATCACGATGTCTGGCACCGGGCGGGCGCTGCTCGCCGACCCGCAGGTGCGCGCCGCCTATCTCGAAGGCGGCCACCACTAGCCCCGCATGCCGGTTGAGCGCGCCCGCGCGGCGCTCGACCCTGCCACAGCTCCGAGGAAACCATGCAAGGCGTTCTCTACGAGGAAAGCTCCATCGGCCTGTTCCTCCTCGTCTCGGTGATCATGGGAGGCGCGGCCGCCTGGGCGTCGGGCAAGTCCATCGCGCAAACCTGGCGGCCGGCCTGGATGGTGGTCCCCTACATGCTGATCCTCGGCATGGCGGTCCGCTTCATCCACTTCGCGCTGTTCGAGGGCACGCTGCTGTCCGGCCACTATTACGTGGTCGACACCATCCTGCTGCTGATCGCCGGCGGCCTTGGCTTTCGCTACAAGCGCACCCAGCAGATGACGACCCAGTATCGCTGGCTCTACGAGAAGACCGGGCCTTTCAGCTGGCGCGAGCGCAGCGCCGCAAACGCCTGAAAACCGCTCGAAAATTGGCCGGCGAAGGCTTTGCTTTTCGGATGACACCCACTGGAAAAGGCGCAATGATCCGCCACCCACGTGCGGAGTTCTCCGGGAAACCGGGTCCCACGGGACCATCGACCAGAGGGGAAGATCAATGAAGAAACTGCTGTTGACCGGCATCGCGCTCGGCGCGGTGATGGCCATGTCGGGCGTCGCCAACGCACAGATCAAGATGGGCGTCGCCGGCCCGATCACGGGCCCGAACGCCGCTTTCGGCGCTCAGCTGAAGAACGGCGTGGAGCAGGCCATCGAGGACATCAACGCCAAGGGCGGCATCCTCGGCCAGAAGATCGTTCTCTCGACCGGCGACGACGTGTCGGATCCCAAGCAGGGCGTTTCGGTGGCGAACAAGTTCGTCGGCGACGGCGTCAAGTTCGTGGTCGGCCACTTCAACTCGGGCGTCACCAACCCGGCTTCGGACGTCTATCAGGAAAACGGCATGCTGATGGTGACCCCGTCGGCCACCAACCCGAAGATCACCGAAAAGGGCATGTGGAACGTGTTCCGCACCTGCGGTCGTGACGACCAGCAGGGCGCCGTTGCGGCCGAGTACATCTCCAAGCAGCTCAAGGGCAAGAAGGTCGCGGTCGTTCACGACAAGACCACCTACGGCCAGGGCCTCGCTGACGAGACCAAGAAGGCCATGAACAAGGCCGGCGTGAAGGAAGTCCTCTACGAGGGCGTCAACACGGGCGAGAAGGACTATTCGGCCCTCGTTTCGAAGATCAAGTCTTCGGGCGCCGAGATCGTCTACTGGGGCGGCCTGCACACCGAAGGCGGCCTGATCGTGCGCCAGATGCGCGACCAGGGCGTCAAGGCCGTTCTGATGTCCGGCGACGGCATCACCTCGGACGAGTTCGCGACGATCGGCGGCCCCGGCGTCGAAGGCACCCTGATGACCTTCCCGCCGGACCCGCGCGCCCGTCCGGAAGCCAAGGAGATCGTCAAGAAGTTCGAGGCGAAGAAGTTCAACCCGGAGGCGTACACGCTCTACAGCTACGCCGCCGTGCAGATCATCGCCGCCGCCGCCGAGCAGGCCAAGTCTCTCGACCCCAAGAAGGTCGCCGAGGTCATGCACTCCGGCAAGCCGTTCAAGACCGTCATCGGCGACATCGCCTATGACAAGAAGGGCGACATCACCCGTCCGGACTATACGATGTATGTCTGGAAGAAGGGCGCCGACGGCAAGATCACCTACGTCGAGAACAAGTAAGCTCAGCCTCACGGCTCAGCGGAAGGGCGCCCCTCGGGGCGCCCTTTTTCGTTGGGAGCGGACGTCAGCGTCCGCCAGCGTTCCTCAAAACACCCGCATCGTCCGTTTTGCAAAACCCTGCCGCGGTGCTAAGGGAAGCATGCGCCAAGCGTCGATCTTTCACGAAGGCCCGCCGATGTCCGACCCGCTGTCCCGCCTCCTCGCCGAACGCCGCTGTTTGCTGGCCGATGGCGCAACCGGCACTAATTATTTCGACATGGGGCTGATGTCCGGCGAGGCGCCCGAGAGCTGGCTCACGGACAGCCCCGAGAAGGTAGCCGATCTCCATCGCCGCTTCGTTGAGGCCGGCTCCGACATCATCCTCACCAATAGCTTCGGCGCGAACCGCTTCCGCCTCAAGCTGCATGGCTTGCAAGACAACGCCGTGGAGTTGAACCGCCTCGCGGCCTCCATCGCCCGCAAGGTCGCGGACGAGGCCGGCCGCACCGTCGTGGTGGCGGGCTCCATCGGCCCCACTGGCGAGCTCTTCGAGCCACTCGGCGCGCTCACCATGGCGAGCGCGGTGGCGGCCTTCGCCGAGCAGGCGCGCGGCCTGAAGGCGGGCGGCGCCGACGTCGCCTGGATCGAGACCATGTCGGCCCCCGAGGAGCTCGAAGCCGCCGCCCGCGGCGCCATCGAGGCCGACCTGCCCTACGTCTTCACGGCGAGCTTCGACACGGCCGGCCGCACCATGATGGGCATGACGCCCGAGAGCCTGGCCGCGCTGGCGCAGACCCTGCCGCGCAAGCCCCTCGCCTACGGGGCGAATTGCGGCATCGGCCCGGGCGATCTCGTCGCCTCCGTGCTGGCCATGAGCGGCGCCGCGCCCACCGACGTTCTGGTCGCCAAGGGCAATTGCGGCATCCCGGTGCTGCACGGCGACCATGTGCATTACGGCGGCACGCCGGAGCTGATGGCCGAATACGCCCGTCTTGCGGTGGCGTCGGGCGCGCGCATCGTGGGCGGCTGCTGCGGCACCTCGCCGGCCCATATCGCGGCCATGCGGCAGGCGCTCGATACGCTGCAAACGGCCGAGCGGCCCAGCATCGAGGCCGTGGAAGCCAGCCTCGGGCCGATCACCCGCCCCAAGGCTTCGGCTGGCCGCGCCCGCTCGGGCCGTCGCGGAGCCGCCGAGACGGCCGAAGCGTGAGCGAAAGCCTGGTCACGTTCCGTCGCGCCGTCGCCACGGACGTGCCCGCGATCGTGGACCTGTTGGCCGACGACGCCCTGGGCGCCACGCGCGAAAGGCCCGGCCTGCCGCTCGACCCCCGCTATGCGGACGCCTTCGCGGCCATCGACCGCGATCCCAACCAGCTGCTCGCCGTGGTGAGCGACGGCGGCGGCATCATCGGTTGCCTGCAGATCAGCTTCATCCCTGGCCTGTCGCGGCTGGGGCTCTGGCGCGGGCAGATCGAGAGCGTCCGCATCGCCGCGTCCCATCGGGGCGGCGGCCTGGGGCGGCGCATGTTCGAATGGGCGATCGAGCAATGCCGCACCCGCGGCTGCGGCCTCGTCCAGCTCACGTCCGACAAGAGCCGCGCCGACGCGCTGCGCTTCTATGATGGGCTCGGCTTCAAGGCGAGCCACGAAGGGCTGAAGCTGGAGCTGTGATCAGCCCAGCCGGCCCAGCGCCGGGAACGTCTCCAGCAGCCAGAACGAGATCTCGGTGAAGGAGCCGGTGAGGAAGGCGAGCCCGGTCACCACCAGCAGAGCCCCCATGGCTTTCTCCACCATGCCCATGCGCTTGCGAAACCGCCGCATGAAGCCGGTGAACTGCTCAAGCCCAAATGCGGCCAGCAAAAACGGAATGCCGAGCCCTGCCGAGTAAAAGGCCAGCAGCGTCGCCCCGCGCAGGGCCGTATCCTCGGTTCCGGCCACGGCCAGAATGGAAGCCAGGATCGGCCCGATGCACGGCGTCCAGCCGAACGCGAAGGCGAGACCCATCACATACGCGCCCCACAGGCCGATGGGCTTTTCCACGCTCAGCCGCGCCTCGCGGTACAGCATGGCGAAGCGGAACACGCCGAGAAAATGCAGGCCCATCAGCACGATGGCGACGCCGGCCACGATCGAGAGCGTCTGGATGTATTGCCGAATGAACTGCCCCAGCACGGACGCGGTCGCGCCCAGCATCACGAACACGGTCGCGAAGCCGAGCACGAACAACAGCGACGCCAGCATCACGTCGCGCCGCGCCGCGCGCTCGCCTTCTTCCGCCAGGTCCTCGATGGTCGTGCCGGCGAGGAAGCAGAGATAGGGCGGCACCAGGGGCAGGACGCAGGGGCTGAGGAAGCTGAGCAGGCCGGCGAAAACGGCGGCCGGAAAGGAGACGTCGGTCATGCGCCCGTGTCTACGCCCTTCCCCCGCCGCGGCCAAGCCGAGGACTGTTCCCGATGCCGTGAGCACGGCCGGCCGAACCAAAGGGAGCCGACGAGAGTTGATCCCCCACTCGGATCGGGAGCCTCAGATGCGCATCACATTCGCTATCGTCGCCGTCGCCTTTCTCGCAACCGCCGGCTCCGCTCAGGCGGCCGGCTGCCTCTCCGGCGCCGTGGTGGGCGGCGTCGCCGGCCATGTGGCGGGCCACGGCAAGCTCGGCGCCGTCGCCGGCTGCGCCATCGGCCACAGCAAGGCCAAGAAGCAGAAGCGCGAGGAGCAGCAGCGCAACCAGCAGCAGCCTCCGCAGGGCTAAGCTCACGCGGCGAGGAGCGCGGCGGCTCAGGCCGCCGGCGCCCTTGCGTCCGGGCCGTGTTGTCCCAACACTGCGCCCATGCGCAATCTCATCACAGACGTCCCCGGCGTCCTCGTCGGCAACGCCCATGACGCCGCCATCGCCAGCGGCGTGTCCGCGATTCTCTTCGACGCGCCCGCGACGGCGAGCTATGCCGCCCATGGCGGCGCGCCGGGCGTGCGCGACACGGCGCTGCTTGAGCCGGACAAGACCGTCGAAGCCATCGACGCCATCGTGCTGTCGGGCGGCTCCGCCTTCGGGCTGGATGCGGCCGGCGGCGTCCAGGCCGTGCTCGCCGAACGCGGGCGCGGGTTCCGCATCCGTGACCTCACGGTGCCGATCGTTCCTCAGGCCATCCTGTTCGATCTCGCCAATGGCGGAAACAAGCGCTGGGGCCGCAAGCCGCCCTATTTCGACCTCGGCATCTCAGCCTGCGAGGCGGCCCAGCCGGACTTTGCGCTCGGAACCCACGGCGCCGGCTACGGGGCGACCACCGCAACCCTGAAAGGCGGGCTGGGCTCGGCCAGCACGGTGACGCCGTCCGGCTTCACGGTGGGGGCCATCGTGGCCGTCAACGCTGTCGGGAGCGTCACGATCGGCGATGGGCCACAGTTCTGGGCCGCGCCGTTCGAGGAGAACGGCGAGTTCGGCGGCCTCGGCCAGCCTGTCCGCGTTTCGCCTGAGGCGCTTCGACTGCGCCTAAAAGGCGGGCCGGGCGAGAACACCACCATCGCGGTGGTCGCCTGCGACGCGCTGCTCACCAAGGCGCAATGCAAGCGCATCGCCGTGGCGGCGCATGACGGCCTCGCCCACGCGATCCGCCCGGCGCACACGCCGCTGGATGGCGACATCGTCTTCGCGGCCGCCACGGGCCGCCGGCCTGCGCCGGCCGACGCCTATGCGCTGAACGAGATCGCGGTCGCGGCCGCCGATTGCCTGGCGCGCGCAGTCGCGCGCGGAGTCTTCGAGGCGACCGCCCTGCCCTTCCCGGGCGCGCTGCCTGCCTGGAAGGACAGGTTCGGCCGCATCATGGTGACGCCGTAGCGCCTCAAAGGAACCGCTGCGCCCGGTACGGCTCGGGATTGGTGAAAGGCGTTTCGCCCGTCATCATCTCGGCGATCAGCCGGCCCGTGACGGCCGACAGCGTCAGGCCGTGATGGGCGTGGCCGAACGCGAACCACAGGCCCTTGTGGCGCGGCGCCTCGCCGACGATCGGCAGCATGTCGGGCGTGCAGGGCCGGGAG
The DNA here is from genome assembly GCF_056400925.1 of Alsobacter sp. P4_H11. Classification (NCBI taxonomy): domain Bacteria; kingdom Pseudomonadati; phylum Pseudomonadota; class Alphaproteobacteria; order Hyphomicrobiales; family Alsobacteraceae; genus Alsobacter; species Alsobacter sp. P4_H11. The sequence goes on from NZ_JBFUKI010000011.1 coordinate 140,030, forward strand.
CCCATCCACGGATGCGCGTCCACGGCGTCCCCGAGCGGAAACAGCTTGCGCGCCCGCGGCTCCGTCCGGGTGATCTGCACCGGGCTCGGCGGCGCGTCGCGATCCGCGAACTCGGCCCCGGTGGTGAGGCGGATGCCCCGGTCCATGGGGGCGAGCACATAGCCGTTGTCGGCGTCCAGCAGCGTGTGGTTCAGCACCGCGTTGCCGGCCGGCTTGTAGTGCATGTGATAGCCGCGCTTCACGGCCAGCGGCAGGTCATAGCCGAGCGGCTTGAACACCACATCGGACCAGGGGCCCAGCGCCGTCACGACCTCACGGGCATGCACCACGCCGGCCTCGGTCTTCACCGTCCAGCCGGCGCCGTCCTGCTGCAGCGAGCGGGCGTCACCCGCCAGCAGCGCGCCGCCGCGCTTCTCGAACAGGTGCAGGTAGGCTCGCGAGAGGCCGCCCGGGTCGGAGATGCAGGCCGGGTCCTTGAAGTGGATCGCCCCATAGGCGTCCTCGGTCAGGTGCGGCTCGCGCTCGCGCAGGCCCTTGCCGTCCAGGAACTCGAACGTGAGCCCGAAAGGCGTCAGCCTCTTGGCGTCCTCGGCCGCCGCCTTGTACTTGGCCTCGCCGCGAAACATCTTGATCCAGCCGGTGCGCCGCATCAGGTGCTCGGCGCCGGCGGCGGCGATCAGGGGCTCGTGCTCGGCCAGACACCGCTCGATCAGCGGCAGCGAGGCCCGCATCGCCGCCATGTGGCCGGCCGGCGACGAATTCCACCAATAGCGCGCCAGCCAAGGCGCGATCTTGGGCAGGTAGGAGAGGTGGTAATAGGCTTCCGGCGTCTGGTTCAGCCCGTAGCGGATGAGATCGCTGAGCTTGCGCGGGAACGCATAGGGGAAGATCGAGGCTCGCTCGATGATCCCCGCATTGCCGAAGCTCGTGCCCTCGCCCGCGCCGGCGCGGTCGACGATCGCCACCGAGCGGCCTTTTTCCTGGATTTTCAGGGCCGTCGCGAGACCAACGATCCCGGCGCCCAACACCACGACATCGCGCTGCATTGCTTCTTCCGCCGCCCCATGCTCGATTGCCGGGAGTTTAGGGCCTGCGCCCTCCGTCTCCCACTCCGAACGTCACGCCAGCAAGGATCGCGCCGCTCGCCTCGCGACGCAATCTAGCGACAATTCCGAGAAGGTGCTGCATCATTGGCGTGAGCGAGAAGCAAGTTGCACAATTGCAGAGCGCTATCCTCTCGTTTGGCGGTGGATTCTGCCGCTCCCGCTCGTCCTGCCCCCAGACGCCCCATGCGATCCGCCCGATGACCCCCGTTCTCGCCCCTCTCTCCCGCGCGCTCGCCGCCATGGGCCGCTACGGCACGCTGGGCTTCGCGATCTCGATCTTCGTCGGCCTGGCCCTGCCGGGGCTCGCTTCCACGATGCGGCCGGTGCTGCCGTTTTCGATCTTCGTGTTCGTGGTCCTGACCTTCGCGCGCGCCGACCTCGCCGGCGTGCGGCGTGCGCTGAAGCAACCCGGGCGGGTCGCCCTGTCCTGGTTGTGGGTGACGGCCGCGATGCCCGTGATGGTGTTGATCGCGCTCGCGCTGGTCGGGCGCGCCGCGGTTGATCCAGGGCTGCTGCTCGGCCTGGCGCTCGTCGCCGCCTCCCCGCCCCTGATGGGTTTCGCCGCCTACACGTCGCTGCTGGGCATGGACAACAGCGTCCCGGTCGCCCTGCTGGTTCTCACAATGGCGGTGACTCCGCTGGTCTCGCCCCCGCTCGCCACGCTGGTGGCGGGCGCCGTGGTGCCGCTGGATCCCACGGTGCTCAGCCTGCGGCTGCTGTGGATGCTGGGCGGCGCCTTCCTGGGCGCCTTCGCGCTCAGGCGTTTGGTCGGGCCGGCGCGCATCGCCGCCCTAAAGCACGAGTTCGACGGCGTCTTTGTGGTGCTCTACCTCGTCTTCGCCATCGCGGCGATGGACGGCGTGATCGCGGCCGCGCTCGCGTCGCCCGCCAAGGTGGCGCTCTATCTCGTGGTGGCGACGCTCACCTGCATCACCGGTTTGGCGGTGACGATGCTGGTTCTCTGGCGCCTCGGGCGCCCGGACTCGTTCGTGCTCGGCCTCGGCTCCGGCATGCGCAACACCGGGCTGCTGATCGTCGCGATGGGAGCCGCCTGCCCGCCCGATACGTACCTGTTCTTCTCGTTGCTGCAGTTCCCGATCTACTGCGCGCCGCTGGCCGTGGCCCCTTTGGCGCGATGGGTCCGCAACTCGTCCGCTCTGGCGCCCGCGTCGTAGCGCTCGCCCAGTTCCTGGGCCACGCGGTCATGCGCGCCGTTCTCCATGGCGCGCTGGATGCGCCGCAGCCAGGCTTCGGCGTGCTGCTGCCGGACGGCCGCGTCCCGGATGCCCTCATGCGCGGCCCGGATCCCGTCGATCGTCCCCTGGATCGATTCCTCCACCATCGCGATTGCGGCCGTGGTGGCGTCGACCCGCGCCTCGGCCCGCATGGCGGCCTGCTCCACCGCGCTGATCTTCTGAAGCGAATTTCGCCGCTCGTCGTCCAGGGCGGCGCGGAGGTCTCGCAGCCGCTCTTCCGCTTCGGACAGGAGCCGCCGGCGCGCGCGCATCCGCTCCGTCGCGTGATGCGTCAGGCTGAGCGTCGACGCCCAGGCGCCCGTGGGATCGTCGCGGGTCGGATCGTCGGCGACGCCATCGGCCGTCCGTTCGCTCGGGAACGGGACGACCACGCGGTCTTCACTTGGCGTGGGCGGCGGGCTGTGCATTCGGTCCCCGGAACGGCTTCGCTGACTGGCGCGGCGTCAGAGATTCGTTGCCGTTATCAGGTCGACATTCGTCAAGGCCGGTGTCAACACGATCGCGTTGGGCGACGACCTCGGAAGGGCTCTCCGTCCACAAGCGGAATTGCATTTTCCAACTCAAAGAATTGATAAGTGTAAAAAACAACCCCATGCTCGTCAGCAGTGTGAGTCGCACGGCGGAGCGGCCTGATGGCGCAATGGTCTTTGATTGATAGACAACTCGGCAAGGTGTGGAGCCGCAAGCGGCCCGCGCCGAACAGAACGTTGGACGCCGTCGGCGAGCAGGCCGAAACAGTGCGGCTGAGCATCGCCTCCATGGAAGCGCGGCTCGACGAGCTGAAGTCCCTGTCCACGGACTTCGCCCGGTTGGTGCGGCCAATGGACGACTTTCTGGACCGCCACCCGCAACTGCAGGCCCGCCTCGCCGAAGTGGAAGCCGGGCTGCAGCGCGAATTGGAGCTTGGCCGCGACCTGCGCCGCGAGCGCGACGAAGCCGCCGCCGCGGCTCTGAAGGCGACCGACGAAGCCGCCCAGAGCGCCGCCGCCCTGGCGCGGCAGCAGGCGCTGGCCCGCGAGAACGACGAGACGATCACCGAGCTGAGGCTGGCGCTGCGCAGCCGAAGCGAGGCCGCCGAAGCGCTCCGCCGCAAGAACGACGAGGAAAGCGAGCGCAGCCGCGCGCTCGGCGACGAATGCGGCGCGTTGCGCACGCAGACGCTGACGCAAGGTCAGCGCGTCGCGCAACTCGAACAGCGCCTCGCCGAAGCGCAGGCGCAGGCCGCCATGCTGGCGCGCGACAACGAGCGCCTCTCCCGTGCGGTCGACGACCAGGTGCGGCGCATCGGCGAGCTCACGGCCCGCCGCGACGAGCTTGAACGGCTCCTCGCGGACGAAACGGCGCGCGCCGGCCGCCTCGAAACCGGCCTCGCCGACGAGGCCTCCCGCCGCCAGCGGCTGGAGCTGCAGCGCGAAGGCGAGCAAAGCGCCGCCTCGGTCGAGATCGCCGCCCTCACGCTGAAGAGCGAAGGCCTGGGCTCGCGGCTCGCTTCGACGCTGCAAACCCTCTCCGAAACGCGTGAGCAACTGCGCGACAAGGTCGAGCGCGTGCAACTGGCCGAGCAGGCCGCCTCCGTGGCGGCTCTCGACAACACCGCCAACGCCCGCAAGGTCGCGGCCGCGCAGGACGAGGCTCAACGCGCCCTGGATGCGCTCGCCGACCTGCGCGCCACCAACGCGGCGCTCGCCGCGAAGATCGAGACGCTGGAAGGCGCGGTTGGCGTCAAGTCGGCCGAGCTGGAAGCCGCCGGCGCGCAGGCGCAAGTGCTGGCGGACCGCGTCGAGCAGCTCAAGGCGCGCAACGCCGAGGAGCGCGCCGCCCTGGAGGCCGCCAACCGCCGTCTCGAAAACGCCCTGCAGGGCGAGCGCGCCGAGCGGTCCCTGGCGCAGGGCGCTCTCACGATCGCGCGCGAAAGCCGGGCAAGGCTGCAGTCGGAATTCGCCAGCCTGCGCCGCCGCTCGGAGCAGGAGCCGCATCATGCGGGCGATCAGGCGGTCGCAACGATTGCCGGGCTTGCGACGGCAAGCGCCGCGGCAACGCCCACCGCCGCCGCCGCCCTGGCGGCCGCGGACGACCCCAAATCGGCGGCCGTCGAGGCCCAGAAGCGTCGGATCGAATTGACCGACGCCGCCACCTGAACCCCGCCGCCAGCGCCCGTGCGATCACTCCAGCCTCCCGGAGCCCACCATGACCAGCCCGTCCGTAATCGAGCCTCTCGCCCCCGCCACTTCGGTCGACAGCTCCGCCGCCGCGCTCGCGCGCGCCGTTCCGCCGGCGCCGCCCGCGCCGGACTACGCCCAGATGGCTCGCATGCTGGGCGTCCGCCACACCCAGGAAGCGCCGGCCGATTCGCGCCGTGACTGGGGCGCGGCGCTCGACATGATGCAGGAGGCCTTCGAGGCCGTGCGCGTCGCCGAGCAGCAGAACCAGCGCCTGGAGGGCGCGGCCGCCGAGGCGCGTCGCCACTACGAGGCCCAGCTGCGCCGCTGCGAGGAGCAGATCGCCGCCGTCACGGCCCGCGCCGAAACGGCCGAGCGCCGCGCCGCCGAGGCGGAGTCCTGGCTTGAGCGCTTCCACGCCGCCATCGTGGAAGGCTTCACGCCCCGCCAGGGTTCGCCGCAGCGTTGATCCGGGCCGCTGGGAGGGCGCCCATGCAGGAGAAGTCGCACGCGCATGACAGCCTGGAGGCTGAGCTTCGCAAGCTCATCCCGATGATCATGGCGGGCCAGGAGCCCGGCCCTGCGGGAGCGCGGCGCACCAATCCGCAGGCGCACGCCGCGCTTCGCAAGCCCGAGCAGCGCGACTGGTCCAACACGCTCGACATCATCGAGCGTGCGGCCGATTGGAGCCACGCGCTCGACCGCCGACGCATCGAGTGCGAGGCGCAGGCGCGCGAACTCATGCAGGCCATCAACGAGGAGCGTCTGCGCGGCGAGAACCGGGTGCGCGACGCCGAGGAGCGCATCCGCGTCGTCGAGGCCCATGCGGCCGAGCTCGAGAGGCGCCTGCGCGAGCGCGAGGGCCAGCGCGAGTCCCTGCTGTCGCGGCTGGCCATCACCAACCAGGAAGCCTTGCGGGCCGAGGCCAACGCCCAGCGCGTGGAGCGCTGGCTCGACCGCCTGCACGTTTCCATCAAGACATGGCTCAGCGCCGCCCAGGACGAGGGCCGCAGCGGCGTCGGCCAGCGGCGCTCCGCCTGAGCGAAGCGCGCCCTGCAGGCTGGCGCCAGCCTTGCGACAGACTCTGCGACTGACCGCGCCACGATGGCGCGTCGCGCATGAGGCAACACCATGGCGCTTCCCATTTTGGCCGCTGCAGGGGCCGCTTCCACGCTCTCCAGCCTGCTGGACGCGTTCAAACCCCACAAAAAGCACCATAACAAGCCGGAAACCGGCTCGGCCGGCTCCACGAGCGAGACCGCGGCTGCTGGGCAAAACATGCCGGGCGGCGCCGCCGGCCCGGCAGGTTTCGACCCCACCCAGCTTCTGGCCAAGATGGATTCGGACAGCAGCGGCGGCATTTCCAAGACCGAGTTCGGCGACTTCCTGAAATCTCTTGACAAGTCCAAGGGTGGCCTCCTGGAGATCCAGGCCCAGGCGGCCGGCACCACCACCGACAATGTCGCCTCAACGCTGTTCGGCAAGCTCGACAAGAACGCGGATGGCTCGCTCTCGGCGGACGAGCTCTCGGCTATCGGCCCCGGCGAGCGCCATCGCCGGGCGAACCCCGCCAGCGGCGCCCAGGATGGATCGCAGCTCTCCCTCACCGACCAGCTCATGAAGAGCTTCGACGGCAACGGCGACGGCTCCATCAGCAAGGACGAGATCGCGGCCGCGCTGGACGCCTCGCGCAACGGCCAGGAGCGCGGCCGCTCCGCCGTGAAGAGCACGCAGCCCAATCTCGAGGCCCTGGCGATGCGCGCCGTGCAGGCCTACAACCGCTCCCTCCGCGCCACCGGGACTTCGACCTCCGCCTGAGCGGCGGAGCCATTGCCTGACGCCGCGCGCGGTGCTACGCGCGGCGGATGGAAAAGCCGCTCCTGATCGCCCCGTCCATTCTCGCCTCCGACTTCTCGCGCCTCGGCGAGGAAGTCCGCGACGTCGCCGCCGCGGGCGCCGACTGGATCCACCTCGACGTGATGGACGGGCACTTCGTGCCCAACATCACCTTCGGGCCCGACGTGATCCGCGCGCTGCGCCGCCACACCGACAAGCTGTTCGACGCGCATCTGATGATCGCGCCCGCCGACCCCTATATCGACGCGTTCTGCCGGGCCGGCTGCGACATCGTCACGGTCCACGCCGAGGCCGGCCCGCACCTTCACCGCTCCCTCCAGGCCATCCGCAACCACGGCAAGAAGGCCGGCGTGTCGATCAACCCGGCCACGCCCGAGAGCGTTCTCGAATACGTGCTGCCGCACGTCGACCTGATCCTGCTGATGACCGTGAACCCCGGCTTCGGCGGCCAGGCCTTTATTCCCGAGATCGTCGAGAAGGTTCGCCGCGTGAAGGCGATGGTGGGCGACCGCCCAATCCACATCGAGATCGACGGCGGCGTTACGGCAGACACCGCCCCGCTGGTGACGGAAGCCGGCGCGGACGTGCTGGTGGCGGGCTCCGCCGTGTTCAAGGGCGGCACGCCCGAAGCCTATGCGGCCAACATCACGGCCATCCGGGAGGCTGGGCAGAAGGCGCGCGGCTGAGAGGCTGGAGCCTTCAGGAGAGCTTCCAGGCCTCGACGCCCTTCTCCTCACACTGCCAAAAAGAGATCGCACCCCCTCAACCGTCTTCCCCGGGCTTGACCCGGGGTCCACGCGCTCGGCTAAAGCGTGGACCCCGGGACGAGACCGGCCATGACGGAAAGAGGCGCGGTCGAACACTCAGCGATTTCGGCCCCGTTTGGCCGCAGGCTGTGCAACCGACGGCGCCGGCGGCCCGGACGCGACATGGACCGGACAGCCCCTGATCTCGACCGGCGCGTTCAGCTTGCGTTTTGTCAGGTGGTAGTCCGGCGTCGCGTAGCCGGTCGGGTCCTTGCCCTGCACGTAGTTGCGCTGCCAGCCTTCCTTCACGGCTTGGGGCTCGTGCGCCGCGAGCCGGTCATTGAAATCGATGCGGCTTTGCGCCCAGCTTTTCGAGGCGGCCTTCAACCCGGGCTCGGTGTCGAGATGCGCCAGCACGGGCTGGATGCGATCCAGCAAGCGGTGAGGCGTCATCATCAAAAACGCGAAGCGCTCGCCGGCGTCGAAGCGGATCGAGCCCGGACGCGTGAATTTCCAGTTCATCGTGAACGTGAAGGGCAGCCAGGCGGTCTCCACCAGGCCGTCCAGCGGCGCAATGCCGTCCTTAACGGTGTTGGGCGCGCCGCGTGTCCACAATGCCCAGCCGGGTGAGGTTCGAAAAAGATAACCGGGGTGGAAGGTCAGCACGCCGTGCCCGAAGGCGCTCACCGCCAACCGGCTGGCGCGCGAGTTGCCGGGATCGTCAGGCGTGATCAGCAGGTCCTCCTTCAAGTCCCCGCCCGTCCAATGCGCCGAGAACCCGACGGGAGCTTGCAACTCCCACCCGCTCGCATTGGCGATCGCCAGCGGCGTGCATCGGTAGGCGAAGCGCTGGCTCGTTTTGTCCATCCAGGCCCGCTCCGAGCGGCCGGGGACCAGCGCCGGGCTATCGTCGTACTCGTAGTAGCAATGAAGGGTCGGAACGGGTTCGGCTTCGGTTTCGGACATGGCGGTTCCCTGAACTGGCCCGCCAAGCTGGCGCAAAACCGTTCACATCGGGTTTGCAGAAATAACATTCGTCAAGCGAAGGCTGCTGATGCGACGTCCCCCCGTCCTTCCCCTCATTGCCCCCGCCCCCCTCCCATGCTACCGGCGCGGTGATACCCGAAAGGACCGCCCATGATCCCGCGCTATAGCCGCCCCGAGATGGTGGCCATATGGTCGCCCGAGACCCGCTTTCGCATCTGGTTCGAGATCGAGGCCCATGCCTGCGACGCGCTGGCCGAGCTGGGCGTGATCCCGAAGGAAGCCGCGAAGACGATCTGGGAGAAGGGCGGCGCGGCCACGTTCGACGTCGAGAAAATCGACGCCATCGAGCGCGAGGTGAAGCACGACGTCATCGCGTTCCTGACGCATCTGGGCGAATTCGTCGGCCCCGACGCGCGCTTCATCCATCAGGGCATGACGTCGTCCGACGTGCTCGACACCTGCCTCGCCGTGCAGATGTCGCGCGCCGCCGACCTGCTGATCGCCGACATCGACGCGCTGCTGGCGGCGCTGAAGCGCCGCGCCTTCGAGCACAAGATGACGCCCACCATCGGCCGCTCGCACGGCATCCACGCCGAGCCGGTCACCTTTGGGCTGAAGCTCGCCGAGGCCTATGCGGAGTTCAGCCGGTCGCGCGAGCGGCTGGTCTTCGCCCGTCGCGAGATCGCCACCTGCGCGATCTCGGGCGCGGTCGGCACCTTCGCGAACATCGATCCGCGCGTGGAGGAGCACGTCGCCAAGGCGATGGGGCTGGCGGTGGAGCCCGTCTCCACCCAGGTGATCCCGCGCGACCGTCACGCCATGTTCTTCGCCACGCTGGGCGTGGTGGCGTCCTCGATCGAGCGCCTCGCCATCGAGGTGCGTCACCTGCAGCGCTCCGAGGTGCTGGAGGCGGAGGAATATTTCTCCGAGGGTCAGAAGGGCTCCTCGGCCATGCCGCACAAGCGCAACCCGGTGCTCACCGAAAACCTCACCGGCCTCGCCCGCATGGTGCGCGCTTATGCGCTGCCCGCCATGGAGAACGTGGCGCTCTGGCACGAGCGCGACATCTCGCACTCCTCGGTGGAGCGCATGATCGGCCCGGACGCCACCGTGACGCTCGACTTCGCCCTCGCCCGCCTCACCGGCGTGATCGACAAGCTGCTGGTCTACCCGGAGAACATGCAGAAGAACCTCGACCGCCTCGGCGGTCTGGTCCACTCCCAGCGCGTGCTGCTGGCGCTGACGCAAAAGGGTGTCTCCCGCGAGGACGCCTACCGGCTGGTGCAGCGCAACGCCATGCCGGTCTGGCGCGGCCAGGGCGACTTCCTCACGCTGCTGAAGGCGGACCCGGACGTCTCCAAGGCGCTCACCCCGCAGGAACTCGAGGAGAAGTTCGACCTCGGCTACCACCTGAAGCACGTCGACACGATCTTCCGACGGGTGTTCGGCGAGGCGTGAACGCCCGGGGGATTCGCGCCGACATCGGCAGCCCTCCAATCGACGGTAGAAGAACTAACACCTCCGTGAGCCTCGCCGTCATTGCGAGCCAGAGGCGAAGCAATCCAGTCTAAATGCCCGACGTTAGGCTGGATTGCTTCGCTGTCGCTCGCAATGACGGGAGGATGACCCCAATGTCCTCGCGCCTCGCCGCCAACCCCGGCGACCTGCGCGGCAGGTCGGGAAGGGGATCCAGGGCCCCGCGCTCACCCCTGGATCCTTTCCCGGCGCTGCGCGCCGCCGGGGATGACGGAGAGAGTTGAGCCGGGCCGCAATCGCATCGATGTCCGGAGCGGCCCTCCCCTGTCATCCACCTGTCATATCCATGTCATAGCGAAAGGGCGTCGCGGCCCCCGGGGTCGCGATGGAGGCGCGGCGGCGCAGGACGCGCGGCCCCTCCCCACGTCCGACATGGAGAGTCTTCATGACCCTCGCGACCAAGACCAAGACCCTTTTCGCGGCCGCCGGCCTCGCCTTCGTGGCGGCCGCGGCTCCCGCGCACGCGGCCGACATCACCGGCGCCGGCGCGACTTTCCCCTACCCGGTCTATGCGAAGTGGGCTGACGCCTACAAGAAGGAGACCGGCGTCGGCCTCAACTACCAGTCGATCGGCTCCGGCGGCGGCGTGAAGCAGATCCAGGCCAAGACCGTGACCTTCGGCGCCACCGACGCCCCCCTCAAGGGCGAGGACCTGGAGAAGAGCGGCCTCGTGCAGTTCCCGATGGTGATGGGCGGCATCGTGCCGGTCGTGAACCTCGAAGGCGTCGCCCCCGGCCAGCTCGTGCTCGACGGGCCCACGCTCGCCAACATCTTCATGGGCACGGTGAAGACCTGGAACGACCCGGCCATCGCCAAGCTCAACGCCGGCGTGACGCTGCCCGACAGCAAGATCCTGGTGGTGCGCCGCGCCGACGGCTCGGGCACGACCTTCAACTTCACCGACTATCTCGCCAAGGTCAGCCCCGACTGGAAGACCAAGGTCGGCGTATCCACCGCGGTGGAATGGCCGGTCGGCGTCGGCGCCAAGGGCAATGACGGCGTCGCCAACAACGTGATGCAGTCGAAGGGCGCGATCGGCTATGTCGAATACGCCTACGCCAAGCAGAACAAGCTCTCGCACGCCAAGATGATCAATGCCGACGGCAAGACGGTCGGGCCGGAGCTGAAGTCCTTCATGGCCGCCGCCGCCAACGCGGACTGGTCCAGCGCGCCCGGCTATGGCGTCATCCTGTCGAACCAGAAGGGCGCCGACAGCTGGCCCATGACGGCCGCGACCTTCATCCTCATCCACAAGCAGCCGGCCGACCCGGCCGCCGCCACGGACGCGCTGAAGTTCTTCGACTGGGCCTTCAAGAAGGGCGACAAGGCCGCCGAGGAGCTCGACTACATCCCGATGCCCGACGCGGTCGTCACGATGGTCGAGAAGACCTGGACGGACAACATCAAGGACACGGCCGGCAAGCCGCTGTTCACTGCGGGCAAGTAAGCGCCCTTCCCTCTCTACCGGCATCCCCGGCGACCCGCGCAGCGGGTCGGGAAGGGGATGACGGCGAGAGTTCACGCCGTCGGGCAAGTGTCCGGCGGCGCTCCAGTTCCGCCCCCATGAGGCGCACCGATGGTTGATCTCGCCATGCAGGCCACCCACGCGGAGACCCCGGCGGCCGAGAGCCGGCTGAAGGCTCTCGCCCGCTTCAAGCTGTCGGACGCCGTGTTCGGGGCCCTGGCGCGCCTCAGCGCCATGACGGTGCTGCTGATCCTCTCGGGCGTGATCCTGTCGCTCATCATCGGCTCAATGCCGACGTTGCGCGCCTACGGCTTCGGCTTCCTGACCTCGCAATCCTGGAACCCGCCGCTGGAGAAGTTCGGCGCCGCGCCGTCCATCTACGGCACGCTCGTCACCTCGGCGATCGCCATGCTGATCGCCGTGCCGGTCGGGATCGGCGTCGCTATCTTCCTCACCGAGCTGTGCCCGCCCGCCTTGCGCCGGCCCGTCGGCGTCGCGATCGAGCTGCTCGCCGGCATCCCGTCGATCATCTACGGCATGTGGGGCTTCTTCGTTCTCAACCCCTTCCTGCAGTCGATCTTGGGCTCGGGCCTGTCGCTGTTCACCGCCGGCCTCGTGCTGGCCATCATGGTGCTGCCCTTCATCTCGTCGATCACCCGCGACGTGTTCGACACCGTCCCGCCGATGCTGAAGGAATCCGCCTACGGCCTCGGCTGCACGCGCTGGGAGGTGATCAAGAACGTCATCATCCCGTTCACGCGGGTGGGCATCATCGGAGGCGTCATGCTGGCGCTGGGCCGCGCGCTCGGCGAAACCATGGCGGTCACCTTTGTGGTCGGCAACGCCAACCGCATCTCGGCCAATCTGCTGGATCCCGGCACCACCATCTCGGCCACCATCGCCAACCAGTTCGGCGAGGCCGAGCCCGGTCTCTACACCTCGTCGCTGATGACGCTCGGCCTGCTGCTGTTCCTGGTCACCTTCGTGGTGCTGTCATGCGCAAGGCTGATGCTGATGCGCCTCGAACGCCGCGCGGGAGCCTGAGCGATGAAGGACGTCTCCAAATATCGCCGCCGCGCCAACACCAACTCTGTCTGGATGGCGCTCTCGGTCGCCGCCACGGTGCTGGGCCTCGGCATGCTCTGCCTCATCCTGGGCTCGCTGCTCTGGAACGGCTTCACCAGCCTCAGCCCGCGCGTCTTCACCGAGATGACGCCCCCGCCCGGCAGCGCCGGCGGCCTGCTCAACGCCATCATGGGCTCGCTGATGATGACCGTGCTGGGCGTACTCGTCGGCGCGCCGCTCGGCATCATGGCCGGCACCTGGCTGGCCGAATACAGCGCCGGCTCGCGCCTCGCCGGCGTGGTGCGCTTCATCAACGACATCCTGCTCAGCGCGCCCTCGATCGTGATCGGCCTCTTCATCTACACGGTCGCGGTGGAGCCTGTCGGGCGCTTCTCCGGCATCGCGGGCGGTTTGGCGCTGGGCGTGATCGTGATCCCGGTCGTGTTGCGCACCACCGAGGACATGCTGCGCCTCGTGCCCACCGCCCTGCGCGAGGCGTCCTACGCGCTCGGCATGCCGCGCTCGCTGGTGATCCGAAAGGTGATCTACTCGGCCGCCCGATCGGGCATCGTCACCGGCATCCTGCTCGCGGTGGCGCGCATCAGCGGCGAAACCGCGCCGCTGCTGTTCACGGCGCTCAACAACCAGTTCTTCTCGTGGGACATGAGCCGGCCCATGTCCAACTTGCCCTACGTGATCTTCCAGTTCGCCTCCAGCCCCTACAAGGACTCCCAGAGCCTCGCCTGGGCGGGCGCGATCATCATCACCATGACGGTGCTCGTGCTCAGCATCACGGCCCGCAGCCTTTCCTCGTCGAGGACCTCCTGATGCAAGCCGCGAACGCCCTGCCCGAAAAGATCAGCGTCAAGGACCTGAAGTTCTTCTACGGCGCGAACCTGGCCCTCAAGGGCATCAACCTGCCGCTCTATGACCGCAAGGTCACGGCCTTCATCGGCCCGTCCGGCTGCGGCAAGTCCACGCTGCTGCGCGTTCTCAACCGCATGTACGACCTCTACCCCAAGCAGCGCGCCGAGGGCGAGGTGCTGATGGACGGCGAGAACATCCTCGACCCCAGGCAGGACCTCAACCTCCTGCGCGCCCGCATCGGCATGGTGTTCCAGAAGCCGACCCCCTTCCCAATGTCGATCTACGAGAACATCGCGTTCGGCATCCGCCTCTACGAGAACCTGCCCAAGAGCGAAATGGACGGACGCGTCGAGCAGGCGCTGCGCGGCGCCGCGCTCTGGGAGGAGGTCAAGGGCAAGCTCGACGCCTCGGGCCTCAGCCTCTCGGGCGGCCAGCAGCAGCGCCTGTGCATCGCCCGCTCGGTCGCGGTGAAGCCGGAAGTCATTCTCTTCGACGAGCCCTGCTCGGCGCTGGACCCGATCTCCACCGCCAAGGTGGAGGAGTTGATCGACGACCTGAAGGCGCACTACACCATCGCGATCGTCACCCACAACATGCAGCAGGCGGCGCGCGTGTCCGACTACACGGCCTTCATGTATCTGGGCGAGCTGATCGAGTTCGACGAGACGGACAAGATCTTCACCGCGCCGAAGCAGAAGGCCACGCAGGACTACATCACCGGCCGCTTCGGCTGATCGACGACGAGGACATCACCATGGCCAACCACACCGTCGCCGCCTTCGACCAGGAGCTGAAGGAGCTGCAGCGCACCATCGCCGAGATGGGCGGCCTCGCCGAGAAGATGCAATCGGACGCCATCGACGCGCTGGCCAAGCAGGACATCCGCCTGGCCCAGAAGATCATCGCGGCCGACCCCACGCTCGACCGGCTGCAGCGCGAGGTAGAGGAGAAGGCGATCCTCACCATCGCGCGCCGCCAACCCATGGCGGTGGACCTGCGCGACGTCATCGCCACCATCCGCATCGCCAACGACCTCGAGCGCGTCGGCGACCTCGTCAAGAACATCGCCAAGCGCATTCTCGCGATGGAAGGCCAGTTCCCGCCCCAGAAGCTGCTCGCCGGCATCGGCAACATGAGCCTGATGGCGCTGAACCAGTTCAAGAGCGTGATCGACGCCTACACGCAGCGCGACGCCCAGGCGGCGCTCGCCGTATGGCAGCGCGACGGCGAGATCGACAATCTCTACACCTCGCTCTTTCGCGAGTTGCTCACCTACATGATGGAAGATCCGCGCAACATCAGCTTCTGCACGCATCTCCTGTTCGGCGCCAAGAACGTGGAGCGCATCGGCGACCACGCCACCAACATCGCCGAGACGGTGTACTACCTCGTCACCGGCGAGAGCCTCGCGGTGGACCGCCCCCGCGGCGACGAGAACGAGCTCTCGGTCCAGGCCGGCCAGTAAGCCCCGAGCCGGCCAGCCAGGCCGGAACGTCCAGACCAAGGAAAAGGGCCGGCTGCTCGCGCGCCGGCCCTTCTCGTTGCGTCAGCGGCCGCGGTCAGCCAGCCTTTTCATCCACGAAGATGTCCCGGTCCTTGTTCTCGGGCACGAACAGCATGCCGATCACGAAGGTGCCGAGCGCGATCACGATCGGGTACCAAAGGCCGAAATAGATGTCGCCGGACTGGGCGATCATCGCGAAGGCCGTCGCCGGCATCAGCCCGCCGAACCAGCCGTTGCCGATATGGTAGGGCAGCGACATGCCGGTGTAGCGGATACGGGTCGGGAACAGCTCCACGAGCGCCGCCGCGATCGGGCCGTACACCATGGTGACCAGCACCACGAGGTAAGTCAGCGCCAGCACGAGCAGGATCACCTGCCCGCGGAAGAGGTCGAAGAAGCCCGACATCTTCACGATCTCGGCGTTGGCGACGCCCGGGACCGGGTAGCCCGCCGCCCCCAGCGCCTCGTTCACCGACTTGGTGAAGGCGGCCGGAACCGTCTTCGCCTGCTCGCCGGTCAGCGCGGCCGCGTCATAGGACGCCACCTCCTTGTCGCCAATGCGGATCTTGGTCATCGACCCGGCCGGCGCCTCCTGCACCGAGTAGCTCACCGAGCTGCGGGCGAGCAGCGCCTTGGCGATGTCGCATGAGCTGGTGAACTTGGAGGTGCCCGTCGGATTGAACTGGAACGAGCACTGCTCCATGTCGGCCAGCACGACGACCTTGGTCGCCTTCTGGGCCTTGTCGAGCATCGGGTTCGCGGTCTGGGTGATGAAGCCGAAGATCGGGAAGTAGGTCAGCGCCGCGAGCAGGCAGCCCGTCAGGATGATCGGCTTGCGGCCGATCCGGTCCGACAGGGAGCCGAAGATCACGAAGCCGGCCGTACCCAGGATCAGCGACCACGCGATCAGCACGTTGGCGGTGAACATGTCCACCCGCAGAATGTTCTGCAGGAAGAACAGCGCGTAGAACTGGCCCGTGTACCAGACCACCGCCTGGCCGGCGACGAGCCCGAACAGTGCGATCAGCGCGAAGCGCGCGTTCTTCCACTGGCCGAACGCTTCCGACAGCGGAGCCTTGGAGAGCGCGCCCTCCTCCTTCATCTTCTTGAACGCCGGGCTTTCCTCCATCTGGAGCCGGATCCAGACCGAGATGCCGAGCAGGAAGATCGAAAGCAGGAACGGAATGCGCCAGCCCCAGGCCGCGAAGGCCTGCTCGCCGGTCCAGCTGCGCACCGCCAGGATCACCATCAGCGAAAGCAGCAGGCCGAGCGTCGCCGTGGTCTGGATCCACGACGTGAAGAAGCCGCGCCGGCCATGCGGCGCATGCTCGGCCACATACACCACCGCGCCGCCATACTCGCCGCCGAGCGCCAGGCCCTGCAGCATGCGTAGAGCGATCAGGATCACGGGCGCGAGCCAGCCAATCGTCTCATAGCCGGGCAGCAGGCCGACCACGAAGGTCGAGACGCCCATGATCAGGATGGTCATCAGGAAGGTGTATTTGCGGCCGACGAGGTCTCCCAGTCGCCCGAACACCAGCGCGCCGAACGGGCGCACCAGGAAGCCCGCCGCGAAGGCCAGCAACGCGAAGACGTTGCGGGTCGCCTCCGGGAAGGCGGAGAAGAACTGCGCCCCGATGATCGCGGCCAGCGATCCATAGAGATAGAAATCATACCACTCGAAAATCGTGCCCGCCGACGAGGCCAGGATCACGCGCTTCTCTTCGCGCGTCATTGGCCTCTTGCGGTCCACCGCCACAGCGGCAGTCGCCTGCATGGTCATCGTCATTCCCTCCCACGCGCCGGCGAGAGAGCAGTGCGTTGCGCCGCATCCCCATGCGACGGCCCGCCTCCCCCGGCCATGATCACAGCTCTTCCATCGAAGAGCCTCGCCCGGAGGTGGAGCTGACGCTGGAGATCTTCAAGGCAGGGATGAGCGGCGTTGCTTTAGACAAAGGCATAACAAGCGCTGCGTGTAGTACAGTTTCACACAAAATGCTCGTACAATGAAGTGTGGGTAAAATACAGACCACACGCGTTCAACTAGTGTGATCAGGCGTAACTTAGGCGCACCCTAAAAGAGCATGCGGACCCGCAACCCGGGATGGTTGTCTTCGAGCCTGAGCTTGATGTCGTGCAGCTCGGCGACCGCCGCCACGAGGCTGAGGCCGAGCCCGTTGCCCGAGGTGGTCCGATTGCGCTCGAGCCGGTAGAAGCGCCGGAACACCTTCTCGCGTTCGGCCTCGGGCACGCCAGGCCCATCGTCGCTCACCAGGCCGACCGGGCGTCCGCCTGCGCCCCGGCGCAGCTCCACCGACACGGTTGCGCCTGCCGGAGAGTGTCGCAGCGCATTCTCGACCAGGTTGGCGAGCATCTGCGTCATCAACTCGCGATCGCCGACATGCGGCACGCCGGTCTCCACCTTGGCGACGAAACGCTGCTGCCGGTCTTCCGCCACCGCCCCATAAGCGTCGCAGATGGTCTCGAACACGCCCGACAAATCATAGGCCCGAA
This sequence comes from Alsobacter sp. P4_H11, assembly GCF_056400925.1. Classification (NCBI taxonomy): domain Bacteria; kingdom Pseudomonadati; phylum Pseudomonadota; class Alphaproteobacteria; order Hyphomicrobiales; family Alsobacteraceae; genus Alsobacter; species Alsobacter sp. P4_H11. The sequence continues at coordinate 157,092 of NZ_JBFUKI010000011.1, forward strand.
AGCCCGCGCGTCGTGAGCCGGTCTCGATCTGGGCGATCCGCAGCAGCGCCTGGAAGGTGCCCAGGATGCTGTCGATCTCCTCCAAAGCCGCCTCGGCGTCGTCCTGCAGCGCAGGATCCTGCGTCTTCTGCAACATGCGCTCGAGCCGCCGGCGCAGATGCGCGAGCGGCGTCCTCAGATCATGCGCCACGTCGTTGGAGACCTGCCGCATGCTTTCCATGAGGTCCTGGATCCGGTCCAGCATGGTGTTGAGGTTGCCGGAGAGCTGGTCGAGCTCGTCGTCGGCGCCCTGAAGCGGGATGCGCTCGGACAGGTGTCCGCCGACGATGCGGTGAGCCGTCCGGTTGATCGCCTCCAGGCGCCGGACGAAACCGGCCCCGAGCAGCACTCCTCCCGCGAGGGCGAGAAGCGCCGTCACGGCCAGCGAGCCCACGAAGGCGCGCAGCACCAGCGTGTTCAGGTCGCCGAGGTCGTCCAGCACCCGGCCCACCGCCAGGTAGTCGCCGGACGGCAGCACCGCGCCGCGAAACAACGCCACGGCCGGGCCGCCGGACTGGCGCCCGCCGTGGATCGTTTCGGTGCGGCGCTCATACAGGCCTTCCAGCGCCTCCGCGGACGGAATGTTGCCGGCCAGTCGTTCGCCCGCCGGGTTTTGCAGGAGGTAGAAGCTCGACCGCGATTCGGCCGCGTTGGCGCGCCCCTCCACCTCCTCGCGCAGCCTGTCCAGGCCGGCGCGCCGATGCTCTTCCAGCAGGGCCGCGACCTCGACGCCGAGCGAGGCCCGCATCTGGTCGGCCCCATAGGCCTGCACCCGCCAATACGTGAAGGCGAACAGCGCGAAGGTCGAGAAGCTGAAGATCGCCGCATACAGGATCGCGAGCCGGAACGCCGCCGTGCGGACGAACCTAGGCAGGGTCACGGAGCAGGTACCCGGCCCCACGAATGGTCTGGATCAGCATGCCGGGAAAGTCCCGGTCCACCTTGCTGCGCAGGCGGCTGATATGGGTTTCGACGATGTTGGTCTGCGGGTCGAAGTGGAAGTCCCACACGTTTTCCAGCAGCATGGTGCGCGTCACCACCTGCCCGGCGTGCCGCATCAGGAACTCCAGCAGCTGGAATTCGCGCGGCTGCAACTCGATACGCTGCCCGGCCCGCACCACGGTGCGCTTCACCAGGTCGATCTCCAGGTCGGTGACGCGCAGAACGGTATCCACGCCCGCGAGCTTGGCCCGCCGCCCCAGGGCGTTGACCCGCGCGACGAGCTCCGCCGGCGCGAACGGCTTCACCAGGTAATCATCGCCGCCGGCCTCAAGACCCTCGACGCGGTCGTCGATGCCCGCCATCGTGGTGAGAAACAGCACCGGCGTGCGCACGTCGTCCTTTCGCAGCGTGCGGACCAGCGAGAGCCCGTCCATCGTCGGCAGCATGCGGTCCACCACCAGGACGTCATAGGCGTCCGCGAAGGCGGCCGCGAGACCTTGTCGACCATCCCCCACGACTTCGACCTTGTGCCCGAGATCACGCAGCCGGCTGGCGACGTCTTCGGCCATTTCGATATCGTCTTCGATCACAAGCAGCTTCATGGGGCGCCACTCCAAGGCAAGTTCTGCGTTGTCCTATCACATCCGGAGCGCGGGGCGACGGGCGTTGTGCGCGGTCGCACGGACGCCGCCCCGCCTTCGGGCGCTGGTTGTCGAGACCCATCTGTGGTTGCGCAGACACTGCTGCGCACCCTTGGACGGGGACAACTCGGAGAGCTTTGCCTTGACGATGCAGCGCGGGAGAGAATCGGTCCACATATCGGGGGCGCACGCAAACGATTCCGGAAGGATCACGATCATGAAGACCCTCGCCTCAACGGCGGTCGCCGTGTTGGCCATGGGCTCGGCAAGTCTCGCGGCCTGGCAGCCCGCCCGCGGCTCCGACGAGGTCAAGCTCGACATGATCGCGGCTCTTCAGGGTCGGTGCACGGCGATGATCGTGGCCGGCAAGCCCGCCGCCTGCGCGCAACGGGGCGGCGTTCTCGTCACCCGGCTAAAGAACCAGCGCACGCTCGTGATGATCGGCATGGCGGATGGCAAGTCCGCGCTCACCTTCGTGGGCGAAGGCGCGCACAGCGATGCGGCCCCGCTCGCCGACCTGCCGATCTCGCGCGTCTATGTGGGGTCCGACCCCAACGCGCCGCATGTCGACGCGAAGGGCTCCTGCAAGCTGGAGCCGGGCTCCGCCGGCAGGCTTGCCTGCCAGGCGGTGGACGCCGCCGGCGCGCGATACAGCCTCGAATTCCAGGGATCCGCGGCGCCCGAGATCCAGCGCTTCTGAGACCGCGCCGCGTCGGGAGTGCGCCCGGCTCTGTTACTTCACCACCGCCGCGAGACCCGAGAGCACGCGCCGCGTTCCGGTCAGCGTCTCGTCCTCGCCGCTCGTGGAGCGCGCGAACAGATCCGCGGTCTGCTCCAGGCTGGACTTCTCGAACTGGCGGCATTCCTTGGCGACCGCCACGCGGTAGAGCGCCAGGATCCGCTCCCGTTCGGCGCGCGCCGCCATCGAGAGGCTCGAGAACCGGCCCACCGCGCGCAGCACCGCCTCTTCGCCGCGCGGCAGATAGGCGAGGCCCCGCCGGGCGTCCTGCAGGTCCACCATGATGCGCTGGTACTTCAGCGTCATGCCGCGCAAGTCGGATGTCAGGTCCGGGCAGTCGTCCTCGGCCTGGGCGGACGAGCACACGAGCACCCCGATGGCGCACGCCACGGCGGGAACCAGGAAACCGCGAAGGCGCGCGACGAACATGGGGCAGCTCCAGTGCAACGAACCGGTGGTGTAATGGAGCAGCTTTGAAACAGCGTGGATCCGGCGCGTAAAATTGTCCCTTTCAAGCAAAAAGGGCCGCCTTTCGGCGACCCTTCGTAAGTCTGGCGGTCTGGAAACCGATCAGCGCGAGTAGAACTCGACGACCAGGTTCGGCTCCATCTGCACCGCGTACGGCACCTCGGCGAGGCCGGGCACGCGCGACATCTTGGCGGTCATCTTGGAGTGATCGACCTCGATGTAGTCAGGCACGTCACGCTCGGGCAGCTGCGAGGCTTCGAGCACGATGGCGAGCTGCTTGGAGGCGTCCTTCACCTCGACCACGTCGCCGACCTTGACCTGGTAGGACGCGATGTTGACGCGACGGCCGTTCACCCGGACATGGCCGTGGTTCACGAACTGGCGGGCCGCGAACGGGGTCGCGACGAACTTGGAGCGGTACACCACCGCGTCGAGGCGACGCTCGAGCAGGCCGATCAGGTTCTCGCCGGAGTCGCCCTTCAGGCGGATCGCCTCCTCGTAGTACTTGCGGAACTGCTTCTCGGAGATGTTGCCGTAGTAGCCCTTGAGCTTCTGCTTGGCGCGCAGCTGCGTGCCGAAGTCGGACATCTTGCCCTTGCGGCGCTGGCCATGCTGGCCGGGGCCGTATTCGCGGCGATTCACGGGGCTCTTCGGACGGCCCCAGATGTTCTGGCCGAGACGACGATCGATCTTGTATTTGGCCTGAACGCGCTTTGTCATCGCGGTTCCTCTTTTGTTGGTGTTGCTTGAGGAACGCGCCCTCCTCTGTCCGGCTTGCGGCCGAACCGACAGGCCCCTTGCGAGCGTTCGCGCAGGGCCACGGGTGCGTCAAATGCAACGCGGGCCGAAAACCCGGCCCGCGCTACGGGGGTGCTGATACAGAATGGGCGGCCCGGTGTCAAACCGGAGCGGCGCCTGCGCTAGGCGGATACGCCCAGCGGCATGGCCTCGACGTCCACGCGGCCGAGCCCGAATGCGTCCAGAGCCCGCGACAGCGCCGGCGTGAGCCCCGCCCCGCCGGTGAACAGCATGGTTGCGTCCTCGTCGCCCTCGTGCGCCAGCAGGGGCGCGCCCATCAGTTGCACCACCCGCCGCGCGATGGCGGGCGCGGGGTCGATCCAGGCCACCGGCCAGGGCGCCAAGGCCTCGAAATGCGGCAGCAGCAGGGGGTAGTGCGTGCAGCCCAGCACCACCACGTCGGTGCGCGGCTCGCCGGCTGGGAAGCACGGCGCGATCTCGGCCGCCAGCGCGGCGTCGTCCACGGCCTCGCCGCGCAGAAAGGCTTCCGCCATGCCGGCGAGGCGCGTCGAGCCCACCAGCGTCACCCGGCAATCGCCGGCGAATTCGGCGATCAGCGCCTGCGTGTAGTCGCGCTTCACGGTGCCGGGCGTCGCCAGCACGGCGACATGCCGCGTGCGCGAGCGTTCCACCGCCGGCTTGATGGCCGGCACTGTGCCGACGAACGGAATCGGAAACCGCGCCCGCAGCGCCGGCAGCACCAGCGTGGAGGCCGTGTTGCACGCGATCACGACGATGTCGGGCGCATGCAGCGCCACCAGCCGGTCCATCACCGAGACCACGCGGCTCACCAGCGCGCGCTCGTCCAGCCGCCCATACGGAAATGCGGCGTCGTCCGCCGCATAAACGAAGCGGGCGTCCGGCCGGGCCTTCAGGATCTCGCGATAAACCGTCAGGCCACCCAGGCCGGAATCGAACACGAGAATGACGGGCGCGCGCGGCGGGGACATGGCCGCGCCGTCATACTGAATTCCCGCCCAAAGATCGACCCGCATGGCGCTCACGCTGAATGGTGGCGCCAGTACAACCCCAGCGGGTTAACGCGCGGTAACGAAGAGCGCGAGCGGGCGTTGCAGACCCCTCATCCGGCGCTTCGCGCCACCTTCTCCCCGTGCCGGGGCGAAGGGAAGAACGGCGCCGCCGCGACCCTTCTCCCCGGCACGGGGAGAAGGTGGCCGCGCAAAGCGAGGTCGGATGATGGGAGCTCATCCCGAAAAGCCCCCTACTCTCCCCGCGCCTCCGGCGTCCCGGGCTTGGTGCCCTTGGGCGTCTGCTTCGGGCCTCGCCGCTTCTTGGTCTGCGGCTCGCGCGGGCCTTCCACCAGGCGCACCACCATGCCGCGCAGCGTCCGCACGTCCTGCTCGGAAAGACCCACCCGGTGGAAGATGTTACGCAGGTTGCGGCTCATCACCGGCCGCTTGTGCGGCGGGCGGAAGAAGCCTCGCGCCTCCAGCTGGTCTTCCAGGTAGTCGAAGAAGCTCAGCACCATGTCGCGGCTGGCAGGGCCCCACTTTTCCTTGCGCTCGAACGGCAGCGGCGCCTCGGCGCCCGCCATCCACGCATAGCCGGCCAGCAGCACGGCCTGCGAGAGGTTGAGCGACGCATAGGCCGGGTTCACCGGATAGGTCAGGATCGCGTCCGCCAGCGCGATGTCGTCGTTCTCGAGCCCGGTCCGCTCGCGCCCGAAGATGATGCCCACCTTCTGCCCGTCGGCCACGCGCCCGCGCAGGATCGGCCCGGCCTGGGCCGGCCCCACCACGTCCTTGCCCTGCCCGCGCTCGCGCGCCGTGGTCGCGTAGGTGAAGTGGAGGTCCGCCACCGCGTCGCGCAGCGTGTCGAAGATCTGCGCGCCGTCCAGCAGCGCCTCCGCGCCGGCTGCCGCCGCACGGGTCTTCTGGTTGAGCCAGCGCTCCCGCGGCCGCACCAGCCGCATCTCGGTCAGCCCGAAATTCGCCATGGCGCGCGCCGCCATGCCGACATTCTCGCCGAGCTGCGGCTCCACCAGGATGATGGCGGGCCCTCCCGAGAGGGCGGCGCGCGTGTGGTCGGTTCCGGCTCCGGGCATGATCGATCTCGCAGGGCGGCGTCAGCGCGCAGCCTTACAGGATCACGGGGCCGGATGGGGAGCCCGTTTGTGCCCCCCGCCGCCGCGTCAGGTGTTGCAGGCCGCCGGGATGGCCCCGTCGGCGTCCAGTTCCTGGATCAGCGCGTAGTCGCCCTTGCCGGGATTCTTGAAGCGCACCCGCGTCATCGGCTTCTTTTTGCCGATCAGCACGCGTTCCTTCAATTCGTTCCTGGCGTCGAAGCGGCTCACCACGAAGTCGGTCGCCTTGCCGCGCATATGGAACGCGTCGATCTCGAAAACCTCCAGGTCGCCCACCATCGTGGCCGCGTCCTTGCAGTTCTCCGTCAACGCCCCGGTGATCGGCTTGCAGCTGCTGGACGAACCGGCTGCGCGCGTGCCGGGTCCGATCAGCGACATCAGCGTCATTTTCACCACGGTGCGCCCCTCGACCTTGATCGATTCGCCATCCGTCGAAACGGTGATCTGTGTCCCGCGCGGATCGAGCGCCTTGTTGGCGAGGGCTTCGTTGACGAAGGTCTGGGCCTGGTTCACCCGGTCGCTCATGCGCGGGTAGAGCAGCTGGTCGCCGCTGGCCGCGCGCTTGCAGGTGAGCTCGACGCCCTGGATCAGGGCCGCCTGAGCGTTCTGGAAGCGCAGCGTGTCGACCCCCAGCCCGACGCCGCCGATCAGCGGAACGGCCAGCACGGCGAAGAGTGGCGCGTAGGCGCCGCTCTCATTGCGGCCGAAGCGGCGAAACAAGGTCCGGAAAGCCGGACGGAACGATGCAATAGCGATCATAGCGATCATGATGTCCACCTTGGCCCCGAGCGGGCGTTGATGTTGCGAGCGTTGGGCGACAGGAGAAAACGGGTGCGGAACGCGATCCGCCCCCCGAACAGATCGATCGGCAGGCGTCGGTTCACCACCACGTCGGCCACCAGCACGGTTTCGCCGTCCAGCAGCGATCGGCCGATCACCGGGGCGTCGTGCGCCGTCGCGGGGTCGGACGGCGCGGTGGTCCAGGTCATGCGCGGAACCCCGTCCGCGCGGGTGACGCGCGACAGGATCAGCGTCGCGCCAGTCGGCCCCTCGCCCATGGCGAGCTTCATGCCGTGCGTCACCAGGTTGAGCGTCGCCGCCGGCACGCCGAGCGAGGCGGCTTCCGACACCCCCATCTCCACCGCGACGTCCAGCAGGCGCGCCGCGGCGTTCACGGCGCGGCGATATTGCAGCAGGGCGTCGCCCAGGATCACGGCGCCGAAGCACAGCAGGATGATCACCGGCAGGATGAGCGCGGCCTCCACGGCCGCGGAGCCCTGCTCATTTCTGGAGAAGCGCTTCAGGTTCATGGCTGCCTCACAGCGCCCAGAACGCCGCCGTGACGAACACGGGCGGCGTGCTCATCCCGAACATCTTCATCGCGCCCGTGGGCGCGATGGCGGCGTGCTCGTGGATGACCCGGATGACGTTGGCACGGCCGGGCGCGATAGCGACCCGGTCCTGCACCGGCGAACTCACCGCCGGCGCGACGGCCGTCAGTTGCACGACCTGCACGCGAAAGCCGCCGTCATTCCTGCCGCACGGAAGCGCGCGCGCTTTCGCGCAAAGCTCCTGCTTGATAGCGTCGATGTCGCTGCTGCGCGTCAGCGGGTCGGCCAGGCGAACCGCCACGGCCGCCACGGCCGTCTCGGCCGTGCTTTGCACGTAGTAGCGCCAGCTGATCTCGAAAATCAGAAAGATCAGCCCGAACATCAACGGCGCCAGCAGCGCGAATTCGACAGCGATCGCTCCCGCGGCATCGCCGAAGAAGCGGCGCCCAAGGGCCGCCGCCCGGCGCCGGAAAGGCGCAGGGCGGCGAACTTGCTGGCGGGGGAGCCCGGCGCTCATTTCTGAGCGACGGGCCGCATGTCGGCGAAGAACCAGACGTCCTCCGCCAGGATCTCCTTGCCGTCGACGACGGCCTTGGAGATGAGCCGGTGCTCGCCATTGGTGGTCCAGTGGGCCCGCACGTCGATGGCGCTCACACGCCACTCCCGCACGCTTTTCAACTCGCCCGGCTGAACCTTGCCGTCGCCGTTGTCCACCCACAGCGCGAGCCCGTCGAGCTCGTCGCCGTCCAGCACGCCGTCGCCATTGCGGTCGAGCTTGGCCAGCTTGGCGAAGCCGTCGTGATGCTCCCGGTCGTTGCCGAACAGGCGCCGGCCGGACATGTCGTCCGCCGCTCGGCCGTCGCGGTCGTCCACCAGGAAGCCCTGGCCCTTGGGCAAGAGCCATTC
>NZ_JBFUKI010000012.1:0-145117 GCF_056400925.1 Alsobacter sp. P4_H11
CCCGCCGCCGGGCGCCCGCAGGCCGGCCTCGCCCTCCGCCCGCGCCAACCCGCGCGCTTGCGCGGGCGCCCCGTCCCACTCCGGCAGGGCCGGCGACACCCCCTCGAGGCTCGCGATCCGGGAACTCATGAAGCCGCCCCATCCCGACCAGGAACCGGCGCTTCGCCCGCCCGCCCGATCGACAATTCAAAAACCCGGGATCAATCCCGCCCTTCCGAATACAGGGATCGCCACAGGACTCGCAACACACGTTTAAGTTGCGTTACTGGCATTACGGCCTGTTGTTGGAGAACAAGCGGCTATTTACTTCGAGAAATGCTTGGAAATAGGAAAAAGCGGCCTATCCGGTTAACCTTCTCCGGAGAGTTTCCGGCCGGACCATCCCCCGGCCCACGCGCCGCGCCAAAGGCGGAGCCTGCGGGCGGCGCAACGCACCCGCGCCAATTTGGAGCCTGCAGACGGCAAGTAGCGCACCCGCGCCAACGCGGAGCCTGCGAACCGCGAGCAGCGCGCCCGCGCCAACGCGCAGCGTGCGAACGGCGAGCAGCGCGCTCGGCCAACGCGGAGCGTTCGAACGGCAAGCAGCGCGCCCGCGCCAACGCGGAGCCTGCGAACAGAGAGCAGTGCGCCCGCGCCAACGCGCAGCGTGCGAACCGCGAGCAGCGCGCTCGGCCCGCGAGGAGCGTGCGAACCGCGAGCAGCGCCCGACCCGCGCAGACCGAAGGAAAGGGTCACATGCGCGAAGCGCCCGGAATTGGCGAAGCGCGGAGCGCTGCAACGCGCGAAGCATCCGAACAGCGCGGAACGTGCGAAGCGCCGCCAAGCGCGGAGCATCCGACACGAACAGCGCGAAACGCCGGTATCCCTGAATCGGCCGAATGGCCGATCGCGCCGACGCGGCCCCAAATCCGGCCCGTCGCGTTCGCTGCGCCGGCCGACACTGCGGCCTGAGCCGGACCTCAGTCGAACCCGCGGCCGCCGCGCGCCAGCGCCACCCGCAGCACCGCCCGCGGATAGCCCAGCCAGGCCCGCAGCCCCGGCCCGCGCCGGGCCGAACGGCTTCCGGGAGACCCGCGACGGAGAGACACGCTGCGGAGAGACACGCTCACAATCGCGTCGCCCGCCCCGGCCGCGCCCGCCGCCCGGACCTGCCGGTCAAAGCCTCGCCCGCCGCCCGCCTGAGCGTCCCCGGCCGCATCACGTGCGATATCGATACTTGCCAATGAACTCACGCCATCCTCCTCAGAGGAGTAAACCCGTCAGATGAACTGTTAAGTCTTTTTTAGGAATGTGCCCTCCCGAGCTTTGTACATGCTGATTCGAAGCATCGGCAACACGTCTTCTACGTGCACAACCCGGGCCTGCTCGCAGGCTTTGCATTGTTGATGGCGCGCGCGTGCGCGTGGGCGCGCGCTTCCCCTCCCGCCCGCAAGCGGATATGAGAGCGCGTCGGAGCGCGCCCGCGCCGGGACCCGCTCCCCCGCGCGTGCGCGCACCCGCCCACCCAAACGAAGGCGACGACCAGACCCATGTCCAAGGACCAAGCCATCGACCCCAAGCTCGTGCGCGAGATCGCCACCATGCTCGCCGATACGGACCTGACCGAGATCGAGGTCGAAAAGGGCGACTTGCGCATCCGGGTCGTCCGGCAACTTCCCGCGCCCCAGGTGGTGCAGTATTCCGCTCCCGCGCACGCCCCGCATGCGACCGTGGCCCCGCCGCCCGTTCCCACCGCGGCGCCCGGCTCGGCCAAGGCCGAAGCCGCCGGCCCGCCCGCCGGCGCGGTGACGTCCCCGATGGTGGGCACCGCCTATCGCCGCCCCTCGCCGGACGCCAAGGCGTTCGTGGAGGTCGGCTCCGTCGTGAAGGCGGGCGAGAAGATCCTGCTGGTCGAGGCCATGAAGACCTTCAACGAGATCGTGGCGCCCCGCGCCGGCACCGTCACGGCCATCTTCATCGAGGACGGCCAGCCGGTGGAATACGGCGAGCCGCTGCTGGTCATCGAATAATGTTCGACAAGATCCTCATCGCCAACCGCGGCGAGATCGCCCTTCGCGTGCTGCGCGCCGCCAAGGAGCTCGGCATCGCCACCGTGGCGGTCCACTCCACCGCCGACGCCGACGCCATGCATGTGCGCCTCGCGGACGAAAGCGTGTGCATCGGTCCGCCGGCCGCGCGCGACAGCTATCTCAATGTGCCCGCCCTGCTCGCCGCCTGCGAGATCACGGGCGCGGATGCGGTGCATCCGGGCTACGGCTTCCTGTCCGAGAACGCGCGCTTCGCCGAGATTCTCGAGAGCCACAACATTCACTTCATCGGCCCCAAGGCGGAGCACATCCGCATCATGGGCGACAAGATCGAGGCCAAGCGCACCGCCAAGCGCCTCGGCATCCCGTGCGTGCCCGGCTCCGAGGGCGGCATCACGGATGATGACGAGGCCATGCGGGTCGCGGCCGACATCGGCTACCCGGTGCTCGTGAAGGCGGCCGCCGGCGGCGGCGGGCGCGGCATGAAGGTGGCGCGCACCGAAGGCGACCTCGTTGACGCGCTGCAGACCGCCCGCACGGAGGCCAAGGCCGCCTTCGGCGACGACGCCGTCTATCTCGAGAAGTACCTCGAGAAGCCCCGCCACATCGAGCTGCAGGTGCTGGGCGACGGCCGCGGCGGCGCGGTGCACCTCTTCGAGCGTGACTGCTCGCTGCAGCGTCGCCACCAGAAGGTGTGGGAGGAAGGCCCCTCCCCGGCGCTCAACGGCGAGATGCGCTCCAAGATCGGCGCAACCGTCGCCAAGGCGATGCAGGAGCTGCAATATCTCGGCGCCGGCACGGTGGAGTTCCTGTACGAGGACGGCGAGTTCTATTTCATCGAGATGAACACCCGCATCCAGGTGGAGCATCCCGTCACCGAGATGATCACCGGCATCGATCTCGTGAACGAGCAGATCCGGCTGGCCGCCGGCGCGGACCTGTCGTTCTCGCAGGACGACATCCAGCTCAACGGCCACGCCATCGAGTGCCGGATCAACGCCGAGCACCCGGCCACCTTCATGCCCTCGCCGGGCCGGATCGCCTATTTCCACCCGCCGGGCGGGCTGGGCGTGCGCGTCGATTCGGCCGTGTACCAGGGCTACACCATCCCGCCGAACTACGATTCGCTGGTCGGCAAGCTGATCGTGCACGGACGCAACCGCAATGAGTGCCTGATGCGCCTTCGGAGGGCCCTGGACGAGTTCGTGGTGGATGGGATCGAGACCACCCTACCGCTTTTTAGGGCCCTGGTTCGTAACCCAGACATCCAGAACGGGGACTACGATATTCACTGGCTGGAGAAGTATCTTGCAGCCGGGGGCATGAACGATCCGACCGGCGCTTGAACGCTGGCGATGACGAGAGCCCGCAGGAGCGGGCCGTAGCGGATGGCGAGACGACAGGACGCTGACACGGAGATCACGCCGGAGCTTTTGCTCCGCGCCTACGCGTGCGGCATTTTTCCCATGGCGGAGAGCGCCGACGATCCGGCGCTTTACTGGGTGGAGCCGCGCGAGCGCGGCGTCATCCCGCTCGACGGCTTCCAGCTGCCGTCGCGGCTGGCCCGCACGGTGCGCTCGGACCGGTTCGAGGTCCGCGTCGACCATGATTTCGAGGGCGTCATCGACGGCTGCGCCGCGCCGGCGCCCGATCGCCGCCAGACCTGGATCAACGCGAGAATCCGCGAGCTCTACGGCGCGCTGTTCGATCTCGGCTGGGCCCACACGGTGGAGTGCTGGCGCGACGGGCGACTCGTGGGCGGGCTCTATGGCGTGCGGCTCGGCGGCGCCTTCTTCGGCGAGAGCATGTTCCACCGCGAGCGGGACGCCTCCAAGGTGGCGCTGGTGCATCTGGTCGCCCGGTTGCGGGTCGGTCATTTCCGCCTGCTCGACACCCAGTTCGTGACGCCGCATCTCGCTGGCTTCGGCGCCGTCGAGGTGCCCCGGCGCGACTACCGCCGGCTGCTCGACGCCGCCACCAATGTCGAGGCGGATTTCACCGCTTGGCCCAAGGCGCCCGCCCCGACGGGGCGCGACGTCCTGGACGCCCTCGCCTGATGGTCGCCGAGCTCGCCGCCGCGGCGTCGCGCTCTATTGACCGGGCGAGGCCATGCGGCTAGGCATCCGGGCGAGCGAGCGCGTAGCTCAGCCGGTAGAGCAACTGACTTTTAATCAGTAGGTCCTGGGTTCGAGTCCCAGCGCGCTCACCACCATCAAGGCGCTTACCGGCAGGCGCTTGAATTCCTCCGCCGATATTGGGGTCGCCCGGCATCCACACGGCTCGGCGGTGTTTTTTTCGCGGCGTGCGCGCCTGAAATTCACTCAATTCGATGGACGCCGCGCAGCCCTCCGCTATGCTGCCCGTGCGACGGCGCCCTTCGGGGCTTGAAAGGGAACGCAGTGCGGGCGCAAGCCCAAAGCTGCGACTGCCCCCGCAACTGTGAGCGGCGAGCGAAGGCGAGTTCACCACTGGTCCATCAGGGCTGGGAAGGTTCGCCGGAGCGACGACCCGCAAGTCAGGAGACCTGCCGTCGCGACAAACCAAGGGCGGGCGCCCGGGATGGTTCGCGACAGGCCGCATCCACGAGGGACGCGGCGCTCCCGTTCCGCCATGCGCCGCGCCGGCAACTCGGGGTGAGAACATGTTGCAGCAGTCTTCCGTCGCGTCACACGTCCCGGCCGTCAAGGCCAGCGCCCTTCTGCAGGCCGCCTTCGCGGTTCTGCTCGGCGTCATGCTGGTCGGCTTCACGGGCTTTGCCCACGTGGAGGCGGTGCACAACGCGGCTCATGACACGCGCCACGCCAGCGGCTTTCCCTGCCACTGACGGCGCGGCGATGTCCGTTTTTCGTTCGATCGTCTTCACGGCCGCGGCGGCCGGCCTTCTGGTTGGCCTCACCGTCACGGGCCTGCAGCAGGTTCGCGCCGTTCCGCTGATCCTCAAGGCCGAGGTCTACGAGCAGAAGGCCGAGGCCGCGCAGACGGCTCCAGCCCCTGTGGCGCCGCACGCTCATGAGCTGGGCGCAGCGCCGCATTCGCACGCCGCGACCGCTGCGCCGCACGAGCACGGGGCCGCGTGGCAGCCGGCCGAGGGCTTCCAGCGCAACGCCTTCACGGCGCTGTTCAACGTCGTGACCTGGATCGGCTTTGGCCTCGGCCTCGCCGGTCTCATGGTGATCGCCCGCCGCCCGGCCACCTGGCGCGAAGGCCTCATCTGGGGTCTCGGCGGTTTCGCCGCCCTCACGCTGGCGCCCAGCATCGGGTTGCCGCCCGAACTGCCCGGCATGCCGGCCGCCGACGTGGTGGCGCGCCAATTCTGGTGGATCGGGGCCGCGCTTTCCACCGCGATGGGGCTCGGCTTGATCGCTCTCACCCGCGCGCCGCTGCCCTGCATCTTGGGCGCTCTGCTGCTGGTGGCGCCGCACCTCGTCGGAGCGCCGCAGCCGCCCGCCGCCGAAAGCGCCGTTCCGGACGCCATGGCGCGGGATTTCGTGACGGCCGTGATGGTCAGCGCCTTCGTTTCATGGGCGCTGCTTGGCGCCCTCACGGGATTCTTCCTCCACCGCTTCCGCGGGAGCGAGAGCGAGGCCTGAGATCGCGCCGCGCAGGTCGCGACTGGTGATGTGAAAGCGCGCGCCGGGCTCCAACCCGGCGCGTTGCATTTTGAGCCGGGCCGCAAGCCAGAACGCAGCCTGATGGCGGGCCGCGAAAGCCAGGCACTCGGCGGGCGTCGGCTCCTGCCGCAACAGCGCCCGAAACGCGCGCCGATGCATCACGCATCGCCCGTCCTCGCCCGGGGGCGAGAAGGCCAGGCAGTCGTTGGCGCCGTCCCACTCCATGCGCCCTTGTAGCGGGGTTAGGGGCCGCCGCGCAAAGGCGTTCGAGCACGAGGCAAAAGCGGCGCAAGCGTTGCTGCGCAATGCTTATTTCGGCTGCGCCTCCCCGCTTTGACCACATTCGCGGCGCATGCCGTCGCGCGCTGGAACAGGTGGGTTTGCGTCGATGCGATTCTTTTTGCGCGGGATCGGTTTTGTGTTCACGGCCGGCGCGATCGTGTTCGTGGTGGCCGCGATCGCGGTCGGCGGCCTGCTCTGGAAGGTGTCGCGCGATCTGCCGGACTACACGCAGCTGGCCGACTACCAGCCTGCCGTGATGACCCGCGTGCACGCCGCCGACGGCAGCCTGCTGGCCGAATACGCCCGCGAGCGGCGCATGTTCATCCCCATCCAGTCGGTCCCCAAGCTGGTGATCGCGGCCTTCGTGTCGGCCGAGGACAAGAACTTCTACAAGCACCAGGGCGTCGATCCGGAAGGCATCGCCCGCGCGGCGCTGTACTACTTCAAGCGCGACCAGGGCCGCCGCCCGCAGGGCGCCTCCACGATCACCCAGCAGGTGGCGAAGAACTTCCTGCTCACCAGCGAGCAGACCTTCGATCGCAAGATCAAGGAGGTGCTGCTGGCGCTGAAGATGGAGAACACCTACACCAAGGATAAGATCCTCGAGCTCTATCTCAACGAGATCTATCTCGGCCTCGGCAACTACGGCATCGCGGCCGCCTCGCTGAACTACTACGGCAAGTCCGTCCACGAGCTGACCCTGGCCGAGGTCGCCTATCTGGCGGCGCTGCCGAAAGGCCCAAACAACTACAATCCCTTCCGCTTCCGCGAAGCCGCCACCGAGCGCCGCAACTACGTCATCGATCGCATGGTCGAGAACGGCTATGTGAGCAAGCAGGACGGCGACAAGGCCAAGGCCGAGCCGCTCGACGTGAACCCGCGGTCGCTTTCGCCCAACACCTACGCTGCGGGCTTCTTCGCCGAGGACGTGCGCCGCGAGATCGCGGACCGTTTTGGCGAAAAGGCCCTGTACGAGGGCGGCATGTCCGTGCGCACGACCCTCGACCCGAAGATCCAGGTCATGGCCCGAAAGGCGCTCGCGGACGGGCTGGTGCGCTACGACGAGGCGCATGGCTGGCGCGGCGCGATGCAGAAGATCGACATCGCCAGCAAGGAATGGGGCGCGGCCCTGGCCGAAGTGCCGGCGCTTGGCGACGTGCAGCCCTGGCGCCTTGCGGTGGTGACGGACGTCGTCCCGGAGGGCGCCCGCATCGGCCTCCAGCCTGCGCGCGAGCCGTCGGGCGCGATCGCCAAGGCGCGCGAGACCGGGTTGATCACGCCGGACGGCCTCAAATGGACCCGCAAGGCCCCGCGGCAGGCGCTGGCCGCCGGCGACGTCATCTACGTGGAGCCCGTCGACGGCAAGCCCGGCCAGTTCCGCCTGCGCCAGCTGCCGGAGATCTCCGGCGGCCTCGTCGCCATGGATCCCTATACGGGCCGCGTGCTCGCGATGGTGGGCGGGTTCTCGTTCGACCAGTCCAAGTTCAACCGCGCCTCGCAGGCGCAGCGCCAGCCTGGCTCCTCGTTCAAGCCCATCGTCTATGCGGCGGCGCTGGACAACGGCTACACGCCCTCCAGCATCATCCTGGACGCGCCGATCAGCATCGACCAGGGCCCCGGGCAGGAGCCCTGGCGGCCGGAAAACGCCGAGGAAGGATTCGCAGGCCCGCGCACGCTGCGCTTTGGCGTCGAGCATTCGCAAAACATGATGACGGTGCGCCTCGCGCAGGACATCGGCATGCCGCTGGTGGTGGAATACGCCAAGCGCTTCGGCGTCTACGACAATTTGCAGCCGCTCCTGGCCATGTCGCTCGGCTCCGGTGAAACAACCGTGATGCGCATGACGGCCGCGTATTCCATCTTCGCGAATGGCGGCAAGCGCGTGAAGCCGACGCTGATCGACAGGGTGCAGGACCGCTGGGGCCGTAACGTCTACGCGCATGACGAGCGCAAATGCGTCGGCTGCGACGCCCAGAGCTTCAGTGGGCAGAGCGAGCCCAAGATCGTGGACGAGCGCCAGCAGGCGCTGGACCCGCTCACCGCCTACCAGGTCACCTCGATCCTCGAGGGCGTGGTCCAGCGTGGCACCGGCTCCAGCGTCAAGGAGGTCGGCAAGCCGCTTGCGGGCAAGACCGGCACCACCAATGACGCCAAGGACCTGTGGTTCGTCGGCTTCTCGCCCGACCTCGCGGCCGGGGTCTATATCGGCTACGACCAGCCGCGTTCGCTCGGCAACTCGGCCTATGCGGCGCAGTACGCCGCCCCGATCTTCCGCGATTTCATGAAGATGGCGCTGGCGGACAAGCCTCCGACTCCGTTCCGCGTGCCGCCGGGCATCAAGCTGGTGCGCGTCGATCCGCAGACGGGCGCCCGGGCGACAGGCGGCGACCGCAGCATCCTGGAAGCCTTCAAGCCCGGCACGGCGCCGCCCGACGCCGGCGGCTATGGCGGCTTCGGGGACGGCTCGCCCATGGCGGCCGCACCCGGCGAGGGGCAGCAGGTCGGCGCCGGAACGGGCGGCCTGTACTAGACGGCGTGCCGCTGCCGGTTAGTGTCGCCGAAACCGAGCGCGTGCATGCGCTTCCACAGGTCGCTCGGCGAAAAGGGCTTCTTCAGGAAGCACGTCACGCCCAGCTTGCCGGCGCGCTCGATCAGCGCCTTGGTGGGCGCGCCCGAGAACAGGATGACGGGCAGGTCCGTCCGGGCCGAGATCTGCGGATCGCGGATGATCTCCAGCAGCTGTCCGCCGTTCAGGCTGGGCAGGTGCCAGTCCAGCAGCAGCAGCTCCGGCGAGAAGGTCTGCAGGGCGTCCAGCGCGCCCTCTCCGTCGCCGACCTCTGTGACGTTGCGCAGGCCCACCTGGCGCAGCATCCGGCGCACCATGGAGCGCACGAAGAGGCTGTCCTCGACCAGCAGAACGGGGATGTCGGGAAAAAGAAGCTGGCTCATGGCGCGCCCTGCCCGGTCCGCAATTGCACCAGCCGCGCTTCAAGCGCCGCCGGGTTGAGCAGCGCATTGCGTCCGCCCGCGAACTCGATGCCGATGTGAAGCCCGGTCGACCAGCGCAGCTTGCAGGGCCGCGGCGTCACCTCGCCGGCGATCATGATGCGGAACTGCGCCGGCCAGGCGCCCTGCGACGTCCGGAACTGGAGCTTGGCTCCCTCGTCCGAAAGGTCGTTGACGAGGCACTCGACCGTCCCGGCAGGCAGCAGCACCTTGGCGGGCAACAAGGCGCGCCGCCGAACAGACTTGCGCCGTTGGGAGGACATGGGTGGGCTCCATACGATCAACGTGCATGATCGACGAAGCACAACCTATAGGGGCGCTACTTGGAGGCGGCTTTCCGGGATAGGTCGAATTGTAGCGATCGGGCGGTTTTGGGCGCCGCCTACTGGAGCACGGGCCGCGACGCTACCGCGGCGCGCAGCGCGGTGGGGTCGAGATCGGAGCGCAGCTTGCGGGCGGCCGAATGGGCGTGGAACACGGCCCGGCCCATCTCGGCGCGGTCTCGCACCGCGAAGGTCTCGGCGTAGACCCTCTGCCCCTCATGCAGGATGGCGACCTCGACCATGCGCGACTCGGCGGGCGTTTCGGTTTCGGCGACGCTGGGGAGCATGATGCGAAGTCTCCGCGCGGCAGGATCGATGGGCCAGCGTGGCCCCGAATGGTTCACGATCCATGAACGTTCAAAGCTCGCGCCGGTTGCGCCGCTGCTTTGCCGTCATTCGCGAGGTCCACGAACCCGCGGTGGACGGGCGAAACGTTGCAGCGACGCCACACCGGGCTTTCGCCGCGAAGGCGATTCGAAAATTCGGCGCAAACCCCTTGCTTTTTCGCACTGCACAAATTAGGTAAGTAACCGTGACGCTTCGGCGTCATAGCCCTCCTTGGGCGTTTCCTCCCTAGACTTGGGGCCGCTGCGTTCGCGCGAGCGGCCCTCTTTCTTTTGAGCCTGCCGCATCCGGAACGATCCCCCAAGCGGATCGTTAACGCGCAGATCACGGTGGCGCTTGCGCTCCGTGCGATCTTCAACGCCGGAGAATGCGCCATGGCCGCCGCGAAACCCAAATCCAGCTCGCCCAAAACCAGCTCGCCCAAAGGCGGCTCGTTGAAGTCCGGAGCTTCCGCAAAGCCGTCCGGCAAGGCGCAGCCCATGGACGAAGCGGGCGAGATGGCCGCCATGCAGCCCCCCGCATCCCC
The DNA here is from genome assembly GCF_056400925.1 of Alsobacter sp. P4_H11. Classification (NCBI taxonomy): domain Bacteria; kingdom Pseudomonadati; phylum Pseudomonadota; class Alphaproteobacteria; order Hyphomicrobiales; family Alsobacteraceae; genus Alsobacter; species Alsobacter sp. P4_H11. The sequence continues at coordinate 10,121 of NZ_JBFUKI010000012.1, forward strand.
GGCCCGCGCCGCGGCGCGCAGCGCCTCTTCGCCGGCCAAGACCTCCGGGCGCCTGGGCGCCGCCATGCTTCAGACGCCGACCGACCTCGAGCCCGACGACGTCGAGAAGGTCGCGAAGGTGATCAACGGCCTGCTGGCCGACGCGTTCTCGCTGTACATGAAGACCAAGAACTTCCACTGGCACGTCAGCGGCCCGCATTTCCGCGACTACCATCTCATGCTGGACGAGCACGCCGACCAGATCTTCGCCTCCACGGACCCGCTCGCCGAACGCGTGCGCAAGATCGGCGGCAAGACGCTGCGCTCCATCGGCGATATCATGAAGCTCCGCCGCATCCAGGACAACGACGCCGACTTCGTGTCCGCCGCGGACATGTTGGGCGAGCTGCTGGCCGACAACAAGGCCATGGCGGCCGCCATGCGCGACGCCCATGACGTCTGCGACGAGGCCGAGGACGTCGCGACCGCAAGCCTTCTGGAAGATCTGATCGACCAGACCGAACGGCGCACCTGGTTCCTGTTCGAGGCCAGCCGCGCCGCCGACCAGAGCGGCCACTGAGCGGAGCCTGCTAGGGGGTCACCCTTCGGCAAGCATTGCGCGTCACTCTCGCCGCCGGCATCCTCCGGCGGCGAACTGATTCATGGCCTCCACCTTTCGAGACGAACGCAACGCCAAGTCGCGCGCGCGACTGGCCAAGAGCCTCCCGGCCCTGTTCCCGGCCGAGGTGCTGGCGCATACCTATGCGCGGCCGTTCATTCCGCCCACGCCCCGGCTGGCGATCGAATCCTACTGGCGCAACCACCCGGTCCGGGCCGACCGCCTCGCCCGCGCGATGGCGGCCAAGACCGGGCAGCCAGACGGCTGGGAATGGCGGATCGGCGCGCTCGAGGAAGGCGTCGCCGCCACCTTCCGCGCTCCGCCCGCTCCGTTCCGCGAGGCGCGCCACGCAAGGGGGCCCGGCCATTGCCGCGTCTGCGGCGCGCCCGTGTTCCGCCTGGGGTGGCACAAGGATCTCTGGGGCGACGGCAAGCTGAACGCGCGGGCGGAATGGCACTCGGCCTGCGTCACCGCATGGCGGCTATGGACGGCGCCGAGCGACTTCGTCACCCCCCTCGCCAAGCTTCAGAACCGGCGCTGCGCCACCAGCGGCAAGCGTCTGCTGAAAACCGCCGAGGTGGACCACAAGACGCCGCTGTTTCGCGTCTGGCGCGACCGGCGCGCCCTCCCCTGGCCCGAACTGTTGACGCACTGGGGCGCGCCGAACCTGCAGGTGATCAATCGCGCCGCCCATGTCGACAAATGCGGCGCGGAAGCCTCAGAGCGCAGCGTCTTTGGACGAGGCCTGGCGGAGAGCCCGGAGTTCAGCGCTTCCTGAACGCGATGGAGCCGCCATCCGGCGCCGCTTCCATGTCGAAGCCTGCGCTGCGCGCGTATTGCCGCACCAGCAGCAGAGCCGTTTTTTCGTCCAGCAGGTCCGCCCGCGGCGGCTGGGCCTCGATCGTCACGCTGTCGTCGCCCGCAAAGCCGATCACAAGCTTCGCCCCGGCGCGGCCATTCGAGAGGATCGCGATCGCCTCGGCGAGGCCCAGCATAAAGCTCGACGCCTGGTCGGTCGGGATCACGCCATCACCCACCGCGGCCTCGACCTTCACGGACAGGCTGGGGTCCACCGCGTTGGCGTCCTCGACTGCGCTCGCCACAACCTGACGGATCGGGATGACGCCGAGCGGGTCCAACGTCTGCAGGCTCTTCTGGGCGAGCGCCATGGCGCTTACGCGGCGATCGAGAACGCCCAGCAGCGCCTGCCCGCTCGCGTCCGCGCCGCGTGTGCTGAGGCGCACGAGGGCCAGCACGGATTGCAGGTTGTTGCGCACCCGGTGGTAGAGCTCGCGCAACAGCACATCGCGCTCGGCCAGCGCCTCGACCAGCTGCAGCTCGGTCTCGCGATGCGACGTCACGTCGACGCAGGACCCGAAATAGCCGGCGAATTCGCCATCCCGGTAATAGGGACGGCCATTGTCCAGGACGAACCTGTAGACCCCGTCCGCACGCCGGAGCCGGTATTCCATCGTGAAGGGTTCGCGCTTGCGGAAGGACGATTGGAAGACCTCAAGACAGCTCTCGAGGTCTTCCGCATGCACGCCGTCCCGCCAACCTGCGCCGACTTCCTGCTCCAGCGTGCGACCCGTGAAGGTGAGCCAGGGTTCGTTGAACCAGTCACAGGCCATGTCGAGATCGGACCGCCAGAACATCACCGGAGCCTGATCGGCCAACACGCGAAATTCCGATTCGCTGAGAGGCATGTTCAACATGGCGTACGCGTCCGGGCCCGGTTTGAAGGAGGGTCTTGGTTAGACGAGCTCTGACCCGGGGCAACGTGCGGGCGAGCCTCTGCGGCTGGTTGTGCCATCACCGGCGTTCACATTTCAAAGGACAAAACCGCGCGGGTTCCGGCCGGGCGCTCCTCATAGGTCAGTTGCGCCTGCAGGCTGGCCGCCATGGCCTTGATGATCCGCATGCCGAGCCCGCTGCCCTGGATGGGGCCGTCGCCCGTCCAGCCCGCGCCGTCGTCTTCCACGGCCAGCGACACGGTGTTGTCCCCGTCCCAGAGCCGGATCCTGATTTCACCGGATGCCCCCGCCGGGTAGGCGTATTTGAACGCGTTTGTGACGAGTTCGCTGACGATTACGCCCACCGCCACGGCCTTGTCGGTGGCGATCCGCAGCGGCGCAGCCTCCAGCGTGAGCTTGTGCTCGCGCGCGGCCATGCGCATCGCCGCCGACAGCTCCTCGCTCAGCCCTTCGAGATAGCCGGACATGTCCACGAAGCGGACATCGTTGGAGGTGTAGAGCCGGCGATGAACCTGCGCGATGGCGTGGATGCGGCCATGCGCCTCCGCCAGCGCCTCGCGCGCCGGGCCCTCGTGCACGGTCTTCTGCTGCATGGTCACAAGCGAGGCCACGAGCTGGAGGCTGTTGGCGACCCTGTGGTTGACCTCGCGCAGGAGAATCTCGGCGCGCTCGCGGGCCTCGCGCATCTCCGTCTCGGCGGCCTCCTTGGCGCGCCGCAGCGCCACCTGCACTAGCGCCTGGTCGATGGCCTGCCGGAACAGGTCGATAAAGGCGTTGCCGACGTCCTTGATCACGTAGTCGGCCGCGCCGGCCTTGAGCGCCGCGATGGCGACGCGGCCCTCGTCCGTACCGGTCACGTAGATCACGGGCGGCGCATCGGGAATGGTGCGCCGGATCTCTTCGAGAATGTCTAGGCCGTCTCGCCCCGGCATGAAGTGGTCGAGGCCGACGATGTCGAACCGGTGCGCCCGTAGCTGCGCCAGCCCTTCGTCGCCCGTCGGCACGTGAGTCACCACGCAGTCGTGCCGCGCGAGCGTCCGGCTCACCAGCCGGCCCAGGCCCGCATCGTCATCGATGTAGAGAACGTTGATCGGCACGCGCCAGGCCCGCTGTTCAAACCGCTTCCGGAACCTGCATCACCGACAAGAACAACCCAAGTTGCCGGATCGCCTGCGCGAAAGTCTCATATTCCACTGGTTTGGTAATGTAGACATTGCAGCCGAGGTCGTAGCAGCGCTGGATCTCCCGCTGGTCGTCCGTCGTGGTCAGCACCACAACGGGCGCGCGCCGCAGCGTCTCGTCGCCCTTCAGGAGCCCGAGGATGTGCGTGCCGCTCATATCCGGGAGATTGAGGTCGAGCAGCACGAGAAACGGACCCGCGTCGCGTACCTGCGGATCGAACAAATGCTCGACGGCCGCCGTGCCGCTGACGAAATGCCGGATCTCGTTGCAGACGCCCGCGCGCCGGATGTTCTTCTCGATCAGGCGCGCATGGCCCTCATCGTCCTCGACCATGATGATCGTGACTGGCTTGTGGCTCGGCATCAGGCGGCGTCCGTCGTCAATTCGAGAACCATGGGCAACTCCACTGTAAACGTCGTGCCGACCCCAAGCTCCGAGGCGACCGTGATCGTGCCCCCGAGGCGGCGCACCAGCGCGCGCACATGCGCGAGGCCGATGCCTTCCCCGGGCCGGTCCTGCGCGCCGGACCGGCGAAACAGGTCGAAGATCCGGTCGAAGTCGCGCGCGTCGATGCCGCGCCCATTGTCTCCGACCGCGAAGCGCGCGGTGCGCCCGTCCTGCGCGCCCGCGATCGCGATGCGCCCCGGCCGGGCCGGGTCGAGATACTTTACCGCGTTCTCCGCCAGGTTTGCGAAGATCTGCTCCACCGCCAGCCTGTCGCTCACGATGTCGGGCATGTCGCCGATCGTGAAGCTCACCTCTTCGGACTGGTGAGCCAGCGTTCCGAGCACGTCCTGGATCACCGAGCGCATGGGCAGCGGCTCGGGCGCCAGCACGCGTCTACCTTCTCTGGACAACCGCAAGATGGCCTTGATGAGGCGATCCATCTTGTCAGTTGAACTTCTGATGAAGCCGATGGCCTCGGGAAGGTCCTGGTCGACGCCCTCCCGCACGGCGTCGGGAACGCGTTGCTCGTCCAGCGCGCCAATGAAACGACTCAGCTCGGCGCGCAGGCTCTCGAGCTCGCTCGTGAAGCCCATGATGTTGACCAGCGGCGCCCGCAGGTCGTGGCTGACGATATAGGCGAAGCGCTGGATCTCCTCGTTCGCGGCGCGGATATCGGACATCCGGGCCGCCACGATGCTTTCCAGGTTCTGGTTGATCTTCTGCAGCTCGTCGCGGGCCGCCTGCAGCTCGACGGTGCGGTCGAGCACGCGCTGTTCCAGCGTCTCGTTCAGTCGCCGCACGCGCGCCTCGCTGTCGCGCACCGCTTCCTCGGCCCGCTTTTGATCGGTGATGTCGTTGCCCTGGACGAAGATGCCCGTCACCGCGCCCGTATCGTCAAAGATCGGCTGATAAACGAAATCGAGGTAGCGCAACTCCAGCGGAGCGCCGGGCTCCTGCTGGAGATAGGCCTTGATGCCGCGCCCGACGAAAGGCTCGCCCTTGCCGTAGACGTCGTCGAGGATCTCGAAGAAGCCCTGCCCGACGATCTCGGGCAACGCGTCGCGCAGCGCCTTTCCGACGACCTCGCGATGGCCGATCACCTTTGAATAAGCCGCGTTGGCGATCTCGAACACGTGGTCAGGCCCGCGCAGCACGGCCATGAAGCCGGGCGCCTGCTCGAACAGGCTGCGCAGATGATTGCGCTCGGCCTCGAGCGAGACGTTGGCGGCCTGCACGGCCTGGGCGCGTTGCAGCACCTCGCCTTCCACCTTGTCGTCGCGCGGGGCCGAGGACCACGGAAAACGTCGGCTCGCCTGCCGCAACTGCTGAAGCTCCGTCACGTCGACGGTGTGCTGGAGGATAAAGGCGAGCTCGCCGGCGTCGTTGAACAGCGGCGTGTGCGTCGCACTCCAGAAGCGCTCGGCGAAAACGCCGTCCGGCCCCGGAATATCGTATTTGATGACCGCGATATGGTCGACCGCGCGGGTCCGCAGCACCCGCTCCAGCGAGTCGCGCAGCATGCGCGTGCTCGACCCATCGGCGTCGGCAGGCCCGGCCGGAAACGCCTCGAACATGTTGCGCCCGAGGATCTCCTCGCGGCTGCGCATGGTGACGCGCAGATAGGCGGCGTTCATTCCGGCGATGCGGAAGGAGGGATCGAGGATCACATAAGGGTTCGGGACCGAATCGAAGAGCGCGCCGTAGTCGACGCCGGCGAGCACGGGCCCGCCATGCTCTGATGCGGACATCTCCTGTCCGCCGGTCGTCACCGTCATCGCCCCCGGTTCCCCCTCGGCTTCGCCCCTATGCGCCGCCGAACGGCGAATAACGTGGCCTTGGCGCAAGAGTTCCACGACGAATGCTTGCGGTCGCAGTGATACGGACTGTGCGGCGCCGCGAATCGCGCTTTCATGAGTTTGTCATCGGAGACAGGGCGCTCATGGACGAACTCGCCGCGCTTCGCCGCCGCCGGGGCCAATCGGCCAGCGGAACGCATCCGCGCCACATCATGGACGCCGTCTACACGGCCGGCTCGATCGCGATCTCGCCCGACGAGACGCTGGCCAGGATCGTGGTGCGCCAGCTGCACCGCATGGGCCTGCTCGTCGCGCAGGAGATCCAGCCCGACGGAGCGCTCCGCCCGCTGCCGAGCGGCGGCGTGAACAGCGGCCGCCCCTGGCGCGTCTCCCGCCCGGCCATCGACGGCGAGGCCGGCCGGCCCGACGCCTTCGGGATGGCCTGACCCTGCCTCAGGCCTCCGGGCCTGCCTCCTTGGACAGGAACGCGGCGGCGATCAGCGCCCGCGTGTAGGGCTCGTGCGCGTCCCGGAAGATCCCGTCGACGGTGCCGCGCTCCACCACCTTGCCGCTCTTCATCACGATGATCTCGTCCGCGATGGCGCGCACCACCGCGAGATCGTGGCTGATGAACAAATAGGAGAGCCCGTGTCGACGCTGCAGATCCCGCAGCAGCTCGACGATCTCCTTCTGCACCGATCGGTCCAGCGCCGATGTCGGCTCGTCCAGGACCACCACGGCGGGCTTCAGGATCATGGTCCGCGCAATCGCGATGCGCTGGCGCTGGCCGCCCGAGAACTCGTGCGGGAAGCGGTTGCGGCTCGCCGGATCGAGGCTCACCTCCTCCAGCGCCTGGGCGGCTCGCTTGTTGCGCTCCGCCCGGGTGATGGCGGGCTCGTGCACGAGCAGGCCCTCGGTGATGATCTCCCCCACCGTCATGCGCGGCGACAGCGAGCCGAACGGGTCCTGGAACACCAACTGCATGCGCCGGCGCACCGGCCGCATGGCGGCGCGATCGAGGCTGGTGAGGTCGCGATCCTCGAAGCGCACCGTGCCGGAGGATGGAACGAGGCGCAGCACGGCCCGGCCCAGCGTCGACTTGCCCGAACCGGATTCCCCGACGATGCCGATGGTGCCGCCGCGCCGCAGCATGAGGTCGACGCCATCCACCGCGACCAGTTCGCGGTCGCCGCCGCCGAACCAGCCCTTGCGCAGGTTGAACGAGACGCGCACGTCGCGCGCCTCCACCACCGGGGGCGCGTCCAGTGGCGGCGGTTCCTTCCGGCCCGTTGGCTCGGCGGCCAGCAGCATGCGCGTGTAGGCCTCGCGCGGCGCGGCGAACACCTCCTCGGTGCGGCCGGTCTCGACGATCTGGCCGGACTTCATCACCACCACCCGGTCGGCGATGCGCCGCACGATGCCGAGATCATGCGTGATGAACACGATCGCCATGCCGAAGCGGCGTTTGAGGTCCGCCAGCAGGTCCAGCACCTGCGCCTGGATGGTGACGTCCAGCGCCGTGGTCGGCTCGTCGGCGATCAGCACCTCCGGCCGGTTGGCGAGCGCCATCGCGATCATCACGCGCTGGCGCTGCCCGCCCGAGAGCTCATGCGGGTAGGAGTCCAGCCGCTCGGCCGGGCGCGGGATGCCCACCAGCGTGAGAAGCTCTAGCGCCCGGGCGCGCGCCTCCTTGCGGCCCATGCCCGCATGGGCGCGCAGCGGCTCGGCGAGCTGGTCGCCGATCCGGTAAAGCGGGTCCAGCGACGTCATCGGCTCCTGGAAGATCATGCCCAGCCGCCGGCCGCGGAACCGGTTCAGCTGGCGCGGCGACAGGCCGAGGATCTCCTCGCCGCCCACCGTCACGGAGCCAGTCGCCGCGCCGTTTGCGGCCAGCAGGCCCATCACGGCCATCATGGTCTGGCTCTTGCCCGAGCCGGACTCGCCCACGATCGCCAGCGTCTCGCCGGCCGCGACGTCGAAGCTGACGCCCTTCACGGCGCGCAGCTCGCCGTCGCCGGTCCTGAACCGCACGTCGAGATCGCGGATGGCCAGCACGGGCGCGCCGGCGGGCTGCGGCGCCGGGGCGTTGAGGTCAGCGGCGGCCATCTCAGCGGTCCTTGGGGTCGAGGGCGTCGCGCAGCCCGTCGCCGATGAAGTTGAGGCAAAACAGCGTGCCGGTGAGGAATACCGACGGCCAGACCAGCATCCAGGCCGATCCCTGGATCGACTTCGCGCCTTCCGAGATCAGCACGCCCCAGCTCGTCATCGGCTCCTGCACGCCGAGGCCGAGGAAACTCAGGAAGCTTTCCAGCAGGATCACCTTGGGCACCAGCAGCGTCATGTAGACCACCACGGGCCCGAGCGTGTTGGGGATCACATGGCGGGTGAGGATGCCTCGCGTGCTCACCCCCATGGCCTCCGCCGCCTGCACGTATTCCTGCCGCTTGATGGAGAGCGTCTGCCCGCGGACGATCCGGGCCATGTCGAGCCATTCCACCGCGCCGACCGCGATGAACATCAGCACGAAGTTCCGGCCAAAAAACACCACGAGCAGGATCACGAAGAAGATGAAGGGCAGCGAGTAGAGCACGTCCACGACGCGCATCATCACGAGGTCGACGCGCCCGCCGAGATAGCCCGCCGTGGAGCCCCACAGCACGCCGATCAGGATCGCCACCGTGGTGGCGAGCACGCCGATCGCCAGCGACACGCGCCCGGCGATCAGCGTGCGGGTGAGCAGGTCGCGGCCGTTGGAATCCGTGCCGAACCAGAAGTGATGCCGAATAACCGGGACTTCAACCAAGAGCCGCCGGCCTTCGTCCTCCTTGCCGGTCGCTACGGCCCGCCCGAACAGGTTGGAGCGCTCGAAATACACCAGCAGCCGCTCGTCGATCGCCCGCGTGGTGGTGGAGGTGAGCGTCAGCCGCAACGTCGGCCCGGTGTCGGTCAGTCCCTCCGCCTTGGCGCGGATGCGCGACGCAATGCGGTCCACGGCCGGCGGCAGCTGCTCGGCGGTCGGGTAGGACGCGAAGGAGGCGGGCACGCGCACATAGTCCTGGTAGACCTGGTCATAGCCATGCCCGGTGAGATACGGCCCGACCAGGCACGCAACCGCGATGCAGCACAGCACCACGATGCTGGCCACGGCGGCGCGGTTGCGCGCCAGCCGGCCCCGGGCGTCGGCCCACAACGAGCGGCCCTTGGGCGACGCGACGCTCGCCGCCTCCAGCAAGGTGTCGGGCGTGCTGACCTCACTCATAGCGCACCCGCGGGTCGATCAGCGCGTAGACGATGTCCACCAGCAGGTTGAACGCCATCACGAACACCGCGATCATGATCACCGTGCCCATCACCAGCGTGTAGTCGCGGTTCAGAGCCCCGTCCACGAAGTAGCGGCCGACGCCCGGGATGCCGAAGATCGTCTCCACCACCACCGAGCCGGTCAGCAGCGCCGCGGCGGCTGGCCCAAGATAGGACACCACCGGCAGCGCCGCCCCGCGCAGCGCGTGCTTGACGATCACCGAAAGCGGCAGGCCGTTGGCGCGCAGCGTCCGGATCGGGTTGGAGCGCAGCACCTCGATCATGGCGGCGCGCATCATGCGGGCGATCACGGCGATCTGCGGCAGGGCCAGCGTCAGGATCGGCAGCACGGTGTTGCGCAGCGCGCCGTCGTTCCAGCCGCCCACCGGCAGCCAGGCCAGCGTGAGCCCGAATACGATCTGCAGCACCGGCGCGATCACGAAAGTCGGCACCGTGATGCCGAAGGTCGCGAGCCCGATCACCGCGTAGTCCGCCGCCTGGTTCTGCCGGAACGCCGCCACGACGCCCAGCGTCCCGCCCACCAGCAGCGCCAGCAGCAGCGCCGAAAAACCGAGCCGCATCGAGATCGGCAGCCCGTTGGCGAAGAGCTCCCGGATGGTGAAGTCGCGGAAAAAGAACGACGGCCCGAAATCGCCGCGCAGCAGCGCCGAAAGATAGAGCCAGTACTGCTCGTAGAGCGGCTTATCGAGCTGGTAGATCTTGCGCAGGTTCTCCATCACCTTCGCCTCGAGCGGCCGCTCCAGGTCGAACGGCCCGCCCGGCGCGAGCCGGATCAGGAAGAACGAGATCGTCACGATGATGAACAGCGTCGGGATGGCCGACAGCAGTCGCTTGACGACGTAGAACCCCACGCCGACCTCCTTGTTGTAGCGTCCCAGCGCCGGCGCCGTCGCCTGTGCGCACATCTTCTCCCCCCGGGAGAAGGTGGCCGCGCAGCGGACGGATGAGGGTCTGGCGCCAAACGAGTTGCTGGCGGCCGACCCTCTTCGTCGACCGCTAGTCCCTCATCCGGCCCTTCGGGCCACCTTCTCCCGGAGGGAGAAGGCTCGCCCTGCAGACTCCTGCCCCGCCTTACGGCTTGATCGAGATGAACCGCGACAGGTGCCGGTCGAGCACGTTGGGCTCATAGCCGACGACCTTCTCGGAGATCAGGTTCTTGGAGCTGTAGTAGAGCAGCGGGATATAGGGCTGGTCGCGCATGAAGATCGCCTCGGCGTCCTTCAGGATCTTGCCGCGCGCGCCGAGGTCCTTCTCCGACGCCGCCTTCTTCATCAGCGCGTCATAATCCGCGTTGGAATAGGTCGCGTAGTTCAGGCCCTTGTTGTCGCTCTCGGCCAGAAACAGGAAGTTCTGCGGGTCGGAATAGTCGGCGATCCAGCCCGCGCGAGCCACGTCGAAGTCACCCTTGTCGCGCAGCAGCGCGTAGTGGGTCTTCAGGTCCGTGTTGACCAGCTTCACGTCGATGTTGAACGGCTTCCACATGTTGGCCAGCGCGACCGACGTGTTCTTGTGGTTCTCGGAGGTGTTGTAGCGGATCTCGACCGTCATGGTCTTGCCGCCCGGGCCAAAGCCCGCCGCCTTCAAGAGCTCCTTCGCCTTGTCCTCGCGCTCGATGGGGGACATGTCCTTCCACGACGCGTAGGCGGGCTCGGCGTAGTTGCCGATGCCGGGCGGCACGAAGGAATAGGCCGGGATCATCGTCCCGCCCCAGATGTCCTCGGCCAGGAACTCGCGGTCGATCACCATCGACAACGCCTCGCGCACCCGCGCGTCGTTGAACGGCGCCTTGCGGGTGTTGAACACGAAGTAGTAGGTGCCGAGATAGGGCGCGAGCTTGAACTTCGTCTTCAGATTGTYGCGGATGAATTTGATCTGATCGGTCGGCACGTCGTTGTAGCTGTCGAGCTCGCCGGCTTGGAAGCGCCGCAGCGCCGCCGAGCGGTCCTCGATGCCGAACACGTTCACGGTGTCGATCTTGGTCGCGGCCGCCTCGCGGTAGTTCGGGTTCTTCGCCAGCACGATCTTGTCGTTGGGCGAGAAGCTCTTCAGCGTATAGGCGCCGTTCGACACCCAGTTCTCGGGCTTCACGAAGTCCTTGCCGAACTTCTGCACGGAGGCCGGATGCACCGGGAACCCGGTCTGGTGCGCGAGCTGGGCGATGAAATAAGGCGCCGGCGTCTCCAGCGCGATCTCGAGCGTCTTGTCGTCGATCGCCTTGACGCCGAGCTCCTCGACCTTGGCCTGGCCCTTGTTGACCTTCTCGCCGTTCTTGATCGTGTAGAGGATGTTGGCGTATTTCGCGCCCGTCTCGGGGTTCATCAGCCGGCGGAACGAGAACACGAAGTCGCCGGCCGTCACCGGGTCGCCATTGGACCACTTGGCGTTGGCGCGCAGCTTGAAGAGGTAAGCCGTGCCGTCGTCGTTCACGGTCCAGGATTCGGCCACGCCCGGCACGACGTTGGCCTTGGCGTCATAGGTCACCAGACCCTCATAGAGGTCGAGCAGCAGGTCGCTTTCCACCACCGTGGAGGTCTTTTGCGGATCGAGCGTCTCGGGTTCGCCCTGGCTGCCGCGGTTGTACACGGACTGGGCGGATGCGGCCGACAGGCCAAGGCCGAGTGCGACCGTCAACGCGACGGTGCGGATCGGGAAATGATACATTGGGCGTCCTCGCCGAAATGTGTTGCTGGCGTGGACGGTGCGACAGAACGCAAGGCGTTGCAACCGTTGTGGCAGGCGCTCCCAAGGCAAGTGAGGCGGGCGCCCCCGCCGCTTGCTACAAGGAATCCGAACCGTCGTCAGTTGACGCGGACCGGCGGCGGTATCCTGACGCCAGCGCTCTATGTTCCAGGGAGAGGGGGCGCATTGCGGCCCATCGATAGAAACACGAGCGCGACGGTGTCGCCCGAGTCGGCGCCGAGCGTCCCCTCTCCCCACCAGGGGAGAGGGACAGGGTGAGGGCCCGTTCGGCGCTTAACACCGAGCCAAGCCGCCCCACCCTCACCCCAGCCCTCTCCCTGTTCCAGGGAGAGGGGGCGCGCTGCGGCCCATCGATAGAAACACGAGCGCTACGTTGTCGCCCGAGCCGCCGCCGCGCGTCCCCTCTCCCCACCAGGGGAGAGGGACAGGGTGAGGGCCGCCGGGCGCAGAACCCGAGCCAAGCCGCCCCACCCTCACCCCAGCCCTCTCCCTGTGCCAGGGAGAGGGGGCGCGTTGCGGCGGCTCGAAGTACGAGGTCAGTCTTTCTTCAGGCGCTCCAGAGCCTCGGCCATCTTGGCGATGCGGGCTTCGGCGTCTTCGCGGCGGTCGCGCTGTTCGTCGACAACCTCTTCGGGCGCGCGGGCCAGGAAGTCGGCGTTGCCGAGCTTGGCGTCGATCTTGGCGACCTCGCCCTTCAGCTTGGTGATCTCCTTGGAGAGCCGCAGCGTCTCGGCCGCGATGTCGACGATGCCGGCCAGCGGCAGCGCCGCGACCTCGCCATGCACAACGAGCTGCACCGACTCACCCGGCGCGACATCCGCGAAGGAGATGTCCGAAAGCCTCGCGAGGCGCTTCAGCATCTCGGCCCAACGCTCGGCGCGGACTCGCGTTTCGGCGCCGGCGCCGACCAGCACGAGCGGAATCTGCGCCGCGCCCGGCACGTTCACTTCCTGCCGGGCGGAGCGGATCTCGTCGATCAGCGCGACCACCCAGCCGATTTCGGCCTGCGCGTCGGGCGCCTCGATCCCGGCGTCGGCCGGCCAGGGCGCCAGCGCGAGTATGCTGTCGCGGGCCGGCCCTTCCTGCCCCTTGATCTCCCACAGCTCCTCGGTGAGGAACGGCATGAAGGGGTGCAGCAGCCGCGCGATGGCGTCGAGCACATAGGCCACGCTGGCCCGCGTCTCGGCCTTCTCGGCCGCGTTCTCGCCCATGAACACCGGCTTGGCGAGTTCGAGATACCAGTCGCAGAACACGTTCCAGACGAAGCGGTAGGCCGCGTTGGCGGCGTCGTTGAAGCGGTAGGCCTCGATCGCAGCCGTGACCTCGCCGACGGCGCGGTTCAGCTCGGCCAGCGCCCAGCGGTTCAGCGGCAGAGTCGTGGCGGCCGGGTCGAAGCCGGCCACGCGGGCGCACTCGTTCATCTCGGCGAAGCGCGCCGCGTTCCAGAGCTTGGTCGCGAAGTTGCGATAGCCCTCGACGCGCTGGCGGGAGAGCTTGATGTCGCGCCCCTGCGCCGCCATGGCGGCCAGCGTGAAACGCAGCGCATCCGCGCCGTAGCTGTCCACGAGTTCCAGCGGGTCGATGACGTTGCCCTTGGACTTCGACATCTTCGCCCCCTTCTCGTCGCGGACGAGGGCGTGGATGTAGACGGTGTGGAACGGGATCTCCTCCATGAAGTGGAGGCCCATCATCATCATGCGGGCGACCCAGAAGAAGATGATGTCGAAGCCCGTGACCAGCACGTCGGTCGGATAGTGCCGCGCAAGCTCGGGCGTCTGGTCCGGCCAGCCCAAAGTCGAGAAGGGCCACAAGGCGGACGAGAACCAGGTGTCGAGCACGTCCTCGTCACGCTTCAGCGTGACACTATCGCCAAACTGCACCCGCGCGGCCGCCAGAGCCGCTTCTTCGCTCTCCTCGACAAAGATCGACCCCTCCGGCCCGTACCAGGCCGGGATCTGGTGCCCCCACCAGAGCTGGCGCGAGACGCACCAGGGCTCGATGTTCTCCAGCCACTGGAAGTAGGTCTTCTCCCAGTTCTCGGGCACGAACTTGGCGCGCCCGTCGCGCACGGCCGCGAGCGCCGGCTGCGCCATGGTCTTGGCGTCCACGTACCACTGGTCCGTCAGCCAGGGCTCGATCACCACGTTGGAGCGGTCGCCATGCGGCACCGTGTGGCCGGTCGGCTCGATCTTCGACAGCAGGCCCTTGCCGGCCATCATCGCGACGATGCGCTTGCGCGCCTCGAAGCGGTCGACGCCATGCAGCGCCAGCACGTCCGCCTCCGGCGTGGCTCCGGCCAGGAAGGCCGCGTTGCCGGCGAGCAGCATGGCCGCCTCGGCGTCCAGCACGTTGATGATCGGCAGCGCGTGGCGCTTGCCGACCTCGAAGTCGTTGAAATCATGCGCCGGGGTGATCTTCACCGCGCCGGTGCCCTTCTCCGGGTCGGCGTAGTCGTCGGCCACGATCGGGATCACGCGCCCGACCAGCGGCAGCACGACGTTGCGGCCGATGAGGTGCTTCAGCGTATCGTTCTCGGGATGCACCGCGATGGCGGTGTCGCCCAGCATGGTCTCGGGCCGCGTCGTCGCGATGCGGATGAACGTGCCGGCGTCGGCCGGGTCATGAGCCGCGCCCTCGAGGGGGTAGTCGAAGTAGAACAGATGCCCGCTGGCGTCGCGGTCCAGCAGCTTGCCGAGCGCGGCCAGATCGAGCGGCGCGGGCTCCTCGGCGTCGGCCGCCGGCCGCTCCCACTTGAAGCTGCCCTTCTTCTCGACCTGGATGACCTCGAGGTCCGAGATCGCGGTCTGGAACTTCGGATCCCAGTTCACGAGCCGCTTGTCGCGGTAGATCAGCCCCTGCTTGTGCAGGGCCACGAACACCTTCAGCACCGCGCGGGACAGGCCCTCGTCCATGGTGAAGCGCTCGCGCGACCAGTCGCATGACGCACCGAGGCGCTTCAACTGGTTGACGATGACGCCGCCCGACTCGGCCTTCCAATCCCAGATGCGCTTCACGAAGGCCTCGCGCCCCATCTCGCGACGGCCCGGCTGCTGCTTCTCGGCGAGCTGGCGCTCCACCACCATCTGGGTGGCGATGCCCGCATGGTCGGTGCCGGGCTGCCACAGCACGTCCTTGCCGCGCATGCGCTCGAACCGGCACAGGATGTCCTGCAACGTGTTGTTGAGCGCGTGCCCCATATGCAGCGAGCCGGTGACGTTCGGCGGCGGGATCACGATGGTGAAGGGCTGCGCCCCTGCCCGCTCGGGCCGGCCGGCCTTGAAGGCCCCTTCCCGCTCCCAAAGCTCGGCGATGCGCTTCTCGACGGAAGCGGGTTCGAACGTCTTGTCCATCGTGAATCCTTCGGCCGGGCTCCTCGCCCGCGCTGGGCGCTAGAAAACCGAGCGCACCGCCTTAGTCAACGGCGCAGTGCCCCGATCAGGCCCGCCGCGCCGGACCGCGAGCGTTCAGGCTCGCCCTGCTTGCAGGCGTCGCAGGAATGCGAGCCTAAGGCTCGCGTCGGAAAAAAGCTGCGCGCCGTCGCCCCGCCGCTCAGCGGCCGCCGCGCGCCACGCGCTCGATCTCGGCCTTTACGAGCCGCTCCACCATCACGGGGAGATTGTCGTCGAGCCAGGCCTTGAGCATCGGCCGCATCATGTCCTTCACCAGGTCCTCCAGCGTGCGCGCCTGGCTGGTGAGGATGGCGGAGGACAGCATGTTGAAGGTCGACGCCACGCTGGCGTTGGCCATCGGCGACAGCAGCGCGTCGTCTGACACGGGCGGAGGCGGGGGCGGCGGAGGCGGAGCAGGCTCGGGCGCGACCGCCTGCGGCGGCTCGGGCGGCGGAGGCGCCGGCTCGGGCTTCTTGGGAAGCACGAGCAGCGGCTCCTCGGGCTCTTCCTTGAAGGCGATGTCGTCGTCGTCGGCTTCATCCCAGGCCGAAGGCGATACGGTCGCGAGATCGAGAACGTCGTCTTCTTCCTCGACGGGCTGCGGCTCGGGCGCGGCCACCGCGGCGGGTTCGGGAGCAGGCTGATCCTTCTGATCATCCGCGATGATGCGACGGATGGAGGCGAGGATCTCCTCCATCGAAGGTTCGTTAGCCTTCAGGCTCGCACTCATCGCGCCCGCCGCTCCACTACAGCCACAAGCGGCGCCGAATCAGATGATTGCCTGCGCCGAATCTCTCCAGAGGAGTATCGCCCGGGCTTGCCGCCATGCAAGCAGCGTGGCGGCGCTATCCAGAGGCTTCGGCGCTCAGCGGCCGTCCGGATTGCGCAGGCCGATCCACTTGTCGCGCACCTGCTCGTAATGAACGGTGGGCTTGTACTCCTGCGTGGCCAGCCGCAGGCGGGTGGACGACAGCCGTCCCAGCGCGCTCTGCAGGTTGTAGGACGCCACCACGCGGTCGCGCTGCGCCGTGATGAGGTTCACGCGGGCGCTCAGGAGCTCCTGCTGGGCGTTCAACACGTCCAGCGTGGTGCGCTGGCCGACCTTGGCCTCCTCGCGCACGCCGTTCAGCGCCACTTCGGCGGCCTGGATCTGAGCCTGCGAGGAGATGATGCGCTCCTTCGTAGCCTCGAGATTGGCCCAGGACGACACCACCGCCTGCCGAACGGCGTCACGCGCCTGGTCGGCCTCGATGCGCCGCTGGCCGAGCGTTTCCTTGGCCTGCCGGACGCGGGAATAAACCTCGCCGCCTTCATAGAGCGGCACCGACAGCGTGCCGGCCACCGAGGCGGTGTTCAGCTCATTGTTGGGCGACTGATAGTCCCAGCGATGCGAAACCGTGCCCTGCAAAGTGAGGCTGGGGGCAAGCTCGCCCTCCGTCACCTTCACGAGCAGCGCGGCGGCATCCACGCCATGCAGAGCGGCCAGCACGGCCGGATGGCCGCCGAGGCCCAGCGCCACGGCCTCGTCGAGCGAGCGCGGCAGGTTGGCTTCCATCGGCTTGGCGGGCGCGAGCTGGCGCGCGTCGACGCCGATCACCTGGCGAAAGCGCGACAGCGACGCCTTCAGGGCGCCGGCGGCGGTGGACGAGTCGGAGCGGGAGGCCGCGAGGCGCGCCTCGGCCTGCGCCACGTCCGTGCGGGTCACTTCGCCGACGTTGAAGCGGTCGCGGGTCTGCCGAAGCTGCTCCTCGAGCACGTCAATGTTGTTGTTGCGCAGGTTCAGGATCGCGGTGTCGCGCAGCACGTCCATATAGGCCGTGGCGGCGTCCAGCAGCACGCTCTGCTCGGTGGAGCGCAGCTGCTCGCGGGCAGCCAGAACGCCGGCGTCGGCGCGGCGCACATTGTTGCCGGTGCGGCCGCCGTTGAACACGGTCTGGTTCACCTGCACGCCGATGCCGCGCGGAAATGATTTCGAGTTGCTGGTGACGCCCTGGGAGAGAACGTCCTGAACCGTGTAGCCGGCGTCCGCCGAGGCCGCGATCTTCGGGCGGTAGCCCGACAGCGCCTGGTTCACGTTTTCATCGACCGCGCGCACGCTGGCGCGCTGGGCGTTGAGCTGAGGGTTCGCCGCATAGGCCCGAGCCAGGGCGCTCTCGATCGTCTCGGAACTCGCGCTCCCCATCGGGAGAAGCCAAGCGGCAACAGCGCCAGTCAGCAAGACTTTGCGCAGGTTCTGCTTTGCACCGTTGGACAATTCGCCACCCGCCTCAATGAGACCCGTCTCGACCGCAACATGCGGCCTCCGGATCCGTACGCAGCCTTAGCCACACCGAACGCTGCCTAGGCGACTCAAGGAGCCGTCGCAGGCACGAAGGAAGCTAACCCGCCAGTTCCGATACGAGAAGTTGCATCGGCTGATTTAGCCACGGTGCCGCAAAAAGGTTACAGTCCGGTTGGCGCTCAGAAAACGAACGCCGGAGCCGTCCTGAACTCCTCTAGAACCGGCGCGGCGGCGTCGAACACGGCCCGGCCGCCGACGGCTGCGCCGGACTTGCGATACACCATGGCCTTGGCCGAACGGCCCGTCCCGAACACGCCGACGAGGCGCCCGCCTTCGCCGAGCTGCGCGAACAGTGCGCTCGGCTCCACCTCGAACGCGCCGTTCACCACGATCACGTCATAGGGAGCATGCTGGGCGTAGCCCTCGCGCAGCGCGCCGGTGACGACCTCGACCGTATCGACGCCAAGGCCGCCGAGCAGCTCGGAGGCTTTCGCCGAGAGACCGGCGTCCGATTCGAGCGCCACGACCCGCCCCGCCAACCGCGCCAGCACGGCGCTGGAATAGCCGACGCCGCAGCCGACATCGAGCGCCACGTCCGTCGGCTTGATGTTGGCGGCCTGCAGCAGCCGGGCGAAGACCATCGGGGTCAACATCGCGCGTGATCCGCCGCCGGCGCTCACGGTGAGCGACTGGTCCACATAAGCAAAGCCGCGCTGGTCCGCCGACAGGAAGACCTCACGGGGCGTCTCCTCCATGGCGGCCAGAACCGGCGCGGAGGTGATGTCGTAGGTCCGCAGCTGGCAGTCGACCATCATGCGACGCTGCAAGGCGAAATCGGCCATGGGGTCCATCTCCGGCGAAAAATGGCGCGGGCGCGCATGCGCCTGGATCGTGCGGCGTTTTCGTCCAGCGCGCGGCAAAACGCAAGCGCCGCCGCACCTGCGCCGGCCACGATGCCCCTGCCCTTTACGTCCACGCCGCCGAAAGCTGCGGACGGCCGCGACGGGCCGACACGAAAGCCGTTGCCGACGCAGCCGGAGTTCGCTATCAGGGCGCTGCTCACGCCGACGGCTTGCCCGCGGCGACACGACGGCCTCGTGGCGGAGTGGTTACGCAGAGGACTGCAAATCCTTGCACCCCGGTTCGATTCCGGGCGAGGCCTCCAAACTTTTTTCCCCAAAGCTGAGAAGGTTGCGCCGAAACGCTCGCGTTTCGCACGAACCCGTGCGCGCCCCCTCCTGGGCACGCGGGCCTCATACCCGGCCAAGGTTCAATTTCGCAGTTTTCTCGCCCGATCCGCGTCCGAGGGGGTTGCATGCCCGGGAGGGGTGATGTAATCCCCGCCCTGCCAACCGGTCCCCGATAGCTCAGTTGGTAGAGCATTCGACTGTTAATCGAATTGTCGCAGGTTCGAGCCCTGCTCGGGGAGCCACTTCCTTCTTTGCTCAGTATCGTTCGCCGCCCGGCTCCCGCGCCGGGCGTTTTCGTGTGATCTGTACGGGGTCGCGCCGCGTAGCCTCGCAGCGCCCGTTGGCGCAGAGGAGCGTTGAAGACGCATGGCTGCCCCGGTTCTGGTCTGGTTTCGAGAAGATTTGAGGCTGGGGGACAATCCCGCCCTCGCCGCCGCCATCGCGACCGGCGCGCCCGTGATCCCGTTCTTTATCCTGGACGAGCAGAGCGACGGCATGCGGCCCCTGGGCGGCGCCTCGCGCTGGTGGCTGCACCATTCGCTCGTCTCCCTGCGGGAGAATCTCCGCCAGCGCGGCGCGGACCTCCTGGTGCTGCGCGGCGCGGCGCGGTTGGTGGTGGAGCGACTCGTGGGGGAGCTGTCTCCGCAAGCCGCGGTCTGGAATCGACGCTACGAGGCGCCCGGGATCGCGATCGATTCGGATGTCAAAGCGGACCTGAAAGCCGCGGGCGTTCACGCCGAGAGCCACAACGGCGCGCTGCTCTATGAGCCGTGGACGGTGAAATCCGGCGCCGGAAACCCCATGAAGGTGTTCACGCCGTTCTGGAAAGCCGCGCAGGCGACAGGCGCGCCATCCGCGCCGCTTCGCGCTCCCGACGAGATCAAGGGCGCCGCCGTGGACGCGTCCGCGCTCGGCGGGCTCGACATCGGCGACCTCGGTCTCCTGCCGACTCATCCCGATTGGGCGGGCGGCCTGCGCGAGACCTGGACGCCCGGCGAGGCCGGCGCGCAGGCCCGGCTGCAATTCTTCGTCGCAGACGAACTCGATGGCTATGGCGACGGCCGCAATCGTCCGGACCAGGCCCACACCTCGCGGTTGTCGCCCTATCTGCGCTTCGGCGAAATAAGCCCGCGGCAAATCTGGGCGACGGCGACGAAGGCGGTCGAATCAGGCCGCTCGAAAGCGCCCGCGTCCGATCTCACGAAACTGAAGGCTGAACTGGGCTGGCGCGAATTCGCCTACCACCTGCTGTTCCACAACCCTGATCTCGCGCGCACCAACTTCCAGGCGAAATTCGACGACTTCCCGTGGCGGAGCCACGCTGGCGAGCTGGAAGCCTGGCGGCGTGGGCGCACGGGCTACCCCGTGGTGGACGCCGGCATGCGCCAGCTTTGGCAAACCGGCTGGATGCACAACCGGGTCCGCATGATCACGGCCTCGTTCCTGATCAAGCATCTGCTGATCGACTGGCGAGAGGGCGAAGCGTGGTTCTGGGACACGCTGGTGGACGCCGACCCGGCCAATAACGCGGCCAGCTGGCAATGGGTTGCGGGCTCCGGGGCCGATGCGGCCCCTTACTTCCGCATCTTTAATCCGATCCTCCAGGGCGAGCGATTCGATCCGGACGGCGCCTATGTTCGCCGGTTCGTCCCCGAGCTCGCGAAAATGCCTTCGAGCCACATTCATGCGCCCTGGACGGCTCCGCCCGCCATGTTGGCGGCGGCGGGAGTGCGCCTCGGCGAGACCTACCCGACCCCCATCGTCCCTCACGATGAAGCGCGGGCGCGCGCCCTGGCGGCATTGGCGTCGATCTCCGACGCCCGTGCGTAAAACCAAACCCGCGACGGGCCCGTATAGACCAGCATAAGATCAACCACGCCTGCCTCGAGGGTCCATGCGCATCGCCATCATCGGAACCGGTATCTCCGGCAATGCAGCGGCCTACGCATTGGCGACCAGCACGGGGCACCGCGTCACCGTTTATGAACGGGACATTCGGCTTGGCGGGCATTCGGCGACGGTGGATATCGACTATGACGGCGCCCGGATCGCCGTCGATACGGGCTTCATCGTCTACAACGAAGCCAACTACGAGAACCTGACCGCCCTCTTCGCCGAGCTCGGCGTGAAGACCGAGGCGTCGGACATGAGCTTTGCGGTTTCGGCGCGGGGCGGTCGATTCGAATGGTGCGGCCGCACCACAGACACCGCAAACGGCCTTTTCGCGCAGCGCCGCAACCTGTTGTCGGCCGGCTACCTGCGCATGCTCATCGAGGTGCTGCGCTTCAACCGGGTCGCAATCGAGGATCGCGAGGCGGGTCGCCTGAATTCTCTCAGCCTCGATCACTACGTCACCCTGCGCGGGTTCTCGAAGCGGTTTCGGGACGACTACCTCGTTCCGATGGGCGCGGCGATCTGGTCGATGTCGCCCCGCGCCATGCTGGCCTTCCCGGCCGAAAGTTTCATCGCGTTTTTCCAGAATCACCACCTGCTGCAATGGGAGCGGCCGGTTTGGCGCACCGTGAGCGGCGGAAGCCGATCCTATGTCGAGAAGATCACCGCGCCTTTCCGCGACCGGATCCGGCTCGGCTCGGCCGTGACGTCGGTGGTCCGGACCGGGGCTGGCGTCGAGGTTACGGACGCGTCCGGCGACGCTGAGCTCTACGACCACGTGATCTTCGCCGCCCATTCCGACCAGACGCTCGCGATGCTGAAGGACGCCTCGCCGGACGAGGCGGCCGTGCTCGGGGCCGTGGGTTATCGCGAAAACGCCGTCTACCTGCATCGGGACACAACGCTGATGCCGCGTCGCCGCCGGGCATGGTCGGCGTGGAACGTCATGCAGAACGACGATCCCGACGCTGATCTGTGCGTCACCTACTGGATGAACCTGCTGCAGAACATCGACCCCGCAAAGCCGCTGTTCGTCACCCTGAACCCGCCCAAGCCGCCCAGGGACGACCGCACTTTCGCGCGTTTCGCCTACGCGCATCCGCAATATGACACCGGCGCGCTGGCGGCCCAGAAGCGGCTCCCGGAGATCCAGGGCCGAAACCACGCCTGGTTCTGCGGCGCCTGGACGGCGCACGGCTTCCACGAGGACGGGCTGAAGTCGGGCCTCGCCGTCGCGGAGGCGCTCGGCGCCAGCGTCTCCTGGCGTCGCACGCCGGCCGAAATCCTGCAGGCGGCCGAATGAGCATCCACTTCCCACCGCCGAAGGACGCAGCGTCGCTGTATCGGGGTGGCGTGATGCATGCGCGCATGAAGCCGGTGGAACACCGGTTCTCCTACGAGGTGTTCTCGCTGCTGATCGATCTCGATCGGCTCTCGGAAGCGTCGCGCGCCAGCATCTTCTTTTCGGTCGGCCGCTGGAACCTGCTGTCCTTCTGGCAGGAGGACCACGGCCCGCGGGACGGGTCGTCGCTGCGGGCTTATGTGGACCGCATCCTCGCCGAAGCCGGGCTCGGTCTGCCCGGCGGCAAGGTGCTCCTGCTCTGCTATCCCCGCATCGCCGGCATGGGGTTCAATCCCCTCTCCGTCTACTTCGCCTATGCGGCGGACGGCGAACTGGCCGCCGCGATCTACGAAGTCCGCAACACCTTCGGCGAGCACCACACCTATGTGTGCCCGGTCGCCCCGGGCGAGCTCGGCCCGGAGGGCCTGCGGCAGGAGCGCCGCAAGCTGTTCTACGTGTCGCCGTTCAACGATCTCGACATGCGCTACCGCTTCCGCGTGCGCCCGCCGGGCGACACGATTGCGGTGCGAATCCTCGAAACCGACGACCAGGGCCCGCTGCTGGCCGCCACCTTCCAGGGCAAGCGGCGTCACTTGACGACCTCTTCGCTTCTGGCAGCATTGGCGCGGATTCCGGTTCTCACCTTCACGGTTCTCGGCGGCATTCACTGGGAGGCGCTCCGCCTCTGGCTGAAAGGCATGCGGCTGGTGAAACGACCGCCCGCGCCTCCGCCGCTGAGCTACGGCGACCGCATGGTCGGGTTCGACACGATCGCGCGATCGCCGGAGACCGGCGCACAAGGATTTGGCGCCCAGGAGACTGGCGCACAAGGGTTCGCGCCCTCGACGGCGCGGCCATGACACGACAAAGAGCAGGACGCCCCCGCACCATGCCTGAGACGAATCCTGATCATCACGGTCCCCTCCGTCTGACGGCCGACAACGTCGCCGAGGTCGCACGCGACCTGCCGATGGCGGCCCGGCAGGCGCTCGCCTTTGCGACCAAGCTGGAAGTCGGCTCGCTCGAGATCCACCTGCCGGACGGCCGCGTGCTGCTGGCGCCCGGCTCCCTGCCCGGGCCTGACGCCGTCATGCACATCCGCGACCTGAGCTTCGCGCGGCGGCTTCTGGAGGGCGGCGACATCGGCATCGCCGAGGCGTTTCTGAGCGGCGAATGGGAAACCCCGGACCTGACGCGGTTTCTCGAGCTCTTCTGCGCCAACCACCACCTCATCGCCAACATGCTGGAGGACCGGCCGCTCGTTCGTTTCTGGCAACGCATGCGGCACTGGATGAATCGCAACACCAAGGCGGGCTCCAAGCGCAACATCCACGCGCATTACGACCTCGGGAATCGCTTCTACGAGTCCTGGCTCGACGGCTCGATGACCTATTCGTCCGCGCTCTACACCCAGGCGGGCGACGATCTCGCCACCGCCCAGCGGCGCAAATATGCCGCGCTCGCCGAGACGACGCGGATTGATCCCTCGCACCACGTGCTCGAGATCGGCTGCGGCTGGGGCGGCTTCGCCGAATTCGCCGCCAAGGACATCGGTTGCCGCGTCACCGGCCTGACGATCTCGCGCGAGCAGTTCCACTACGCGCAAAAGCGCATCTTCGAGCAGGGCCTGAACGAGCGCGTCGAGATCAAGCTCCAGGACTACCGTGACGAACGCGGCATGTATGACCGCATCGCGTCGATCGAGATGTTCGAGGCGGTGGGCAAGGAATACTGGCCGGTGTATTTCCGGCAGCTCTCCGAGCGGCTGAAGACCGGCGGCGTCGCGGGCTTGCAGGTAATCACCATCCAGGACCGCCTCTTCGAAACCTACACGCGCGAGGTCGACTTCATCCGCCGCTACATCTTCCCGGGCGGCATGCTGCCCTCGCCCGGGATCCTGAAGAACCTCGGCGACAAGGCCGGCCTGGCGCTCAAGGACGAGCGGATCTTCGGCCTCGACTACGCCGCGACCCTGGCCGAATGGCGCGAGCGCTTCCGCGCCGCCTGGCCGAGCCTCATGCCGCTCGGCTTCGACGAGCGCTTCCGCCGCATGTGGGAATACTACCTCGCCTACTGCGAGGCAGGCTTCCGCTCCGGCAACATCGACGTCCGGCAGCTCGTCTACGCCAAAACCGCGTGAGGGCGGATCGCGAGCCGGGCCCCGGCCGGCTGCTGGCATACGGGCTCCCTGCCCTGCCGCTGGCGATCCTCACCTTGCCCTTCTACGTGCTGACGCCGGCCTTCTACGCCGGCGACCTGGCGTTGCCGATCGCGGCGGTCGGGCAGGTCCTGATGCTCGTCCGCATCATGGACGCCGCCAGCGATCCCCTCGTGGGGGTGCTGGCCGACCGCTTCCGTCCGGGTTTCGGCCGGCGCCGCCTCTGGATTCTCTGCGCCGCGCCGCTTCTGGCGGCCGCCGCCTGGAGGATCTTCACGCCCCCGGCCGGGGCCGGGCTGCTCTATCTCGGCGTCTGGGGCGTGCTGCTCTCGGTCGCCTGGACGGCGATGCAGATCCCGTATCTGGCCTGGGGCGCCGAACTCTCCCGGTCCTACGCGGGCCGCAACCGCGTGACGGCCTATCGCGAGGCGTTCACGGTCGTCGGGACCTTGCTGGCGCTGGTCCTGCCCGCGCTTCTGCCGAGCTTCGGCCTGAACGGCGACCGCGCCGTGCTGGGAGCCTTCTCGGTGATCGTCGCGGTCGCGCTGCCGATGGCGGTGCTACTCACCGTCGCGACGGTGCCGGAGCCGGAGGACCGCTCGCAGCGTCGGGGCTCCTGGCGGGACGCCGCCGCCGCTCTGCTGGCCAATCGCCCGTTCCTGAGGCTGCTGGCGGCGTTTCTGATCAACGGCCTCGCCAACGGCCTGCCGGCGACGCTGTTCCTGTTCTTCGTCCGCCACCGGCTGGAGGCGCCGGATGCGGCCGGGCCCTTGCTGGTGTTGTACTTCGTCGCCGGCGCGGCCGGCGTGCCCGCCTGGCTGTGGCTGGCGCGGCGCACGTCCAAGCACCGCGCCTGGGCGCTCGGCATGGGGCTCGCCTGCCTCGCCTTCGCGTTCGCGCCGATGCTGTCGGCGGGAAACGTTTGGGCCTTCGCGGCGATCACGCTCGTCACCGGCCTGGCGCTGGGCGCCGACGTGATCCTGCCGGCCAGCATGCAGGCCGATGTCATCGACGTCGACACGGCCCGCACCGGCGAGGAGCGGACCGGGCTTTACCTCGCGTTCTGGGCGCTCGCAACCAAGCTCGCGCTGGCGGGCGCGGTCGGGATCGCGTTTCCGCTGCTCGGCGCGGCGGGGTTCGAGCCCGGCGCCGGCCGGTTCGAGCCCGCCGGGCTCACCATGCTGGCGTTTCTGTATGCCGGGCTGCCGGTGCTGCTGAAGCTCGGCGCCATCGCGCTGGTCTGGCGCTTTCCGCTCGACGCGGCCGGCCACGCCGAACTCCGCGACGCGATCGAGGCCCGGCTCCGCTGAGCCTCAGCCCCGGCCGGTGTCGCTGGCCGTCGCCTTGCCGACCAGCGGGAAATAAAGCCAGTAGGGCAGCAGGTTCACGGCCTTCAGGATCCAGGCCAGCTTGCGCGGGAACGTGATCTCGAAGCCGCCCCGGGCGAACCCGTCGCAGATGCGCACCGCGGCCTTCTCGGCCGGGATGATGAACGGCATCGGGAAATCGTTCTTGGCCGTCAGCGGCGTGCCGACGAAGCCCGGGTTCACGACCTGCAGGGTGACGCCGGCCTTGTCGAGCGTGAATTTCAGCGCTTCCGCCATGTTGATCAGCGCCGCCTTGGTGGCCCCATAGGCGGTGGACGATGGCAGGCCGCCATAGCCGGCCACGGAGGCGTTCACGGCGATCTGTCCCTTGAGGCGCGCTGTCATGAGCGGGATCAGGGCCGCGAGGCCATTCACCGTGCCGCCGACATTGATGTCGAAGGTGCGCATCACGAGGTCGGGATCGAACTCCGGCCCCTTCATGGGAAAGAACGTTCCGGCGTTCAGGAAGGCGAGCACGATCGGCCCGGCCTGCGCCTCGATGGCCTCCACGGCTCCGACCATCTCGTCCCGGCGGGTTACATCCGCCGGATAGGCAAGGATGCGGCCGGGGCCGGTCGCCTCGGCGGCGAGCTTCTCGAGCTCGTCCTTGCGACGCGCCGTGGCCGCGACCGTATAGCCCCGCTTCGCCAGTTCGAGGCAGGTGGCCCGGCCGATGCCGGAACTCGCCCCGGTCACCCACGCGACCCCGTCCGCCGGCGTCGCCCGATACAGGCTCGACATGCTCTTCTCCGGTCTGGCGTCACGAGGGGCGAGCGGCGCATGGGCGCGCCGCCCCGGGGCTCAATGCCCGGTGATGCGGCGCACGAAACGGGCGAGCGGTCCCGTCAGCCGCAGCGGCGCGTCCGTCACCGCAAAGCAGATGCAATCCGGCCCGTCGTCCGCCTTGGGATGATGGTCGAGGTCGGCGTCCGCGATCGCGACGTCGCCGCGCGCGTAATGACCCGTGACGTCCGAAAACGCCCCGCTCAGCACCAGCGTGACCTCGCTGCCCTCATGTGTGTGCGACGGGATCGTCTTGCCGGCCTTGATCCGATACAGCGTCGCCTCGGACCCATCCTCGGTCGGCAGGCGAAATTCCCGGATTCCCGGCAGCTTCAGCCGCCACGGTATCTCGTCGAGCGTCCGGCCGGTGAGCGCGCAGAGCGGCGGCGGCAGCACCGCGCAATGCGGCGGCTGCCGCACGGCGTCCGGCTTCTCGGCGGCGGCGAAGATCGCCGCGAGCTTGCGGTCGCGATCCGGCAGCGGCTGCACTGGCGTCTCCTCGAGCGCCTCGCCGCCGATCTGCTCGATGGCGCGCACAAAAGCCCGGCTCTCCGGCCTCAGGTAGAGATGGGCCGCGACGAGCTTGTGCAGGCTGGCCGGAAGACTGCCGGCCGCATAGCCGACGAGCAACTCGTCCAGTCGTGATGTCGTGGGGGGCGTTTCAGCAAAAGAACTCAAGGCAGGTCCCGTCGCGCTCCAGATCGAGCTTCTATAGCCCTTACGCCATAGGGATGCGATTGGATCACGAAATCGCGACTTCGGGCAAACCCGTACCGGCCCGGTCCCGGGCGTGGGCGCTTCCCGCCTCCCGAGAACTGGTCTAGCTTCGCGCCCCCGGGCTGCGCCAGCCCGATTAAGAGCCGCACGGGAACGCCGATGCCTACCGAGATGCTGTTTCGCTCCGACGCCTACCTGCAATCCTGCGACGCGACCGTGGTGGCGGTGAATGACCGCGGGGGCGTGATTCTCGACCGCACCGTCTTCTATCCCACGGGCGGCGGCCAGCCGGGCGACAAGGGCGCGCTCGTCACCGCGTCCGGCGCCGAGATCCCGATCGAGACCGCCGTCTATGGCGAGGACAAGGGCACGATTGTGCACGTGCCGGCGGCCGGCTCCGCGGCGCCCGCGCCCGGCGACAAGGTCACGGCCCGGCTCGACTGGAGCGTCCGGATGCCGCGCATGCGCATCCACACCGCGCTGCACCTCCTCACCACCGTGCTGCCCTACCCGGTCACCGGCGGCTCGATCGGCGACGGCGAAGGCCGGCTCGATTTCGATATCCCGGATGGCGGGCTCGACAAGGACGACATCGCCGCGAAGCTCGCCGAGAAGATCGCCCAGAACGCCGAGATCCGCGAGCGCTGGATCACCGACGAGGAGCTCGAGGCCAATCCCGGCCTGGTGAAGACCATGTCGGTGAAGCCCCCGATGGGAACGGGCCGGGTCCGCCTGGTCGAGATCGTCGGCCTCGATCTCCAGCCCTGCGGCGGCACGCATGTCCGCAACACGGCGGAGATCGGCGGCGTCGCGGTCACAAACATCGAAAAAAAGGGCAAGCAGAACCGGCGCGTCCGGATCGCCCTCGTCTGATCCTCCCGCCCCTGCCAGGAGCTGTCGCCGATGTCGGCCAACACCAATCTCGTCTCCACCGCGTGGCTGGAAGATCACCTCTCGGCGCCGGACCTCGTGGTCGTGGACGCCTCCTGGTACCTGCCGACGCAAAAGCGCGACGGCAAGGCCGAATACGCGGCCGGCCACATCCCGGGCGCGGTGCATTTCGACATCGACGCGGTGTCGGACCACAACGACCCGCTGCCGCACATGCTGCCCCGGCCGGAGGAATTCGCCCGCCACATGGCGGCGCTCGGCATCGGCGACGGCATGCGGGTGGTGGTCTATGACGGGCTCGGGATGTTCGCCGCCCCGCGCGTCTGGTGGATGCTGCACAGCTTCGGCGTGCGCGACGCGGCCGTGCTGGACGGCGGAGCGCCCAAGTGGAAGGCCGAGGGCCGGCCCTGGACGGACGAGCCCACGCGCCGGCGCCCGGCCGTGTTCACGCCGCGCTTCGACCATGGCGCGGTGGCCAGCCGCGAGGACATCGCCCGCATGCTGGCGTCCGGCAGCCACCAGGTGGTGGACGCCCGCGCGGCCGACCGCTTCCGCGGCGAAGCGCCCGAGCCCCGGCCGGGCCTGAAGGCCGGCCACATGCCCGGCGCCCGCAACGTGCCGTGGACCGACATCGTCCGCAACGGCGAACTGAAAAGCCCCGAGGAGATCCGCGCCGCCTTCGAGCAGGCCGGCGTCGACCTGAAGCAGCCCATCGTCACCACCTGCGGCTCCGGCGTCTCGGCAGCGATCCTCACGCTGGCGCTCAACACCGCCGGCGTGAACACCAGAGCGCTCTATGACGGCTCCTGGGCCGAATGGGGCGGCCGCGACGACTGCCCGGTCGCGACCGGGCCGGCCTGAAAATTGGGCGTGCATGGGGGCTCCGGTGATGTGCGTCGTCGCCGAGCGCCTCCGCGATTTCAGTGACTCTCCCCGTCATCCCCGGCGGCGCGCAGCGCCGGGAATGGGATCCAGGGGACTGGGTCCCAAGCCCGGCCTTGGCTCCTGGATCCCCTTCCCCTCCGCGGCTGCGCCGCTCCGGCCGGGGATGACGGCAAAGGGATTGAGCGTCCTGGCGCCCTTCTCTCCCGGCTGAGCCCCCTTCTCCCCCGCTCGGCGGCACCTTCTCCCCCCTGGGCAAGCGTCCGCGATCTCCGCCCGCCCGGAGGTGGTGCAATCTGGTGGAGGGGCGCCGCGAGGCGCCGGCCCATCTAGGGTTTTACGCGTAGGGTTCGGACGGGCCGACGCCTCGCGACCGGCGATTTTGAACCTTTCCGACCCGCGCTCCTTCCTCGTGGCCGCTCCTTGTGGGCAGCAACCGCGAGGGTGTTAAGGTGGCCGCGTCCACGGCCCCACCGTAGTGTGGGGCGGGCGGGCTGACTGCCTGACCTGAGGCTTTGACGAGGCTTTCACCTCATCGAGCCCTCGGCCCGGCCGCTCCGGAAAGGCCTCCCGGGAGGGTGGGTCCGGTATCCCCACCCGCGCAGGCGCCGCGCCCCGACCCCGCAACGGACCGCTCCGGAAGCGCCCCCTCCCTGGGTCGAGAGTAGGCGCAGGGTGCGGGAAACAGGGCGGAATGTCAAGGATTATTTTCATATTAAATCCGCCTCGCCGTCATTGCGAGCGCAGCGAAGCAATCCAGATGGTTGGGGTTGGCCCCGGCGCCGGGCGGAGCGCCCAGCATCAGCTGGATTGCTTCGCTGGCGCTCGCAATGACGGAGGGATGCAGGGGTCCCCGGCGCCCTCACCCCTGCCCCTCTCCCGCAAGCGGGAGAGGGACGCGCACCACGATTGAGCCCCTCGCCGTCATTGCGAGCGGAGCGAAGCAATCCAGGCGGTTGGGATTGGCCTCGGCGCCGGGCATAGCGCCCGGCGTCAGCTGGATTGCTTCGCTGGCGCTCGCAATGACGGAGGGATGGAGGGGTACCCGCCGCCCTCACCCCTGCCCCTCTCCCGCAGGCGGGAGAGGGAACGCGCACGACGATGCAGCCCCTCGCCGTCATTGCGAGCGAAGCGAAGCAATCCAGGTGGTTGGAACCGGCCTCGGCGCCGGGCGTCACGCCCAGCGTCAGCTGGATTGCTCCGTTGGCGCTCGCAATGACGGAGAGGCGCAGGCGCCCTCCCCGTCACCCGCCGGCCACACGCCTCCGGGCGGCATGGCGGGCGAGGAGCAGCGTGAGGGCGCCGGCGAGAAGCAGGATGGGGCCGATGAGGCGGTCGGTTCCGACCGCGCGCAGCGGCGGGGCGGCGTCCAGCCAGGGGAGCGTTGCGCAGGGGCAGTGGCCGCCGAAGGTGACCACCACCGTGAGAAGCGCGGCCCACCCGCAGGTGAGGAGGCCGGCCGCGCCGACCGGAAGCCCGGCGCCGCGCGCCAGGCCGTGCGGGTCCAGCGCCAGCGTGACCCAGCCCACGAGGAAGAACGGCAGCGATACGAGCGCGCCCACATAGAGCGGGCCGGTGGCGCATTGCCGGCAGTCGACCCACAGGATGGCGGCGAGCGACACCACCGCGCCGGCCAGCACCGGCCCGACAGCCGCCCGGCCGCTGCGCCAGCCGATCAGCGCCAGCACGGCCGCGAGCGTGAGGAGCCCGAGGCCGAGCAGGGCCGCGACGGCGCGCAGCATGGCCGCGTCCCGGCTCCCGGCTTAGTGCAGGATCTGGCTGAGGAAGAGCTTGGTGCGCTCGTGCTGCGGGTTCTTGAAGAACTCGTCCGGCGTGTTCATCTCGACGATCTGGCCGGCGTCCATGAAGATGACGCGGTTCGCGACCTGCCGGGCGAAGCCCATCTCGTGGGTCACGCAGATCATCGTCATGCCCTCCATGGCGAGCGACACCATGGTGTCCAGCACCTCCTTGACCATCTCGGGGTCGAGCGCCGAGGTGGGCTCGTCGAACAGCATGATCTTCGGGCTCATGCACAGCGACCGCGCGATGGCGACGCGCTGCTGCTGGCCGCCCGAGAGCTGGCCCGGATATTTGTTGGCCTGTTCGGGGATCTTGACGCGACGCAGGTAGTGCATCGCGATCTCCTCGGCGTCCTTCTTGGGCAGCTTCTTCACCCAGATCGGCGCGAGCGTGCAGTTTTCCAG
This sequence comes from Alsobacter sp. P4_H11, assembly GCF_056400925.1. Taxonomy (NCBI): domain Bacteria; kingdom Pseudomonadati; phylum Pseudomonadota; class Alphaproteobacteria; order Hyphomicrobiales; family Alsobacteraceae; genus Alsobacter; species Alsobacter sp. P4_H11. Next base: position 41,019 of record NZ_JBFUKI010000012.1, read on the forward strand.
GATGGTGAGGTGCGGGAAGAGGTTGAAGTGCTGGAACACCATGCCGACCTCGCGGCGGATCTCGTCGATCTTCTTGAGATCGTTGGTGAGCTCCGTGCCGTCGACGATGATGCGGCCCTTCTGATGCTCCTCAAGCCGGTTGATGCAGCGGATCATGGTCGACTTGCCGGAGCCCGACGGGCCGCAGACCACCACGCGCTCGCCGCGCTTCACCGTGAGGTTGATGTCGCGCAACACGTGGAACTCGCCGTACCACTTGTTCATGTCGATCAGCTCGATCGCGGTTTCGTTCTTGAGCTGGGCGGGCGCCAGGGCGGCGGGCGTCGTTGCGAGTGCGGATGACATGGTGGAACTCCCTTACCGTTTGTCGGCCCGCGCCAGGCGCGCTTCCACGCCCCTCGCATAGCTCGACATCAGGTAGCAGCAGATGAAGTAGAAGATGGCGGCGTAGAGATAGCCCGTGGCCGAGACGGTGGGCGCGCCCCAGGTGGGGTCGATGCGCGCCGCCTCGATGGTCTTCAGGAAGTCGAAGATGCCGACGATCACGACCAGGGTCGTGTCCTTGAACAGGCCGATATAGGTGTTGACGATGTTCGGGATGGTGATCTTCAGCGCCTGCGGCAGGACGACCAGCGTCATCATCTGCCAGTAGCTCAGGCCCATCGCCATCGCGCCTTCATATTGCCCGCGCGGCAGCGCCTGCAGGCCGGCGCGCACCACCTCGGCCATGTAGGCGGCCGCAAACAGCGCGATTCCGACCAGCGCGCGCAGGAGCTTGTCGGGCTGCAGGTAGTCCGGCACGAACAGCGGCAGCATCACGCTGGCCATGAACAGCACGGTGATCAGCGGCACGCCGCGCACGAACTCGATGAAGATGACGCTTATGAGCTTGGCGGCCGGCATGGTCGACCGGCGCCCCAGAGCCAGCAGGATGCCGAGCGGCAGCGACACCACGATGCCCACCGCCGAGCACACGATGGTGACCAGGATGCCGCCCCACAGGTTCGTCTCGACATTGCGCAGGCCGAGCCAGGGCGCGCCGACGAGCAGGATGTAGGACAGGATCGGCAGCACGACGAAGAAGTAGACCCCGCCGAGATCGCGGCGCGGCGCCTTCAGGTTGAGCAGCCACACCACGCCGATCGCCAGCAGGGCGAAGAACACGTTCACCCGCCAGCGCTGCGACACCGGGTAGGAGCCATAGGTGAAATAGGCCGCGCGATCCCAGATGAACGCCCAGCAGGCGCCCACCGCCGTGCGCTCGGGCGTGTAGATGCAGACGTCGCGATTGGCCCCGCTCCACACCGCGTCGAAGATCGCGAAACGGAGGAAAGGCGGGATGATCCAGGCCAGCAGGAGGCCGATGATGATCGTGAGCGCAATGTTCACCGGCCCGGTGAACAGGTGCTCGCGCATCCACGCCACGGGGCCGACCACGCTGTAGGGCGGCGGCGACGGCGCGAGCGTTGTCCGGCTCACATAGGCCGGGCCGGGATCCGCGCGCGGCGGCGTCGGGAAGGAGGAAGCGTCTGCGGTCGTCATGGCGCGCCCCTCACCGCTCAACCAGAGCTTTGCGATTGTTGTAGATGTTCATCACGAAGGACGTGCCCAGGCTGATGGTGAGATAGACCATCATGGTGATGCCCACGACCTCGATCGCCTGCCCGGTCTGGTTCAGCACCGTGCCGGTGAACACGTTGGCGAGGTCGGGATAGCCCACGAACACCGCCAGCGAGGAGTTCTTGGTGAGGTTGAGATACTGGCTGGTGAGCGGCGGGATGATCACCCGCATCGCCTGCGGGATGATGATCAGCTTGGTGGTGATGTTGGGCCGCAGCCCCAGCGCGTAGGCCGCCTCGGTCTGCCCGTGCGACACGGCCAGGATGCCGGCGCGCACCACCTCGGTGATGAACGCGCCCGTGTAGATGGTGAGGCCGAACAGGAGCGCCAGGAACTCCGGCTGCAGCACCATGCCGCCGCCGATGTTGAAGCGCGTCGCGGCAGGATAATCGAACGCGATCGGCCGGCCGGCGAGAAGGAACACCAGCACGGGCAGGCCGATGACCAGCCCCAGCGTCACCCAGCCGACGGGCGCCTGCGCGCCGGTCGCCTCCTGCCGCTTGCGCGCCCACCAGCGGAACGCGATCGTGCCGACGACGCCAAGGCCCAGCGCCAGCCAGACGAAGTCGAAGGCGGGCTCGGGATCCGGCCGGGGCGAGAACAGGCCGCGATTGTTGAGGAAGATGCCGAAGGGCAGCTGCGCGCTGTCGCGCACGCTGGGCAGCGCCTTGAGCACGGCGTTGTACCAGAACAGCAATTGCAGCAGCAGCGGCAGGTTGCGGACGATCTCCACATACCAGCGCGCCACCCCGGCCACGAGGATGTTCTTGGAGAGCCGCGCGATGCCCATCGTGAAGCCGAGCAGCGTGGCCAGCACGATGCCGACCACCGCGACCAGCAGCGTGTTCAAGAGGCCGACCCAGAACGCCTGCCCGTAGGTGCTGTAGCGCTCGGAATAGTCGAGCAGCGTCTGGCTGATCGGGAAGCCCGCGAGGTTGTTCCAGAAGCCGAGCCCGGTGGCGATCTTCTGCCGCGACAGGTTCTCGTGCGCGTTGCTGACCGCCACATAGACCAGGAAGCCCAGGCCCACGCACAGCAGGACCTGAAACGCGACGCTGCGCACCTTTGGGTCATAGAGCGGCGAAACTTTGGGCCGCGCGGACGCAGCCTCGGTCTGAACTGACATGATCCCGTTCCCCACTCCCCGACGACCTTCTAGCAAGCGTCGTTCCACTTGCGGCCGTCGTGATGCGGGGCGTGGTTGATCCACGCCCCGCGGTACTCAGATCAGCGGATCGGGGGCGCGTATTGCAGGCCGCCCTTGTTCCACAGCGCGTTGAGGCCGCGCTTGATCTTCAGGGGCGAGCCCTGGCCGACGGTGCGCTCGAAGCTCTCGCCGTAGTTGCCGACGAGCTTGATGACGCGATACGCCCAATCGTTAGGCAGGCCGAGCGCTTCGCCGAACTTGCCCTCGGTTCCGAGCAGACGCTTGATGTCCGGGTTGTCGGACTTCAGCATCGCGTCGACGTTCTTCTGGTCGACGCCGAGCTCCTCGGCCGTGACCTGGGCGTAGCCGACCCACTTCACGATGTCGAACCACTGGTCGTCGCCATGGCGAACGGCCGGTCCGAGCGGCTCCTTGGAAATGATCTCGGGCAGAACCAGGTGGTCGTCCGGCTGCGCCAGGCGCAGGCGCTCGGCGTAGAGGCCCGAGGCGTCCGTCGTGAAGGCGTCGCAGCGGCCGGCCTCGTAGGCCTTCAGCGTCTCGTCCGACGACGCGAAGGTCACCGACTTCAGCTGGATCTTGTTGGCGCGGAAATAGTCAGCGAGGTTGAGCTCGGTGGTGGTGCCCTGCTGCACGCAGACGGAAGCGCCGTTGAGCTCGAGCGCGGACGCGACCTTCAGGCTCTTGCGAACCATGAAGCCCTGGCCGTCATAATAGTTCACGCCCGTGAAGTTGAGCCCGAGCGAGGTGTCGCGCGAGATCGTCCAGGTGGTGTTGCGGACCAGGACGTCCACTTCGCCGGACTGCAGCGCCGTGAAGCGGTCCTTGGCGGACAGCGGCACGAACTTCACCTTGGTGGCGTCGTTGAACACCGCCGCCGCGATGGCGCGGCAGAAGTCGACGTCGAGGCCGGTCCAGTTGCCCTGGGCGTCAGGCTGGCCGAAACCGGCGAGGCCGGTGTTGGAGCCGCACTGCAGGAAGCCCTTCTGCTTGACGTTGTCGAGCGTGCCGGCCGAGGCCGACCCGGCGACCAGCGCCGCGACGGCGCCGAAGGCGGCCGAGACGAGAATGTTGGTTTTCATCGGAAAAAAGCTCCCACTCCGTGATTTTCGCCCCTGTTTTCAAGGGGTCTGGTCCGACCTGCGCGCGCAGTGCTCTGCGTCTTGGCAGGGCCCGGAATGGCTGCATCTCATGTGACTTTCGGCGTGCGGTCAAGGGCTTGGCCGCCCCTCTTCGGCCAAGGCCTCGCCGAAGTCCGGCCACCTTCGGGGTTGACGCGGCCGGATGTCGCTGCACCCTTTGCGCCCTCGCCTGCCCCGACGCCCCAAGTTGCGGAATGCCCCGATGAAGAAGCTCACCGAAGAAGACCGGCGCAAGCTGGCCGTCAGCACCCAGCTCGTGCATGCGGGCCGCGACCCCTCCGAGCAGCACGGCTTCGTCAACACGCCGATCTATCGCGGCTCCACGGTGCTCTACCCCACCTATGACGACATCCTCCACCGGCGCGGGCGCTACAGCTACGGCACCAAGGGCACGCCCACCATCGAGGCGCTGGAGACCGCCTGGACGCAGCTCGCCGGCGCGGCCGGCACGGTGCTGCTTCCGTCGGGCCTCGCCGCCATCGTGGTGGCGCTGCAAACCTGCCTCAAGGCCGGCGACCACCTGCTGGTCACCGATTCGGTCTACCGCCCCACCCGCGAGCTCTGCGAGGGGCTGCTGAAGAAGTTCGGCGTCGAGACCACCTATTTCGACCCCGCGCTGGGCGCCGACGTGGAACGGCTCTTCCGCCCCAACACCACCGCCATCCTCACCGAGGCGCCGGGCTCGCAGTCTTTCGAGATGCAGGACGTGCCCGCCATCGCGGAGGTCGCGCATCGTCATGGCCTGTGCGTGCTGATGGACAACACCTGGGCGACGCCGATCTATTTCCCCCCGCACGCGCGCGGCGTCGACATCGCCATCGAGGCGGGCACCAAATATCTCTCCGGCGGCTCGGACCTGCTGATGGGCGTGGTCTCGGCCAACGCCGAGTGGTTCCCGCGCCTGCGCAAAACCTTCGACCTCACCGCCCCCTGCGCCGGCCCCGAGGACGCCTTCCTGTGCCTGCGCGGCATCCGCACCATGGCGCTGCGCCTGCGCGAGCACGAGAAGCAGGCCCTCCACATGGCCCGTTGGCTGGAGGCGCGCCCGGAAGTCCACCAGGTGCTGCACCCGGCGCTGGAAACCCACCCCGGCCACGCCCTGTGGAAGCGCGACTTCCTCGGCTCCTCGGGCCTCTTCTCGGTGCTCCTGAAACCCGCCTCCCCCACCCAGCTCGCCGCCCTGCTGGACGACCTGAAGCTCTTCGGCATGGGCTACAGCTGGGGCGGCTTCGAAAGCCTCGTGATCCCGTTCGACTGCGCGACCTACCGCACGGCCACCACCTGGGCCCCGCCCGGCCCGGCCCTGCGCTTCCACATCGGGCTGGAGGATCTGGAGGATCTGAAGGGGGATCTGGACGCGGGGTTTGCGCGGATGCGGGGGGTGGTGTGAGGGGGTGGACTCTCTAGCCACCTACCTTCGCGACGCGCGCTTTGCGCAGGAGATGCTGCGCAAAGACTATCAGCTCAAGAGCAACATTTTGGTCCTCTATCCAATCGAACTCATGGACAACTGGATTTCTAATGCCAAGCATAGCCCCAGAGTACAAACGCATGTATCCTTTTTGCTCATCTAATTCAGATCTCGTTGTTCTGGTGGTCCAGTGAAGCAGGGGATTATGCGGCGAGAATATCGTTTCCATGAAATTCGTTCCATTTGAAGCCTGCGGACCTACTTTATCCTCAATATATTTCTCTATTGCTTTATATGCCTGCTGAACTGCAAGTGAGTAGTGACCAGAAACGAAAAGATCACGTGAAACAGCCACTATCTCAGGCTCAGTGACCATCTGCGTGAATATATTCGCTGAGCCCGCATTGTCAGCAGTGAGGCTGGCAGTTCCCAGCATCCTTGGTGCTGGCAGCCCAAGAACTGAGCGCGCCAAGCCGGCTTCGAGGACAAACTCCTGAAACTGGCGCAGGCGATTAACGAGTGGGATCGTCATGCAAGTAGCGCCTCATTGCGGCGAAAATGCTTTCGATTTGGTCCGTTCCAGCGTCTGCGCTGATATGGATCTGAACGTTAATGTTAAGCGGATAGCTCTCGCTGTAGGAGCGAGGTGAGGGAGAGGCCGCTCTCTGGCTTGCAGCACTGATTGTCTTTGGTTTAGAGACAGACGTTCCTCGCGGCTGCTTACCAGTATCTGGCTTTTTTGTCGCGACCGCGCGACCGGGGGCCTCATTTGGCTCTCGACTACTGAGCAGCAGGTAAGTTGCCGCTTTATTTCCTGCCGCGCCCTGACCAAGCCCTTCGTGAAGAAACCAACTCACGACCTTCTGTCGATCTGCTTCTCCCGGTGGCGCGACATCCAGCAGTCCTTCGGGGTAGATAGCGGCAATTATCTCATCGACTGCTTCAACATATGTCTCATCTAACCGCCATTTCTGCGCCAACGCAGTGGCCTTGTTGTCTTCTGAAAGTATTTTCGCCCTTTTAAGCTCCAGAATGTACTGTCGTGATGCAGCGTCTTGAACTGCAAGTTGCACACTTAGCAATCGTTCATCAATAGTTGTGCTCGGCGCGCGCTGTAGAATGTTGCGAACGCCCCACCAAACGGTACTCGGTATTTGGGGAAAAGAATTTTTGTCAGCCATCGGTTCATCTCCGTTAGGTGAAATGTTCCACAGCCGAGGCCATAGTCAACTCGATTATCTCGATAATCACACCCTGGATCTCACTGCCTTGTGGAAATCTATTTCGATTGTGCAATTTATTCTATGCGTATAATTTTCGCGGGCAGACATTAACATCTCCAAAGACCGGAACAGTAATCCAGATCGCAGGTTATTCCCGCTTGAACAACGTTTTTCATGAGGATCATCGCAACCGTGCGATAAACAAGGTCACTTTGGAAAGATTACTGTTCGATGCAGGGCCTGGGTTCTGCATCAGCGTCTGGCTCTGGATCCCCTTCCGCTCCGCGCCAGTGGCGCTCCGGCCGGGGATGACGGCAGGGTGAGCCGGCGCCGTCCAACCGCACAGGGCCGCACTCTCTCCGTCATCCCCGGCGGCGCGCAGCGCCGGGAAGGGGATCCAGGGGACTGGGCCCGGCATGACGTGTGTGGCTCTGGATCCCCTTCCCCTCCGCGCCTTCGGCGCTGTGGCCGGGGATGACGGCGGGGGTGGGCCGGCGCCGTCCAACCGCATAGGGCCGCACTCTCTCCGTCATCCCCGGCGACGCGCAGCGCCGGAAACGGGATCCAGGGGACTGGGCCCGGCGTCGCGCGTGTGGCTCTGGATCCCCTTCCCCTCCGCACCTTCGGCGCTCCGGCCGGGGATGACGGCGGGGGTGGGCCGGCGCCGTCCAACCGCACAGGCCCGCACTCTCTCCGTCATTCCCGGCGGCGCGAAGCGACGGGAAGGGAATCCAGGGGACTGGGCCCGGCATCGCGCGTGTGGCTCTGATCCCCTTCCCCTCCGCGCCAGTGGCGCTCCGGCCGGGGATGACGGCAGGGTGAGCCGGCGCCGTCCAACCGCACAGGGCCGCACTCTCTCCGTCATCCCCGGGGGCGCGCAGCGCCGGGAAGGGGATCCAGGGGACTGGGCCCGGCATCACGTGTGTGGCTCTGGATCCCCTTCCCCTCCGCGCCTTCGGCGCTGCGGCCGGGATGACGGCGGGGGTGGATCGGCGATCAATCGGCGGCGAGTTCGAGCCATTGCGGGTTGGCGGCTTCGATGAGCTTGAGTTTCCACGCCCTGTTCCAGCCTTTCAGCTGTTTCTCGCGGGCAATGGCGTCCAGCGCGGTTTCGAAGCGCTCGACATAGATCAGGCGCAGCACGCTGTATCGTCCGGTAAAGGACGAGGCGCGGCTAGCCCGGTGTTGCTCCAGGCGACGCGGAAGATCGCGCGTCACGCCCACATAGAGCGTGCCGTTGCGTTGGCTGGCGAGGATGTAGACAGCGAACCGCATGGGCGAGCTTGGCGCCGGCAAGGCGCAACCCGCCACTGTCGGGAGGTTGAACCCGTTCGCAGGTGCGATGCATCCTAACCGGAGACGGCCGCACTCTCTCCGTCATCCCCGGCGGCGCGCAGCGCCGGGAAGGGGATCCAGGGGACTGGGCCCGACATCCCGCGTGTGGCTCTGGATCCCCTTCCCCTCCGCGCCTTCGGCGCTCCGGCCGGGGATGACGGCGTGGGTGGGCCGCCCCGCTCAACTCTTACGCGAACTAAGCCTTGGACCAGCCCACCCGCGCGGCCTAGGCTGCGTTTCCTGCAATCGCAGGTTTGCGCCTCCCCGCCCCTATTCTTTCCAAAAGGCTGTCCCCCCATGAACCTCCTCTCCAAGCTCTCCGTCGCCGCCCTTGCCCTTTGCGCCGTCGCGGGCGCCGCGACCCAGGCCGAGGCGGCCAGTGGGGCCGTGCGGCTGCGGATCTTCAAGGCCGGGTTCGTGCTGGGCGGGTCGGCCGGGGAAGGGACGCTGGTGTTCGGGGGCCGGCGCTATCCGTTGTCGATCGGCGGGCTGAGCTACGGGTTCACGTTCGGCGCGTCGGAGACGCGCTTTCGCGGAACGGTGAGCAACATTCGCCGGCCGTCGGACATCGCCGGCGTCTACGCGCAGGCCGGCGCCGGCGCGGCGGCCATCAAGGGCGCGCAGGCGGTGGTGCTCACCAACCAGAACGGCGCCGTGCTGACGCTGGCCGGCGAGCAGACCGGCGTGATCGTCAGCCTGGACCTGAGCGGGCTGGCGCTGGGGCTGAAGTAGCGCCTCGGGCGCGACGCCTGCCGCAAGCCGCCGGAATACGGCTCGGCGGCGCGGTGGCTCTGCTTGGCCGGGCGCGGCCGCCGGCTGGCGCGAAATCAGAAAATGGCGGGGGCGCAGGCCCTCGCCATCTCGATAGGCCGACCGACCCCGGGCCGATCGCGGTTGGCGTCAGGCGGCGGCGAGCGTCTTCTCGATGTCGCGCACCGCGTGGCCGGTGAGGTCTTTCGCGATCTCATGCTGGAGAACGGCGATCAGCGCCTTGTGGTAGTGCTTGCGCAGCTCGCCCAACGTTCTCGGCGCCGCGATGATGACGAGGCTCGAAATGGCGCCGTCAAGGACCTGGCGATTGAGAAGGTTTGCGGCGCCGGCGGCGAAACCGTCCTCCGCAGCCTGGCTTTCGTCGGGATTGGCCGCGCTGCTGTGATGGCGGGCGCCCGAGCTGGCGCTTTCGCTCTCGACATGAGCCGTCGGCATGGCCGAGAGCTTCATTTCACGTTCGTCGCCGTGGTTTTTGAGCATGACCAGCTTTTCGCCGTCGATCACCGCGACAATGGCTCCTAAGGGAAGGATCATCGGAAATTCCTTTAACGATAGGGGCATGGCCGCCGGATTGGCGGCGTCGCCCTGACCGTCAACGCCCGAGATGGTCGATCGATACGCGAAGCAATCCAGCCTTGAGGCCCGGCAGTTAGGCTGGATTGCTTCGCCTCTGGCTCGCAATGACGGCGAGGCGGTGGGATGGTCGCGACGTCCGGCCGGAGAATGCCGGCGGCGTTAAGACGCGAGCGGCGAGTTGGGGCGCTAAGGCGCCCTCAGCGCTGGCCGGAGGCGACGCGGGCGGTGCGGGCGCCGACGCCGCCATTGGCGCGCTTCAGGGCGACAAGGATCTGCGTCGGCGGAGCGGTGAAGACCCACTGGCGCGGCGCGTCCTGGGATTGGCGGGTGAGGAAGAAATAGCCGGTGCTGCGCCAGGGGCGGATCTCGTCGCGCTTGTTGTCGAGCACGAGGTCGCCGCTGTCCGTGACGGCGGTGAGCACGGCGTGGCCCTCGCCGTTCTGGTCGATCACGGCCGTCATCAGGAGGCGGCCGGAGGGCCAGCCGAGCGCCATGAGCTTGCGGCGCTTCAGGAGGGCGAAATCCTCGCAGTCGCCGGCGCCGTCGTCCGGAAAGCCCCAGACGTCCGAGACGCCGTAGTGCTCCAGGTCGGTGACCTGCCGGATGGTGTCGTTGACGCTGCGGTTCACGGCGTCGAGCTCGGCCATGCGCTCGGGCGTGGTGCGGAAGGCGGCGGCGTCGCCGCGCGCCGTGCACTCGCCGGGGTTCTTGTCGCAGAAGGGGTAGAAGGCCTTGGGCGCCGGCGCGACGCCGCTCACCGTCATGGCGAGCTGGCTGCCGCCCTGGGCGGCCCCGACGCTGCGGGGCTTGGCGTCCGCCGGCGCGTGGGCGCAGGCCAGCAGCATCACCGCGAGGACCGCCGTCCCCAAGCCTCGAATCGCCCCCATCCGACCAACCCCCAGTTGCGGAGATGGCAGCTTGAGGCTGCGCCCCCGGGGTCGTCATCCGGATAGTTCCCTACGCGGAGGAAGAGCTTGGCGGTGAGTCTTTCGCGCCACAGTTGGGGGTGAGACGCCGGATCACCCTCTCGTCATTGCGAGCGCCAGCGAAGCAATCCAGCTAATGCCAGGCATTTAGACTGGATTGCTTCGCCTCCGGCTCGCAATGACGGTGGAGGGGTTGCAGACAGCCCCCTTAAGCGATCGTCTCCAGCGCCTGGGCGAGGTCGGCGATGAGGTCGTCGGCGTTCTCGATGCCGATCGACACCCGGATGGTGGCGTCGCTGACGCCGAGCCGGTCGCGCACATCCTTGGGGACGCCCGAATGCGTGGTGGAGGCCGGGTGGCAGGCGAGCGATTCGGTGCCGCCGAGGCTGACCGCGAGCTTCACGATCTGCAGCGCGTTGAGCACCTTGAACGCCTCCGCCTCGCCGCCGCGCACGTCGAACGAGAAGGTTGAGCCCGGCGCCTCCGATTGCGTCTCGTAGACGCGCCGCTCGGGCGAGCCCTCCGGCAGGAAGCCGAGGAAATACACGCCCGTGACGCTCGGGTGCCGGCGCAGCCACTCGGCCGCCTTCTCGGCGTTGGCGTTGGCGGCGCGCATGCGCAGCACCAGCGTTTCCAGCGAGCGGCCGAGCATCCAGCAGGAATGCGGATCGAGCTGCGTGCCGATGGCCGAGCGCAGGAGGCGGATGGGGCGGATGTGGTCGTCCGAGCCCAGCGCCGCGCCGGCGATCAGGTCCGAATGGCCGCCCACATATTTGGTGAGCGAGTAGAGCGACAGGTCGGCGCCCTGCTGAATCGGTTTCTGAAACACCGGCCCTAACATGGTGTTGTCGCAAGCGATCAGCGGCCGGTCGCCCTGCTTTCGGCCGATGGCCTCCGCGACGCGGCGCACGGCCGCGATGTCGACGATGGAGTTCATCGGATTGGACGGCGTCTCGATGAAGATCATCGGCACGCGGCCCATGGCTGCGGCGGCTTCCGCGGCCGCCATCATGCCGGCCTCGTCGACGCCGTCGCCCAGCGGCGCGGCCTTGATGCCGAAATTGGCCAGCGTCTTGGTGATCAGCGTCTCGGTGCCGCCATAGAGCGGCTGCGAGTGGAGGATCACGTCGCCCGGCCGCGCATAGGCCAGGATGCTGGTGGAGATCGCCGACATGCCGGAGGAGAACAGCAGCGCCTTCTCGGCGCCCTCGAACACGGCGAGCCGGTCCTCAACGATCTCGGCGTTGGGGTGGTTGAAGCGCGAATACACGAGCCCGGCCGTTTCGCCGGCTGGCAGGCGCTTGCGGCCGGAGACGTAGTCGAAGAACTCCTTGCCGTGCTCGGCCGACGTGAACACGAAGGTGGAGGTGAGAAACACCGGCGGCTTCACCGCGCCTTCCGACAGGGTCGGGTCGTAGCCATAGCCCAGCATCAACGTCTCGGGCGCGAGCTTGCGGTTGCCAAGCGTGTCCTTGTGGTAGCGTTTCTCGGCCATGGGGGCGGTCCTGCTGGTGGGGGTTGGTTGCGGCGAGACTAGCATGGTTGCGGGGGTGGGTGGGGGCTTGGAGCGGTCCTTCTCCCCCGGGAGAAGGTGGCTGCGAAGCAGCCGGATGAGGGACTAGCGGTAATCGACTTGGCTCGTAGCGGCCTTTCGCCTTGTCGTCAGACCCTCATCCGGCCCTTCGGGCCACCTTCTCCCGTGGGGAGAAGGAAGCCCCCAACCCCTCCCTTGCCCGCCAAATTCTTTTAAGCTTAAATCATCTCGCGAACCGGGCGGGCGAGCCCGGGCAGTGGAGGCGACCATGCGCATCAGCATCATCGGCGGCGGGCCGGCGGGCCTGTATTTCGCGATCCTGGCCGCCAAATCCTACCCGCAGGCCGCCATCCGGGTGCTGGAGCGCAACCAGGCCGACGACACCTTCGGCTTCGGCGTGGTGTTCTCCGACCAGACCCTGGACAATTTCGAGCGCGCCGACCGCGAGAGCTACGAGGCGATCACAAACGCCTTCGCGTATTGGGACGACATCTCCATCCACATCCGGGGCGAAGAGCACCGCATCGGCGGCAACGGCTTTTGCGGCTGCTCGCGCCGCACGCTGCTGATGCTGCTGCAGGAGCGCGCCCGGGCGCTGGGCGTCGAGCTCGTGTTCGGCCACGAGAGCGAGGCCCTGCCGGGGCCGGACGAGGCCGACCTCGTGGTGGTGGCGGACGGCGTCAACTCGCGCTTCCGCGAGCAGAACCGCGACCATTTCGGCACGCAGGTGGACCTGCGGCCCAACCGCTTCGCCTGGATGGGCTCGACCCGCCCGTTCGACGCCTTCACGTTCTTCTTCAAGGAAACGCCGCACGGCGTGTTCATCGCGCATTGCTACCAGTACGAGGCCGACCGCTCGACCTGGGTGTTGGAGACCGACCCCGAGACCTTCGAAAAGGCTGGCCTCGGCGCGATGTCGGAAGCCGAAAGCGTCGCCTTCATGGAGGGCGTGTTCGCCGAGGAGCTCCAGGGGCATCCGCTGATCGCCAACCGCTCGCTGTGGCGGCAATTCCCCATGATCCGCAATGCGCGCTGGACCATGGACGAGCGCGTCGTGCTGCTCGGCGACGCCAAGGCGACGGCGCATTTTTCCATCGGCTCGGGCACCAAGCTCGCCATGGAGGACGCCATCGCGCTGCACCGCGCGCTCGTGGCCGAACGCGGCGCGGTGGCGCCCGCCCTCGGCCGCTTCGAAACAGGCCGGCGCGAGGAGGTGGAAAAGACCCAGCACGCCGCCGATGTCAGCCTCGTCTGGTTCGAGCACGTGAAGCGCTTCCTCGACATGGACCCGGTGCAGTTCGCCTTCGGGCTGATGACGCGCGCGAAGTCCATCACCTACGACAATCTGGAGCTGCGGGCGCCCGACTTCGTGCGCGCGCTGGACAAGAGCTTCGCGCAGGGCGTCGCCAAAGCGGGCCTGCCGGTGGACGCCGAGCGCCCCGCCGCGCCCGCCTTCCAGCCGCTGCGCCTGCGCGAACTCACGGTGCCGAACCGGCTCGTGATGTCGCCGATGTGCATGTATTCGGCCGTGGACGGCATGCCGGGCGACTTCCACCTCGTCCATTACGGCTCGCGCGCCATGGGCGGCGCCGGGCTGATCTTCACCGAGATGACCTGCGTCGCGCCGGACGCCCGCATCACGCCCGGCTGCACGGGGCTGTGGAACGACGCGCAGCAGGCCGCCTGGACGCGCATCGTCGATTTCGTGCACGCCAACTCGGCCGCCAAGATCTGCCTGCAGGTGGGCCACGCCGGCCGCAAGGGCGCGACCAAGCTGATGTGGGAGGGCATGGACCGGCCGCTGCCCGAGGGCGGCTGGGACATCGTCGCGCCCTCGCCCCTGCCCTACTACCCGGAAAGCCGCGCCCCCAAGGCCATGGACCGCACCGACATGGTTCGCGTGCGCGACCAGTTCGTCGCCGTCGCCCGGCGGGCCGACGCTTGCGGCTTCGACATGCTGGAGCTCCACGCGGCCCACGGCTACCTGCTGGCGAGCTTCCTGTCGCCGGTCACCAACCAGCGCACGGACGAGTACGGCGGCTCGATCGAGAACCGCCTGCGCTTCCCGCTGGAGGTGTTCACGGCTTTGCGGGAGGCCTGGCCGGCGGGCAAGCCCATGTCAGTGCGCATCTCGGCCACGGACTGGATCGAGGGCGGCCTGACTGGGGGCGACGCGGTCGCGATCGCCGAGGCCTTCGCACAGGCGGGCGTGGACCTCGTGGACGTCTCCACCGGCCAGACCTCGCCGGCGTCGCGGCCCTTCTACGGGCGCATGTTCCAGACGCCCTACGCCGAGCAGATCCGCAACGAAGCGCGGGTCGCCACCATGTGCGTCGGCAACATCACCAGCGTCGACCAGGCCAACACCATCCTGGCGGCCGGCCGCTCCGACCTCGTCGCCTTCGGCCGCCCGCACCTTGCCGACCCCGCCTTCGCGCTGCGCGCCGCCGCCTGGTACGGCGCGGAAGCGCATCCGCCCAAGCCCTACCAGCCCGGCTGGGACCAGCTGAAGCGCAACACGCCGCGGGAGAAGGCCGACCTCACCGACCTGAAGCTCAAGGCGAAGCCGAAATCGCACCGGGTCGGGGCGTGATCGCGCGTCCGTTCCCCTCGCCGTCATCCCCGGCGACCTGCGCAGCAGGTCGGGAAGGGGATCCAGGGGCCACGAGCGCGATGCCTCACCCAGCCGCCTGGATCCCCTTCCCGGCGCTGCGCGCCGCCGGGGATGACGGCGAGAGTGGAGCCTGTGGCTCGTGGGATTGCGCCTCGCCGCCAAACCGACTTTGATGCCGCCCTGGGGGGAAATTCCGCATGCATGTCATCATCGTAGGGGGCGGGATCGGGGGGCTCACGGCCGCCCTGATGCTGCACCGGCGGGGGATCAAGGCCACCGTCTACGAGCAGGCCAGCACGATCCGCGAGGTCGGGGTCGGCATCAACACGCTGCCGCACGCCATCGCGGAGCTGGAGGAGCTGGGCCTCCTGCCGGCGCTGGACGCCGTGGGCATCCGCACCCGCGAGCTCCACTACATGAACCGCTATGGCCAGACCGTCTGGCAGGAGCCGCGCGGCGTCTTCGCGGGCTTCAAGGTGCCGCAGTTCTCCATTCATCGCGGCCGGCTGCAGAAGCTGATCCACGACGCCGTGGTGGAGCGGCTCGGCGCCGGTTCGGTGCAGACCGGCCGCCGGCTGCTGGGCCTCATCGAGGACGAGGGCGGCGTCACCGCCCATTTCGCCGATAGCCGCTACGGCGCCGCCGGCGAGAGCGTGCGGGCCGACGCGCTGGTGGGGGCCGACGGCATCCACTCGGCCGTGCGGGCGCGCTATTTTCCGGGCCAGGGCGCGCCGAAATGGCAGGGCGTTCGCATGTGGCGCGGCGCGATCGACTGGCCGAAATTCCTCGACGGCGAGAGCATGATCATCGCCGGCGGCATGCAGGCCAAGCTGGTGCTCTACCCCATCGGCAAGGGCGAGCGGGCCGACACCCGCCTCACCAACTGGGTCGTCAATGTGCGCCTCGGCGATCCCGACAAGCCGCCGCCGAAGGAGACCTGGAGCGGCCAGGGCCGGCTGGAGGACGTGCTGCCCTTCGCGCGCCGCTTCACGGTGCCGGGCGTCGACATCGAGGGTCTCGTCAAGGCGACGCCGCAGTTCTGGGAGTATCCCATGTGCGACCGCGACCCCCTGCCCCGCTGGACCCACGGCCGCGTGACGCTGCTCGGCGACGCCGCCCATCCGATGTATCCGGTCGGCTCCAACGGCGCGAGCCAAGCCATCCTGGACGCCCGCTGCCTCGCCGACAGCCTCGCCAAGGCCGACCACCCGCGCCACGCGCTGGCGATGTATGAAGCCGAGCGCCTGCCCAAGACCGCCGAGATCTGCGCCATGAACCGCCAGGGCGGGCCCGAACGCGTCATCGACGCCGTGGAGGCGCTGGCTCCCAGCGGCTTCGACGACGTCGAGCGCGTGCTGAGCTACGCGCGGCGCGAGGCCATCGTGAAGAGTTACGCAGGCAAGGCGGGCTTCGCGCTTACGCAACTGAACCGCCGGGCGGGATGAGGCGTGTTCGAGGACCCTCCCCGCCGTCATCCCCGGCGCGCCGAAGGCGCGGGAAGGGGATCCAGGGCCAAAGCCCGAGCCTCAGCCCAGACCCCTGGATCCCCTTCCCGGCGCTATGCGCCGCCGGGGATGACGGAGAGAGTTGAGCGCCCTTCCAGCGCCTCCACTCATTGCGAGCCGGAGGCGAAGCAATCAGCCTAAAGGCCCAGCATCAGGCTGGATTGCTTCGCTGTCGCTCGCAATGACGGCAGGGTCTGACGGCCGTCGCACCTCTCAGCCGTCATCCCCGGCGCGCCGAAGGCGCGGGAAGGGGATCCAGGGCCAAAGCCCGAGCCTCAGCCCCGACCCCTGGATCCCCTTCCCGGCGCTACGCGCCGCCGGGGATGACGGAGAGACGCGAGCGCCGTTCCAGCGCCTCGCCGTCATTGCGAGCCGGAGGCGAAGCAATCCAGTCTAAAGGCCAAGCATCAGGCTGGATTGCTTCGCTGACGCTCGCAATGACGGGAGGGTGTCACGGCCGTCGCACCTCTCAGCCGTCATCCCCGGCGCGCCG
Source organism: Alsobacter sp. P4_H11 (assembly GCF_056400925.1). Lineage (NCBI taxonomy): Bacteria > Pseudomonadati > Pseudomonadota > Alphaproteobacteria > Hyphomicrobiales > Alsobacteraceae > Alsobacter > Alsobacter sp. P4_H11. The sequence continues at coordinate 57,334 of NZ_JBFUKI010000012.1, forward strand.
AAGGCGCGGGAAGGGGATCCAGGCCAAAGCCCGAGCCTCCGCCCAGTCTCCTGGATCCCCTTCCCGGCGCTGCGCGCCGCCGGGGATGACGGAGAGCGAAGCTGTTACGCTCCATCAGGCGGGGGTGGCAGGAAGTCGACCTCGTGCTTGGCGGCCAGCGCGACCACGTCGCTGGGGTTCTGGTCCGCCATGGAGTGGATGCCCCAGAACAGGTCGTAGAGCGGGCCGGTGGGCGACACCCAGAACACGCACTTCGTCGGCGCATCGGATTTGTTGAAGATGCCGTGCGGCACGCCGCGCGGGAGGCGGATGAGATCGCCCGGGCCGGCGCCCACTTCCTGGCCGTCGAGCACGAGGTCGAAGCGGCCTTCCAGCACGTAGATGAACTCGTCCTGGTTGGGATGGATGTGCGGCGGCACGAAGGTGCCGGGCGGGAACGTGGCGTGCCACGAGAACGAGCTCTCGGTGAGGTGCTTGGGCACGTAGGTCTGGCCCAGGATGTTCCAGCTGATGCCGTCGATCCCCTGCCCGGCCGGCGTCACGCCTGCGGTCATCGGCTTCATGGTTGCCCTCCCTTGTTGGCTACAGGTGAAGATAGCGGTCCTTGACGCTGCTGTCCGCCAGCAGCGCGCCGTTGGAGCCGGACCAGACCACGTGGCCCTTTTCCAGCACGACATGCCGGTCGGCGATGCGCGCGAGGGCGTCGATGTGCTTGTCGATCACCAGGATCGACTCGCCCTCGGCCTTGAGGGCCGCGAGGCACGCCCAGATCTCCTGCCGGATGATGGGCGCAAGCCCTTCGGTAGCCTCGTCCAGGATGATCAGCTTGGGGTTCGTCATCAACGCCCGCCCGATGGCGAGCATCTGCTGCTCGCCGCCCGAAAGCTCGTTGCCCCGGTTGCCCTTGCGCTCCTCCAGCCGCGGCATGAATGCGTAGACGCGCGCCAGCGACCAGCGCGCCTTGCCGAAGCGGTCGGCCGCGGTGGCGATCAGGTTTTCCTCGACCGTGAGCGTCGGGAACACCTGCCGGCCCTCCGGCACCAATCCGAGCCCGGCCTGCGCGCGGCGAAAGGGCGGCGCGGCCGAAAGATCGACGCCATCGAAGCGCACCGTTCCGCCGCGGGGCTTCAAGAGGCCCATCACGGTCAGCACCGTGGTGGTCTTGCCCATGCCGTTGCGGCCGAGCAGCGTGACCACCTCGCCGGCGCCGACATCGAGATCGACGCCGAACAGCACCTGCGCGTCGCCGTAGCCGGACTGGAGATTGCGGACTTCCAGCATCAGGCGGCCTCGTCGCCGAGATAAGCCGCACGCACGGCGGGGTCATTGCGAATGGCGTCCGGGCTGCCGGTCGCGATCACGCTGCCATAGACCAGCACGCTGATGCGGTCGGCCAGCGAGAACACCGCCTCCATGTCGTGTTCCACCAGCAGCATGGCGTAGCGCCCCTTCAGGCTGAGCAGGAGCTCGACGATGCGCGCCGATTCCTCGCGCCCGACGCCCGCCATGGGCTCGTCCAGCAGGATGGCCTTGGGCTCCATCGCGAGCGCCATCGCGATCTCGAGCACGCGCTTTTCGCCATGCGAGAGCATGCCGGCCGGCGCGCCGGCGCGGGCCGAAAGCCCGACCGCCGCGATGGCGGCGCGGGCCTGGGCGTTCAAGGCCTCGTCCGTGGTCGCGCGTCCGAAGAGGCGAAGCGCGCCGGGCGACCGGGCCTGAGCGGCCAAGGCCACGTTGCCGAGCACGTCCAGCGTTGGGATGATGGAGGTGATCTGGAAGGTGCGCGCCAGCCCGGCGCGGGCGCGGGCGGCCGGAGACGCGCCGCTGAGGTCCACGCCGCCGATCAAGATGCGCCCCGCATTGGGCTGCAGCGTCCCGGCGATCTGGTGGATCAGCGTCGTCTTGCCGGCGCCGTTCGGCCCGATCAGAGCGTGCAGCTCGCCCGGCGCGACGTCGAGCGACACGTCGTCCGTCACCACGAGCGCGCCGAAGGACTTGCGCAGGCCGTCGATGCGGATCAGCGGCTCGCTCATGCGCGCCCTCCTGTGAGGCGTCGCGCCAGATCGGCGAGGCCGCCGCGCGTGAACAGCACGAACAGGACGATCAGCACGCCGAAGCCAAGCTTCCAGTGCTCGGAAAAGCCGGACAGCGCCTCCTCGAGCAACAGAAAGGCGGCCGCGCCCAGCACCGCCCCCCAGAGCGAGCCGAGCCCGCCGATGATGATCATGAAGATGAGCTCGCCCGAGCGCTGCCACGCCATGTAGGCCGGGCTGACGAATTCGGCCTGGTTGGCCAGGAGGACGCCCGACAGCCCGGCGAGCATGCCCGAGATCACATAGGCGCCCAGGCGGATGCGGAACACGTCGAAGCCGAAGCTCGCGACCCGGACCGGGTTGTCGCGCGCGCCCTGCAGCGCCCGGCCAAAACGCGACGCCGCCACGGCCCGCACCAGCAGGTAGGCGACCACAAGGAAGCCGAGCGACACGTAGAAGAACGTCACTTTGTTGGCGAGGATCGGGAAGCCCGCCACGGTGGAACGCTCGAGCAAGGTCAGCCCGTCGTCGCCCCCATAGGCATAGAGCGCCTGCGAGAAGAAGAACGCCATCTGGCCGAAGGCCAGCGTGATCATGATGAAGGCCACGCCCTTGGTGCGCAGCGACACCGCGCCCGTGAGGGCCGCGAACACGGCGCTTACCAGCAGGGCGGCGGGAACGACGAGCAGCAGGTCGCCGCGCCCGGCGTCCACCATCACGCCCGCCGTGTAGGCGCCTAGGCCGATAAAGGCCGCGTGGCCGAAGCTCACCAGCCCGCCGACCCCCAGGATGAGATCGAGCGACAGCGCCGCGATGCCGAGGATGACGATGCGGTTGATCAGCGACAGCCAATGCGTCTGCCCGGTCGCGATGGCGAGCAGCGGCAAGAGCGCGAACAATGCCAGCATGACGAGCGGCGCCGTGGTGGAGAGCGCCAGGCGCGAACGCGCGCGGGCAGCTGCGGCGGGCGCCGGCGTGGCTTCCGCGCTCATGACCGCCCCCGCGCCGGCAGCAGACCCTCGGGCCGGAAAAACAGCACCACGGCCATGAGGATGTAGATGAACATGGAGGACAGCCCGCCCGCGACGCCGCGCGCGGCCGGCGGCGGCAAAAACAGGCGCAGGAGGTCCACCGAGTAGGAGCGGCCCAAAGTGTCGAGCAGGCCGACGATCAGCGCCGCCGCGAAGGCGCCCCGGATGGAGCCGATGCCGCCGATCACGATCACGACGAAGGCCAGAATGAGCACGCTGTCGCCCATGCCGGGCTCAACCGACAGGATGGGAGCCGCCATCGCGCCCGCGAAACCGGCCAGCATGGCCCCGCAGGCGAACACGATCATGAAGAGGCGGTTGATGTCGACGCCCAGCGCCGACACGATCGGCGCGTTGGACGCGCCGGCGCGCACCAGCATGCCGATGCGCGTCTTGTCGATCACCAGCCAGAGCCCGCCCGCCACCGCGAGGCCGGCCAGGATGATGGCGAAGCGATACACCGGGTAAAGAACGCCGTCGCCCAGCGCCACCGAGCCCTGCAGCGCCTCCGGCACGCCGACGCTGATTGGGGCCGCGCCCCAGATCATCTTCACGCCCTCGTTGAGCACGAGGATGAGCCCGAAGGTGGCCAGCACCTGGTCGAGATGACTTCGCCCGTAGAGGTGCCGAAAGATCAGCCCCTCCATCACGAGCCCGATCGCGAGCGCGCCGGCGAGCGCCAGCACGAGGCCGAGCAGGAAGCTGCCCGTATAGGCGATCAGCGCGGCCGCCAGATAGGCGCCCACCATGTACTGCACGCCATGCGCAAGGTTGATGAAGTCCATCACGCCGAACACCAGCGTCAGCCCGGCCGCCACCAGAAACAGCAGCAGCCCGAGCTGCAGCCCGTTGAGGATCTGGATGGTGAGGAGGGTGAGGGACATGAAATCGTACTTCGCTTCGCACTCTGGAGGTGATGTGCTCGCCTCGATGCCCCTCATCCTGAGGAGCAGACCCACTGGGGCCTGCGTCTCGAAGGACGAGGATTCCAGCAGATGCGGCGATCGAGCATTCTGGAGCCCCTCGTCCTTCGAGACGCCCTGCTGCGCAGGGCTCCTCAGGATGAGGGGTATTCTGGCGGCTCGACCTGCCCTCCCCCGCCGCGCGGGAGAGGGTTCCAGGCTGCGGCCCTCGCCCCCAGGCGGAGCACGATCTCCACCGTCATCCCCGGCGGCGCGAAGCGCCGGGAAGGGGATCCAGGGGCAAAGGCGCTCACCTCTGGATCTCTTCACCCCCGCGCCTGAGGCGCTCCGGCCGGGGATGACGGCGAGACAGGCCCCTACTTCAGCGGGCAGTCGGCCGCGTGCGTGTCGCCGTAGTCGGTGAACACCTTCTCGCCGATCTCGGTCTGGAACTTGCCATCGGCCCTCTTGGCGACCTTGACGACATAGAAGTCCTGGATCGGGTAGCCGTTGGTGTTGAACTTGAACTTGCCGCGCAGGGACGTGAAGTCGGCCTTCTTGATGGCTGCGCGCAGCGCCGCCTTGTCGGAGGTCGAGCCCTTGGTGGCCTTCAGCGCGCTGTCGATGATCTGCGCCGCGTCGTAGGCCTGCATGGCGTAGGACGCCGGCACGGCGTTGTAGGCCGCCTCGTAGGCCGCAACGAACTTCTTGTTCTGCGGGTTGTCCATGTTCGGCGCCCAGGTCATGCCGCCGAAGAAGCCGAGCGCCGCGTCCTGCTGGGCCGGCAGCGTCGACTCGTCCACCGTGAAGGCGGAGAAGAACGGCGTCTTGTCGGCGAGGCCGGCCTGCCGGTACTGCTTCACCAGGTTCACGCCCATGCCGCCCGGCATGAAGGCGAAGAACACGTCGGGCTTGGCGGCCGCGATCTTGGCCAGCTCGGCCGAGAAGTCGAGGTTTCCGAGCGGCATGTAGACTTCGTCGACGATCTCGCCCTTGAAGTGCTTCTTGAACCCGGCCAGCGAATCCTTACCGGCCTGGTAGTTGGGGGCCATGATGTAGGCGCGCTTGTAGCCCTTGTCCTGCGCGTACTTGCCCATCACTTCGTGCGGCTGGTCGTTCTGGTACGACGAGACGAAGAAGTTCTCGTTGCACTGCTTGCCGGCGAAGTTGGACGTGCCCGCGTTGGGCGAGATCAGGATCGTGCCGCTGTCGGTGACGGGCTTGAAGATCGCCTGCAGGATGTTGGAGAACACCGGCCCGACCACGAAGTCGACCTTGTCGCGCTCCAGCAGCGTGCGGACCTTGGTGACCGCCACGTCGGGCTTGAGCTCGTCGTCGACGACGATCACCTCGACCGGCCGGCCGCCCATCTTGCCGCCGAGATCCTTGATCGCGAGGTTGAACCCGTCGCGAACCTGCCCGCCGAGCGCAGCCTGCGGGCCCGTCAGCACGGTCACGAGGCCGATCTTCAGCGGCTCCTGCGCCAGTGCGCCGGACGCCGAAAGCGCCAGCACGCTGGCCCCAAGCATCGACGCCATCATCGTTTTTTGAGCGATACGCCTCATGTGCACAACCCCTCCCCTGTTTCGGGCGCCATGCTAGGACGGCCGCCCACCCGGGCTCCACACATAATTGTTGGCACGACCCAATCCGTCGCGCAAATTATTTTAGGGTTCAAATAATTCGCGGTGCTCCCGCTTGGATTTCCCCTCGCCGTCATTGCGAGGAGCGAAGCGACGAAGCAATCCAGGCGCTGGGCGGAAGGCGCGCCATCTGGCCCGGCGTCAGCTGGATTGCTTCGCTGCGCTCGCAATGACGGGAGGTCGACCGACGCCACGCCGCTCTTGCGCTCCCCCGATGAACAGTTTTAAGCTTAAAGCATCTGGCGCGAGGCACGGCATGGGCGACCTGAGCGGACGCAGAGCGATCGTCACCGGCGGAAGCCGCGGCATCGGCCGGGCGATCGCCCACGCGCTGGCGCAGGCCGGGGCGGACGTCACAATCCTGGGGCGCTCGCAGGCGTCGCTGGACGAGGCGGTCGCGGCGGGCGACGCCGCCCGCGGCATCGCGGCCGATGTGGGCGACGCGCCGGCGCTGCGCCAGGCGCTGGAAAGCGCCCTGAACGACGGGCCCGTCGACATCCTGGTCAACAACGCCGGAACGGCTGCGTCCGGCCCCTTCCTGAAGGACGACGGCGCGGCGCTGGCCGCCATGCTGGCCCAGCACGTCACCGGGCCGGCCGAGGCCATCCGCATGCTGCTGCCGGGCATGATCGCCGATGGACGCGGCCGCATCGTCAACATCGCCTCCACGGCGGCGCTGAAGGGCTACGCCTTCATGACCGCCTACGCGGCCGGCAAGCACGCCATGCTGGGCCTCACCCGCGCGCTGGCGCTGGAAACGGCCCGCACCGGCGTCACCGTGAACGCCATCTGCCCGGGCTTCACCGAAACCGAGATGGTGCTGGGCGGAATGGCCAAGCGCGCCGAGAAGATCGGGCGCGACGCCGGCGACCTCATGGCCGAGTTCGTGGACGCCAAGCCTATGGGCCGGCTGGTCCAGCCCGAGGAGATCGCCGCCGCCATCCTGTGGCTCGTCTCGGACGCCGCTGCGGCCGTCACCGGCCAGGCCATCGTGATCGATGGCGGCGAAACCATCGCCTGAGGGGCACGCCATGCTGCTGGACGCTGAAACCAAGGCGCTGGAGGAGCCCTCCGCCCACGAGAGCGAGGTGAGGCTCTGGCTGCGCCTGCTCACCTGCGCCAACCTCATCGAGGGCGAGATCCGCTCCAAGCTGCGCGAGCGCTTCGACATCACCCTGCCCCGCTTCGACCTGATGGCGCAGCTCGATCGCGCGCCGGACGGCATGACGCTCTCGGACGTGTCGAAGCGCATGATGGTCTCCAACGGCAACGTCACCCACGTGGTCGACAAGCTGCTGGCCTCCGGCGACGTCGACCGCCGCACGGCCGAGCACGACCGGCGCGTGCAGGTGATCACGCTGACCGCCAAGGGCCGGGCGGAATTTCGCGCCATGGCGGCCGAGCACGCGGACTGGCTGGCCCGCCTCTTCGCCGGCATGGCCGAGAACGACATCAACGACCTCATGCGGCTGCTCGCGAAGGCCAAGGCCTCCGTGCGCGCCGGACTGGCCGGGAGCCCCGCATCATGAACGCCAACCCGATCACCCTGCCGCTGGGCGGCTACGAGGCCCGGCATTTCGGCCATGAGGTGCGCGGCAAGACCGCCGTCGTGACCCTGAATCGGCCTGAGAAGAAGAACCCGCTCACCTTTGAATCCTATGCCGAATTGTGCGACTTCTTCCGCGCGCTCGGCAAGGACGAGACCGTGAAGGCCGTGGTCGTCACCGGCGCGGGCGGCAACTTCTCGTCCGGCGGCGACGTGCACGAGATCATCGGCCCGCTGGTCGCGATGGACACCGTGCGGCTGCTCAAATTCACCCGCATGACCGGCGAGCTCGTGAAGGCGATGCGGGCCTGCCCGCAGCCCATCGTGGCCGCCATCGACGGCGTGTGCGCGGGCGCGGGCGCGATCGTCGCCATGGCGTCGGACCTGCGCTACGGCACGGCCCGCGCCAAGGTGGCGTTCCTGTTCAACCGCGTCGGTCTCGCCGGCTGTGACATGGGCGCCTGCGCGATGCTGCCGCGCATCATCGGCCAGGGCCGCGCCTCCGAACTGCTTTACACTGGCCGCGCCCTGCCGGGCGACGAGGCCGAGCGCTGGGGCTTCTTCAACCGTCTGCTCGACCCCGAGGCGCTGCTCGACGCTGCGCTCGCCATGGCGGACGAGATCGCGACCGGCCCCACCTTCGCGCACGCCATGACCAAGCGCATGCTCCACATGGAGTGGGCCATGGGCGTCGACGACAGCATCGAGGCCGAGGCCGTCGCGCAGGCCCTGTGCATGCAGACCGAGGATTTCGGCCGCGCCTACCGGGCCTTTGCAGCCAAGCAGAAACCCGTGTTCGAGGGCGACTGACATGCCCGACCGCTCCTATCTGGACTGGCCCTTTTTCGAGCGCCGTCACGCGGAGCGCGCCGCAAAGCTCGACGCCTGGGCGGCGGACGCCCTGCCCGGGCTGGTGAACCACCACGACGTCGACGCCTCCTGCCGCCGCCTCGTGGCCGCGCTCGGCCGCGCCGGCTGGCTCAAGGCGGTGGCGCCGGCCGCCTATGGGGGCGAAGGCGACGGCTACGACGTGCGCAGCCTTTGCGTGTCGCGCGAGACGCTCGCCTATCACGACGGCCTCGCCGACTTCGCCTTTGCGATGCAGGGGCTGGGCTCCGGCCCCATCGCGCTATTCGGGACCGACGAGCAGAAGCGCCGCTGGCTGCCGGAAATCGCCGCCGGGCGCGTCATCCCGGCCTTCGCGCTGTCGGAGACAGAGGCCGGCTCGGACGTCGCCGCCATGGCGTGCGCGGCGACCCCGGACGGGCCGGACCATGTGCGGCTGGACGGCGAGAAAACCTGGATCAGCAATGGCGGCATCGCGGACGTCTATATGGTGTTCGCCCGCACCGGCGAGGCGCCGGGCGCCAGGGGCATCTCGGCCTTCATCGTCCCGGCCGACGCGCCGGGCCTCAGGATCGCCGAGCGCATCGACGTGATCGCCCCCCACCCGCTGGCGCGCCTCGCCTTCGAGAACTGCCGCATCCCGGCCGCGAACCGGCTCGGCGGCCCCGGCGAAGGCTTCAAGGTCGCGATGGGGACGCTGGACGTGTTCCGCTCCACGGTCGGCGCCGCCGCGCTGGGCTTCGCCCGCCGGGCGCTGGACGAGGCGCTGGACCGCGCCCTCACGCGCAAGCTCTTCGGCGCGCCCATGGCCGACCTCCCGCTCGCCCAGGCGTCCCTGGCCGAAATGGCCACCGACGTCGACGCCGCCGCCCTCCTGGTCTACCGCGCCGCCTGGGCGCGCGACGCCGGCGCGCCCCGCATCACCCGCGAAGCCGCGATGGCGAAGATGACCGCCACCGAGAACGCCCAGACGGTGATTGACAAGGCCGTGCAGCTCTTCGGCGGGCTCGGGGTGAAGACCGGCACGGTGGTGGAACGGCTCTACCGCGAGATCCGCGCGCTGCGCATCTATGAGGGCGCCACCGAGGTGCAGAAGCTCATCATCGCTCGCGAAGTGCTGAAAGCCCGCGCGGCCGGCAGCGGCAGGGCCGCCCGATGATCGCCCGAGACGCGTTGCGTCCCTCCTCCGCCATCCCCGGCGTCGCGCAGCGACGGGAAGGGGATCCAGGCGACTGGGCCCCATCTCTCCGCACGCAGCCGACAACGCTTGGCGCTAGCGGCCCCCGGATCACCTTCCCCTCCGCGGCTGCGCCGCTGCGGCCGGGGATGACGGCGGTTCTGGTCCATCGACACTCTGTCCCCTTCTGAGCAGACGGCGAGGTTCCCCCCATGACCCGTTCAGCGCATGTCGACACCTTCACGCGGGACAACCTGCCCCCGCCGGACCAGCAGCCGGACTTCCTGTTCACGCTGCCGGAGCTGCAATACCCGGAGCGGCTGAACGCCGTCACGGAGCTGCTGGACAACTGGGTGAGCCAGGGCCACGGCGCCGCGGCCTGCATCCATGCGCCGGGCGGGACCTGGACCTATGCCGACCTCGCCGAGCGGGTGAACCGCATCGCCAACGTGCTGGTGGGCAATCTCGGCCTCGTGCCCGGAAACCGCGTGCTGCTGCGCTCGGCCAACACGCCGATGCTGGTCGCGGCCTACCTCGCCATCCTGAAGGCGGGCGGCGTCGTGGTCGCCACCATGCCGCTGCTGCGCGCCCGCGAGCTCGCCTACCCGATCGCGAAGGCCAAGGTGTCCCTTGCGCTCTGCGATGCGCGCCTCCTGGGCGATCTCGAAACCGCGCAGGGCCTCGCGCCGGACCTCAAGCGCATCGTGACCTGGGGGGACGGCGCGCCTGGCTCGCTCGAGAGCCTGATGGCGAAGGCCTCGCCGGCGTTCGAGCCTGTCGACACCGCGGCCGAGGATTGCTGCCTGATCGGCTTCACCTCAGGCACGACGGGCGAGCCCAAGGGCACGATGCACAATCACCGCGACCTGCTGGCGATCTGCGACGCCTATGGCCGCCAGGTGCTGAAACCCGGCCCGGACGACGTGTTCATCGGCTCCCCGCCGCTGGCCTTCACGTTCGGGCTCGGCGGGCTGGTGCTGTTTCCGCTGCGCGCCGGCGCATCCTCCGTGATCCTCGACAAGGCCGGGCCGGACGAACTCCTGGCCGCCATCGAGCGCTTCCGCGCGACGATCAGCTTCACGGCTCCGACCGCTTACCGCGCCATGCTGGGCAAGCTGGAGGGCCGCGACGTCTCCAGCCTGCGCCGCTGCGTCTCGGCCGGCGAGAGCCTGCCGGCCGCCACCTTCGAGGCCTGGCGCAAGGCGACCGGCATCCCGATGATGGACGGCATCGGGGCGACCGAGATGCTGCACATCTTTATCGGCGCGCCCTACGAGAAGGTCCGCGCCGGCTCCACCGGTACGGTGGTGCCCGGCTACGAGGCCCGCATCATCGACGACGAGGGCCGCGAGGTTCCGCGCGGGACGCCCGGCCGCCTCGCGGTGCGCGGCCCCACCGGCTGCCGCTACCTCGCGGACGCGCGCCAGCGCAACTACGTGAAGGGCGGCTGGAACGTGACTGGCGACACCTTCCTTCAGACGGACGACGGCTACTTCGTCTACCAGGCCCGCACGGACGACATGATCATCTCGTCCGGCTACAACATCGCCGGCCCGGAGGTGGAGGCCTCGCTGCTGGCCCATCCCGCCGTGGCCGAATGCGGCGTGGTCGGCGCGCCCGACGAGGAGCGCGGCATGGTGGTGCGCGCCTATGTGGTGCTGCGCGAGGGCGCGGAGCCCGGGCCGGAGATGGTCAAGGAGCTGCAGGATTTCGTGAAGCGCGACATCGCGCCCTACAAGTACCCGCGCTCGATCCTGTTCGTGGAGCGCCTGCCCCGCACCGAAACCGGCAAGCTCCAGCGCTTCGCCCTGCGCCAGGTCGCGATGGCGGCCGACCCCGTCCCCCTGTCCGCGTGACGATCATGACCGACATCAGCCCGGCGCTCGAAGCCTCTCCCCTCCCCGGTGCCTCCCGGCGCGACCTGCTGCCCGAGGGCTGGCCCCGCCCGCGCGGCTACAGCAACGGCGTGCTGGCGCGCGGCGCGCTGCTGGTCACGGGCGGCGTGGTCGGCTGGGACGCGCAGGAACGCTTCCCGGACGGCCTCGTCGCGCAGGTGCGCCAGTGCCTGGACAACATCCGCGCCATCCTGGTCAGCGGAGGCGCCGAACCCCGCCACCTCGTCCGCCTGACCTGGTACGTGACCGACATCGCCGACTACCAGGCGAATTTGAAACCCATCGGCGCCGCCTATCGCGACGTCCTGGGCCCCCACTACCCCGCCATGGCCCTCGTGCAGGTCGTGCGGCTCGTGGAGCCCAGCGCACTGGTGGAGATCGAGGCCACGGCGGTGGTGCCGGAGTAGTAACGGCGCTTTTGCGCCCTCACCCCTGGTGAACCCGCCCGCTGCGGTAGGCGAGCAGCATGGTGATGATCACCGCGCCATAGATGATCTGGCGGCCGGCCTCGGGCATCTGCATGATCGAGAGCACGCTGTTGAGCAGCACGATCAGCACCACGCCCACCACCGTGCCGGCGTAGCGGCCGCTGCCGCCCAGGATGTTGGCGCCGCCGATCACCACGGCCGCGATGGCGGGAAGGACGTAGGCGTCGCCCATGCCCTGGTAGGCTTTCGTGGAATAGCCGGCGAGCAGCACGCCGGCGAGGCCCGCCAGCATCCCGCAGGCCGCGAAGGCCGCCACGATCACGCCGCGCGTGCGCATGCCGGCAAGGTAGGCGGCCGCCTCGCGGTTGCCGATGGCGTAGATGGTGCGGCCGAACACGGTCCGTTTCAGCACCACCGCGATGATGATCGACACGCCGATCCACACGAAGATCGCCATCGGGATCCCGCCGATGCGGCCCGCCGCCAGGAAGCGCATCAGGTCGGTCGCGGCCGTCTGCGGCGCGAAGCCGCCGGTGTGCGCCACCATGAGGCCGCGCATCACGGCGTTCACGGCCAGCGTGAAGATCATCGACGGCACGCGCAGATAGGCGACCCCGAGCCCGTTCACGAGGCCGACCGCCAGCCCCACCGCGAGCCCGGTCGGGATCGCCCAGGGGCCGCCGACCGTGGTGGCCATCATCGCGGAGGCCGCCAGCGTCCACGCGACCGAGAGGTCGATGTGCCCGATCAGGATCACCAGCATCATGCCTGCGGCCACGATGCCCAGGAAGGCGCCGATCTGCAGCTGCTGCAGCAGGTAGTTCGGCGACAGCAGCGTCATAGTGCCGGCGGTCACCAGCGTGTAGGCGGTGCCGATCACCAGGAGCAGGATGATGAAGGCGGACGCGATCACGATCGGCTTGTCGTCCGGCCCGAGCGCGATACGGGCGGGCTTCTCCAGCGCGGCGCTCATCGAAACAGCTCCAGCCGATTCTTGACCTGCAGCACCCGCAAGCCGCCAAGGCTCACGGCCGCCAGCAGGATCAGCCCCTCGACCAGCGATTGCATCAAGGGCGGGATGTCGAAGATCCGGAAATTGAACGAGATCACGCGCAGGATGAGGGCGCCGAACACCGAGCCCACCGCCGAGCCGGAGCCGCCCAGCAACGACGTGCCGCCCAGCACCACGGCCGCGATGGAGTTCAGCGTATAGGCGCTCGCCTGCGGCAGGTCGGCGTTGCCGGAGGAGGTCTGGATGGCGAGAAAGAGCCCGCCCAGCGCCGCGAAAACGCCCGACAGCGTGAAGGCGGCGATCTTGGCCCGGTCCACCGGCAGGCCCGACATGAAGGCCGCGCCTTCCGCCGAGCCCACCGCATAAATGGTGCGGCCGATCACGGTGCGGCGGAACGGAACCCAGATCAGCAGGATCACGAGAACCAGCAGCACCAGCGCGGCCGGGATCCAGGCGATCGGCTGGAACCACGCCGCCTTGCCGCCGTCGAACAGCCCGTAGGTTTCGGCGAAGTCCGAAAGGCTGTTGGTGAGCGCCCAGGACAGGTCCTCGTCGACCTTGCCGCCGGGCTTGGGACGGAGAAACAGCGCGATGCCGATCGCGATCGCGCCGGTCGCCAGGGTGGTGATGATGGGCTGGATGCGGCCATAGACCACGATGCAGCCATTAGCGAAGCCGAAGGCCGCGCCGGCCGCGATGCACGCCACGACGCCGAAGGCGATCTGCAACGGCGAGCCGATCACGAGGTGGCTGGCGAGGCAGTTCACCATCGTCATCACGGCCCCGACCGACAGGTCGAGCCCGCCCATCAGCACCGGGATGGTCTGCGCCATCGCCACCATGGCGAGCGCGAAGGCCTCGTCGGCGTTCTGCACCAGCACGGGCGTGGAGAAGCCCTTGGGGTGGAAAATGTTGTAGAACAGGTAGAACGCCAGGAAGAGCGCGATGGCGCTGGCGAGCCCCGTGTTCTGGCGCAGGCGGATCAGCCAGTTGGCCGTGGGTCGACTCATGAAGCATGCTCCAGCGCAGGCGTTTCGGCCGTGTCGATGTTTAGCGCGCTGGCGATCAGGGCCTGCTCGGTGATGGCGTCGCCCTCCAGCTCGACACGGATCGCGCCGTCATACATCACGGCCACTCGGTCGCAGCAGCCGATCAGCTCGTCGTAGTCCGTGGAGTAGAACAGGATCGCCGCGCCGGCGTCGGCCAGCACGCGAAGGAGGCCGTAGATCTCCTGCTTGGTGCCGACGTCGATGCCGCGGGTTGGGTCGTTCAACAGGATGATGCGCGGCTTGGTCATCAGCCACTTGGCGATCACGACCTTCTGCTGGTTGCCGCCCGACAGCGTCGCGACTGGATCGGCCGGGCTGCCGATCTTGATCTGCAACTGCCGGATCGCCTCCCCGACGGCGGCGTCCTGTTTGCCGGGGTCGATGAATGGGCCAGCCGATAGGGCGTCGAGCGAGGCCGAGCAGAGGTTCTCGGCGATCGACATGGGCAGCATCAGCCCTTCGGTCTTGCGGTCCTCGGGGATCAGCGCGATCCGGCGCCCCGGTCCCTTGGCGTCGACCGGCGAGGACGGCAGCGCCGGCTTGCCGTCGATCAGCATCTCGCCAGACACGCCCTTCAACACCCCGAACAGGGCGAGTAGCAGCTCCTTCTGCCCCTGCCCGTCGAGGCCGCCGAGGCCGACGATCTCGCCCATGCCGAGGCTGAGGTCGACGTCGCGCAGGCGGTTTTCCCAGGAGAGCTTCTTGACCTCCAGCAGCGGCGCAGGCCGCGGCCGCGTCACGCGCGTTGGATACTGGGCGCTGATCTCGCGGCCGATCATCAGTTCGACGATCTCGCCGTGGCTGCGGGCGCCCATCGGGAAGGTCTCGATGTGGCGGCCGTTGCGGAACACGGATGCCCGGTCGGCCAGCGCCTCGATCTCGTGCATGCGGTGCGAGATGTAAAGGATGGAAAGCCCATCCTGGCGCAGCCGCTTCAGCACCTCGTAAATGACGGTCACGTCGGCGTTGGTGAGCGCCGAGGTGGCCTCGTCGAGGATCAGCAGGCGTGGCCGCTTGCCCAGCGCCTTGGCGATTTCCACCATCTGGCGGCGCGACAGCGGCAGGTCGCGCACACGCAGCAGCGGGTTCACGTCCTCGCAGCCGATGCTGGCCAGCAGTTCCTCGGCGCGGCGGCGCTGTGCGCGCGCGTCGATGAGGCCCATCCGGGTCGGCGGCCCGGCGATCGAGATGTTGTCCGCGACCGAGAGGTCGGGCATCAGCGACAATTCCTGGAACACGCAGACCACGCCGGCCGCGTTGGCGGCGGCCGGGTTGGCGAAGCGCACATCCTGCCCGTCGAGGCGCATGGAGCCAGAGTCCGGCTGCACCACGCCCGAGACGATCTTGATCAGCGTGGATTTGCCGGCGCCGTTCTCGCCCAGGATGGCGTGGATGCTGCCGGCCGAGCAGGCAAAATCGACGCTTTCCAGCGCCCGCACGCCGCCATAGCGCTTCGACGTCTGCGAGAGTTCGAGCAAAGGACGGGCGTCCCGGTCGATCATGGCCTGGTCGATCTCACGCGAGGAGCAGGATGGGGCGACGGCTTCACGCCATCGAACACGGGCGGCCCGGGTCTCCCCGGGCCGCCGCGCGCATCAGTTGGTGGTGTTCTTCTCGTCCTTGGCCATGATCTCGGTGGCCGTGATGTTGACGTTGCACGGCTTGAACTCGTTCACGGTGAAGAAATTGTCCGTGAGGTTCGACCAGTAGTTGGCGCCGTCCTTCATCTCGTCATAGCGCGCCTGCGGGATCGGCACCGAGATGAGCTGCGGCATCGGGTTGCCTTCCAGCGCCGAGAGCGCGGCCTTGGTGGCGATGGCGACGAGGCCCGGCGACTGGCCGACCGAGAGGCCCTTCAGGCCATCCTTGCCGTACTGGGCCAGCAGCTTGCGGAAGCCGTTCTCGGACTCGCCGGCGATCGGCACCCACGGGTGCTTGGCGTCCTGCATGGCGCGCGTCACGCCCGTGGAGCCGCCCTGCACGATGATGCCGTCGAACTTGCCGTGCGCCGCGATGGCGTCCGCCGTCACCTTCTGGGCCGTGCCGTCATCCCAGTTGCCGACCACTTCGATGATCTCGAAATTGGCGCCGTTCTTCATGACTTCCTGGAAGCCGACATGGCGGTCGCGATCCACCGAGTTGCCCGGCAGGCCGCGCACTTCCAGGATCTTGCCGCTCTTCTTGTCGCCGAGCTGTTCGCGCAGCCAGCGGCCGTAGATCTTGCCCATCTCGAGCTGGTCTTCGTTGACCATCATCACCTTGTCGGTGTCGAGCACGTTGTCGAACGGCACGACGACGACGTTGTTCTTGTCGGCGAGGCGGATCACCCGGTCGAAGCCTTCAGGCGACACCGCGATGGTCACGATGGCGTCGTAGCCCTGGTTGATGAAGTCCTCCATCGCGCCGAGCTGCGCGGCGACGTCGGTGCCGGTCGAGATGACCTTGAATTCCTTGATCTTCTCCTTGACGCCCGGCTGCTCCGCATAGGCCTTGGCGGTCTTGATCATCTGGATGCGCCAGGTGTTGCCCACGAAGCCGTTGACCACCGCGATGCGGTACGGACCAGGCTTCTTGTCCCACTGGAGATACTTGGTCTTCTCGTTCCAGGGCTTGAAGCACTGCGGATCGGCGCCGGGGCCGGCCACGGTTTTGGGGCCAGCCAGAGCCGCCACGGATGACAGAAGAAGGCCGGCGAACGCGACGCCGGCGATGCGTGAAGCATGCATGTGTAAGCCTCCCAGATGGCGTCTTTTGTCGGTCTCGATGCCCATCGAGGAGCATTCCGCCATTCGCCAAGCCCGAGCATGGAACAAGCCGGAGCGGGTGGCAATCCCTGAGGTACGATCCTCATGATGGTGTTTTGGGCAGAACGCCGGCCGGCGCTCGAAATGCAAACGAGCGGTGGCGAAGGGGCTTCGCGCAACCGCTCTGTTTTCACGAAAAGGTCCCGACGGGCTCCTTGGCCGGGGCCCGCCTCGTACTCTTATGGGTGGGAGCGCCTGACCCATACGAGGCGGTTGGAAACCCGGAAGACCGAGCTCCGACGCTACGGTGCCGAGCGCAGCCCGTCCCCGCTATCCCTTGGACGCAGCATGCTCCCAATCGCGCAGCGCGCCGCTGATTTCGGCCGCGCGGCGCCGTCCAGGGCGCCACGCGTGATCCGCCGTGAGGGGAACCGCGTATTGTAAAGCTCAGGTTGCACGCGCACCATTCTGCAACCTCGCGAGGTGAAAAGCATGCCGCCGAGCCCTTGGCCGGAGATTGTGCTGCGCGACGCCGACTATCGCGACCCGGATGAGGCGCGCGAGGCGCTGCAGCTGCGAACCAGCCGGGTGAGCCGGATCACGGCTCGCCATCGCCTGTTCAAGCTGCGCTATCGCTCGGTGGAGATCGACGGGCTTCACGTCTCCCGCACGTGGGAAACCAACGCGGAATTCAGCATCAACGGGCAGGTCGTGCCCGTGATGTTCTTTCCCGCCGCCGGCGGAACCGTGTTGACCACGCGTGGTGGGGAACAGCGCTTCACGGCCGCCTCGGTGGGAGGCTTCACGGTCGCGGAGGAAGCGCGGTTCTCGCCCGCCAAGGGCTACAGCGAGATCGTGTTGCGGCTGGACCGGAGCGCGCTGCGCGAGGCCATGAACCTTCTCGACATCGATGTCGACGTCGACGCGGCGCTTCGGGTCGCGGCGCTCCGGACCGATCTCGCCGGCCTCGACAGGCTGCGCGCCAAGGTGTTCGGCTTCTTCGACGACTGCACGACCGAGCCCGAGCCCTTCCGGTCCCGCAACGCCCGCCTTCAGCAGGAGGCGATCACGCTTCGCGCCGCCTCGCTGCTCTCGGTAGCGCTGGGTCTGAAAGAACCGGCGGACCATGGCGCCCACCCGGCGCTCGGCAGGGCGATCGAGTTCATCAGGACGCGGCTGAACGACGACATCGGGTTTCGCGACATCGCACAGGCGTCCGGCGTGAGCCTGCGGTTGCTGCAGGCGCTATTCAGGCGCGATCTCGGCTGCACGCCGGGCCAGTTCATCCGGACGGAGCGGCTGAGGCATGCGCGGACGCTGCTGGATACAGGTGCGGCGGCGTCCGTGACGCAAGCTGCGCTGGACAGCGGATTTCACCATCTCGGCAAGTTCAGCGCCGCTTATCGGCAGAGCTTCGGGGAATCCCCGTCGCAGACGCTGCGTCGCTGGTCCTGATCCGGCGCGCCTACCGCCCCACCCGCATGGATTGCTGAGCCGGCAGCGGCGCCAAGGCTTTCGCGATCGCAGCCGCGAGCTCGTCCTGGTTGAACGGCTTGGCGAGACGGATCGCCTCCGTCGGCGATGGCCCTGTCGGGAGCTCGGCATAGCCGCTGGCGAGGATCGCCTTAACGTCGGGGTAATGCTCGTTCACATGGACGAGCAGTTCAGCCCCGCTCATGCCCGGCATGGCGTGGTCGGTCAGCAGCAGTTCGACGCCGGCGTTGCTTTTCAGGAGGTCGAGCGCCTCGGCGGCTGAATCCGCCTCGATCACCGTATGCCCGAGGTCCTCGATCATCGCGCAGGTTCCGGTTCGCACCAGCGCATCGTCGTCGACCACCAGAACCAGCCGAGTCGTCGTGGCCGGCGCAGGCGCATCCCTGAACGGAAGCGACTTGGGCCGCGCCGCCAGGCCGTCCCGGGCCGCGACGGGCAGAACGAGGTGCACGGTCGTGCCTTCGCCGGGCTTGCTCGACAGGCGCAGCGCGCCGCCCGACTGGGCCGTCATGCCGTGCACCATCGAGAGGCCAAGCCCGGTGCCTTTCCCGGGGCCCTTCGTGGTGAAGAAGGGTTCGGCCGCCTTGGCGAGCGTCGCCTCGTCCATCCCGAGCCCGTTATCCCTCACGGTCACGCACAGATATTCGCCCGGCGCGAGGCCGTCATGGGTCGGCGCCTCGATCTGGAAGCGCTCCGCCGATATGTGCAGGACGCCGCCGTCCGGCATGGCGTCCCGGGCGTTCACGGCCAGGTTGAGGAACGCGAGTTCGAGCTGGTTCACGTCGACCTGGATGGGCGGGAGATCAGCCTCGAAGACAGCCTCGATGGCCACCGCCGGGCCCACCGCGCGACGCAACAGATCCTCCATGCCGCCGAACAGCGCCTCGATGGCGACGCTCTCGGGCTTCAGCTCCTGCCGCCGCGCGAAGGCCAGGAGACGCTTGGTCAGCGCCGCGCCGCGCTGGGCGCCCTCCATGGCGTTGTCCAGGAGCCGCAGGGAGCGCTCCTCGGTCACGCGCTTGCGCAGGAGTTCAAGACTCCCCAGCACCGCCATGAGAAGATTGTTGAAATCATGCGCCACGCCGCCGGTGAGCTGGCCGATCGTGTCCATCTTCTGCGCTTCGAACAGCTGCGCGAGAGCGGCTTCGCGCTCGCGGGTGCGCTCCTCGATGCGGACTTCGAGCTCCTCGTTCAGCCGTGTCAGCGCCTGGCTTGACGCCTCCAGCGCCGCCGTGCGCTCGGAGACGCGGCGCTCCAGCTCCTCGTTCATGCGCTCGAGCTGGCGCGTCTTGCGGTAGAGATCGACGAAGATGCGCACCTTCGCGCGCAGCATCTCGGGCGCGACCGGCACCGGCACATAATCCACCGCGCCCGCCGCATAACCGCGCAGCCGGTCGAGGTCGGTCAGGTGGATCGCCGACACGAAGATGATGGCGATCTTCTCGAACCGCGGATGCTCCCGGATGAGCGCCGCGAGCTCGAAGCCGTCGAGCTCGGGCATCTGCACGTCCATGAGCACCACCGCGACATCGCTGCGCAGCAGATGCTCGAACGCCTCGCGCGCGGTGGACGCCTTCAGAAGCGTTTCGCCCAGATCTTCCAGGATGACCTCGTAGCTGAGCAGCTTGGCCGGCTGGTCGTCGACGAGGAGGATGTTGACCTTGTCCTGATCGCTCACGCTGGTCTGGCTCACCGGTGCAGCCACATGCGCAGCGCCGACAGGAGCTGCTCGGTGTTGACGGGCTTGGCGAGGTAGTCGGACGCGCCGGCTTCCAGGCATTTCTCCCGGTCGCCCTTCATCGCCTTGGCGGTGAGCGCGATCATGGGCAGCCGCCGATGCGCCGGGTTGGCCCGGATCACCTGCATGGTCTCGTAGCCGTCCATCCCGGGCATCATGATGTCCATCAGCACGATGGCGAGCTCAGGCGTCTGTTCGATAACCTGGATCGCCTCGCTACCCGTGGTCGCGGTCAACACCTTCATGCCGCGCCTTTCCAGAACGCTGCTGAGCGCGAAGATGTTGCGGGCGTCGTCGTCCACCAGCAGCACGCTGCGGCCGACGAGGTCCTCGTCCGAGCTGTGCAGGCGCTCCAGCATGCGCTGCTTCTGCGGCGGCAATTGCGTCACCACCCGATGCAGGAAAAGGGCGGTTTCGTCGAGCAGGCGCTCGGGCGACTCGACGCCCTTCACGACGACGCTGCGCGCCATGGTGTGCAGCTGCGCGTCCTCCTCGGGCGACAGCTCGCGCCCGGTGAACACCACAACGGGCGTATCCGCCAGCTTGGCGTCGTCCCGGATGCGCTCCAGCACCTCGAAGCCGGAGATGTCCGGCAACTTCAGGTCGAGCACGATGCAGTCCACCGGCTGCTCGCGCAGTTGCGCCAGGGCGCCCTCCCCGGTGTCGGCGGTCAGGATCTCGACGTCGTCGTGCCCGAGCAATTCGCGCAGCCCGAGCTGCTCGGCCGGGTTGTCCTCGATTACCAGCAGCCGCTTGCGCCGTGGCCCGACCACGCCCTTCAGGCGGTTCAGCGCCGCCTCCAGGCCCTCTATGGTGGTGGGCTTGTTCATGAACGCGAAGGCGCCGCGGGCGAGGCCGTGCTGCTTGTCCTCGTCGAGCGTGACGATCTGCACCGGGATGTGGCGCGTGTTCGGATCGCGCTTGAGCTGGCTCAGCACCGTCCAGCCGAGCATGTCCGGCAGGAACACGTCGAGCGACACCGCGCTGGGCTGGTACTGGCGTGCGAGCGCGAGCGCGTCCGCGCCCCTGAGCGCGACCAGCACCTTGAAGCCGTTGTCGCGCGCGAGGTCCGCGACCACGCGGGCGTAGTGCGGGTCGTCCTCCACCACCAGGAGGACGAGGTCGCCAGGGTTGATGGCGGCGCGGTCGTCCGTCAGGGTGTCGGCCGGCACCTCCGTGAGGCGCTGCGCCGAGGCCGGGCGCGGGCTGGCGTAGCCCGGACCCGGGCCGAGGTCCCGCTGCGGCAGGCCGGAGGACTGGCCGCCCACATAGGTGAGCGGCAGGTAGAGCACGAAGGTGCTCCCCAGCCCCGGCTGGCTCCGCAGCTGGATCTCGCCGCCGAGCAGGTTGGCGAGCTCGCGGCTGATCGCGAGGCCGAGGCCGGTGCCGCCATATTTGCGGCTCGTGCCGGCGTCCGCCTGCTGGAACGCCTCGAAGATGATCTTCTGCTTCTCGGGCGGGATGCCGATGCCGGTGTCCGACACCTCGAAGGCGACGACGGACGGCGCATTGCGCAGCATCGGGTGCTCGGGGTTCCAGCCGCTCTTGGCGGGCCGCACCGTGAGCTTCACGCCGCCCTTATCGGTGAACTTGAACGCGTTGGACAGAAGGTTCTTCAGCACCTGCTGCAGGCGCTTGGAGTCCGTGATGATGCTGCGCTCCAGATGCGGATCGAGATCCACGTCGAAGCTGAGCCTGCGGCTGTCGGCTTCGTGCCGGAACGGCCGCGCCATCATGTCAAGCAGGTTGGAGAACACGATCTCCTCGGCGTCCACCGAGACGGTTCCGGACTCGATCTTGGACAGGTCGAGGATGTCGCTGATGAGATTCAGCAGGTCCGTGCCGGCGCCGTGGATGGTGCGGGCGAACTCTACCTGCTTGCCGGTGAGATTGCCGTCCGGGTTCTCGGTCAGCTGCTGGCCGAGGATCAGGATGCTGTTCAGCGGCGTCCGCAGCTCGTGCGACATGTTCGCCAGGAACTCGGACTTGTACTTGGAGGTGAGCGCCAGCTCGGCGGCCTTCTCCTCCAGGGCGCGGCGGGCCTGCTCGATCTCCTGGTTCTTGGCCTCCACCTCGACGTTGCGCTCGGCGAGCTGCTGGGCCTTCTGCTCGAGCTGCTCGTTGGTCTGCTGCAGCTCTTTTTGCTGGGTCTGGAGCTCCGCGGCGAGCTGCTGGGACTGGGTCAGCAGCCCTTCGGTCTGCATCGTCGCCTCGATCGAGTTCAGCACGATGCCGATGCTCGTCGTGAGCTGGTCCAGGAAGGACATCTGCAGGTCGGTGAAGTGATTGAGCGACGCGAGCTCGATCACGGCCTTGACCTGCCCCTCGAACAGCACCGGCAGCACGATGGCGTTCTGCGGCGTCGCCTTGAACAGGCCGGACGTGATCGGCACAACGTTGGACGGCAGCTCGGTGATCACGAAGCGCCGCGCATCGAGCGCGCATTGCCCGATGAGTCCCTCGCCCAGCCGCAGCCGCTTGGGATGGCCGGACGCCGCGGCGTCCGCATAGGCGTGCAGCAGGCTGAGCCCACCCTCGTCCACCTGGTAGATCACGCCATGCTGGGCCTCCACGAGCGGAGCCAGCTCGGACAAGAGCATGCGGCCCACATTGGAGAGGTCGCGCTGGCCCTGCAGCATGTTGGTGAAGCGGGCGAGATTTGTCTTCAGCCAGTCCTGCTCGGTGTTCCGGTCCGTCGTGAGACGGAGGTTGCCGATCATCGTGTTGATGTTGTCCTTGAGCTCGGCCACCTCGCCGCGCGCCTCGACCTGGATCGAGCGCGTCAGGTCGCCCTTGGTCACCGCCGTGGCGACCTCCGCGATGGCGCGGACCTGCGTGGTGAGGTTGGCGGCGAGCAGGTTCACATTGCCGGTCAGGTCCTTCCAGGTGCCGGCCGCGCCGGGCACGTGGGCCTGTCCGCCGAGGCGGCCTTCCACGCCCACCTCGCGCGCCACGGACGTCACCTGGTCGGCGAAGGTCGCCAGCGTGTCCGTCATGTTGTTGATGGTCTCGGCGAGCGCCGCGACCTCGCCCTTCGACGCCACCGTCAAGTTCTGCTTCAGGTCGCCGTCCGCCACCGCGGTCACGACCTTGACGATGCCGCGCACCTGCTCGGTGAGGTTGGCCGCCATCACGTTCACGGTGTCGGTGAGGTCCTTCCAGGTCCCGGCGACGCCCGGCACCTGCGCCTGGCCGCCGAGCTTTCCTTCGGTGCCCACCTCGCGCGCCACGCGCGTCACCTCGCCCGCGAAGGCGTTGAGCTGGTCCACCATGGTGTTGATGGTGTTCTTCAGCTCCAGGATCTCGCCCTTCACGTCCACGGTGATCTTGCGGGAAAGATCGCCCCGCGCCACCGCGGTGGTCACCTCCGCGATGTTGCGCACCTGCGTGGTGAGGTTCGCTGCCAGCAGGTTGACGTTGTCGGTGAGGTCCTTCCACGTGCCGGCGACGCCGGGCACCACGGCCTGGCCGCCGAGCCGGCCCTCGGTGCCGACCTCGCGCGCCACACGCGTCACCTCGCCCGCGAAGGAGCGCAGCTGGTCCACCATCGTGTTGATGGTTTCCTTGAGCTGCATGATCTCGCCGCGCACATCGACGGTGATCTTGCGCGACAGGTCTCCGTTGGCGATCGCGGTCGCGACCTCGGCGATGTTGCGGACCTGGCCGGTGAGGTTGCCCGCCATGGAGTTCACCGAGTCGGTGAGATCCTTCCACGTGCCGGCGACGCCCGGCACCTGCGCCTGGCCGCCCAGTTTGCCTTCCGTGCCCACCTCTCGCGCCACGCGGGTGACCTCGCCCGCGAAGGCGTTGAGCTGGTCCACCATCGTGTTGATGGTGTTCTTGAGCTCGAGGATCTCGCCCTTCACGTCCACGGTGATCTTGCGGGAGAGGTCGCCGCGCGCCACCGCGGTGGTGACCTCCGCGATGTTGCGCACCTGGCCGGTGAGGTTGGACGCCATCGAGTTGACGTTCTCGGTGAGGTCCTTCCACGTGCCGGCGACGCCCGGCACCTGCGCCTGGCCGCCGAGCTTGCCTTCGGTGCCCACCTCGCGCGCAACGCGCGTCACCTCGGAGGCGAAGCGGTTGAGCTGGTCCACCATGGTGTTCAGCGTTTCCTTCAGCTGAAGGATCTCGCCGCGCACGTCCACGGTGATCTTGCGGCTGAGGTCGCCATTCGCGATCGCGGTCGACACCTCGGCGATGTTGCGGACCTGCGCGGTGAGGTTGCCCGCCATGGAGTTCACCGAATCGGTGAGGTCCTTCCAGGTGCCGGCGACGCCCGGCACCTGCGCCTGGCCGCCGAGGCGTCCTTCCGTGCCCACCTCGCGCGCCACGCGGGTCACCTCGCCCGCGAAGGCGTTGAGCTGGTCCACCATGGTGTTGATGGTGTTCTTGAGTTCCAGGATCTCGCCCGAGACCGGCACGGTGATCTTGCGCGACAGGTCGCCGCGCGCGACCGCGGTGGTGACCTCGGCGATGTTGCGGACCTGGGTGGTCAGGTTCGCGGCCAGCAGGTTGACGTTGTCGGTGAGGTCCTTCCACGTGCCGGCCACGCCGGGCACGATCGCCTGGCCGCCGAGCTTGCCTTCGGTTCCGACCTCCTTGGCGACGCGCGTAACCTCGGACGCGAAGGAACGCAGCTGGTCCACCATCGTGTTGATGGCGTCCTTCAGCAGCAGGATCTCGCCGCGCACGTCCACGGTGATCTTCTTCGACAGGTCGCCATTGGCCACCGCGATCGTCACCTCGGCGATGTTGCGCACCTGGGCGGTGAGGTTCGACGCCATGGAGTTCACGGATTCGGTGAGGTCGCGCCAGACGCCCGTCACCTCCTTCACCTGAGCCTGCCCGCCGAGCTTGCCGTCGGTGCCCACCTCGCGCGCCACGCGCGTCACCTCCGAGGTGAACACGCTGAGCTGCTTGATCATGGCGTTGACGATGTTGGCCGAGCGCAGGAACTCACCCTTCAGCGGGCGGCCATCGACGTCGAGCGGCATGGGCTGCAGCAGGTCGCCCTTGGCCACGGCCGTGATCGTGCGGGTCACCTCTGTAGTGGGCCACAGCAGATCGTCGATCAGCGTGTTGACGGAGGTCTCCATGTCGACCCACGAACCGGTCGGCAGCCCGAACTTGACGCGGGTCCGGATTCGGCCTTCGCGGCCGACGCTCTGCCCGACCTTTTCGAGCTGCGACGCCATGCGCTCATTGGCCGAAACGATTTCGTTGAACGTGTCCGCGATCTTGCCCGTGAGGCCGGTGCGATTGGCCGGCAGGCGGACGGAGAAGTCACCCGTCCGCATGGACTGGAGAGCCTCCAGCAGCTCTCGCAGCACCAGCGATTCGTCCCCCTCCCCGGCCGGACGCGCCGCTTCCGCGATTTCGTCTGCCCGCACGACCGCGCTCGAACCCGCTGCCATTGGCGATCTCCACGTCCTGCAATATTGTTGATTCAGAGTTGGGCGAAGTACGCATCCCGCCGAGCCATTAATGCCGAGCTCTAGCCGATCGTTCCGCTTAAGCCAGAACAATCTTCGCGCTCACATCCGGCAATGACAACTGGCTGTGCATCGTCAATGCGCGGATACGAACGTTCCGAATATTTCTTGATAGTTGTCGAAAGAAAGATGACGGACTTAAGCCGGAAATAACGGAAGCCAAGATCTTGAGGCCGGCGTTCGATCGCTTGCGGCCGCGCTCCCGGGATGGCGTTGCAGCCAACCGCGGCCCGTGCTTTCAGCCGGATGGCCCGCGGCCTGCATCCCTGCCGAAGGCCCCTGTCGAGGTTTTCATGAGCAGCACCGCCGCCGGTCTTCACGATGTCGTCGCCGACATCGCGGCGCAGATGAAAGCGCGCCCCGATCGCGGGGAAGTCGCGACCTATATTCCGGAACTCGCCCGGGTGGACCCTGCCGCCTTCGGCATCTGCGTCGTGGGCGACAATGGCGAGGTCGCGAGCGCGGGCGACAGCGATGTTCCGTTCTCGATCCAGAGCGTGTCCAAGGTCTTCACCCTCACGCTGGCGCTCGGCATGGCGGGCGACCGGCTCTGGCGCCGGGTCGGCCGCGAACCGTCCGGCAGCCCCTTCAACTCGGTGGTGCAGCTCGAATATGAACGCGGCGTCCCGCGCAACCCGTTCATCAACGCGGGCGCGATCGCGGTGACGGACGTGATCCTGTCCGGGCACCAGCCGAAGGAAGCGCTGGGCGAGATCCTGCGCTTCATCCGCTTCATCTCGGACGATGACAGCATCACGATCGACAAGGCCGTCGCCGCATCCGAGCAGCGCACAGGCTTTCGCAACGTCGCGCTCGCCAACTACATGAAGTCGTTTGGCGTGCTGGAGAACCCGGTCGACTACACGCTCGGCGTCTATTTCCACCACTGCGCCATCGCGATGTCGTGCCGGCAGCTCGCGATGGCGGGCCGCTTCCTCGCCCATGGCGGACGCAATCCGTCGACCGGCTTATCGGTCGTCAGCCAGGAACGCGCGAGGCGCATCAACGCCCTGATGCTGACCTGCGGGCACTATGACGGGTCGGGAGAGTTCGCCTACCGGGTGGGCCTGCCGGGGAAAAGCGGCGTCGGCGGCGGTATCCTGGCGATCGTGCCCGGCGTCGCCTCCATCGCGGTGTGGTCACCCGGGCTCGACGGTTCCGGCAACTCGCATTTGGGGCGCATCGCGCTGGAGCAACTGTCCAAGCGCATGGGCTGGTCGATCTTTGGCTAGTCGGCGCACAAACGTTACGCAGGTTGCCTAAAAATAAGGCGACTCAGCCCTTGCGGTCAGGGTCCGCTTCCCGGATGGCCGCGTCATGATACCAGCCTGCTCCAAACGTCATGGCGGGGGCCGCCGGTGAAGCTGGCGTGCGTTCGGCGTGCTTGCGCCCGTCCAGGCGGTCGAGCCGGACACGGCCTGTAAAAGGAAGGATCGTCGCCGTCTGGCGCGTACGATTGGCGCTCATGTGCATCCCCCTGCGTTCACTGCGTCGGGACTAACGGGCCGCATTGCCCAGCGTTCCATCGATTGCCCAATACTAGGGCTCAAGCTCGTTAATTAATAGGCGCCCTGCACAACTTGGGGTCCGCCCTGCTCGCATCCGCAACGCCGCAACGGCCTCTCCGTTGCAGGCAACCGCCAGCGACCGCTTTGGCCCGCACACTCGGCCGGGGCTGGCACGCTTAATGCTTTTTAGGAAACAGCCACCGGCTACCACGCGGTCTACCCGCGGACTGGGCTTGTCACCTTGTTCGCGAAACTCGTTTGAGTGGGAAACATCATGACGAAGTACAAGCTGGAATACGTCTGGCTCGACGGCTACACGCCGACCCCGAACCTCCGCGGCAAGACGCAGATCAAGGAATTCGACAGCTTCCCGACGCTCGAGCAGCTTCCGCTGTGGGGCTTCGACGGCAGCTCGACCATGCAGGCCGAGGGTCACAGCTCCGACTGCGTTCTGAAGCCCGTCCGCGTCGTTCCCGACATCACCCGCACCAACGGCGCCGTCGTGCTCTGCGAAGTGCTGATGCCGGACCTGACCCCGCATCCGTCCAACAAGCGCGCCACCATCCTGGATGACGAGGGCGCCTGGTTCGGCTTCGAGCAGGAGTATTTCTTCTACAAGGACGGCCGCCCGCTCGGCTTCCCGGCGTCCGGCTACCCGGCCCCGCAGGGCCCCTACTACACCGGCGTCGGCTACAAGAACGTCGGCGACGTCGCCCGCAAGATCGTCGAGGAGCATCTCGACATCTGCCTCGCGGCCGGTCTCAACCACGAGGGCATCAACGCCGAAGTGGCTAAGGGCCAGTGGGAATTCCAGATTTTCGGCAAGGGCTCCAAGCGCGCCGCCGACGAAATGTGGCTCGCCCGCTACTTCCTCGAGCGCCTGACCGAGTCCTACGGCATCGACATCGAGTACCACTGCAAGCCGCTCGGCGACACCGACTGGAACGGCTCGGGCATGCACTGCAACTTCTCCACCTCCTTCATGCGTGAAGTCGGCGGCAAGGAGTATTTCGAGCAGCTCATGGCGGCCTTCGCGGACGCCCGCGCCGACCACATCGCGGTCTACGGCCCCGACAACCACATGCGCCTCACCGGCAAGCACGAGACGGCGTCGATCCACACGTTCAGCTACGGCGTGGCGGACCGCGGTTGCTCGATCCGCGTGCCCCACAGCTTCGTCAACAACGGCTACAAGGGCTATCTCGAGGATCGCCGCCCGAACTCCATGGGCGACCCCTACCAGATCGCCTCGCAGGTCCTGAAGACGATCTCGACCGTGCCGACCGCCAAGAAGGCGGCCGCCTGATCATCGTCTCACGGCGCAGCCCACGGGCCTGCGCCGCCATGTTGGGAAAGCCGGCCTTCATGGCCGGCTTTTCTATTTCTGGAGGCGCGGCAAGCCGGCCGGCGCCCGGCCCCGGCCGGAGTAGCGGCGCGTGAGCAGCCGCGCGGTCTCGACGGCGTGCTCGCCAAGTTCCGGCAGGATCTCCAGCGGCATTCGCACAGAGGGCGCCGAGATCGAAACGGCGCCGATCGGCTCCTCGTTCTCGTCGCGGATGGCCGCGGAGACGCAGCGCATCCCGACCGTGTGCTCCTCGTCGTCGATCCCGTAGCCGCGCTCGCGGGTCCGCGCCACCTCCGCCTCGAGCGTGGCTCGATCGATGATCGTGTTGAACGTGAAGCCTTCGAGCTTCAGCGCGTCGAGCCGACGCCCCCGTTGCGCCTCGTCCAGCGCCGCCAGGATCGCCTTGCCGGCCGCCGAAGCATGAATCGGCAGCCTTCGGCCGAGGCGAAAAAACGCCCGCACGGGCGCGTGGCTCTCGGCCTGCGCCACGCAGACCAACTCGTCGCCGTCCAGCATCGAGAGGTTCACGGTTTCCTTCACCCTGCCCTGCAGTTCGCGGATCACCGGCCGGCCGATGTCGGGCAACTTGCGGATGCGCAGATAGGCCGAACCCACACGAAACAGGCCGACGCCCACGGTCCACAGCCCCGTCTCGGCGTCCTGCGCCACGAGCTCGCGCCGTTGCAGGGTCATGAGCATGCGGTGGGCGGTGGAGGTCGGCAGCTCGGCGAAACGCGCCACGTCGCTGAGCGAGAGGCCATCCACGGAGGACAGCACCTCCAGGATGCCGATCGCCCGGTCGAGCGACTGGATCTCGCCGCCCGCCTCCGCCTGGACGCTGGGCGGCCGCCCGCGTTTGCGCGGCGGGGTGGCGTTGGGCGTGGTGAGGTCAACCATGCGGGCTCCTTTCCGACCTCCCTAGCATGGCGGAATGGCCCTGTAACGATTTTCCGCACCGCAAGAACGATTTCCAATTGCGCCATTATATCTGGCATGCCAGTCTTCTCGCATCGTGAGAATGATTTTCGGCTGAGCACAATCGGCCGTTGCCAGGGAGGCCACAATGGCGCGTATGACCGCAATGCAGGCCGCGATGCGGGTGCTCGAAAGCGAAGGCGTAGACATCGTTTTCGGGGTTCCGGGAGCCGCGATCCTGCCCTTCTACGAGGCCATGAAGGACAGCTCCGTGCGTCACATCCTCGTTCGCCACGAGGAGGGCGGCACGCACGCAGCCGAGGGCTATACCCGCGCCCGCTCGGGCAAGATCGGCGTCTGCATCGGCACGTCCGGCCCCGCCGGCACCAACATGGTCACGGGCCTCTACTCGGCCATCGCAGACTCGGTCCCAATCCTGTGCATCACCGGCCAGGCGCCGCGCGCCAAGCTGCACAAGGAAGACTTCCAGGCCGTCGACATCGCCGCGATCACGCGCCCGGTCACCAAATGGTCCGTCACCGTGATGGAAGGGGCGCAGGTCCCCTGGGCGTTCCGCGAAGCGTTCCGGATCATGCGGTCGGGCCGCCCCGGCCCGGTGCACATCGACCTGCCCATCGACGTGCAGAAGGAGATGATCGAGTACGATCCGGCCTGTGACGCGCCCCTGCCCGTCACCCGCCCTGCCCCGAACCCGAAGGCCATCGCCCGCGCCGTCGACATGCTGCTCGCGGCCGAGCGGCCGCTGATCATCGCGGGTGGCGGCGTCATCAACGCGGACGCGTCCGACCTGCTGGTCGAGCTGGCCGAGATCACCGACACGCCCGTCGTCCCGACCCTGATGGGCTGGGGCTCGATCCCGGACGACCACCCGCTCAACGCCGGCATGGTGGGCCTGCAGACGCAGCACCGCTACGGCAACGCCAGCTTCCTGCAGAGCGACGTGGTGCTGGGCATCGGCAACCGCTGGGCCAACCGCCACACGGGCGGCACGGACGTCTACTGCAAGGGTCGCCAGTTTATTCACATCGACATCGAGCCGACCCAGATCGGCCGCGTCTTCTGCCCCGATCTCGGCATCGTCGCCGACGCGCGGCTGGCGCTGGAGGCGCTGGTCGCCGAGGCCCGCAGCCGGAAGAGGCCGCAGCGGTCATGGCCGGCGGAGTGTCGCGCCCGCAAGCAGACGATGCTGCGTCGCACCGACTTCGCCGACAAGCCGATCAAGCCGCAGCGCGTCTTCCACGAGATCAACCAGGCCTTTGACCGGAACACCCAGTTCGTCACCGCGATCGGCCTCTACCAGATCGCATCCGGGCAGTTCCAGCGCATCTTCAATCCGCGGGACTACATCATCTGCGGCCAGGCCGGCCCGCTCGGCTGGGAGATCTCGGCCTGCACGGGCGCGAAGCTCGCGAACCCGGACAAGGAGGTCGTCGGGATCGTGGGCGACTACTCCTTCCAGTTCCTGATCGAGGAGCTGGCCGTCGCCGCCCAATACCGCATCCCCTTCGTGATGGTGGTGCTGAACAACGCCTATCTGGGCCTCATCCGCCAAGCCGAGCGCGGCTACAAGATGGACTACGAGGTCCAACTCGCCTTCGAGAACATCAACGCCCCCGAAATCGGCGACTACGGCGTCGACCACGTGAAAGCCGTCGAGGCCTTCGGCTGCATTGCGGCGCGCGTCTTCGACCCTGCCGACCTCGGCCAGACGCTTCAGTGGGCCCGCGAGGAAGCCCGCACGCAACGCGTGCCGGTGGTCGTCGAGGTGATCACCGAGCGCGTCACCAACATCGCGATGGGGCCGGAGATCGACCAGGTCACCGAATTCGAGGAAGTCCTCGACCTCGCGCCTGCGCCTCACGGGGCGTCCTGACCATGTCCGCACGGAGGAAAAACGCCATGAAGATCACAGTTTACGGCGCCGGCGCCATCGGCGGCTACATGGGGGCGCTGCTCTCCAAGGCCGGCGCGGAGGTCAGCTTCGTCGCCCGCGGCGCGCATCTCGACGCCATGCGACGCAACGGCGTGCGGGTGATCCGCGAAAACGAAGAGATCGTCGCCCGTCCGTTCTGCACGGACGATCCGGCCGAGCTCGGCCCGCAGGACTACGTGATCCTGGCCCTCAAGGCGCATTCGGTGCCGGGCGTGGTGGACGCCATGCAGCCTTTGCTCGGCAACGAGACCGGCATCGTCACCGCCGTGAACGGCATCCCGTACTGGTATTTCCACCGGCACGGCGGCGCGCTAGAAGGCACGACGCTGGAGAGCGTGGATCCGGGCGGCTCGCAATGGCGCAAGCTGGGCCCGGAGCGCGCCATCGGCTGCGTGGTCTACCCGGCGACCGAGGTGGTCGAGCCGGGCGTCATCCAGCACGTCTATGGCGACAAGTTCCCCATCGGCGAACCCACGGGCGAGCACACGGATCGGGTCGAGCGGTTCTCGGCCATGATGGGCTACGCCGGCCTGCGCGCGCCGGTGCTCGACAACATCCGCGACGAGATCTGGCTGAAGCTCTGGGGCAATCTGTGCTTCAACCCCATCAGCGCGCTCACGCACGCCACCCTGGACGTGATCTGCGAGGATCCCGGCACGCGGGCCGTCGCCAAGGCGATGATGCTCGAGGCCAAGGCCATTGGCGACGCCGTGGGGGTGAACTTCCGGGTCGACGTCGAGCGGCGCATCAACGGGGCCGGCGCGGTCGGCGCCCACAAGACCTCCATGCTGCAGGATCTCGAGCGCGGGCGGCCCATGGAGATCGACCCGCTCGTCTCGGTCGTGCAGGAGATGGGACGGCTGGTCGGCGTGCCCACTCCCACCCTCGACGTCGTTCTCGCGCTCGTCCGGCAGCGCGCCCAAACGGCCGTCAGGCACTGAGGACGGGCCCATGACGCACTGGATCCGCTACGCCCATGAGGGGCGCACGTCCTACGGAACGCTGGAGGGTGACGCCGTCCAGCCGCACCGCGGGGACCCGTTCACGGCCGCGGAGCCCGTCGGCGCGACGTTGCCGCTGGCTCGCGTCGACGTGCTCGCCCCGTCGCAGCCCACCAAGATCATTGCGCTTTGGAACAATTACCGCGCCCTGGCGGCGAAGCTGGGGCAGCCGACGCCGCAGGAGCCGCTCTACCTGCTGAAGGCGCCCACCACCGTGGCGCGGCCGGGCGCCGAGATCCGGCGGCCGCGCTTCTACGAGGGCCGCATCGTGTTCGAGGGCGAACTCGGCATCGTGATCGGCCGCGCCTGCAAGGACGCCGACGAGGACGAGGCCGGCCGCGCCATTCTGGGCTTCACCTGCGTCAACGACATCACGGCCGCCGATCTGCTGAACAAGGACCCGAGCTTCCCGCAATGGGCGCGCGCCAAGAGCTTCGACGGATTCTGCCCGTTTGGGCCCGCCATCGCGACGAATCTCGATCTGGACCGGGTCGTGATCCGGACCCGGCTGGACGGCGAGGAGCGGCAGAACTACCCGCTCTCCGACGCCGTGTTCCAGCCGGCCCGCCTCGTCAGCCTGCTGTCGCGCGACATGAC
This sequence comes from Alsobacter sp. P4_H11, assembly GCF_056400925.1. Taxonomy (NCBI): domain Bacteria; kingdom Pseudomonadati; phylum Pseudomonadota; class Alphaproteobacteria; order Hyphomicrobiales; family Alsobacteraceae; genus Alsobacter; species Alsobacter sp. P4_H11. Next base: position 89,687 of record NZ_JBFUKI010000012.1, read on the forward strand.
GCTGCTGCCGGGCGACCTGATCTGCATGGGCACGTCGCTGGGGGTCGGCGCGATGAAAGGGCCGGTGAACCGCGTCGAAGTCTCGATCGACGGGATCGGAACCCTCAGCAACGTCCTCGCCTGAGCGGCGAGGACAACGCCCAGGCGCAGTGGCGCTCGATCGAAATCAGCCCTCGGCGTCCATGGCGTGCAGCATCTCGACCCGCCGACGGCAATCCTCGTCCGTGGAGAACTCGGCCTGCAGGTAGGAGGCGACGAGATCCTTCGCGAGCCAAGGCCCAATGATCTGCGCGCCGATGCACATGACGTTGACGTCGTCGTGCTCCACCGACTGGTGGGCCGAGTGGACATCGTGGCACACCGCCGCCCGGATGCCCTTCACCTTGTTGGCCGCGATCGACGCGCCCACGCCGGTGCCGCACACCATGATGCCGCGCTCGGCCTCGCCGGCCTTCAGCTTCCCGGTGAGTTCGCGCGCGATCACCGGGAAGTCCACCGGCTTGTCGTCGTGCGAGCCCACGTCCGTGACCTCGTGGCCGAGCGCCCGAACCTGCTCGATGACGGTTTGCTTGAGAATCCAGCCGGCGTGATCCGAACCGATGACGACTCGCATAGTGGTGTCCTGCCTTCTGATGGGGGGAATGGGCCGGCGCAACTCTGCGCGCCGGCCTGCGTGTCGCGTCAGCCGCGCATCTCGGGCGGCAGCTCGCTGCCGTGGAACTTCTTGTAGATCTCGTTGAGCTTGCCGTTCTTCAGGTTCGCGGCGATCCACTCGTTGAGCTTTTCGATCATCTTGGGCTCGCCCTGGCGCACCCCGATCGCGAGGTCGAAATTGCGGATCGGCACCTTGGGCTCGAACACCCGGCCGGGGTTCTTGACGCCGATCTGGTTCACGATCGTGGCCGAGGACGCGACGCAGTCCGCCTGGCCGGACACGGCGGCCGTCACCATCGTGGCGTCGTCGTCGAAGCGCGCGAGCTTCAGGTTGCGGTCCTTCATGTTGCTGAGCTCGGTGTCCTGCGTGGTGCCGCGCGACACCGCGATGGTCTTGTCCTTCAGGTCCGCCCAGTCCTTCACGGTGGCGCTCTTCAGGCAGCCGACCACCGATTGCAGCGCTGCGTAAGGCTTGGTGAAGTCGATCACCTTGGCGCGCTCGGGCGTGACCGACAGGGTCGAGACGATGATGTCGGCCTTGTTGGTCTGCACGTTTGGGATGCGGGTCGCGCCGGTGGTCTGGATCCACTCGATCTCCAGGCCCCAGTCCTTGGCCAGCAGCTGCGCGGTCTCCACGTCCGAGCCGGTCGGCTTCATGGCGGAATCCATCATGCCGGACGGCGGGATCGCCATGTCGGTCGCGATGCGGATCTTCTTGGCTTTCATGACGTCGTCGAGCAGGTCCGCCCGGGCCGCGCCCGAGGCCATCACGGTCATGCAGGCGGCCGCCACGGCGGCCATCAGGGTTGTCTTGAGCATCGTTTCTCTCCCTCTCGTGGTTCTTGTCAGGCCGTCACAGACCCGTTCCGATGAACTGGGCCAGTTCCGGAGTCGTGGGGGTCGTCAGCACCGCGGCGGTCCCGTGTTCGTGGACCTTGCCGCGGTGCATGAAGACGACCCGGTCGGCGATGCTGCGGGCGAAGCCCATCTCGTGGGTCACCATCACCATCGTCATGCCGTCGGCCGCGAGGCCTTCGATCACCTTCAGCACCTCACCGGTGAGTTCCGGGTCGAGCGCGGACGTCACCTCGTCGAACAGCATCACCTTCGGGCGCATGGCGAGCGACCGCGCGATGGCGGCGCGCTGTTGCTGGCCGCCGGACAACTGCTCGGGATAGTGCTGGATCTTGTCCGAGAGCCCCACCTGCGCGAGCGCGGCGCGGGCCTGCTCACGCGCCTCGGCCTTGGACGTCCCCTTCACGCAGGTCGGCGCAAGCGTAATGTTTTCCTCGATGGTGAGGTGCGGAAACAAATTGTAGCTCTGGAAGACGATGCCGACGTCCTGCCGCAGCGCGCGGAGGTCCAGGGCCGGGTCGTGGACCTTGCGGCCGCACACCACGATCTCGCCGCTGTCGATCGTCTCGAACCGGTCGATGCAGCGCAGCGCCGTGCTCTTGCCCGATCCGCTCCGGCCGATGATGCACAGCACGTCGCCCCGGGCGACGTCGAAGGTGACGCCGTCGAGCACCTTCAACGGCCCGAAGCTCTTGTGCACGTTCGTGAGCGCGACGACGGTGGCGCCCGTTGCGACGTTTGCGATGTCTGACATCAGGCGGTCTCGACGGAAAGGCGGGGCCGGCCCTGGCTGGCCTCGAGCCGTCGGCTGAGCCGTGACACGGGATAGCAAAGCGCGAAGTAGACCACCGCGATGATGAGGTAGATCAGGAAGGGCTCGAACAAGGCGTTGTTGATGATCTGCCCTGCCCTCGCGAGCTCGACGAAACCGACCACCGACGCCAGCGACGTGTTCTTGATGATCTGCACCATGAACCCGACGGTGGGCGGGGTCGCGATGCGCACCGCCTGGGGCAGGATCACCCGCATCATGCGCTGCGTCCGCGACAGGGCGAGGCCCTCGGCCGCCTCCCACTGCTGCTTCGGCACGGATTCGATGCAGCCGCGCCAGATCTCGCCGAGATAAGCCCCGACATAGACGGTGAGCGACACGGAAGCGGCCGTGAGCGGCGACACCGTGATCCCCAGCGGCGGCAAGCCGAAATAGGTCAGGAACATGATCACCAGGAGCGGCGTGCCCTGGATCAATTGCACATAGCCGGCCGCCAGGATCCGCACCGCACGCACGGGCGAGATGCGCGCCAGCGAGACCACGAAGCCCGCGAGCCCGCCGCCGACGAGCGCGATCAGCGACAGGCCGATCGTCCACAGCGCTCCATTGGCCAGGAAGGCCAAGTGATTGACGTTCAGGGAACCGCCCATGCCGCTCCCCTCACAACGGTGTGCCGAGGCGGCGGCGCCGCGGGAACATCACGAGGCCCAGCCCATAGAAGCCGGCCCGCATCACCAGCGACAGCGCCACATACGCGATCGCGACCAGGATGTAGGTCTCAAAGGCCCGGTAGGTGTCGGACTGGATGTAGTTGGCGACGGCCGTCAGCTCCTCGGCCGAGATCTGCGACGTGACCGAGGACGCCAGCATCAGCAGCACGAACTGGCTGGTCAGCGCCGGATAGACCTTCTCGATCGCGGGCAGCATCACGACGTGCCAGTAGATCTGCGTCCTGGACAGGGCCAGCCCTTCGGCGGCCTCGATCTGCGCCTTGGGAATGGCGTCGAAGCCGGCGCGGATGATCTCCGTCGTGTAGGCGCCGACATTGATGGTCAGCGCCGCCGCCGCCACCGTGAAGGCAGGGAACTTCACCCCGAGGCTCGCCAGCCCGAAGTAAACCAGGAAGATCTGCACCAGCAGCGGCGTGTTGCGGATGCTCTCGACATAAAACGCCGCGACCCGGGTCGCCACCGGATGGCCGCTGCGCCGCGCGATGGCGCCGAGCACCCCGATCGCTGTGCCCAGCACGGTCGCGATCACGGCGAGCTCCAGCGTCATGATCGCGCCCGAGACGAAGCTTGGCCAGCGTTCCAGGATCGCGCCGAAGTCGAGATTGATCTTCATGCGCCGGGTGTCCGGTTGGTCATCCGGTCATAGACCCGGAACAGCGCCTGGTTGCCGTTCGCGCCCTCGCCATGCGCCTTCGCCTCGACGTACTGGCTCGTCACCAGCGCGGTGCCGGGCAGCGGCACGGCGAGCGCCTGCGCCTGCTCCTGTACGAGGCGCAAGTCCTTGAGCATCAGGTCGATGCGGAAGCCCGCCGAGGCGTCGCCCGCGATCATGGCCGGCCCCAGCCGGTCCAGCATCCAGGACGAGGCCGAACCGCCCAGCAGCACTGTGCGCAGCTGGTCGAGGTCGACGCCCGAGGCGCGCCCGAGCGCCAGCGCCTCGCAGATGGCATGCAGGTTGATCGCGCAGACGAGCTGGTTGCAGAGCTTCACGGCCTGCCCGGCTCCGGCCGCGCCCACATGCGTGATGGTGGTCCCCATCGCGCGAAAGAACGGCTCGGCCCGCGCGAAAGCCTCCGCGTCGCCGCCCGCCATGATGGACAAAGCCGCGTTCTTGGCCCCGACGGGACCGCCCGACACCGGCGCGTCGATCAGCGCGACGCCAACCTTGGCGAGATCGGCATGCATGCGCCGCACCGCGACCGGCGAGATGGTGCTCATGTCCACCACGAGGCGGCCATCCGGCGGCGAGCCGAGGAGCCCGTTCTCGCCATACACCACCGCCTCCACATGCGGCGTGTCCGGCAGCATCGTGATCGCGATGTCGGCGCCGCGGGCCGCCTCGGCCGGACTGGCGCACGCGACGACGCCCCGCTCCGCCAGGCTCGCGACCGCAGCAGCGTCGACGTCGTAGCCGCGCACCGAGAAGCCGCCGGCGATGAGGTTGATCGCCATCTCGCGGCCCATCGTGCCGAGGCCGATAAAGGCCACGCAGCCGTTCTGCACACCGTCGTTCATCAGGCTTTCCGCTCTCTCATGGGTTGTCCGGCCGCGTCGTCGCGCTCGCCCAGCGCGGCGCGGCGGCGATAGTCGTCGCCGATCGCGAAGTGCTCGCGCAGGACCCGCTCGGCCGCATCCGCGTCGCGCGCCGCAACGGCGTCGAAGATCCGGCCGTGGTCCTCGATCAGGTAGGTCTTCATGGAGGCGAAGCTACGCAGCAACTCGCGGCGCTTGCGGTGCGAGATCATCAGGATTCCGGACAGCGAGTTGTGCAGCACGACCAGCGTCTCAGACTTGCCCGCGTCCACCAGCGTCCGGTGGAACTCGTAATCGGCCAGGCCGCCGAGGTCGGGATCGTCGATCGTCTCGATGATGCGGCCGAGCGCGGTGCGTAGTCGCTCGAGGTCCAGCACGGTGGCGCGCTGGGACGCGAGGCGCACGGCCTGGCATTCGATCGCGATGCGCGCCTGCATGACGTCGTCGATGAGTTCGGCGCGCTGCGCGAACGCGAAGGTGAAGAAGTCGTTCAGCACCGACAGGTCCGGCCGGCGCACGACGGTGCCGACCCGGTCGCGGATCTCCACCACGCCCAGCACCGTCAAGGCGCGCAACGCCTCGCGCAGAATCGGACGGCTCACGTCCAATTGCGCGGCGAGTTCGCGCTCGGGGATCAGGCGGTCGCCCGGACGGAGTGACCCGTCCAGCAGGCGCTCGCGCAAAAACGCGAACACCTTTTCGAACCCCTTGCCGTTGGCCTCCCCGAGCCGCGTGATTTCGAGATCAGCAGCCATGTGTTTTTACCGTGGTCAGACCAATAAACGAAACCACAGGCCGGCCGTCAAGTCGCAACCTGAGGTGGCGCCCTTCCGGTGCAAGGCTTCGGGCTGATGTTGCTAGGCCGGCGTGCGCGCAGATGTCCGCACCGGCGCGGGAGCGCGCAGCTTTTCGAGATCGCCGGCGGAGCTGTCGAGCAGCACCAGCGCGGCGGCCCGCGCCGCGTCGGGCTGCCGCGCCTGGATGGCCGTGAACACGGCCCGGTGTTCCGCCAGCGCGCGCTTGCGGTGGTCACCCTCCGCCGCGATCGTGAAGCTCTGGCGCGACGAAATCTCAAGCATCTGCGCGATGGGCCAGAACAGCTCGTTTCGGGTGGCGAGATAGATCGCCTTGTGGAACGCGATGTCGGCCTCCACGAAGGCGGCGTTGTCGGCGGCGTTGTCCATGCCGGCCAGCGCGGCCCCGATGGCGCCGCAATCCTCCGCCGTGGCCGCCTCCGCCGCGATGGCGGCGGCGGCCGGCTCCACCGCATAGCGCAGCGCGAACAGTTTTTGCAGGTAGGTGTCGACGTCCGTGGACGCGAGCCGCCAGCGCAGCACGTCGGGGTCGAGATGGCTCCAGGCTTCCGGCGGGCGCACCCGCGTCCCGCTCTTGGCGCGCGACTCGATGAGCCCCTTGCCGGCCAGCACGCGGATTGCCTCGCGCACCACCGGCCGGCTCACCTCCAGCATTTCGCAGATGCGCATCTCGGACGGCAGCAGCTCGCCGGGCGCGATCTCGCCCCGGATGATGCTCATGCCGATGCGGTCGGCGATCTGAGAATGGACGTTCCGGACGAGGCCCGTTGAGGTCTTGAACATGGTCCCGCATTGCGTGTGTTGGTCGTCACGACCAGGGTTGCGGCGCTCTGGAATCTAGTCTTACATTAAGCGCAGATGAAGTCGAAACGGACTCATCGTCGAGAGCGGGCGCGAGACCCGCCTCCGGAGGAAATATCATGACCGGACATCTCACGCGCCGCTCGCTGCTGCGCGCTTCCGCGCCCGTCGCCGCCAGCCTCGTCTTCGCCCCCGCCCTGATCGGCCGCGCCTCGGCGGCCACGATGAAGATGAAGCTCTCGTCCTCGCAGGCCAACGACCCGAAATACGCCAATGGCCGCGTGTTCTATGAGAACCTGATCAAGCACGTGAAGGGCAACGGCCTCGGCGAGCAGCTCGAGATCGCGTTTTTCCCGGACAACCAGCTCGGCCAGGAAATCGACGTCATCAACTCGGTGAAGCTCGGCGTCATCGACATGATGGTGTCGGGATCGTCGATCTCGGCCAACCTCGTGCCGCTCGTCGGCACTTTCGATCTCGGCTACCTTTTCTCCAGCTTCGAGCAGCAGACCAAGGCGTTCGACGCCGGCGCGGCCAAGCCGATCGAGGCGGCGCTGCTGAAGGGCGCCAACCTGCGCGTGATCGCGTGGGCCTATAATTTCGGCGCGCGCAGCGTCCTGGCCAAGAAGGCAGTGAAGACGCCGGAGGATCTCGCCGGCCTGAAGATCCGCACCTTGCCGAACCCGGTGATCACCGAGTGCCTGCGCCTGATGGGCGCGGCAGCCACGCCGCTCGCCTTCGGCGAGATCTACACCGGCCTGCAGGCCGGCGTGCTGGACGGGCTGGAGCATGATCCGCCGACCATCGTGGCGAGCAAGTTCTTCGAGACCGCCAAGTTCTACAGCCTGACCCAGCACAACTTCTCGCCGCTGGCGGTCTATTTCAGCGAGGCCACCTATGGCCGCATGGAGCCCAAGCTCCGCGACGGCTTCCTGGACGCGGCCCAGAAGGCCGCCGCCGACACCCGCACGCACGGCCTCGCGGTCGAGAAGGAAGCCCTCAAGGTGCTGGCCGACAAGGGCGTGACGGTGATCGACTGCGACCGCGAAGCCTTCCGAAAGCGCGTGGCGCCGCAGACCGAGAACTTCGTGAAGGCGCGGCCGGAGGCCAAGCCCATCGTGGACATGATCAAGTCCACCCAGAGCTAAGGACCCACCATGGAAGCCGCCATAGCGGGCCGCGTTGCGCGGCCCGGCGCGCGCAGCCTGCTGATGGCCACCGACGCGCTTGCGGCGGCCTTGCTGGCCGCCGACCTCTTCGTCGTCATCGGCTCCGTTCTGGCCCGCTCGCTGTTCAACGCGCCGGTGGAATGGGCCGACGACGTGGCCCGCGGGCTCATGGTGGGCTCCAGCTTCTTCGGCGCGGCGAGCGCGGTGGCGCGCGGCGAGAACCCGGGCGTCGCTTTCTTCGTCGACAAGCTCCCCGAGGCGGCGCGGCGCGTGGCGGACTCGGCCGGCGCCATCCTGGTCACGATCATCGCCGCCTATGCGGCCTGGAACGCACTGCGGCTCGGCTGGCTCACCACGGGCCAGACCACCGGCTCCGGCCTGCCGCTGGAGTGGACGTTCTACCCGATGGGGGCCGGCGCGGCCTGCATGGCGGTGTTCGCCGCCGAGATCGCGCTGCGCCGCAACGCGCGCGACATCGCGGCCGGGCTGATCGTGATCCTGGCGGCCGCCTGTGCGTTCATGGCCTGGGACGCGCTGTCGCCCGACACCGTCCCCTCCCCGCGCACCTTCATGCTGCTCGGCTTCGTGCTCACGCTCATGGGCGGCCTGCCGATCGGCTTTGCGCTGGCGCTCGCGGCGCTGATCTACATCTGGGTGGAAGGCGCGCTGCCGGGCGTCATCTTCGCCCAGCAGATGGCGCGCGGCATCGACAACTTCGTGCTGCTCGCGATCCCGTTCTTCATCCTGGTCGGCTACCTCATGGAGGCGAACGGCATGTCCGTGCGCCTCATCGAGCTGCTGCAGCGCATGGTCGGGCGTATGCGCGGCGGCCTCAACGTCGTGATGGTCGCCTCCATGGTGCTGTTTTCCGGCATCTCGGGCTCCAAGATGGCGGACGTCGCAGCCGTAGGTTCCGTGCTGATCCCGGCCGCCCGCAAGTCGCGCCAGAACCCCGGTCAGGCCGTGGCGCTTTTGGCCGCCTCGGCCGTGATGGCCGAAACCATCCCGCCTTGCATCAACCTCATCATCCTCGGCTTCGTCGCAAACCTGTCTATCGGCGGGCTGTTCATGGCCGGCCTCCTGCCCGCCGGCCTGATGGCGGCGGCGCTGATCGCGGTCTCGATCCTGTTCGGGACCAAGGCGGCGGATGCGACCGAAATCCTGCCCAAGGGCGACGCCCGGCGCATGTGGCTCGGCGCGATCGTGTCCTTCGGGCTGATCGCGATGATCTTCGTCGGCTTCAAGACCGGCTTCGCCACAGCCACCGAGATCTCGGCCTTCGCGGCGCTCTACGCCATCGTGGTCGGGGCGGCGGTGTTCCGCGAACTCTCCTTCGCGCAGGCGGCGCGCTGCTTCGTCTATGCGGCGAACCGGTCCGGCCTCGTGCTGTTCATCGTCGCCGCCGCCCAGTCGCTCGCCTTCGTGCTGACGCTGCAGCAGGTGCCCCACATGGTCGCCGAAGCCATGGTGACGCTGTCGCATTCCACCGGCGTGTGGCTTTTCATGCTGCTGTCGATCGGCATCCTGATCATCATGGGGTCGGTTCTGGAGGGCGCGGCCGCGCTGATCATCTTCGGGCCGCTGCTGATGCCGGTCGCGACGCAGCTCGGCATCGCGCCGCTGCATTTCGGCGTGGTGCTGGTGATCGCGATGGGCATCGGCCTCTTCGCGCCGCCGCTCGGGCTGGGGCTCTATGGCGCGTGCCTCATCGGCAACGTGCCCATCGAGCAGACCATCAAGCCGATCATGGGCTACCTGGCGCTGCTGTTCCTCTGCCTGCTGCTCATCGCCTTCATCCCGGGGATCAGCCTGTGGCTCCCCCACGCGTTCGGGTACTGACATGCGCATCCTGCTCACGCACACGCCGCAGGCCCGCGCGCAATATTACGGCGACCGCGCCCTCGCGGCGCTGCGCGCTCAGGGCGACGTGACGCTGCACGAGGGCGACGAGCCTCTGGGCGCTCAGGCTCTGATCCGCGCCGCCCGAGACGTCGACCTCATCGTGGCCGACCGCATGACCGAAGGGCGCGGCGAAATCTTCGCCGCCCTGCCCCGCCTGCGCGCCATGCTCCGCGTCGCGGTGGACATCCGCAACATCGACGTGGCGGCCGCCACGGCCGCCGGCGTGCTGGTCACGCGCGCCAAGCCCGGCTTCATGGCCGCGGTGTCCGAGATGGCGCTCGGCTACATGGTGGACTGCGCCCGAGGCATATCGCGCACCACGGCGGACTACCACGCCGGACGCGCGCCCGAGATCAGCATGGGCCGGCAACTCAGCGGCGCGACGGCCGGCATCGTCGGCTACGGCGCCATCTCACGCCATCTCGCCCCGATCCTCGCGGCGATCGGCATGACCGTGCTGGTGCATGATCCCTACGCGACCGTGGACGATGCGCGTTTCGCTCAGGTGAGCCGCGAAGAACTGCTGCGCCGCTCCGACTTCGTGATCTGCCTTGCGGTCGCGACGCCCGAAACCGAGAACCTCTTCGACGCCGCCGCCTTCGCGGCCATGCGCCGGGACGCGTTCTTTCTCAACCTGTCGCGCGGCAACCTCGTGGACGAGGCCGCGCTGGCGCACGCGTTGCGAACGGGCGTCATCGCCGGAGCCGCCATGGATGTCGGGCGCGCGCCGGACCAGATGCCCTCGCCCGAGCTTGCGCGCCTGCCCAACGTGGTCGCGACTCCCCACACCGGCGGCCTCGTCCCGCAGGCGATCGAGTCGCAGGCCTTCGACACGGTCCGGCAGGTGGAGGCCATTCTGGCCGGCGCCGTCCCGGAGGGCGCCGTCAACGCCGACGCCTGGACCCGCAAGCCCGCCTGAACTGGATTTCCAATGACTAACGCCCCGAAGCTCCAGGCGCCAGCCGGGGCCTGCGACTGTCACCTCCATATCTACGACGCCGCCTTCCCGACGGCAGCTACGGCCGTGTCGCCCGGCCCCGCATGGGCGACCGTGGCGGCCTACCAGACGGTCCAGCGGCGCCTCGGCCTCGAGCGCGGCGTTGTGGTCCAGCCCACCGCCTATGGCTTCGACAATCGCTGCACCGTCGACGCCATCGCGGCGCTCGGCCCGGAGCGGACGCGCGGCGTCGCGGTGATCGGGGCCGACATCGAGGAGGCTGAGCTGCGCCGGCTCACGCAGGCGGGCATCCGCGGCGCGCGGTTCCAAATGCTGCCAGGCGGGGTCGTCCCCTGGGACGACCTGGAGCCCGTCGCGGCCAAGATCGCCGCCCATGGCTGGCACATCCAGCTGCAGATGGATGGCCGCCTCCTGCCCGAGCGCGAGGCCATGCTGCGCGGCCTGCCCTGCCCGCTCGTGATCGACCACGTGGGCAAGTTCCTGGAGCCGCCGGCGCTCGACCACCCCGGCGTCTCGACCCTGCTCCGGCTGCTGGACGCAGGCCGCACATGGCTGAAGCTCAGCGGCCCCTACGAGGTCTCGCGGGTCGGCGCCCCCGGCTACGACGACGTCGCGGCCATCGCCAAAGCGTGCGTCCAGGCCGCGCCTGAGCGCATGCTGTGGGCCAGCAACTGGCCGCATGTCTCCGTCCAACAAGGGCCGGACGACGCCGCGATGCTCGATCTTCTGCTCGATTGGGCGACGCCCGAGCAGCGCGACATGATCCTGGTGCGCAATCCGGCGGTCGTTTACGGCTTCTGAGGCGCGAAAACCCGCAATGTTGCACTGCGGCCCTGCCGCCGCCCTCATTCCTGTGGCATAGGACGCGCCAAATCCATTTCGGAAGCCGCGCCCGCCCATGATCCGCCTCGAGAACATCAGCAAGCAGAACGGTCACCAGATCCTCTTCATTGAGGCTTCGGCGGCGCTCCAGAAGGGCGAGAAGATCGGCCTCGTCGGTCCCAACGGCGCGGGCAAGACCACGCTGTTTCGCATGATCAACGGCCAGGAGCGGCCGGACGAGGGCCAGGTCGCGGTCGATCGCGGCATAACGATCGGCTATTTCAGCCAGGACGTCGGCGAGATGGCGGGCCGCAGCGCGGTCGCCGAAGTGATGGACGGCGCCGGGCCGGTCAGCGAGGTCGCGGCCGAGCTGCGCGAGCTCGAAGCCGCCATGGGCGACCCTGATCAGGCTGACCAGCTCGACGACATCATCGCCCGCTACGGCGACGCGCAGGCCCGCTTCGAGGAGCTCGACGGCTACGCGCTGGACGGCCGCGCCCGCGAGGTGCTGGCGGGCCTCAGCTTTACCGAAGAGATGATGGACGGCGACGTCGGCGCGCTCTCGGGCGGCTGGAAAATGCGCATCGCGCTCGCCCGCATCCTGCTGATGCGCCCGGACGTGATGCTGCTCGACGAGCCGAGCAACCATCTCGACCTCGAGAGCCTGATCTGGCTCGAAACCTTCCTGAAGGGCTTCGACGGCGCGCTGCTGATGACCTCGCATGATCGCGAGTTCATGAACCGCATCGTCAACAAGATCGTCGAGATCGACGGCGGCTCGCTGACCACCTTCTCGGGCGACTACGCCTTTTACGAGCAGCAGCGCGCGCTGAACGAGAAACAGCAGCAGGCCCAGTTCGAGCGCCAGCAGGCCATGCTGGCCAAGGAGATCAAGTTCATCGAGCGCTTCAAGGCCCGCGCGTCGCACGCCGCGCAGGTGCAGAGCCGCGTCAAGAAGCTGGACAAGATCGAACGCGTCGAGCCGCCGCGCCGGCGCCAGACTATCTCGTTCGACTTCCCGCCCGCGCCCCGCTCAGGCGAGGACGTGGTCAGCCTCAAGAAGGTCGCCAAGCGCTACGGCGATCGCAGCATCTACGACAGCCTCGACTTCCAGATCCGCCGCCGCGAGCGTTGGTGCGTCATGGGCGTGAACGGCGCGGGCAAGTCGACGCTGCTGAAGCTCATCACCGGCAGCACGGAGCCGGACGACGGCGCGGTGACGATCGGCGGGGCCGTGAAGCTCGGCTACTTCGCCCAGCACGCCATGGAGGTGCTGGACGGCGAGCGCACCGTGTTCCAGACGCTGGAAGACGCCTTCCCTCAGGCCGGCCAGGGCTCGCTGCGCGCGCTCGCGGGCTGCTTCGGCTTTTCGGGCGACGACGTCGAGAAGCGCTGCCGCGTGCTCTCGGGCGGCGAGAAGGCCCGGCTTGTGATGGCCAAGATGCTCTACGACCCGCCGAACTTCCTGGTGCTGGACGAGCCCACCAACCATCTCGACATCGCCACCAAGGAGATGCTGATCACGGCGCTCTCCGAGTACGAAGGCACCATGCTGTTCGTCTCGCATGACCGCCACTTCCTGGCGGCGCTCTCCAACCGCGTGCTGGAACTGACGCCCGAAGGCATTCACCAATATGGCGGCGGCTACACCGAGTATGTCGCCCGCACCGGCCAGGAAGCGCCGGGGCTGCGCAGCTGATTACAGCCTGCGGCCGGGCTCAGGCGGGCTTGGTGGCCTTGATCGCGTTGGCTCGCGCGGTGCGCGTCACCGGCCCGTCGCCTTCGCCGGGATAGTGGCCGCGCACGCGCTCCTTCACGGCGTTCATCGCCTGGGCGCCGACCTGCTCGGCCACGATCGTGAGGCTCGATCCGAGCAGGCTCGTGGCGAACCAATCGTCGAAATTCTCGAACCTCCGCTGCCCCGTGATCTCCACGGTCTCGATCCCGGTCAGCCCGGCGTCGGCGAAAAGCTGGCGCAGCGGCTCCATCGCCGAAATCGGCGCGCTTGGCGGCATCGGCGGCGTGATCCCGCCGGCCCGCAATTCCTGCCCGATGGCGGCGTGCGGCAGCCCTCCCCCGGGGATGTTCCACATATAGGCGCAGACGAGCCCGCCCGGCCTGGTGACGCGCACCATCTCGGCGACAGCCTTGGCGGGATCGGGCACGAAGAACAGCACCAAAGCGGCCACGGCCGCGTCGAATGCGCCGTCCGGGTAGGGAAGCGCCATCGCGTCGCCGAGCTGGAATTCCGCCCCGGCCGCCCCGGCGCGATCGCGTGCATAGGCCAGTTGCTCGGGCGAGGGATCGACGCCCTGCACGGAGGCAGGCGCGCAGCGCCGCATGAGCAGTTCGGTGGAAGCGCCGTTGCCGCAGCCGACATCGACCCAGCGGAGCCCCGGCGGGGGCGCCACCCAGTCGATGAACTGCTCGCCGACGATGCGGCTCCAGGTCCCCATCATCTTCTCGTAGGCGGCGCCGTCATCGAAGCGGATCTGGCCGGACATGGAGCCCTCCCCTCGGCCGTCACCCGCAGGTGAAGCCTCGCGTGTAGGAAGCGTCCGCCTTTTCGCTTTGGCTGTCCAGCCCGGCCGCGTGGCGACGGAGCCCGCGCCGCTATCGCGCCAGCCAGCCGCCGTCGACCGGCAACACGACCCCGTGCACATAGGCGGCAGCCTTGGACGCCAGGAACACCGCCGCGCCTCCGATGTCGGAGGGCTCGCCCCAGCGCCCGGCCGGGATGCGCGCCAGAATCTGCTCGCTGCGGACCGGGTCCTCGCGCAACGCCTCGGTGTTATTGGTCACGAAGTATCCAGGCGCGATGGCGTTGACGTTCACGCCCTTGCCGGCCCACTCGCAGGCCAGCAGGCGCGTGAGGCCCGCAAGGCCGCTCTTGGAGGCCGTGTAGGACGGAATGCGGATGCCGCCCTGGAAGGACAGCAGCGACGCGATGTTGATGATGCGTCCGCCGCCCTCGCGGCCAAGCATGTGCCGGGCGACCGCCTGGGACAGGAAGAAGCCGGACTTCAGGTTGACGTTCATGACGTCGTCCCAGTCCTGCTCGGTGAAGTCGATCGAGTCCGCGCGCCGGATAATGCCGGCGTTGTTCACCAGCACGTCGATGCGCCCGCGCCAGGCGAGCGTCTCGGCGACGATGCGGGCCACCGGCTCCGTAGAGCCGAGATCGGCGGTGATCTCCAGAAACGGCGCCCCAGCCGCCTCCACCATGGCCTGCGTCTGCGCCATCGACGAGCGGCCGACCGCCGCGATCGCCGCGCCGGCTTGAGCGAGCGCCACCGCGATGCCCTGGCCGATGCCCGTGTTGGCCCCGGTCACGATGGCGGTCTGGCCCGAAAGGTCGAACAGGTCCTGCATGGCGCCGCTCACCGCAGCTCGGACATGGGCACCATGTCCATGTCGGTGAAGTCCTGGTTGTCGCCCGCCATCGCCCAGATGAAGCCGTAGCTCGCGGTGCCGACGCCGGCATGGATCGACCAGCCCGGCGACAGGATCGCCTGCTCGTTCGCGACCACGAGGTGGCGGGTCTCGGTGGGCTCGCCCATCATGTGGAACACCCGCTGGTCCTCAGGCACGTCGAAATAGAGGTAGACCTCCGAGCGCCGGTCATGCGTGTGGCACGGCATCGTGTTCCAGACGCTCCCGGGCGTGAACAGCGTCATCCCGGCGACGAGCTGGCAGGTGGGCAACACGTCGGGGTGGATGATCTGGTGAATCACCCGCTTGTTCGCCGAGGTCTCGGCGCCCAGCGGCACCATGCGGGCCTCGGAGAGCGCGACCTTGCGGGTCGGGTGCGTCGCATGCGCGGGCGCGCTGAGCAGGTAGAACTTGGCCGGCGCGGCGGCGTCGGCGCTCTCGAAGCGCACGTCGTCGGCTCCCATGCCCACATAGAGGCTGTCGCGCGGGCCGATCTCGTACACGGTCCCGTCCACGGTGATGCGCCCGGCGCCGCCGATGTTGATCGCCGCCAGCTCGCGCTTCGCCAGGAACGTCTTCTGGCCGATGGGCTTGGACGTCTCGAGCTTCAACGCCCCGCTGGTCGGCATCGCGCCACCCAGCACGAAGCGGTCGATGTGGCTGTAGGTCAGCGCGATTTCGCCCGGGACGAACACGGTCTCGACCAGGAAATGGTGGCGGAGTTCGTCGGTGTCGAAATAGCGGACGGCCTCGGGGTGGCAGACCTGGCGCACGTCGATTTCGGTCATGGATCAGCTTTCTTTCAGGGGGCGAACCGGTTTAGGCGCGGTGCAAACCAGTCCGTCGTCGTTACACGCGACCGCTTTATCATGGGGGCGCCGGGCGGGGCGAGGCAATCGGCGGGAGAAACGCTGCGGCGTCGTCCGCCCGCACAGTCGCGCGGGGCGGCGCGTCCCGATCGGGCACGGCTTCGTTAATGCGCGGCTCGTTGGGCGCCGCTTTCCGGCCGGGCGGGTGGTTCGGACCTGAGGCTGGGCGGTGCGGCTCAGTGATTCGTGCGTCCTTCGTTCCTCCTCCAGCCCAATCCTTAACGGCCGTCCGACCCCGACCCGGCAAGCAGCCGGCGAGCGGCGTCTGGCCCTGATCCTGCAACGCGCCGGAGCCCCCTGGAGGAGATCCCGCGTGAAGATCCTGCGCAGCCATGACCGCTACCCGTTCTGGCCGATCACCGAGGCCCCGCCCTTTCGCTGGCCGCGCGGCGAAGGGCTCGCGTTTTACGCGGCGCTCAATCTCGAACATTACGCGTGGGGCGAAGGCATGCTCGACGAGCTGGTGCCGCAAAGCCCGGCGCCTGATGTCCTGAACCACTCCTGGCTGGAATGGGGAAACCGCGTGGGCGCCTGGCGGCTCCTGGAAATGTTCCGTGAGCTCGGGCTGCCTCTGACCGTGCTGGTGAACGCCGCCGTCTACCAGGGCGCGCCCGGCTTGGTGGAGGCCTTTCGCGCGGCCGGCTGCGAGATCGCCGCGCATGGCCGCACCAACGCCGAGCGCCAGGCCGATCTCGGGCCGGACGGCGAAGCCGCCCTGATCGCCGAGGCCACGGCCGAAATCGCCCAACAGGAAGGCGCGCCGCCCCGCGGCTGGCTGGGTCCGTGGATTTCGGAAAGCGAGCACACGCCCGACCTGCTCAAGGAAGCCGGCTATCGCTACGTGCTGGACTGGTGCGCGGACGACCGACCCATCCCGCTCGCCACCAGGGCCGGCCCGCTGCTGTCGGTCCCCTACCCGCAGGAGGCCAACGACGCCAACGCGATCGTGGTGCGCCGCATGACCGCGGACGCCTTCGCGGACGTGATCGTCGACCAGTTCGACGAGATGCTCAGGCAGGCGCCCGGCAACGCGCTGGTCTGCCCCGTCTCGCTGCATCCCCACGTCACCGGGCAGGCGCACAGGCTGAAGCATCTGCGGCGGGCGCTGTCGCATGTGGCCGCACAACGCGATCGGATCTGGGCGACGCGCGCCGGCGACATCGCCGAGGTCGCGATCGCGGGCTACGGCATCGGTTGATCGTAGGCGCTTTTCTCCACCAGCCGCCCCAATGAGGGCGCCCTGCATACGATTAGAGCAGAAATCGCACACGATGGGCTGGCGCGATCGTATCCGGGGCGCTCTGGCCAAGCGCCCGCAGCCGCGCGCAATCGGTTCGGGCTGGGCTTAACCTTGGCACGAACCGTGCGTAGCCCGGGCCATAACCCGTCGCACCAAGCCGGAGCCCAACCCATGACCCCTGCCCGCTTCAGCCGCCCCGCGGCGCTCGCCGCACTCCTGCTGGCGGGCAGCCTGTCCGCAGCCTCCGCCCAGGCGCCGACGACGATGCGGATCGCCGGCAACTTCTCGTCCAGCGTGGCGCATTCGGAAGGCATCGAGCGGCCGTTCTTCGCCGGCTTGCCCGCCGCGACCGGCCTGCCGCTGACCATCAACTTCAACCCCATGGACGTCGTGAACGTGAAGGCGGACGACGCCTTGCGCCTGCTGCGCTCCGGCGCCTTCGACGTGATGTCGGTGCAGATCGGCCAGGCCTCGCGCGACGACCCGTTCTTCGAGGGCATCGACCTCGCGGGCGTGTCCACCAACTTCCCGGACCTGCGCAAGGCCATCGACGCCTACCGGCAGGTGTTCGACGAGCGGCTGCAGAAGAAATTCAACGCCAAGGTGCTGACGCTCTGGCCCTTCGGCCCGCAGGTGTTCTACTGCCGCAAGCCGGTCGCCTCGGTGGCCGACTTCAACGGCCTGAAGATCCGCAGCTTCACCCCCACCATGTCGGCCATGCTGCAGAAGCTCGGCGCGACGCCGGTGACGCTGTCCTTCAGCGAGGTCTACACCTCTCTCGGCAGCGGCGTGGTGGATTGCGGCGTCACCTCGCCGAACTCCGGCAACACCGGCAAATGGCCGGAGGTGACCACCCACTACATCCCGCTCGCGGTGTCGGGCTCCGTCCAGGGCCACTTCATCAACCTGGCCTACTGGAACAAGTTCAGCCCCGCCGAGCAGGCCAAGATCGAGGCGGCCTTCAAGACGCTCGAGCAGAAGATGTGGGACTACGCCGTCACCGGCACCGAGGATTCGCAGAGCTGCAACACCGGCGGCCCGTGCAAGAACGGCCAGCCCTTCAAGATGACGCTCGTGACGCCCACCGCCGATGACGCCGCCAAGATCGCGGCCGCCTCCGCGGCGAGCGCTCTCCCGCTCTGGCGCGACGCCTGTAACAAGATCGACCCGCAATGCTCGGCGACCTGGAACGCCACCGTCGGGGCCGCGCGCGGCCTCAAGATCGACTGACGCTCCAGACCCGAGCAGGAGCAGACCATGGCCCCCGTCAATCCCATCAGCCGTGTCGTCGAGCCGGTCGCACGCGTCGTCGCGATCGTGTTCGGCTACACGATCCTGCTCTATTCGGTGGCGCTCTCGGTGGAGATCGTCGGGCGCAAGCTGTTCAACACATCGTTCAAAGGCATCGATGAGGTCGGCGGCTTCGTGCTGGCCATCTCGGCGGCCGTGGGCGCGTCCTACACGATGGCGATGCGCGGCCACACGCGCGTCGACGTGTTCCTGGTGCGCATGCCGAAAGCCGCGCAGCGCGTGCTGAACACGCTCGCGATGGTCAGCATGGCGGCGTTCGCGGCCTTCGCGGGCATCCGCAGCATTGCGGTGCTGCAGGAAACGCTGGAGTTCGGTTCCACGTCGTCGAACCTGCAACAGCCGCTGTGGATTCCGCAGGCGATGTGGGTGGTCGGCCTCGGCCTGTTCGGCGTGATCGCGACCGCCTACGCGGTCCACGCGGTCTGGCTGCTGGCGACCGGCGATCCCAGGCTGAACGCCTTCTATGGCCCGCTCACCGTTGATGACGAGCTCGAAAGCGAGCTGGCGTCTTTGGAGGCCCGCCAGGCCGAGGAGGTCGTCCGTGGCTGACCTTTGGGCCGCGGGCGTCGGCTTCGTTCTCCTGATCGTTCTGATGGGCCTTGGCCTGCACGTCGCGTTCGTGATGTTCGCGCTCAGCATCGCGGGCGCGGCCTTCTACCTCGGCGCGCCGATCGTGATGGAGTACGGCACGCAGAACTGGAGCTCGACCAACAACTTCGTGCTCGTCGCGGTGCCGCTCTTCGTGCTGCTCGGCGAGTTGCTGGTGCGCGGCGGCTTCACGGATCGCATGTATCGTTCGCTGTCGGACTGGCTGGCGCCATTGCCGGGCGGCCTCCTGCACAGCAACATCGGCGCGTCCGCGCTGTTTGCGGCCGTGTCGGGCTCCTCGGTCGCGACGGCGGCCACCATCGGCACCGTGGCGCTGCCGGCCTTCGACAAGCGCGGCTACGACCAGCGGATGGTGCTCGGCTCCATCGCGGCCGGCGCTACGCTGGGCATTCTCATCCCGCCCTCCATCAACATGATCATCTACGGGGCGATGACCAACACGTCGGTCGGCCGCCTCTACGCCGCCGGCGTCCTGCCCGGCCTCGTGCTCACGGCCCTGTTCATGGGTGTGATCGTGGTCGCGTGCCGGTGGAACCCGGCGCTCGCCGGGCCGCCCGAGCCTTCGGCCCCTCTGGCCGACAAGCTGCGCCGCCTCGTCGATCTCGCCCCGCCGCTGGTGGTGTTCGGCTTCGTGATGGGCTCGATCTACGCCGGCTGGGCGACGCCCACCGAATCCGCCGCGCTCGGCATCGTGGTGTCACTGGCGCTCTGCGCCGGCTATGGCAGGCTCAACCTGCGCATGCTGCACGAGAGCTTCCTGTCGACGCTGTCGATCACCGCCATGATCATGCTGATCGCCGCGGCGGCGTTCTACCTGAATTTCGTGATCGGCATCATGGGCATCCCCACGCTGCTGACCGCCTTCGTGAGCAGCCTGCATGCCTCGCCCGGTCAGATGATCCTGATCCTGCTGGTTTTCTACCTCATCCTCGGCTGCTTCCTGGACGCGCTCGCGATGGTGGTCGGCACAATCCCGATCGTGTTCCCGTTGATCGTGGCGCTGAAAATCGATCCGGTCTGGTTCGGAATCTTCCTGGTGATCATGGCCGAGCTGGCGCTGATCACCCCGCCGGTGGGCATGAACCTCTATGTGGTGCAGGGCATCCGCAAATCCGGCTCCATCACGGACGTGATCGTCGGCGTGCTGCCGTTCCTGTTCATGATGCTGCTGCTGGTGCTGCTGATCTGGCTCTGGCCGGCGCTGGCGCTCTGGCTGCCGTCGCGCGCGATGGGCTGAGGCCCATGCGGCTGCTGCTCGTCAACGGCAACACCACACAGGCGGTCACCGATGTGGTGTGCGCCGAAGCCCGCCGCGTCTGCGCGCCCGGAACCACGATCGAGGGCGCGACGGCGCGGTTCGGCGCCGAGATCGTCACGACGCACGCCGGAAACGCGGTCGCGGCGCATGCGGTGCTGGATCTCCTGGCCGAGCTGGCCGGGACCTACCACGCCGCAATCCTGGCGATCTCGTTCGACAGCGGTCTGGCGGCCGCCCGTGAGCTCTTCGGGGTTCCAGTCCTCGGCATCACCGAGACCGCGCTCCTGGCCGCCTGCGCGACGGCTCCCCGCGTCCGGATGATCACGTTCGGCGCCAGCGCGCTCCCACTCTACGAAGAGCTCCTTCGCATCTACGATCTGCGCGAGAGGGTCGACGAATTGCGCTGCATCGACATGAGCCCAGCCGCCTATCTGGGCGCCGCCGGCCGGGACGACGCCATTCTGGCCGAACTCGCCGCAATGCCGCAGGACGGCGCACCCGTGGTGCTCTGCGGCGCGGCCCTGGCGGGCGCCGCCGCACGGCTGCAGCCGCTCTCGCCGGCGCCGCTCTTCGACGGCGTCGCCTGCGCGGTGCGCGCCGCCGAACGCCTCGTCAAGGAGGCGCGTCGGTGGGAGCCGCCTTCTCCGGTTAGCACCAGCGGCTTGTCGCCCGCTCTCGCGCAGGCGTTCCGGAGCGTCCCATGATCGCGCCTACCCCCGCCCATCTCATCCGCGGCGCCGAAGTTTTTGCGCTCGCGAACGGAGTGATCTCGTCATCGCGAGCCGACATCCTCGTGGAATGCGGGCGCATCGCCGCGATCGGCCCCGATCTCGACCCGCCGCCGGGCGCCGTCGTGGTGGACGCGCGCGGCCGGCTCGCGATGCCGGGGCTGATCAACGCCCATTTCCATTCGCCCGGGAACCTGATGCGCGGCGCCGTGCCGGGCCTGCCGCTGGAAGTGTTCATGCTCTACGAGGTGCCGCCGCTCGCGGCCGTGGGCGACCAGAAGCGCCTCGCCTATCTGCGCACGATGCTGGGCGCGATCGAGATGGTGAAAACCGGCGTCACCGCCGTGATGGACGACGCCTTCCACGTGCCCATCGCGACCGCGGACGGCGTCGACGCCATATGCGAGGCCTATCGCGACATCGGCATGCGCGCGCGCGTGGCGATCGACCAGCCGAACGTGGTCGAATACGCCAAGTACCCGTTCCTGGAAGAGATCCTGCCCGCCGACATCAAGCGACGCATGGACGAGGCGCCGCGCCAGAGCGACGCCGAACTGCTGGACCTATACGCCCACCTGATCAGCGCCTGGGACGGCGCCGCCGACGGGCGCATCGGCGCCGCGCTGTCCTGCTCGGCCCCGCAGCGCGTGACGAAGCCCTATCTGCACGCCCTGGCGGGGCTCGCCGACAAGCACGCCCTGCCGTTCAACATGCACATCCTTGAAACCAAGCTGCAGCGGGTCTTCGGCGAGGAGCGCTACGGCTGCTCCCTCGTACGCTACGCCGCCGACGAGGGCGCGCTTGGCCGCCACGCCGTGGTGATCCACGGCGTCTGGATCGACGACGCCGACATGCGGCTGATCGCGGACGCCGGGGCGACCATCGCGCATAATCCGGTCTGCAATCTGCGCCTCGGCAGCGGCGTCGCGCCGTTCCGGGCCTGGCGCGACGCCGGCTGCCACGTCTGCATCGGCACCGACGAGATCATCGCGGATGACCGCGCCAATATCTGGGACGCCATCAAGGCCGCTGGCCTCGTCCATACGCTGGCGGACGCCGACTGGCGCACCTGGCCGACGGCGCCCGAGGTGCTGGAGGTCGCGCTCTCGGGCGGGGCCCGCGCGCTCGGCTGGAGCGAGATCGGCGCGCTGCGCGTCGGCGCCGCCGCCGACATCGTGCTGGTCGACATGGAGACCACCGCGTTCACGCCTCTGAACGATCTCGGCCGCCAGCTGGTCTATGCCGAGAACGGCTCCTCGGTGCGCGACGTCATGGTGGCGGGCTCCTGGATCCTGCGCGACGGTCGGCTGACCACCGTGGACGAGCGCGCTCTGCTGGCCGAAATTCGCGACCTGTCGCGCGCCTTCGGCCCCCAGCGCGAAGCCGCGAACGCCGCAGCGCGCGAACTCGAGCCGTTTTACCGCGAGATGGTTCTGCGCGCGCATGGCCGGAACGTCGGGATGCGACGTCGGCTCGACTGAAATCCGTGCGCCCCCAGGCTGAGGTTCAGCCGCGAGGCTGATCGAAAAGCCATCCCTTGCCGCGCAGTCGCGCACGGTCCAGCCCGCAGGCGTCGAGCGCTCCGACGAGGCTGAGCGCGACCGAATCGAGCACGGGGACCCCGAGGCGCGCCTCCCACCCGGCGACATGGGCCGCCCCCGCGAGATTGGTGCACAGCACCACGATGGCGTCCGGCCGCTCGGCCGCGACGGCGCCCACCATGCCGTCCAGCGCGGCGCCGTCCACGAGGCCGAAGCTGAAATTGTCCCGGATGCCAAGATGCCGTTCGGCGACGACCGAGACGCCCTCCCCGGCCAGCGTCGATCCAATGCGGGCCTGCACGTCCGCCGTATAGGGCGTCACGAGGCCAATCCGGGTCATTCCGTGGCGGCGGAGCGTGTCCATCAACGTCAGCACGCAGGTGGTGGCCTTCGTGGCGGTGCGCGCCTCGATCGACCGCACCAGGGCGCGATCACCCTCGAGCCCGGTCCAACTCGCGCTCGTGCCGTTCCAGGTGATGCAGTCGACCTTGGCGTGCGACAGCAACTCCGCCGCGGCGAGCATGGGCTCGGGATCAAACTGCCCCAAAGCCGTCCGGTCGAGCGCGATCTCGGTCACCCGGAACCGCGCGAAATGCAGCGACACGCCCTGGACGCCCGCCAGCAACGCGGCGCTCACCGGCTCCAGCACGGTGTTGGACGACGGCGTCAGCATGCCAAGGCGGATCATTCCGGTCTCCAGATCGTAAGGTCGCGTCACAGCGCGAAAATGCGCCCGAACCGCGCGAGCGGCTCCGTCGAGACGCCGGCGGCGCGCAGCAAGGCCCAGGCTCCCGCCGCGGTCGAGTCGATCACCGGCAGGCCTGTCTCCCGCTCGAGCAGCGGTACCACCTGAGCCCCGTGCAGGTTCGTGCAGAAAAACACGACGGCGTCGGCGCGGCTCCCGGCCAGCGCGCGCCGGGCGAGCGCCGCGATCTCGTCCGCCGCAAGCGCCCCGTAGGCGAGGTTGTCGGTGATCCCCGCGCAGGCTTCCCCGGCGATCGTGAAGCCTTTTCCGGCGAAGCCGGCCGCCGCCCGGGCGTGCACGGCGGGCACGTAGGGCGTCACGAGCGCTAGTCTGGATGCATGGAGGCGGCGCAGCAGGTCGAGCGTCGCCAGCGCGGAGGTCACGGCCGGCAGGCCCGTGCAGGCCGTGAGGCGCTCGCAGAGCTCGTGATCGACGTCGAAGCCGTAATCGCCGCCCTTGGAGCCGTTCCAGCAAAGGGCCGCGGGCGCCGCATGCGCGAGCAGCGTCGCGGCGGCCTCCATGGTTGGCCAGGAGTAAGGACCGGACGGCGACGCCTCTGCGGCGGTCGCGCCATGCACCGGAATGCGCGTGAACAACGGCACGACGCCCTCGAGCGCGGCGCAGAGGCCCTGCAGCACCTTCTCGACCGTGCGGTTGCCGGACGGCGTGATGGTGCCGACGGCGATCTCTCTCGTGCTCTGGGTCATTGCGCGAAACCTGACGCGCGCAGCAGCGCAGTTCAAGCCTGTTGTTCGGGCAGGCTGGGCAATCCGCAGGCAGCCGATCGCCCGGGAGGGCTGAACGCCGCCATGCCGGGCCAGCATCGGCGGCCATGGACGCCGCGAGCCCATGGCACGTGAGTTGCAAAGCTTGCTGGGCGTGGATCCCGGTCGCCGGTGTCTCCCGCAGCGCCGCCAACCCGCCACGACCGGAGACCCTCATGGCCGACCTGCTCTTGCCGCACATGAACCGCCGCAATTTCCTCGCCGGTTCGGCCGCACTTTCGGCTGGCCTCGCCGCCCCGGCGATCCTGCGGGCGCAGACCAAGGAGCTCGTCGTCGGCGCGGCCTCGAGCCAGAAGACGTGGTCCGAGGAGATCATGATCCCGGCTTTCGAGAAGAAGCATGGCGTGAAGGTCATCTTCGAGGGCACCCGCTCGCTGGTGAACCTGGAGAAGATGCAGAAGAACAAGGGCAGCCAGTACCTGTCCGTGGTCCAGATGGACGACCCCGTGATGATCATCGCGGTGGCGGAGGGCCTTCTCGACCCGATCACGGCCGCCCGGGTGCCGAACTCGGCGTCGCTGAAGCCGGGCGTGACCCACATGAACGGCATGTGGGTCAACTACCTCCAGCCCTGGGTCGGCATCGCCTACAACAAGGAGAAGGTGCCGACCGCCCCGACGAGCTGGACCGATGTGTTCGACCCCAAATACAAGGGCCGCATCATCCTGCCGTCGCTGCAGAACACCGAGGGCGTGCTGAACCTGTTCACGGCCGCCCAGCTCAAGACCGGCAAGCCGATGGCGGAAGCGCAGCTCGACCTCGACGCCGGCTTCGCCAAGATGGCCGAGCTCAAGCCCAACGTGCTGATGTCCTACACGCAGGAGGGCCAGGCCTATAACCTCCTCGAACAGGGCGAGGCCTACATGGTGATGGGCGCCATCTCGTCTGTCGCGCTGGCGCGCAAGTCCAAGGGCGCGCCCATCGAGCTCGCGGCTCCCCGCGAGGGCACCTTCTCGATGCCGTCCGGCATCGCGCTCGTGAAGGGCGGCCCACAGCCCGAGCTCGCCGCCGCCTATATCGACATGCTGCTGAGCCCGGAGATTCAGCAAAAGGTCACGCAGGCCACCTTCTCGCTGCCGACCAACGGCACGGTGGCTGCGCCGGCCGGCCTCGCCGACCTCAAGATCCACCCGGTCAACTGGGCCGAAGTCTCCAAGAACCGCGCCGCCTGGGTGTCCCGCTGGGATCGCGAACTGTCGCTTTGAAGCCATCCGGCGGGAGGGCTCCGACCGTGAGCGAACCGATGCTGCTCGACGTGCGCGGCGCCGAAAAGGCGTTCGGCGGGCAAGCCGTCCTGGACGGCGTCGACCTCGCCGTGCGCAAGGGCGAGTTCGTCTCGCTGCTGGGGCCTTCCGGCTGCGGCAAGACCACCCTCCTGCGCATCGTCGCCGGGCTGCTAGCGGCCGACCGCGGCCAAGTCTTGCTCGACGGCGCGGACATCACCGGAAAGCCCACGCACAAGCGTGGCGTCGGAGTGGTGTTCCAGAGCTACGCGCTGTTTCCCCACCTCTCGGTGAGCGACAACGTGGCATTCGGCCTGCGTGCGCAGGGCCACCCGGCCGCCAGCATCGGCCCGACGGTGACGCGGTTCCTCGATCTCGTGCACCTCGGCGCCATGGCGTCCCGGTCCGTGCGCGGGTTGTCGGGCGGGCAGCAGCAACGCGTCGCCGTCGCGCGCGCGCTCGCGGTCGCCCCGAAGCTGCTGCTGCTCGACGAGCCGTTCTCGGCGCTGGATCGCAAGCTGCGCGAGACCATGCAGATCGAGCTGAAGCACCTCCTGCGCGAGATCGGCATCACCACCATTCTGGTGACGCACGATCAGGAAGAAGCGCTCGTGATGTCCGACCGCATCGCGGTGATGAACAAGGGCGCGATCGAGCAATTCGCCGCGCCGGGCGACATCTACCACCGGCCGCGCACCCCGTTCGCGCTCGGCTTCGTCGGCCATTCCACGCGCCTCGACGGCGCGGCGCGCGACACCCACGCGGGCGTGCTGGCGGTCGACACCGCGGCCGGGCCGGTGCGCGCGCCGGGCAGCTTCGTGCCGGGCTCGCCGGTGCTGCTGGCCGTGCGCCCGGAGAGGATCTCGATCGGCGCGGGGCCAGCCGACCCCGCCCTCAACACCATCCGGGCGACGCTGTCGGACATCGTCTTCCAGGGATCCAAGGTTCACCTGCATCTGGCCGCCCCCGGCGGCGCGCCCGTTCTGGTGGAAACGAACCGCGTTCCCGACGGCCTCGCGATCGGCGACGAAACGGCGTTGAACTGGCCCGTCGCCGACACGCTGCTCTTCCCGAGGGAAACCGCATGAAGGCGCGGCGCGCCCTCGACCCCGTGCTGCTGCTGGCCGCGCCTGCGCTTGCCTACATGGCGCTCGTGTTCGCCCTGCCGGTGCTCATCCTCATCATCAGCAGCTTCAAGGGCCCGGCCGGCCCGACCACGGCCGCCTACACGGCGTTTCTGTCCGACGCCTTCAACTGGCGCGTGATCGGCAACACCCTGCGGGTCGCCGCCCTCACCTCCCTTGTCTGCCTCGTGCTCGGCTACCCCACCGCGGTCGCGCTGGCGCGTTCAAGAGGCGCCGTGCAGGCCGGGCTGCTGATCGCCATCATCCTGCCGCTCTCGGTGGGCGTCATCGTCAAGGCCTTCGCGTGGCAGATCGTGCTGCGGCGCGACGGGATCGTTTCCGCCGTGCTGGTCGCCACGGGCGTGTGGGATGCGCCGCAGCTCATGCTCTTCACCGAGCCCGGCCTCGTGATCGGCGCCGCGAACGTCTTCCTGCCCTTCATGATCCTGCCGATCTATTCGGTGCTGAAGCTGATTGACCCGAACCTCCAGGCCAGCGCGGCGACGCTCGGCGCGCCGCCGCTCTACCGGTTCTTCAAGCTCGCTCTGCCCATGGCGATGCCGGGGATCATCTCGGGCGCGGCGATCGTGTTTTCGCTCTCGGCCGCCATGTACGTCATCCCGACGCTGTTGATCGGCGACCGTTTCCAGACGCTCGCGACGCTGACGGCCCGGGCCTTCCTGCTGATGCGCAACGAACAGCTCGGCTCCACAACGGCCACCATCCTGCTGGTGCTGGCCGTCAGCATCGTCATGCTCAGCGCCCGCCTGGTGCGGGCCGCCGGAGATAGCCGATGACGGCGACCGAGAGGCTCGCGAACCTCCTCGTCTGGCTGGTCGCCGGCGCGACCGCGGTCTTCCTGCTCACCCCGCTGGTCGTCACCGTGCTGGTGTCCTTTGGCTCAAGCGCGATCTTCACGCTGCCGCCGCCGAGCTGGTCGCTGCGCTGGTATCAGCGGCTTCTCGTGATCCGCGACCTCCTGCCCGCGCTCTCCACCTCGGTGCAGATCGCCGCAATCTCGACCGTGACGTCGCTGACGCTCGGCGGCCTCGCCGCAATCGCGCTCGCGCGGACGAGGTTTCCGGGGCGGGACGGCGTCGTCGCCTACCTCACCTCCCCGCTGATGCTGCCGGGCCTCGTGATCGGCATCGCGCTGCTGCAGGGTTTTCGGGCCGTGGGGCTCAAGGACGTCTGGGGCAGCCTGCTGCTGGCCCACATCGTCGTCACCATGCCGTATGCGGTGCGGACGCTGTATTCGGCCCTTGGCCTGTTCGACTTCACGCTGATCGACGCGGCCCGCACGCTCGGCTGCTCGCCCGCGACCGCGATCCTGCGCGTGCTCCTCCCCAACCTCGCGCCGGCCTTCATCACCTCCGCGATCTTCGCGTTCCTGGCCTCCATGGACAATTACGCGGTGTCGATCTTCTTCACCAACGCCTGGACCAAGACGCTCCCGATCCAGATGCTCAACCTCGCCGAGGAACAGCCCGATCCCACCATCGCGGCGATCTCAACCCTGCTGATCGCGCTCGTCCTGGCGCTGCTGGTGCTCCTGGAGCGCGTCATCGGCCTGCGCCGCATCACCGAGATCTGAAAGCTCAGGGACGTCCGGCGACGGCTCCGTTCAGCCGCGCGGGGTCCGTAAGGACACGGACTGCCTTATCTACGGATGCCGTCTGGGGAATAAGGGCCTAGATCCTTGGTCGCCGGGCGGCTGAGGCGTCCCCTCGAGACCTTCGATTGCTTCGGTCCTGCCAAAATCCCCCGAATCGCGCCGGCAGGGCGCAGCATGGAGGCCGAAATGGCCAAGACCGCACGCCGCGTCATCGCGACCGTAGCGGCGACGTTCGCCGCACCCGCAATCGCCGAAGCTCACGTCAAATGGTTCGCGCCCTATATCGTCGGGGCCGCCCCGCGCCCCGTCTCGGCGACCCTGCAAGACGTCTGGTTCTGGACTGCAATCGTCCTCGTCACCGTGTTCTTCGCCGCCGCCCGCGCCATCGAGCGTACGCCATTCGGCGCCGCCATACTATCCGGCCTCGACCGGGTCTTCGACCCGCTCTGGTCCCGCGCCGATGACTTCATGCGCGTCACCACGGGCGCGTTTTTCGTGGCGATTTTCGCGGTCGGCGGCGTTTATCTCACGCCTGACCTCAAGACGCCCGCCGAGTGGGTCTCGTGGGCTCAACTCCTGATCGCCGCCGGCATCTTCTCCCGCAAGACCATGCCGATCTCGGCCGCCGGCATCGTGGGGCTCTGGGCGCTGGCGCTGCGGGATTACGACCTGTTTCACCTGCTGGACTACCTGGCCCTGGGCCTCGCCGTGGCGGCCTACCTGGTGCTGGACGCTTCGGACCGGGAAGAATGGCGCAAGCATCGCTTCGAGGTGCTGCGGTGGGGCGTCGCCATCGCGCTGATGTGGTCGAGCCTTGAGAAGTTCGCCTACCCGGAGTGGTTCTACCCCCTCGTGGCCGAGAAGCCGTTTCTCACATTCGGCATCCCGCGCGACGCATTCATTCCCATGGCTGGCGTCGCCGAGTTCACGCTGGGCTTCGCGTTCCTCTGGACGCCGCTGGTGCGCCGGCTCTCTGCAATCTCGTTGTTCGTAATCTTCAACGCGGCGGTCTACCCCTTCGGCCGCATCGACATGGTCGGCCACGCGCTCATCATGGCCATCATCGTGCTCATCGCGGCCGACCATACGAGGGAAGTGCACTTCGCACCTGCGTTGAAACGCCGGGTCGTCGCCATCCCGGCGACCCTGGCGGCCGCTCTCGTGGTGTTCGTCGCCGGCTACTGGGGCTCCCACATCGCGCTTTATGGACCCACCGGTCGGACCGGGACGCCCGCGATGACAACGACGCACACTCACGATCCCGAGCGTCCCCACATGGGGCCCGGCGCCCAGATGGAGAGCGGCGTGAAGCTGCAATAATCCCAGGGCGCGCGCTGGCGGTCGCTCAGCCCCCGGCTGAGAGCCGCCGCGCGCCCTGGCGCATCGACCTTGGCCATCTAGTCGATCAGCATGGTGCGCCCCTTGGCGCCGCCCGACGTGCTGCTGAACCAGGACGGCAAGCACCGACTGTGCTTGCAGCAACGCCAACAGAGAAAAGCTTGGGAGAGAGGCTGAACATCACACGAAAAGCCGTAACCCGCGCAGCAGGCATCCGCCGAGCTGCTCACGGAAGCGCAGATGAAACGTCGGACGCCTCATCGCCACCAGCCGGCTGGCGACTTTCTATTGCCGCCGTAGTTATTCAACAATCGAGAGAGGACGCGGTGGTAGCGGAGGAGGGACTCGAACCCCCGACACAAGGATTATGATGCCCCGGTTGTTGATGGCAGATCAACAACTTGCATCACTCTCCCCTGTCAACCTGCCTTCAGAACATCAAGCACTTACGCCCGATTTGGCAAACCTTGGTGGAGCAAAAAAAGGCGCCTTCGAAAGCAAAACCGCCGCTCCGGCTGGAACCCGGAACGGCGGCAATTGGGGTAACCAAGGAAGCTGCAAGGCCGATCGCACCCGCGATCGAGCGGTACGGGCAACCCCCTATCGCATCGGCGTGAGCTTTGCCGTTTCGGCTGATCCGTTTGCTCGGCTCACCGAGGAGATGAAGCGTCGCACCGCGGATGCGTGGTGGCGTGACCGAGCTCGCCAGGCGGGGGTGCGCTGATGACGGCGCACGCCTCCCCCAACACGTTCATCGAGGCCGAACAGGCCCTCCTCGGCGCCGCAATCATCGCGCCGAGCACCATCGACAAGGTCCGTGGCCTCGTGGCCCCGGAGGACTTCGGCGAGCCCGTCCACCGCATGCTGTTCGAGGCGATGTGCGCTAAGCGTGACGAGGGCGCGTCCTTCGACGTTAAGCTGCTGCGGCTCGCCATCCAGGATCAGGATCTCGGCGGCGTTTCGGTTGGGGAGTACATCGCCAGGCTCGCCAGCGCTGCCACCACCGTCAACATGGCCGGCAACTACGCGACCGAGGTGCGGATGGCGGCGGACCTCAGGCGGCTCACGACCGTCACCGCGGATGCAGCGGCCTACGCCAAGGTGCCTGGCGCGAACCCGCGCGAGATTGCCACCGCCGTGATCGAGGACCTCGACGCAATCGTTGCCAGCGCGCCCGGCGCCGCCGCCCCGTGCCTCGGGGCTGGTGAGGCTGCCGACCAGGTACTCGCCGAGATCGAGCGGCTGCGCAGCGGAGGCAAGCGCGATGGCGCCGCCTACGGCATCGCCACCCTCGACAAGATGACGCTCGGTATGAAGCCGGGCGAACTGATCATCGCGGCGGGGCGGCCTGGGATGGGCAAGAGCACCTTCGGAACTGCAGTGGCGCTCAATGCGGCTCTCCGCGGCGCCGGTGTGTACTTCGTCTCGCTCGAAATGTCGGGGGCCCAGCTGGCGGAGCGTATGCTCGCGGCGCTCGCCTTCGATGACGGTGGTGAGGTGCTCTCCTACCGGCGCATTAGCGAGGGCGTGGGCCTGTCCGATCGAGATTTCGATCGGCTGCGGAAGGCGCGGCAGCGTCTCTCCAGCCTGGCGCTCAAGATCGAACAGCAGCCCGGCCTCACGCTGGCGCAGATCGCGGCGCGGGCCCGCCGGCGGCAGACCTTTATGGCCAAGACCGGCCGGCCGCTGCGGCTGATCGTGATCGATCACATAGGCATCATTCGGCCCTCCGATCGCTACCGCAACAATCGCGTGATGGAGGTGGGCGAGATCTCAGTCGGCCTGAAGGTGCTCGCGAAGGACCTGGGAGTTGCCGTTATGGCGCTTTCGCAGCTCTCGCGTGGCGTGGAAGGCCGAGAGGACAAGCGGCCTTCCCTTTCCGACCTCCGCGATTCCGGCTCGATCGAGCAGGACGCCGACCTCGTGATCGGTCTTTATCGAGAGAGCTACTACCTCGAACGAAAGGCCAATCGAACACCGGAGGAGGAGAACCGGCTGCTGGACGCTCAAGAGGAGCTTGAGGCCGAGATACTCAAGCAGCGCCAGGGCCCGACAGGGCGTGTGCCGCTCTTCTGCTCGATTGCCTGCAACGTGGTGGCGGAGAAACGCGGATGAGCGAGATCTCCACCTATGTTCTGCGGCTGATGGCGTTGGGCGTTCCAGCCGAGGAAGCGGCATGCATCGCCGCCGAGATCTTCGCAGCCGGACTGGCGAGCGCACCTCAGCACACGCGCACTGCTAGGCAGGATCGCAACGCGCGCTACTACGCTGCTTGGAAGGGGCGTCTTAAAGCGTCTGAAAGCGTCTTAAAGCGTCTTAATTCAGACGTTCAAGACGCCCAGGCGTCTGAAACCGTCTTAAAGCGTCTGAATCCAGACGCCGGCGTCACAAAAGAAAAATCCCCCCACACCCCCCTTCAAGAAAATACTACCCCCTCTAATCCCCCAAAGCCGTCGAAGGCGATCAAGGCGAACCTCGACGAGGCATTCGAGCGCTTCTGGCGAGCCTACCCTCGCCGAGAAGGTCCGAACCCGAAGAAGCCTGCCCGCTTGGAGTTTGTGTCTGCGGTGAACCGTGGCGCGGATCCCGAGGCGATCATTGCCGGAGCAGAGCGCTTGGCCAGCCTTTGGCGTGGCAGGCCGGAGTCCGACCTGCGGTTCGTGTCGCATGCCCGAAAGTGGCTGCGCGACGAAACTTGGCAGGACGACGCGCCTGCTCCCGCCCAGCCTCGCCAAGCACGGGACACGCTGCCGGCCGACGCCGACCTCCTGATCAAATTCGTCGAGAAGCATCGGCAGACAGGCAGCTGGCCAGCCACCTTCGGGCCACCACCGGACGACCCGGCCACCCTCGTGCCGGAAGCCCTTCGCCACCCCCAGCGCCTTCAGGTGTCCGCCCATGGCTAGCCGCTACAAGCGCCGCGAAAGCTTCCGGATCCGCAAGAACGCGGAAGCCATGCGCATCAACAGGCAGGCCCACCAAGGCCGCTTGAACCTGGGCCCGCCCGTTCGCCCCCAACCCGTGCGTCCGCACCTTGGCCCGTGGGAGGGCGACACCGCCCAGACGATGCACCGGCATGGCCAGCCCATACGCTGGCTCGAGCCCGAC
The DNA here is from genome assembly GCF_056400925.1 of Alsobacter sp. P4_H11. Lineage (NCBI taxonomy): Bacteria > Pseudomonadati > Pseudomonadota > Alphaproteobacteria > Hyphomicrobiales > Alsobacteraceae > Alsobacter > Alsobacter sp. P4_H11. The sequence goes on from NZ_JBFUKI010000012.1 coordinate 121,625, forward strand.
CTCGACCCGCCATTCTGATCAGTGAGCAACTCAATGACCGACCAGCCCGCGGCCGTCGACCTCGTCCTGCTCACCAAGCTGACCGACAACGTCGCTGCCCTGATCAACGAGGGCTACGACATCACCCATATCAGCTGCGCCATGGTGGACGTAGGCACGGCCATAGGAGCACCGACGATGGGCCGGCGGCTCTGGGCCTACTGCCTGCGCAGCCTTGCCGACCGTGTGACCCTAGCCGCAGAGCAGAGCGAGCCAGTCGCCACGGTCGTGGACGTGAGCGCAGCGCTGCACTAATCGCCGAGGCAGAAGTCGCAGAGGTAGATGCCTTCGCCTTGATCACGGTATTGCCGGAACGGATTGTTGCAGCTCATACAGATAGAGTCAGGCGTCGGCGCCCAGCTCACGATGATGTCCCCGTCCCTCGCCGAATTTTCTCGATCGCGTCGCTTTCTGTCTTGAGCAATCTCGCGATCGGTGAACGCTTTTTTCTCAGTCATCGCCCAGCCCCGAAACAATCCGAATAGATGATGAATGCAAAAGTCCGGCGCGACTACTGACCGAAAGGACGGGGGGTGGGCTTACGACTTTGGCCAAGGGGGGCGGGACCGTCCGGGGTGTCCGACGCGGAACACCGGGCGAATTGGGCAAACAAGGCCCCGCCAACCCCGCCATGTCCGAAGTTGTCCTAAGTTGTCCGTAGTTTATTTGTGAACACGGCATGTTGTGTCGTTCTGCGATCTAGATTTCTCGCGTATTCTGTCTATGCAACGATGGAATACCGATGCTCGGTCGCTTCAGGTCAATGCTGCCTTGGCAGCGCAAGTCTCTTTCGATCTCCTCGCCAAGCGAAGCGATGTTCGAGATCTTCGGCGCGCGACCGCGGACGAATGCAGGCGTCGCGGTCACGGCCGAGAGCGCGATGCGTGTTCCGGCGGTGAAGTGCGCCGTCCAGACCATCGCCGAGGCCGTCGCGCAGTTGCCGCTCATCACGTACGAGCGCACCGGCGAGACACGCGAGCGAGCATACGATCACCCCGCCTATGCGCTGCTGAAGGATGACGCCAACGAGTGGAACTCAGCCTACGACCTGAAACTCCAGGTCCAGACCGACGCCCTTTTCCACGGCAATGGCCTCGCCTTCGTGAACAAGGTTCGCGGCGTCCCGCGCGAGATCATCCGCCTCGATCCACGCACAACCCAGATCCTCAACGAAGGCGGTGTGCCTCGTTACCTGGCCAAGGATGGCGCCGGCGAACGTGAGATCGCCCGCGAAGACATGATCCACATTCGGGCCATGTCGCTGGACGGCGTGTGTGGTCGATCGCCGGTGGTGCTTGCAGCCGAGGCGATCGGCATCGCGCTTGCTCAGGAGGGGCACGCCGGCCGGCTGTTCGGCTCCGGTGGCCGCCCGTCCGGCATCCTGAAATTCCCAAAGCAACTTTCCGAGCAGGCGGCCAAGCGGCTCAAGGCTCGCTGGGACGGGCTGCATTCCGGCGAGGCTTCAGGCGGCACGGCCGTCCTGGAGGACGGTGGGGACTTCCAGCCGATCACGTTCAACTCGGTGGACCTGCAGTTCCTCGAACTGCGGACCTTTCAGGTGCTCGAAATCGCGCGGGCGTTTCGCGTTCCGCCGCACCTCCTGTTCGAGCTCGGTCGCGCGACCTGGTCCAACTCCGAGGAGATGGGCCGCGTGTTCCTGACCTACACGATGCTGCCTTGGCTGAAGCAATGGGAAGGCGCCGTGCGCCGGGCCCTGCTGACCGCGGAGGAGCGCAAGACCTACTACGCCGAGTTCCTGGTTGACGATTTCCAGCGCGCAGACCTAGCGGCCAGGGCGCAAGCCTACTCGTCCCTGATCACGGCTCGCGTGCTGAACCCGAACGAGGCGCGCTCGATGGAGAACCGGCCCCCCTACGCCGGCGGCGACGAGTTCCTGAACCCGAACACAACGGCATCGGCGCCGAACGGAGGCGACAATGCAGCTTGAGAACCTGGGGCTCTCTCTCGACACCAAGGCCGTCGCCGACGATGGCACGTTCGAGGGCTACGCCTCCACGTTCGGCAACGAGGACCTCGGCCGCGACGTGGTCGTGAAAGGCGCCTTCGCCAAGTCGCTAAAGGCCAGGCCGGCTGGCCGCGTGAAAATGCTGTTCCAGCACTCCACCGACGAGCCCATCGGCGTGTGGACGGGGCTTGTGGAGGACGCCAAGGGCCTCAAGGCCACCGGCAAGCTCATCCTCGACACGGCCAAGGGCCGAGAGACTTACGCGCTGATGAAGGCCGGCGCCCTGGACGGGCTGTCGATCGGCTTCAAGACGCTGAAGGACACCTTCGATCGGACCAAGGGCATTCGCTACCTGAAGGAAGTCGACCTGTTCGAAATCTCGGTGGTGACCTTCCCGATGAACCCCGCGAGCACCGTCACGGCGGTGAAAGCGGCCGACCAAGCCGAACACGCCCGCCGGGTTGTGGCGGCCCTCAACCGGGCCCGCGCGGCCCTTCGCACCTAGGGGCATTCCGATGAAGCACGTTTCTCCCGCTACCCTCGAAACCAAGAGCACCACCACGGATGACGACGCCAATGTGCTGAAGGCTGTTGGCGATCTTCAGGCCACTTTCGAGCAGAAGATGGCCAAGATGGAAGCGGATCTGAAGGCCGCGAACGATCGTGCCGATGATTTCGCCATGAAGCTCAACCGCCCGGCTGTCACCGGCCGCGCCCAGGAGCCCAGCGTTGAAAGCAAGTCGTTCGGGCAGTGGATCCGCAAGGGCGTGGAGCGCCTCTCCGCGGACGAGATCAAGACCCTCACGGTGGGCACCGACGCGAACGGCGGCTACCTCGCTCCCGAGGAATTCGGCGCCGAGCTGATCAAGAACCTCGTGCAGTTTTCGCCTATCCGTCAGTACGCCCGCGTGATTACCACCGGCGCGGCCGAGATCAAGTACCCCAAGCGCACCTCCGGCACGGCGGCTTCGTGGGTTTCCGAAACCGGCTCGCGCTCGTCCTCGCAGCCTGTGTTCACGCAGATTACGCTCACTCCGTACGAGCTCGCCTGCTACACGGACGTGTCGACCCAGCTGCTTGAGGACAACGCCTACAACCTCGAAAGCGAGCTTTCGATGGATTGGGCGGAAGCCTTCGGCGCGGCCGAGGGCCTGGCGTTCGTGTCGGGCAACGGCTCGGGCAAGCCCACCGGCCTGCTCACGGCAAGCGGCCTCACCGAGCGCATCAGCGGGCACGCTTCGACCATCCCCAGCGCCGATCCCCTTATCTCAGCCTTCCATGACCTGCCTGCGGTTTTCGCGCAGAACGGCTCGTGGATGATGAACCGGAACACGCTCGCGACCCTGCGCAAGTTCAAGGATTCGAACGGCCGCTATCTGGTTCTCGACTCCCTGGCGGAGGGCGCGCCCGTGACGCTGCTAGGCCGGCCGATCATCGAAGCGATCGACATGCCCGACATTGGCGCCGGCGCCTACCCCATCGTGTTCGGCGACTTTCAGGGCTATCGCATCGTGGACCGGATCTCGCTCTCGGTTCTGCGCGACCCCTACAGCCTCGCGACCACCGGGCAGGTTCGCTTCCATGCCCGCAAGCGCGTCGGCGGCGATGTCACCAACCCTGACCGGTTCGTGAAGCTGAAGATCTCGGCCACCTGAGGCCGAGCGAGGGGAAGTGCGATGATCGAGGTTGTATCAGCTGCCGCCCATCAACGCCTGACGACTGTAGCCGCGCTGCGGCTTCAGTTGCCGGCGGCGGCTGTCGCCACCTCGGATGAGGACCTCCAGGCCCTCATCGATCGGGTGAGCGCGGGGATCGCCATCTACTGCGGGCGGTCCTTCGCGTCCGAGCAGGTGCGGGAAACCTGGGTGCACCGGCACTCGCCTCGCGAGCTCCTGCTGTCGCGTTTTCCGGTCGCGAGCCTGGATGCGTTCACCGTCAATGGGGATGCCGTCGATCTCGATGGCCTCCTCTGCGACAGGACCATCGGGCTGATCTTCCATGGCTGCATCGGTTCAGCCGGAAGCACGGTGGTTGCGACCTATACGGCGGGCTATGTGCTCCCGGGGGACGAGGGCGCCGACCTTCCTGACGATCTCGAACAGGCCGCCTTGTCCGGTTGCGCAGCTCTCTACGCGCTCGGCCAGCGCCACCCCAACCTCAAGGCCGAAGAGATCGCCGGCGTAGGCCGGTGGGAATTCTTCGCGGGCCGGACGGCGTCCCTGTCCTATTTCGGCGACGTGCTGCCGCTGCTCGATCCCTACCGCGTGCCGGAGGCTCGATGAGGCGGCGTATCTGCTCCTGCGGCCTGGTGGTGACGGTCGGGACGACCTGTGTGTGTCGCGCCAAGGCAAAGCGCCTGGCGGAGGCTGCACGACCATCCGCGCGCGAGCGGGGCTACACGACCAAGTGGCAGGGCGCCCGCGCCGAGTACCTCGCGGCTCACTCGCTCTGCTCCTGCGGCCGGCCGGCGACCGTGGTGGATCACATCACCCCCCATAAGGGCGATCAAAAGCTCTTCTGGGACCGCAAGAACTGGCAGCCGCAGTGCCACCCCTGCCATTCGCGCAAGACGGCGAAGTATGACGGCGGGTTCGGTCGCGCAGTCAGCCGCGGGGGTGTTTGATGCGCGGCCGCAAACCCATGCTTCAGGCGATCGAGGGCGGCCTGTCGCGCGTGCCGCGGCCGCCGGCTTGGCTGCCCGAAGAGGCAAAGGCCGAATGGAAACGTGTCCTGCCGAGCCTCATCAAGCGCCGCGTCCTGACTGACACCGACATCGCGGTGGTCGAAGCCTATTGCCTGGCCGCCGGCACGGTGCAGCGCTCGCAAGCTACCATCGGCCGAGAAGGCGACACCACCGAAGCCGGGAAGCGCCACCCCGCCTTTCAGACGATGTTCCAGGCGCTCACCGAAATGCGGCGGCTTGCTGCCGAGATCGGTCTCACGCCGGCGTCACGCATGAAGGCCGGCAAGGCCCCGGAGGGAGAGGAAGGCTATGCCGACCCTTATTCCGACCTGGGCGTTTAGCGACGAGCCGATTCCGGATCCGCATGGCCGCGCCGCACGGATGCTGCGGTTTGCCGATCTGCTTCAGCACCCGAAGGCGGACGGGCCCGACCGACGCCCGCTGCAATCCAAGTGGCAGCGCCGCATCATCGAGCGCATCTATGGGCCGTCTGACGCGACCGGACGGCGCCAGGTCTCGACGGTATTCGCGTTGCTGCCGCGCGGCGCCCGTAAGACGACGCTCGCCTCGGTGCTGGCGCTCGGCCACACCATCGGACCGGAGCAGCGCCCCGGTGGTCAGGTTGTCTCGGCGGCCAGCGATCGGACGCAGGCGCGTCTCGCGTTCGATGAGGCGGCGGACATGATCCTGGGCGACCAGCGGCTCCTCGCGGCCACCCGGCTGCGTGACACGAAGTCGAGGATCGAGCACCCGAAGTCCGGCAGCTCTTATGTGGCGATCTCGGCCGAAGGCGATGCCCAGCACGGCAAGACGCCGTCTTTCGTGCTCGCCGACGAGTTGCACGTCTGGCGCGGAACCTCGCTGTGGAGCGCACTCGCCACCGGCGCATCGAAAGTGCCGGGCTCGCTGAAGGTCATTATCACCACGGCCGGCGAGCGTCCGGAGGGCATCTGCTGGGACTTGTTCCAGTATGCGCTCAAGTGCCATCAGAACCCGTCCAAAGATCCTTCGTTTTTGCCCATCCTGTTCCAGGCCGACCCCCAGGCGAACTGGGACGACGAGGCGCTCTGGGCTGCCGTGAACCCCGGCATGGCGGACGGCTTCCCGGATCTTGCGGAGCTTCGGTCCGAGGCCAAGCTTGCCCGCGAACTGCCGAAACTGCGGGAGGCATTCAAGCAGACCCACCTCAACGTCTGGGCCGATGGCTCGGTGGCAGGATGGGTCGAGATGGCAGTCTATGACGAGGCCGCCGCGCCTTTCGATCCCGACGAGTTCGAGGGCTGCCCGTGCTGGATCGGCGTGGACATGTCCAAGTCCTACGACCTGACTGCGATCGTGGCGGCCTTCGTGAACAGCGATGGGGGTTTCTCGGTCCTGACCTGGTGTTTTCTGCCGGAAACGGCCTTCAAGCGCCGGTGCGAGGAGTTGCCGCACGTGCCCTGGCGGCAGTGGCGCGCCGATGGCGACCTGACAATCATTCCCGGCGATTTGATCGATGACGATGTGATCGAGGCCAAACTGCGAGAGATCTGGGCGCGCTTCGACGTGCAGGAGATGGCTTTCGATCCGAAGTTCGCGGCCAAGCTTATGGGCAGCCTCCTGGCCGACGACCTTCCGGCTGTGGAGTGCCCTCAGAAGCCGCTCGTGATGGGCCCCTACTACAACGAACTGCAAAAGGCCGTCATCGGCCGGCGCTTTCGTCACGGTGGCCATCCCGTCCTGCGGTGGTGCGTTCAGAACGCCGTGCCGATCATCGGCGACACGGGCCTGCCGTACCTTTCCAAGCGCAAGAGCACCCAGGCGATCGACGCTGTGGTGGCCGCTGGAATGGCCGTGGGCCGCGCCGGCACCGGAGGCAGCGGTGGATCGATCTACGAAAATCAAGTGGTCCGTCCGAATGGACTGTTGATAATCTAACGCTGCGGGATGACAGTTTAGGGAGGACCATTGCTCCAACGCTGAATCGCCCATGTAGCGATCTGAGTGGCGCGTTCCTCAAGAGCCCCTTCGTCCCACTGTGCAAACTTCACGGCCAACTCTCTCGGAGTGGCAAATATCGAGTTGCTGTATTCGCTACTCTTTTGCGAATAAATCTTTTGGCCAAGCGCTGGGTTCATGGCACCAGTTAGCGGTATCAGATTTGCCCAGGTATTAACCCATTTTTCGTGGACTTCTTTTTGTGTATTCCATTCTGGCGTGAGCTTTTGCGGCATCACGTGTTCTATCCAAAATGTCTCTTTAGGAGTTTCGCCTTCTCTTGAATTCTCAAACTCAGAGAGCGCATAAGTTCTAACCGTGCGCCGATACAGATCGCCATGCTTTACCGCGTCAGCAAATTCTGTGTCGGTTGGCCATGGGACTGTGCTTCTCTTTGCGATAGCAGCGCGCAAATCCGCCACCGACGCACTACCATTCACAGCAACTTCAGCCCACATACCTTTAAATACCGCATGCAATCCTGTTGGCTCATACCCACAAACGGATCGTCTGAACAAGAAGTCTTCCACAAGTTCCAAAACCTCAACCGCAGACTCGGCTGATTGCGTCTCGTTATCGACTGCCTCCACGAGCTTGAAGACGAATGGGTAAATGGAGGAGGGTGCCTGCATCTGCGACAGTCGCAACAACGCATTCACCAGCATCTTGTCTCCCTGGAATCGTTCACCGACAGACAACGCAAAAAATGTTTTCATATAGCGACTCAGATCATCCAGCACTTGTGTGATTGTTCCAAACTGATTCCATCGCGATCTAAGGGTTCTGAACAGGTCCGACTTGGTAACTGAACTATTTAAACACAGACCGTATGGAAAGAGATAGCTGTCCAGTGGAGTTGTCGGCGAGAATTTTGCAACGAAGGGCTCCCACTTGCTGTTGAAAATGTGGTGTGCGTTTAGAGGGTCGTCTGAACTTCGCGCAAATATCTCGTTACGCACCAGGTCCGCAGTCGTGATCTTTTCACCACGAGCGTTTAGCCGTTCGAATATTTTCGGTGCTGCAGATGGCTCGACGAGCGCAATCATGACGAAACTGAGCTTAAGTATCAAGACATTCAGAATTTCCAAGATATGAGGCTCGCCTCCTGTCGCGTATTCAGTAGACATCATCTTCTTGAGTCGACGATATTGCTTGGACATTAGTCCTTCAGCATCGCCTGAAGGCGGCGGCGGCATTGGTTCCCCAACGCCTTCCCAAGCTGGTGTATGCTTGTTGCCCGCCTTGTCATTGGCCGCTTTCTGCGCCTCATCGAATTTGCTTATATGACGGGAATAATTCTGCCAGATCGCAGCAAATTGCTTTCGATCTCCATAGGCTGGAATAATCTTGGTGTTATGAAGCGAAGACGAAAACGGCCTGTTCAGCAGTACTTTTTTCGCGATTTCCGTCGAAACAAACTCTTTTCCGTTCTCGGCAAGCACCTCGGCCACAGCAAGGCAAGATAAATATACGCTTGTTAACCGCTGTTGCCCGTCCACGATGTCGAAAAGCTTAGGCTTATTAAACTGGCTAGCCTGCGGAACTGTCACCAACACTCCCATAAATTGGGCTGGGACCTTTCCGTCTAAAATCTCCTGCATATCCGCCCAGAGATCAGCGAAGTTCTTATCCGTCCACCTATAAGACCGCTGAAACAACGGTATGTTTATGACGTTGTCTCCGCTGAGGATTTCGGAGAATGACACTTCTTCATTTACATCAGTTACTTTGAGCTTCGATTCCATGTGCGAGCGCCAGTCCTAAGCGTTTCTACCGCATAGCACAGACTATCGGCGGTTACGTCAAGCGGGCTCGCGTTCCGACGAAGTTCGGCGGGTCATGACGGCTTGGTGTTGGCTCATCCGCCCCGTCACCCCCGTTCAGAACCACTGATATCGGGGATCCGACGCTCCCCGGCAGTGAGGTTAAAAGCCTTCGCCACCCCGATGGACGCGTACACCGGTATTGAACGGGTCGCGCTGCTGCCTTCTGGCCTCCACAGCCCCTACGGCTGCTTGCACGTTCTTGTGGAGGCGGTACATCGCCTCGAATGCTTTGTCTTCAGAGACCCCTTGGGACGTGAACCTATGCATAAGCGTCTGATATTGGCCGATCGTGATATCCAACGCGTCCGCGCGACGTTTCAGGCGAGCTACATGTTCGGCCGCGGACTCGCCGAATATTCCGGCATGGGCGCTTGAGAGCCAGATTAGGCTGAGCATCGCCGCGGCAACGATCTTCAAGGCCCCCTCCCGAATGCGACTGTCTGGAAGGTTCAGCTTAGCAATTCCGGGCTTTCAGTATAGATGCCCAAAGGGTCAGCCCCTCATCGGGCTGCTTCTTTTGGACAACAACGAGAACGTTCGCCGGGCCTGATTGCGTCAACGCTGCGGCATGGTTCGCGAACCCGGTCGTTTAGTTCAGACCTGTTGATCTGAGTGGTTCAATGATCGGACCAACGGATTGTCAACAATAAAGAATTTGTACTCATTGAGAAGCTGAAAGCACGAACAATTTTCTTTCTCTGCTCGATAGCCGTCGAGTACTGTGACGCGGGACGTAAGTGAATTTCCAACTTCCTGTTGTTGCTTTGAAGTAAAGCCGTACGCAGTGGCAAAAAACCGGCGGGCATTGCTCTTCTTGTTGTTGAACAGAAAATTCATATTTTCCAGAATAAATCCAAATCCAAGAAAAATCAGAGTATCAGCGTTATTTACATGATTTCTAATCGCCTCTAAGTGTCCTGATTCCGTTTGCTCGCTGTATGTTCTTATAAGCTTGGCTGCTCGATAGAGCCGCTCTGCGCTAGTTGTAGTATCGCCGAAAGCCAGACCATCAGCTCCATCTAACCTACCCAAACTGCCGTAAGGACGAAGTATCTGCAAAGAATCAGCGACGTCGGTCATATCGATATCGCTGCCAAAAAAACGATTTAACTGCGCGGGCAGATAATGCTCGATACACCGATCATAGTTGAAGCATACAATCACCGCATTCGAAAACAGTTCACGCCTGCGCGTGCGCGAGATGCCAGGGGTAGCCATCTCGACAAAGTATGGTATCCAGCGCTCGGCGTCTGGTTGGCTCTCGCTAGCCGACTTAGCCTCGGCTTCCAGGATGCAACTCACGATCGCGAGCTTGCCCGCGAAACTTACCGCCGGTTTGTCGTCGTACCTCTCGATCAGCTGATCAATCGAAGGATGGACGCTCAGGGCACCGGTTATCGTTAAGCACGCGTCGAGAAGCTCACTTTCGGAGTGACCCTCCTCATGTCCGTAGCGCTTCAACGCTTCCCAGATTCGACTTTCTCCGGAAAAAGAGCTCGTTCCCCCACAATCTGTGACTTCGAGCTTAGCTGCGATTGACAGTTTGAGCTCACTTCCTAGCGGAAATCCATATTCCTTGCTCGCCCCAGCCCCGACCACGATCGTTGTCTTGTCTCCGAACATCGGTGCTCCTCGGACGTTCGCATATGTTGGGTGCGCTTACCCGGATCGTTATGGACTTCAGCGAAGTTTCTCGTGCATGCCAATGTATGGCGCGCAGAGATTCACGAGCTTCGGCATCGCGCAAGAAAGCGCGTCAATCGACCGATTGGCGATCTCGATTGCAGGCTCGGCTATAGCCGGACTGCTCTGCGCAAGCGACTGCGCGCGCTCTACCGATCCCACCGCGGCCAGCATCTCAGTCAAATGATCCGTGACTTCAAGACCGAAGAGGAACCGAGATTGATTGATCGCCTGCAGAAGGAGTTGCTGCGACTTTCGAATCTCCTCGGGCCGGCCGCGCCGATATTCCGTCATCGCCTCGGCCGCTAAATCATAGACCGCGATCCTGCGGTCGAACATCTCCATCACGAATTTCTGGTGAGCCGTCTTGGACTGCCGGTTCGCGACTACCCAGCCCAGGAAGCCGACCAACAGAGAGATTGAGGCGGTCGGTAATCCCTTAGCGAGCTCTAGCAGGAGCGGGTTCCAATCGGGCGCCATCACTAAGCGCCTTCTCGACCAGCCGCCATACTCACATCAACACGCTGTCGAGCACGCCCGCGGCGATCATGCAGCCGATCGCGACGTACATGATGGCACCGTAGAACGCCCGTTCGCGGGAGCGGCGCGTGAGTTCATCGCTGCTCAAGTCAGGGTTTATCGTGTACGAAATTCCTTCGTTGAAGGTGACCATCACTGCGTGCTGAGCTCGCTTGCCGCCCGCCCAGATCGCGACAGCTGCAGCTCCCACAAAGATGAGCAAGGTCGGACGCATCAGATTCCAAGCCCCTTCTCGACCAGGCGCCGCACGGCCTCGGGCCTCGAGGGCTCGTCGTCCTGAGTTTGGCGCCACGCGTCGAGCTTTTCCAATGCAGACGGCTGCAAGCGAACGCCCACCAACGTCCCTTTGCCCGTAGGAGCAGGACCGCGCCTCTTCCGTGTTAACACAGTTTGATCAGCCATCTGCAACCGTGATAACAGAGAAGCGATGGACCGCCGAGGCGTAGGAGCACCTCGACAGCCCTAACCCACAACGAGGAGTGATCTCGATGCCAGGCTTCGGGAACGATACCACGCGCCCTGACGAGATTTCACGCGGTACTTTGGCCGCGATCGTGGCGGCCGGCGGGCACGAGCCTGCTGGGCTCCAAACGCTTCATCGAGAGTTTCTGCGGGCGCACATCGAACTGAAGGCTACGACGCGGCAGACCGGGTGCTTATGGCCGCGGTCAAAGCGACACGGCCGATCTCTCATAAGGCGCTTCGGGAATTGGCTGCTTCTACGCCCGACCACTCTGAAGCTTTCGCGGCCTACACTGCCGCTTACGATCGCCGCGAGGGTCTCTCCGAACGCATCGCCGCATTCCCGCCGGCGACGGTGGAAGCCATCTCCTTGAAAGCAGACGTGCTGAAACGCTGGCACCTCAGCCACCTTTGGGAAGATCCCGAGGAGTGCTTGGACTGGCCGGATTCCTGCGCGCGCGCATTCCTAGAGAGCCTGATCGGGGCGCGAAGCGGCGGCCAACAAAACTGAACCGCGACGCCGTCCACAGCAGCAAATTACGCAGAACGCGATTTGCTTGCACGACACCAATAAACGTTCTACGTCATTTGAACACGGAGAACGAATCGATGGAACGTGCGCGGGCCTGCCGATGGTGGACTGGAAGGATCACCGACCAGGAGATTGCCGAGTGGACGGGCTTGGCGCCACGAGCGGTCACGTTGGTCCTGAATATCCCGAGCATGCGAAACGGCATCGTTGGCGGGGGACGGGGCAGCTACAGCACACGGCGGCTTGGACATACTACGAAGAACGGCGTCGCCATCATCGCCGCCGGCAGCCGAAGCGGTCTGCAGTTCGAGTTGATTGCTAACCTCATTTCAGCCGATGCATTTATTGCCACTGACGTGGCACCGATCATCGATTTCGTTGTTAGCCCCCTCACATGGGAGTGGCTTGCTAAAGTAGATCCTGAAGGTGGGTGGCTAGAGAACGACAGCGTTCCTGATTTCGTTTGGAACCGCTATGTTTATCGCTGCAGAGATGTCAAAAATAACGATCCGACCGCCGGGAATGTTCTCTACTTGCAACCAGACGAATTTAAGCCGAACACGCCAGATGGAACGATGATAGTTGATCGGACGCATATCGGGCTGGAAAATCTAGAGCTGACTCGCATTGACAACAAGCCCATCTACTACGGGGAGATCGATCCGCTTGGCCTTTATGCACCAGCAACTCGGTTCGCTGAAAGCTTCGAGCGATATGACGAGCATCTTCTGATCGCAGACGGAAAGTGGGCCTTCCGAAAAATCCCCGACCCCGATCCCTACGAGTCGATGAAAGCACTTCTCCGGCGAATTCAGGATCCGAGCTTGCCGCTTCCAGCCCTTAGCTTCCGCTACCGGCCCTTCGCGCAGATCGATGGAGACGGGAAGACTGTCCATCGGATCGACTCTAAAGACGCAATCACCCGCAAACGCGCCGATTTTTCCTTGAGGAACGCTTCTTCTGTCCTGGATTTGAACGTGACTCTTGCTGTCCGCAAGATGAAGCGTCGCGCACTTGGACTAGAGGTGTCGAATGCCGACTAGCCATTCTATCCGTGGCGCGAAGCGGATTGCTGCGGTCCTCGGATACTCTGAAAAGACCATCCTCCGCTGGATCAGCTCAGGCCGCCTCAAGGCTAAAAAGCTCGGTGGCGTAACATCACCCATTATCGTCGAACGATCTGAGATCGACCGACTCAAGGCAGGTCACCATTCCAAGGTTTAGTTGAACGGACGCTCGTGATGGCCAGCACCACGCTAAATCTCCGTATTCAGCCGTTTCGACTCCTCACGCGGGCCGAGGCTGCTCATTACTGCCGCCGCTCGGCTCGAAAGTTCGAGGCGCAGTGCCCGGTCCCGCCGGTAAAGATGGCGGACGGCGATCTGCTCTATGACGTACACGATCTCGACAAGTGGATCGAGGGCCTCAAGGCGGGCGCCGGAGGAGAGGACGACGACATCATTGCGAGGCTCGGATGAGCATCGTCCGCGTGAAGGGCTTTCAGATCTTCAAGGATCGGCACGGCAAGCAGCGCTGCTACCACCGTAAAACCCGCGTGTCTGTTAACCTGGAGAAAGCCCCGCTCGGATCGGCAGAGTTCTTCGCCGAGTGCTCTCGTATTGCCGAGTTGTCGATTGCCCAGGCGACGCCTCGGGCGGGCACGTTGGGGCAATTGATCGCCGAATACCGCGGAGCTCCTGCTTTCACCGATTTGGCCGCCCAGACCCGATCAGACTATCAGCGCGTCTTCGACTATCTGAAGCCCATTGCCGACACCGCTCTTGCGCGGTTCGACAAGCCGTTGGTGGTCAAGATCCGAGACAAGGCCGCGGCAAAGCGCGGCCGCCGTTTCGGCAATTACGTCAAGGCTTGTTTGTCCCTGGTGTTCTCCTGGGGCAACGAGCGGGGCTATCTCGGCCGAAACAGCGTGAACCCTGCGTCGGGGATCAAGGACCTCCGGAGAAAGAAGGGTACGCCCGAGGCAAATCGCCCCTGGAGCGATGAAGAGCGCGAGGCTGTCCTCGCGGCAGCGCCGGCTCACATCAAGGTCCCCATCGGCCTGATGATGTACACGGGTCTCGGCCCCAAGGACGCAATGTCGCTGCCCCGCTCGTTCTACAAGGGAGGCGAGATCGCGTCCTCTCGGTCCAAGACCGGGGAGCCGATCTTCTGGCCCGTCCCGGCCCCATTGGCTGAGCTCCTCGACTCGGCGCCGCGGCACGATGCGATCACGCTCTGCGCCAACTCCGATGGCCGCCCTTGGACCACGAGCGGCTTTCGGGCGTCCTGGCGCAAGGTACGGCTTGAGCTCGAAGGAACTGGTCGGATCGGATCCGGCCTGACGCTCTATGGCCTGCGGCACACGCTGGCTGTCATCTTGCGAGAGATCGGCCACGACGAGCGGACGATTGCGGATGCGCTCGGCCAGCGCACGATCGAGATGGCCCGGCACTATGCGAAGGGAGCCGACCTCAAGCCGAAAATGCGCGGGGTGGTCACGTCGATCGACGCAGAGCTGAACAAGCGCCGAACAAAGGTTGTCAAACCTTCCTGAGGATCTGTCAAACCCGGCAGGCCCAGCTAGAAAAGGATGCGAAAAGATGAAGGATTACAATCAGGTGGGTGGTAGCGGAGGAGGGACTCGAACCCCCGACACAAGGATTATGATTCCTCTGCTCTAACCAGCTGAGCTACTCCGCCCCGGCGCCGTTGGCGTGCGGGGTTCGGTCGATGCTCCCCCGCAAGGCGAGGCGGGTAATAGGATGCGGGGGCGGGGGTGTCAAGCGTTTGCGGGCCGTGTCGCGCGGTATCTGTCGGGCGATCCCTCAGGGCGAATCGGCGTTTGTCGGCAAGCGCTTCGGCCGCGCCGCCCTCGCGCCTGCGGGGGCGGCCGCGCGCCCTCCCCGGCTGCGGCGCGATGCCTTGATTTCGGCCAGCGTGACGGGCCGGAAATCCTGGGGGTCGACGCCCACGTCGTACTGGCGCGGCATCGGGGTCAGCTTGCCATGGCTGTGGCCGTGCAGGTCCACAACGCCGCGGCCCATGTGGTTCCACGTGCGGAACGGATAGTGGCAGAGCACGAGCTCGACGCCGTCGACGGTCATCTCGGCGTAGTGCTGGACGCTCGCCCACCCGGTCGCCCGCACGGTGTCTGGGCCGTCATTGTTGCCGATGATGAGGTGCTTCTCGCCGGCGAGACGCGCCAGCATGGCTTGCGCCCGGCCCGGCGGCTTGCTGAAGGCGAAGTCGCCGAGATGCCAGATCGTGTCCCCGGGTCCCACCACGGCGTTCCATCGTGCGACGAGCGCCTCGTCATGCTCGTCGAGCGATCCGTATGGCCGGCGGTCGATCCGAAGCACGCGCGGGTCGCCGAAATGCGTGTCGCTTGTGAAGAAGATCGTCATGACCCTGGAAGCCCCGCGAAGAGCTTTCGTTCCAATCGCGCAACTCGCCGCGCCGGATTGCATTACCTGTGCGCGGCGGCGAGGCGGAACAACCCATGTCACTCTATCTCTTCACTAACCAGGAATTCTCCTTGGCGGTGTGCCGGGACCCCGGCGCAGCGACGCTGCCGCCCGGCGAGTGGCGTCTCGTGAAAGAGGTGCATGAAACCGAGATCGACCCCGCCATCGTGGCGCGGATCGAAACGGAGGGACACTGGTTCTATCGCCCTGGCCGCGCCAGCCAGGGCGGCGCGGCCGCGAGCGAGGACTGAGCTCAGGCGGCGGGTGCGGCGGCCTTGCGGCGGGGCGCTCGCTTCAGCAGGCTCAGGCGGAAGACCTGTTCGAGCCCGGCCGAACTCTTCTTTTCCAACAGGCTGACTTTCGGAAAGCGCAGGCTGCCGTCATCGGCGCGGTGCATCATCTTGAGCCGCAGGTGGCGCTGCGCGGCCTCCGTCATGCAGCGTTCCGCGTCCCAGGCGTCCAGAGGAGCGACGTAGCACAGGACGTCGCCGTTGATTTCAACCGCCACCGAGTCGTCCGGCCGCAATTCCGCAGCTTCGTAGACTTCGACCCGTTTGGTTCCAATCAGATACGCTCGCACTTTCGACCCTGTTCTTTTTCTGTGAATTGAAGCGCGCTTCACTGCGGGGAGTATAGACTTTCTAAAAAGCCAGAGTCGAATCGCCTCGGCGCGCCAGCGCACAGAGGCCTCAGCCTTCAGCCGTATGGGCTTTCTGCTTTGTGACTGCGCTCGATCCCATTTGATCATCTCGAATGCGCGTCATCCTGGATCCACAATCCTGTCCGAGCGTTGAAACATCGTTCGACTGCGAACGACTTCGCGAAGGGGGCGGGATGGACGGCAGACCTGCGCATATGACGCGCGTGTACGACGCCGCCGAGCTGGTGGCGGATGGATGCGTGCACGTGTTGGGCGTCGTGGCGGGGCTCGTCGCCGCCGTGTTCCTGGTCGTCCTCGCCGTCGGGCTAGCCGAGCCGCTGGAGATCACCTCGGTCGCCGTCTACGCGACCGCCCTCGTCGCCATGCTGGCCTGCTCGGCCGCCTACAACATGACGCCGCCGTCCCGCCTGAAATGGCTGTTGAGGCGCGCCGACCATTCCACGATCTACCTGATGATCGCCGGCACTTACACGCCGTTCATGGCGGCCATCAAGGCCAGCCCCTGGGCGGCGGCGCTCTCGGCGATCGTCTGGACGGGAGCGCTCGGCGGGGCCGCCCTCAAGGTGTTCTATCCGGGGCGTTTCGATCGCCTGTCGATCTTGCTGTATCTGGCGCTGGGCTGGAGCATCGTGCTCGCCTTTGAGCCGCTCGCCATGGCGCTGCCGACCACGAGCCTCTGGCTGCTCAGCGCGGGCGGGCTGCTCTACACGTTCGGCGTCATCTTCCACGTCTGGGAAAGCCTGCGCTTCCAGAACGCGATCTGGCACGCTTTCGTGTTGGCCGCCGCGGCCTGCCACTATGGCGCGGTGCTGGACTGCATGGTGCTGTCCCGCGCGGCGTGACCGCTACAGCCCCGGCGCGAAGATCGGGATCATCCGGAACCGCTCCACCGGCAGGTCGCTGAGGCCGTCCGGCGGCCGGTCGATATCCACCACCACGGCTTCCAGGTCGCCGCCGATCAGCCGCTTCATCGCGTCGGCGTCGCTCACGGCCTGGGTCGTGCCTTCCAGGTGAGCGCTCCGCAACGCCGCATCGGCATGCTGGGCCGCCCGATCGCCAAGGGGCGTCACCCCGATGCGGCGGCCCTGCAGTTGCGCCAATCCGGCCACGTCGGACCGCACGAGGACGTAAGCCGCCAAGGGGCCGCCTGCTTCGGCGCCGGTCTCGGCGGGTGTGCCCTTGGGACGAGTGGTCGACGTGATCGTGGGCGGCGCAGGCGCGGCGGCGGCGGGCGCGCGCGCCGGCTCCGGAACACGCGGCGGCTCCGGAACGCGCGGGGGCTCGGCCACACGCCGCGGCGCCACGACTTTCGGCGGCGCAGGCTGGGCACGCGGCCGTGAGGGCGCGAGGGGCTGCGCGGGGATCCGTGGCTCGGGGGCGGCGGGAGCAGCATCCTCCAGGGCCTGGTCCGGCGATACCTGTTCGGCGGATTTCGGCGGATCGACCGGGCGAGCCTGCCGCGGATGCGCCTCGCGGGCGGCCGCAGGTTTGCGGCGCGGCGGGGCGGGCTTCTGTCTCGGGCTGGGCGGAGGCGGCGGCGCTACGCCCAATCCGCCGGCCCCGTCGGGATCCGGCCCGACGCTGGGATCGAGGCCGAGCCCGGCGCGGCACGTCGCATCGCAACCGCCGCTCGGCTGTGGCGAGAAGACGGTCTGGGCGAAGGTCGGGGATGAGGCCAGGGCAAGCGCCGCGGCGGCGCAAAGAAAAATGGCGTTTGCTCTCATTCGCTTCCCTGGAGCGGCGGCTGGCGCACGCAGCCGCCCTTCCCACCCGGTCTTTTTGGTTGCCGCACGATCTTCGCGGACGCCTCCCCGATCAAGGGCGCATACGGGTTAACCCTCCGGGCCTACGCCTGGTCGTGGGCCGGCGCCGTCAGGCGGCGGCTTCCTTGGAGAGGTTCAGCGCCTGCCCGAACAGACGCGCGTAGCCCTGAGCCGGGTTCGCCCAGCTCCGGTCGCACGCCATCGCGGCGCGGCGCATCTCCTCCAGCCTCGCGCGAGACCGGTAGGCATCGAACGCGCGGTAGACCGCGCCCAGGAAGCTGCCGAGGCTCGACGTTTCGAACAGGAAGCCGGTCTCGCCATCCTCGATGGTTTCGGCGAGGCCGCCCGTCGCCCGCGCCACCGGCAGCGAGCCGAACCGCTGGGCATACATCTGGCTCAGGCCGCACGGCTCGAAGCGCGAGGGCATCAACAGGAAGTCGCTTCCCGCATAGATCCGCCGCGCGAGCTTCTCCTCGAACCCGATCGAGATCCCGACATGGCCGGGATGCCGGGCCGACAAGGCCGTCAGCGCCTTCTCGAAATGCGCTTCGCCCCGACCGGTCACGACGATCTGGCCGCCGTGGCGAACGATGGACTCGGCGGCCTCGATGGTGAGGTCGACGCCCTTCTGCGGAACGAGCCGCGACACCACGGCGAACAACGGACCGCGGGACACCGCAAGGCCGAACGCCTGGCGCACGCTGTCGGCGTTCTTCGCCTTGCCGCGCCATCGCCCGGCCGCAAAAGGCGCTGCGAGATGCGGATCGGTATAAGGGTCCCAGCTCTCGTCGATGCCGTTCAGGATGCCGGTGAGGCGTCCCTCGCGCGACCGGTCGCGGAGCAGGCCTTCCAGCCCGCAGCCATGCTCGCGCGTGGTGATCTCGTGCGCGTAGGTCTCGCTGACCGTGGTGATGTGGTTGGCGTAGAACAGGCCCGCTTTGAGAAACGACACCTTGCCGTGGAATTCGACGCCGTCGATCGAATAGGCCTGGGAGGGGATGCCGAGCCGGTCCATGCGCTCCGGCGGGAACAATCCCTGATGCGCCAGATTGTGCACCGTGAGAATGCACGGCGTCGCGCTCTTGTTCCAGGCCAGGTAGGCCGGGGCCAGCGCGGCCGGCCAGTCGTGCACGTGGAGCAAATCGGGCCGCCAACCCTCCACCGGATGCGCGCCGGCGATCTCGGCGGCGGCAAGGCTCAGGCGGGCGAAGCGAATGTCGTTGTCGGCCCAGTCGACGCCGTGCTGGTCGCCATAGGGCGAACCCGCGCGGTCGTAGAGTTCCGGGCAGAGGAGAACATAGACCGGCAGCCCATCGGCCGTCTGGGTCTTCCCGATCGAGCACGCCGGAATGGCGCCTCGCGACGGCAAGTGGCTCACCACCGCCATTGGCCCGGCGGCTTCGACGAGTTCGCGATAGCCCGGGATTAGAATTCGGACATCCACATGGCGCCGCAGCGCGCGCGGCAAGGCAGCCGAAATCTCACCCAGTCCGCCAGCCTTGGCAAACCCAGCGAACTCCGGCGTGACGAACAATATACGTTCACGCATTCTTCACATCTGGAATGGGCGAGCCCAAATCGCGGCGCGCGGACTGAGATGATGGCACAACTCGCAGTAAGACACGTTTGTTCCACCTTGCCGACATCTTTTTTCGCAGGTGCGAAAAGGTTCTCTCTACGCTGCCCATACGCTAGGCGGCTTGCCTTTGTTGTCATCTCACTGCCAAAAAACGGCGCTAGTCTTCGCCGCTTAGCTTGAGCTTGGACCCCCTGTCTGTTTCGGGAACAGCCCCTATATTCGTCCGCAACCAGTTCAAACGAGGAGGCTTCCATGGCAGCAGCCACGACTCACGCCTATCCGGTCACGAAAACGGACGAGGAGTGGCGGCGCATCCTGAGCCCGGAGCAATATGCGGTGCTGCGAGGACATGGCACCGAACGGCCCGGCAGTTGCGCGCTGCTGACCGAGAAGCGCCGCGGCACGTTTTCCTGCGTCGGGTGCGGAACGCCGCTGTTCAAGAACGACACCAAGTTCGAGAGCGGCACCGGTTGGCCGAGCTTCAACACGCCGCTGCCGGGCGCGGTCGAGACCACGGAAGACCGCAGCTACGGCATGCTGCGCACCGAAGTGCATTGCAGCCAGTGCGGCGGCCATCTTGGCCACGTGTTTCCGGACGGCCCGCCGCCGAGCGGCCTGCGTTACTGCATGAACGGCGTGGCCCTGGATTTCCAGCCGGATTGATCCCTACCCGCCGGGAGCAGAGCTGCGATCAGCCAGATGCAGGAGCAGTCCACCAGCACGGAGGCGGTCCGAAAAGGTCCGCCTCCCCTGATCCTGACGGCGCGGATGTCGGCCGATGCGCAGCAATGGTTCGAGGCGCGCCGGCGGGCCTACTTCCCGCCGGACCGCAACCAGGTGCCGGCGCACCTCACGCTGTTTCACCAATTGCCAGGCGACCAGGTCGCCGACATCGAGGATGAACTCGCGGAAGAGAGTTGGCGGCTCGATCCAATGCCGGCGAGCGCCACGCATCTGAGGTTCACCGGCCAGGGCGTCCAGGTGGCGATCCTGACGCCGGCATTGTCTGAACTGCGCGAGCGCCTCGCCGCTCGCTGGCGCACCGTGCTGACGCCGCAGGACATGCGGGCGCACAGGCCCCACGTCACGCTGCAGAACAAGGCGCAGGCCGAGAAGGCGCGAAAGACCTTCGACGCACTCTGCGCGACGTTCCAGCCGTTCGAGTTCGAGATCGAAGGGCTCGAACTCTGGCGTTATCTCGGCGGCCCATGGGAAGCCGTAGGCGACTATGGGTTCGGCATGGCGCCGTCTTGATCATCGTCCTGCGACGTATTCTCACACTACGGCACAGTCCTGCAGAAGACCGGAACCGCCCTCCGTTCGGCGCATTGAGACGCGTTGAAGTCGTTCGAGGGAGATACTCGTGATCAAAGCAGCACTTCTTGCCGTCGGCATGCTCGCCGCAATCCCCGCGATGGCGCAGGCTCAGTCCGCCACGTCGTCGACCCCCGGCCAGCCGGGTTCGCGCAGCATGATGCAGGGCAGCGCCGGCGCCATGAACCACACCGGCATGAACATGCAGACGGGCGCGCGCCGCTCGATGATGCATTCGCGCACCAAGATGAAGCACAAGAAGATGCACCGGAAAATGCATCGCTCGATGTGATCAGCCACGCCCGGCGCGCTCCTTTGCGTCGGGCGGTTCTTGGATAGCCCTCAGCCCTGGCTTTGTTGCCGCTGGGCCCTCAGCAGCCCCATCGATACCGTTTCGCTCTGCGCCGTTAGCGTGCTGGCGTGCAATCGCAGCGCGCTCGCCAATTCCACCACGTCGGCGACGACAGCTTCCGCTTCGGCCGTTGCGCCGTTCAGTCGCTCGGCCGCCAGCGCCAGGCCCTCATTCTCGCCCTGCACCTTCGCGATCGACCGCTCGATGGCGGCCGAATACTTCGCCTGCTCGCTCGTAGCCGACGCCACCGTGCGGCTGATGGCGGCGACGTCGTGAATGCTCTGCGCGATGTCGCGCACCACATGCGCGGTGCGCCCGCCGGCTTCCTTGATGGCCTGCGTCTGGACCGCGATCTTCTGCGCCGCCTGGCCGGTTTGCTCCGCCAACGCTTTCACCTCGCTGGCCACCACCGCGAAACCGCGACCGCGTTCGCCGGCCCGCGCCGCCTCGATGGTGGCGTTCAGCGCCAGCAGGTTCGTCTGACGCGCCACGCCGGCGATGAAGCTCGCCACGAAATCGATCTCGGCCGCCGCCGCGTCCAGCGCCTGCACGACGGTGTCGGTTTCCCGCGCGCCTTCCACGGAGCGATCCGCGAGCCCCGACGTAGCGGCGGCGCTGTCGTTGATCCGCTCGCTCAGGGCGACGAGTTCGCTCGCCATCTCGACCACCTGCTCGGTCCGCGACAACGCACGCTCGGCGACGCCGAGCACGTCGGCCGCATGCTGGCGCGTTTCGCCGGCGCGATTGGAAAGGGCCGCAGAGGCGCCTCCCAGCTGATCGATGGAGGCTGAAATCTGCATGGCGGTGATATGCACCGTGTTTTCGAAGGCCTCGAGCCCCCGGGCCAGGTCGAGCTCGCGCCGAAGGCGGCTTTCTTCGATCTGAAGCGCGCTCAGTTCGGCGTCCTTGGCCTGATTAGAGGCGGACGCCTGTTCGAGCAGGGCCTGGTTGCGGTCCAGACGCCGCCGGCTGCGTGCGAATGCAGCGCCCAGGCCGATCACGATCGCGCCGCTCGCAACGGCGCCCACCACCCCAAGGCCAGCCTGACGTTCGGCCGCACCGAATGCGCGATCATGCGAAAGGCCGACGGCGAGCATGAGCCCCGACGTCCCCAGCGCCCGATAGGCCGTGAGCCGCCGCTTGCCGTCGATCTCGTCGACGCCGTCGAGCAGGCCCAGCGGCTTGGAGCGCGCCAGCGCGAGCAGATGCGAGCCCGCCATGGACTTGCCGATCGTGTCCTTGGTCAGTCCGCGCCGCGACACCACGGCGCCGTGCTCGGAGATCATCGTGAGCGCGCCGTCGTCGCCGATGTCGATCTCGTCGAATGCCTTGGCGAAGTAATAGGGATCCAGCGTCGCCACGATCACGCCGCCGAAGCTGCCGTCCGGATTGGTGATCCGGCGGCTCACCGGGATGAACCAGGCCCCGTTCCAAATATCCCGGCGCCCCGGCACGGGCGAACCGACGTAGAGCACATCGTCCGTCAGGTTTGCGTGAAACTGGAAATAGGAGCGATCGCTCAGGTCGGTCGGGCTCTTCACGGCCGACAGCGACGAAAAGATCAGCATGCCGCTGCGGTCGAGGACGGCGATCTGGATCGTGTGGCGCTCGGGGTGGACGTAGCGGGAGAATTTATACGCGAAGGCGTCGAGGTCACGAATCTCGGTAAGGATGTTCCGGGTCACCTTGATGTTGCTGTCGACGTTGCTGAAGATCTGCTCGATGCCGGCCGAGGCCGCCGTCGCCACGTTGGTCGCGTAAGCCTCGGCGTCGCTGACGGCGAGACGCGAGAACTCGAACACGTGCGCGGCGATCGATGCGCAGATCAGGGCCACGAGGCCCAGGCAGGTCAGCCAGATGTGATGAGGACGCGACATTGCCAACCCGGGAGGCAGGCCCAACGCCTAAGCCTCCGGTTCACGCTAGCGATGATCCCTTAATGCAACCTTCGCGAGTATCGCGAGAGAGAGCCCTAGTCCTGTGTGTCTCCAGAGAATTCGTCGTTCCGGGCTACGACCGTCGCCCTGCCCCTAGTCATCGCGAATGAGTGTGACGGCGCGCACGCGGTTTTCGTCTAATGCGGACTACCATCGTAATGGGTCGGGGGACCGGTCACTGCAAAGCCCAGGAGGCTCGCATGACGGAACTTACCGCAATGCGCCTGCGTAGACTCGTGAGGCGTACGATCGAAGTCTCCATTCTGATGTACCTCGCCAGCGGAGTGGCTGCGGCCATGCTCACCGTCGGCGTCTGAAGAACAGGCTGGTCCGTCGCCTCATCGAAGCCGCAGAGCGGCCACACGCGCGTCTCGCTGTTTGAAAAGACTGCGGGCCCGCCAACGAAAAATCGAGAGCATGACAAAGACAAGAGACCTTCTGCTCGCCGGCGTCATGGCGCCTGCCCTTCTCGCCGGCCAGCCTGTCCTCGTCCACGCTCAAACAGAGCCGCGGATGGTCGTAGCCCAAGCCGAGCCGGCGACGCCGGACCCGCGCAAGCCCCCGCCCGGAAGGCCGCCCGGCCGTTCCGAGGAGGCGCCCGGGCGTCCTGCGGCGCCGCCGCCGGCTCCGCCGCGCGCTGCCCCTCCGCCCGCGGCTCCACGTCCGCCGGCCGCCGAAGCGCCGCGCGCCGCGCCTCCTCCGGCCGCCCCGCGTC
>NZ_JBFUKI010000013.1:0-171532 GCF_056400925.1 Alsobacter sp. P4_H11
GCGCGTTAACTCCTCGGTGAGAGCAGCAATCTCCGCTGCGGCATTGCTCTCGATGGTTCGAATCCGTCGGTCGGACCGCTCCAGCAGAGTCGACGCTTGTCCAACCAAGCTCAGTGCGCGGTCTAAGTCGCGCTGGTGAGTGCCTTTATCGCCAAGCCTCTGGTTGCGGTGTGTTTCATTTCCAAAGCCGCTCTGCCGAGAGCGTTCTGCCAAGGCCAGGATGCTCGCGAATTCGCTGAAGGCATGTTCGCCCTGCTCCGCCAGATCGGGGTGTGTGAGAAGGGTATCTAAGTTCAGCGGATCTCTGCGCATTACGGCCACCCGTTCAAAAGCTAATGAACTGTTGCCCTTCGTGGTTAATGCCCAGTTAAACCCGCATACAGAGCGCTGGCTGTCGCGACCACAAAACGCTGACAAGGAAAAGGCCCCGTGGCTGGCGGGCCTGAAGGTGCCTCCTGGAAGGGGCATTTAGGCGGGAGGTAATCCTCTATCTCACAAGCAGAGCGGAGCGGCTATAGTAGGCCGGCAACTGCGGCAGCCTCCGGCAAAGCTCTAGCCGCAGAACGCAATGAGCCCGCCGGAGGGTGGTGCTCTGACGGGCTCGCTGTACGCAACAGGCAGACACTGAAGAGGAATGCCTGCTTGGCTATCGTGCCAAACGACGGTTAACGATCGGCTAGCGGAGATTCGTAACGCGAGACGCCGCGGGTCAGTGCGTCGTGGCCGAGCTACCGGTTGCCATGAGCAGCCACGGGCTCGCTCTTTGGTGCTCTCCGGAGTTCCCAGTTGTCACAGACAGCTCGGCAAGTGGGCTGCGACTACCCGTGCGATTGCCTCGGGTCCGAATGGCTTCAAAAGATAACCATCCGCGTCCAGGTCTTTTGAACGAGAAGCGGTTTCGGACGTGTGCCTACCGGTCATGATCACGACGGGGAGTTTCTGGACCTTCTCGGTTGCGCGGATGCTGGCTAACAGCGCCAAGCCTGAAAGTGCGGTAGCGAGGCTCACATCAACGATCGCAAGCGAGATCGATGGCTTGGCGGTGAGGATGATCCGGGTCGCGGCCTCGACGCTTGCCGCGGTTTCAACATTTACCACGCCAGCCTCGCGCAGGTAGTTGGACACGACGAGTTGCACCGCGCGGCTATCGTCAACGATCAGCACCGAACCAGAAAACATCAGCTACCCCTGCGTCACTCCGCATTCGCACGAGGGCTGTGAAGGGCTGGTTAGCGCGCGTCCGTGATCGAGCTCCTATCCCGAAAGGAACAAGTAACATCACGGATGGGGTTCGCCCGACTTCAAGGTGCTCGTTGTTGCCTTATGATCCGCTTCAAAGGTCTGGGGTGAAGACGCGCCGGTGAGGCAACCAGCTGGCGTTCCGAACGGCCGTCGACTCTGGGGGGTGTCGGCGGCTGTTTCGTATGCGAGGGCGTGTGGCGGAATATCTAGGTGACTATGGCGATCTCGTCACCGTGACCACCACGATGGTCCATGCGGGCGAGACAATCGTTCTAGCCGCCACTTCAGCGGCCGAGGAGGCGACAGCCGTGGTGTTCCTGGAGCCCGACACAGCTCGGCGTGTCGCCTATGAACTCTTGCGCTTGGCTGACTGCATAAAGCCAAGAAGCTGATCTCCTCAACCGAAGCGGAAGTGCCAAGTCGCAGGCCGGGGTTGACCGCATGCCGGCTCAACCTTGGCGGAGGCAATTCATGAAAGCTGCGGTTGTAGCTCGATATGCGGTCAGACCCAGGTCCGTGCAGCTTGGCTTAGCGAGGTGCTAGAGGGGCGCCTTGAGCTTCTCCCGAGCGTAATGATCCAGGGAAACGAGCCTCTGCCCACGGCAAATCATTGAGCTTGGATCAAAGCCTTCGCGAAAGTCTGCCTTCGCGATCGCGTGCCTTTGGCAGGCGTCGTAGAATGTCAGTCCCTCAACCTCCGCGACGAATTCAACGACTCCATCGCCGTGGAGGAAGTCTCTCGAAACGAGTCCGATTTTGAATATGGGCATGGGAGGCTCCTAACAAGGGCGTACCCTACCTCGGCGGGCTGAACGCTGAATGGCTGGGCTGTTCATCCCGGATTAATGCAGTCAGAGGAGATAACGCGATGCCGGCGAGCCCTGGCCGATACGGTTGAGCTGTACCCCGCTCCGGCCGACGTCGGCGTAAAGATGCAGTACCGCTATTCTGTGGTCGATAATCGGACCTCTGTTATCGATCCTTCGACGCGCCGGGTGGTGCAGGTCATCGAGCACAGGGCTGCTCAACCGAACTCAACAGGCCAGACGCTCGTGGGGGAATCGAGCCAACTCCTCCGCCGAATAGTGCTTCTGAATGAAGATGCATTCATCTGGCAATGCGTCAGGGACGGGAGCCACCCCCATGCAACGCGGTTGCTTCGGCTCCCACCTTGTCTGCTCGATCAAAGGAGTGGACCATCGAGCACGGCGCTGGTGACAGCTGCGCATCCGACCCGACAGCCGACGAGGGTAACCCGATGCCTCAGGCCCTAGAGATTGAGACTCGTTACGCCAAGAGCGGTGATTTTCACATCGCATATCAGGTATTCGGGCAGGGTTCGGTCGATCTGGTGGTCGTCCCCGGCTTCATCTCGAACGTGGAAGAGAGTTGGGAAAATCCGAGTGCGGCCCGATGGTACGACCGTCTGGCCCGCTTCGCTCGTGTGATTACCTTTGACAAGCGTGGGACAGGCTTGTCGGACCGAGCAGCCGAGATGCCCAGTCTCGAAGAGAGAATGGACGATGCACGGGCTGTCATGGAAGCAGCCGGTTCAAAGCAGGCAGTGCTGCTGGGCATCTCTGAAGGAGGCTCCCTTGCCTGCCTGTTTGCGGCGACATACCCGGATCGATGCGTGTCACTCGTTCTCTACGGCGCATTCGCCAAGTTCGTCAGCTGGTACCCGACAGAGGAGAAGCTGGCGCAATTTCGTGAGTACGTGTCCACTAGATGGGGCACGGGCGAAAGCGCAGGGAAGTATGCACCGTCAATGGCCCAAGACATAACATTTAAGAAGGCCTGGGCACGCCACGAACGCGTGGGCGCAACACCCAGCGCAGCGCTCGCCTTGATGCGGATGAACAGTGAAATCGACATCTCCGGGGTGCTTGGCGCCCTGCGAGTGCCAACGTTGGTTCTCCATAGAAGCGACGATAGAGCCGTCGATGTGGAAGGAGGCCGTTTTATTGCGCAGCAAATTCCCTCAGCCCGCATGGTTGAATTTTCAGGCTCCGATCATCTCCCATATGTTGGCGAAAATTCCGGCCAGATCGCCGACGTTATCGAGGAGTTCGTGACGGGCAGCCGACCGACGATCGATATGGACCGTGTCCTTGCGACAGTGATGTTCACGGACATCGTGGGCTCCACCCAGCAGGCAGTTGAGCTAGGAGATCGGGCTTGGCTTTCGCTGCTGGAGCAACATGACGAGCTTGTACGGCGCGAGATCCGGCGGTCGCGCGGCCGAGAGGTGAAAACATTAGGAGACGGGTTTCTAGCCCTTTTCGATGGCCCTGCACGCGCTGTTCGCTGCGCGTTAACCATTGTGAACCGCGTCCAGGCACTCGGCCTGCAAGTCAGAACGGGCCTTCACACGGGTGAGGTCGAAGTCAGTGGCGACGACATCGCCGGAATTGCAGTGCACATCGCGGCGCGGATTATTTCATTCGCTTCCGGCGGCCAGGTTCTCGTTTCACGAACGGTTCGGGACCTTGTTGCCGGGTCCGGTCTGCAGTTCCACGACGAAGGATCCCATCACCCGAAGGGGATCGATAAACCAATCCGCATTTTTTCCGCGTTACCCTGAGGCAGTGCCTTCATGCCCGAGCAGCAATCCTCGGCATTTTGCAAATCCGCTAAGGGGGCGGGGTCACGCCGCCCTGCGGTCTCGCCATGGCGCCGGCCGGGCTGCGTTCGATCTGCTCGAGCTCGATGGCCAGGATCTCCGCCCGTGGCCGCTCGTGGAGCGCCGCGCCGAGCTGGCGCACCTACTGGCCTCGACGGTTGACGGTATCGCGTCCGTTGACGCGCACGACGAGCACGGGCCGGACTTGTTCCGACATGCCTGCGCGCTGGGGCTGGAGGGGATGGTCTGCAAGCGGAAGGACGGCGCCTATCGCTCGGGATTCTCGCCCGCCTGGTTGAAGGCGCGTTGTCCAAATTACGTGAGAGAAGGCGTCCTGCGACCCGATACCTAAGTGGCGCGTCAGCGCTCGACCACGACATATCCGCCTGTGGGGCCAACGCCGTTTGGCACCGGCACGTTCGAGCTCTGGTAGTTGCTGTTCATCACCAGATTGGCTTTATTTTTAATCTCCAGCTTGCGCGCGACCACGATGGTGTACGCAGATCCTCCGGAAATGGCGTTCGGGCTGTTGGCCGGGTCTGTGCCAGACGGTAGTGGCAGCAGCCCATCATTCTCGTCCGGATCCCCGTCATCGACCGCCGCCTTGCCGTCCGCGTCGTCCAGATCGACTTTCAGGAAGCCTTGCTTCAGATAAATCGTGCCCAGGAGCTTCGTGACACCCAAGCTGCTGACGAAATAGTTTTTTCGCGCTTTTCCCGACGGATCTTCGATGAACAGGAAGCCTGGATAGCTTCCGCCTGTGGGAGCCGACAGGCTCACGAACGAGCCAGCCAGGAAAGCGAATGTGCCCCCGTTCATGAAATAGAACGTCACGCCATCGCCCGTGGGGGTCTCGAGCCGCCCGCCTTTCCTGACGATGAGGCCGTCCAACTTGCCGAAGCCCTTAGGCGGCGCTCCAAACGCTATCACGCCACCTCCACGGATGATGACCCGCCCCCCGCTCATCACCTCGATCCGCTTGTAGCAGAGCGTCACCACGCCTGTGACGATCGTTACAACTTCCCCAGAGCGCACGCGAAGGTCATTGATGCAGGGCGGGGTGGAGGGAGCCGGAGCGCGAGCGGMAAGGGGATCGGCCGCAGGAGGACATGCCACCGGYGAAGGAACAAAMACCTGGCTCGCGGCGCCCCTGTTCGGAGTTGTGGTTGCGCAGTTCTTCGACGCGCGGACCTGCGACGTTGCATCGTCCGCAAACARGCCGTCAGCCGACGCTGAATTTGATTGCACTGCGCAATCTTTGGCCGTGATTTTYGAGCCCTTCAGCATCGCAATTGCTTTGTTCTCTTTGGCTTCTAGTGCCAAAACGCACAACGGCGATGCGCCCATCAGGCGAGCAACCGATTGGACGGTTACCGTGGTCGGCGCGGCCTCAAAATACCGCAGCACGTAGGTCGAGACGCGTCGCGTGAGAGTAGTGCTGAGCGTGCGCTTGTCGAAATCCACGGCTGCCGTCACCGTAATGGGACCGGATGAGGTCTCAACCATCCGCACCTCCGACTGCAGCCCACGCGGTTGTCCGGCAGGCGCTGACGTTTCAGCGGGAACAGGTCCAGCCTGTCCGTTCATCGCAGCGGCAACGTATGTCGCCGCCAAGCTCGCAAGCCGCCGAGAGTCAGCGTTGGCCAGCCGCAACTCGCTTGCAGCCGCGAGGCTGGAGCTGTCGGCCGCATTTTGCAGGGCCGTACGGGTTCGATAGACACTGCCGTAATCGACCGCGGCAACACCCAAACCAAGGGTGAGGGGGGCGGCGACGCTGAACAGTACGGCTACCGAGCCGGACGTTCCGTTCCAGTATCGCAGAAGCGTAGTGACGAAGCGCATCCGGCGAGTATCGCCTAATTCCTAAAGAGAACGCTTAACCAGCTGTATCTAACGTCCCTGGTCCATCGCTGTCGTAAATGGTTGGTGTATGAATTGCGGGCTACAGAACGAATCCATCATCTATGTATGTATGCCGCGTCTCGCACAAGTTCGACGCATTTCTTCTGTCGACGAGCACAGCATCAGTAGACGCCATCAAATCTAACCTGCCATCCATTGGCAGCCCTTGGATTCGGCGCACGCTGGAGCGGTTGGATCACCCCCTGCGTATCGATAACGCGGCGCGCTATGACACGGCTTATGTTAGATTGCAGCTCAATCGGGTCGCCGTCGGGAGTGATGCTGTAGCGATCAGACCAGACAACCTGCCCATTCTCCGCATCGACCAGCCGAACAGCCACGATACCACTGGCGGAGAATGCTAGCACACTACCCTCGATGACATATCTCACGCTGAAAGGCTGTCCGTGAATAGCCGTGTTTATCCCAAACGCATCAGTGGCGACACGGCTCAGCGCTGCGATGTCATTTCGTTCCGCAAGAAGACCGATCACTTCTTCTGATATACCGCTGGCGATCTGTTGAGCTCGAAGATTGCCCCCCGCTGCCGAAAATCGCATAACCGCCAGAACAGGCTTCCCGGCATTTGGCGCAGATGCAGTCCAGCGATAAAGCGCATAGACAAGGCAGGAAGTCGCACCAACTAAAGATAAAACGACTAAAAGTACTCTCCATGACTTGGCTAAGGTCGCATTGCTAGCACGCCGCGAGAAAGGAAAATGGGAGTTTGAATCTGAAGTCGACTTAGCCGAATCTTCCAGATTGGCGCCTGACTTGAATATCGGAATATATGCGCCACGGGGCACTTCTATTCTGATGGCATCTTTGTTGGTGAAGTAATATCTCTCAAGTGCGCGCCGAAGTCGTCCAGCCTCGATCCGAACGACAGGATCGGTGTCGGGATCGAAACTCGCCGGTCTGTCAAAAACAGAGATGCCGATAGAATATGCCTTCAGCCGAGTCTGTCGTCCCTCTAAACGTTCACGGACAATGTAGGACAAGAAATTTCGCAATCGCTTCGCGCGCTTGAAATCCTCACTCGCGAGGACACGTTCCAAGGCTAGCTCTATGAAAGCCCGATCATGGACGCAATCAGACATGGCCTGATCCTCACAGATCAACGATATCCGGCGATCCACTCAACGCTTCGAAAAGGTCATTTTCAATAAATCTGACGGTCTAGGTTCGGCTGAAATAACGTGCAGGCTAAAATGACCTCCTTCGGATGGCCCATGATCCGAGGCGTTTGGCCCAACCAGCGATTTTGTCGCCTTGCGCCTCCAGCCCTACCCGGCGAAACGTCCATGCCACATTCACCAGCAGCGTGGCGGCCCGAAGCGCCGCTACAATATAGGTCCTTTGTAACATACTGCCCATCACGAGCTAGAACTGGAAGAGTCTGGGGGCCGAACATGCACTCCCGCAAGGCGACGCACTGGAAATGGCTACGCAAGCGATGCATAGTTGTGTTGGCAACGCCGATCATGGAAGCCGGGTTCCGACGTCAGGAAATTTAGGAATTACGCGCTGCTTTTCTGCCCGTCTCAACATTCTGTCCGCAGCTGATAGTGATCGGTCCAGATAAGCCCAACACGGCTGACGAGCTTGGCCACATATACCCCCTGTGGCCCGAGCGGTTACCCAAACTGTAATATGACGTATACAGGCCTGCCTTGAAATACTTCAGAAGATATTGGTCATCCACGCCACTATCTGCTCGGCTGCCGCTAGCGCAGCATCACGCGAACTGAACACCGATCCCGAATGGTAGGCCACTGGTGTCCAGGCGCCCGCGTCCTCGGAATCGCGTCGGAATTCCTCGAAGCCGAACGTGCCGTCTGGCCTCTTGAAGAGATCCACGCAACGATTGTGATCAGCGTTCTCGATGCTCTCGAATACGAACCAGGACTGATCGAAGTTCCGGGGCATCGTCGCTCACTTCCCGTGGTGCCCGATCCTACAACCCGGACAAGGCAAAGGCCCCGTGGCTGGCGCGGCCTAAAGGTGCGTCAGGAGGGGCTCGCTTTCGCTCGTCGGTCGCTTCGGCCAATATCTTGTCGCCTACGCCGACAAGTTCATCGATCTCGCTCACTTTCAGCATCTCCCAACATCGTGCGGTTGAGCCCTCGGTCGTGCCGCGTAGCGTCGCATCTCGAAAATCCAGCGCAGCAGCGACGATCGTCCAGTCGTGCTCCTCAAGCGCGCGGCGTCTCGCCAGATAGTCTCTGGTTTGCACCAACTTCTCGCCAGCGAGGAAGGCATGAACGGCAGCGCTAACTTCGTCCGACATAGTCGCTCCCCTCTTAAAGAACGACGAGCCGGCGTGGCCCTGGCAAAGGTTCGCCCGGTGGATGTAGCCGCGGATGGTACGGGTGTCCCGGGACACGTCCGTAATGCGGGCCTCATTTACACCCCCCTATCGGGGACCTTGGAATTCAGCGTGCAATCTCTGCGCGCCCTTAACTGTTGCAAGAAGCGAAGCGACCCGATAGATACTGAACCGAATGGCTCAGTATCCTGCATCTCCGCTCGACATCTCGTTCGCCGCGCTGTCAGACGCCACGCGACGTGGTGTCCTTGAGCAGCTCGGGCGCGGGGAGTCCTCCATCACGCAGCTTGCAGACAAGTTCCACATGACTCTCACGGGTATGAAGAAGCACGTCGGCGTCCTGGAACAGGCAGGGTTGGTGACAACACAGAAGGTTGGCCGCGTGCGGACCTGCAGACTCGGTCGGAGTAGATTGGCGGACGAGAAAGCCTGGATCGAGGAATATCGCCGGCTTTGGGCCTCACGCTTCGATGCTCTGGAACAAATTGTTGAGGAACTGAAACACAGCGAGGCGATTGATGAGCGCGAATGATCAGAGTGGATCTGGCAGGGATACTCGCACAACGATAGATCGGGCATCTGAACTCGAACTAGTCATCACGCGAACCGTGAACGGACCACCGGCCCTTGTCTTTGAGGCTTGGGCCAAACCGGAATTATTCCGGCAATGGTGGATGCCAAAGTCGTGCGGCCTGACCCTAATCTCGTTCGAGGCCGATGTCCGCACCGGCGGCACGTACCGGCTGGTTATGGGGCATCCGTCATCCGAGAAGCCTATGTCATTCTTCGGCCGCTACATCGAAGTGACGCCGCCGGCCCGCATTGTTTGGACCAATGATGAGGGAGGAGAGGATGGGCCCGTCACTACGGTGACATTCGAGGAGATGGCTGGCGCAACGAAGCTGACGGTGCACGAGCTTTATTCCTCAAAAGAGGCGCTCGACCACGCCATAGCCTCCGGAAGCACAAGCGGCTGGAACGAGCAGCTTGCGCAGCTTGATGACCTCGTCGTCTTCTCAATAAAGCCCAGGCAAGCTTAGCGTTGTTAGCCAGCAGGGCCCGCTACACACCGTGTGATCCATTGTCTTGCTAATTAGGAAGAATAGCGGCAATACATTTCGTTAACTAAGTTGGCGTCTCATCATTCGAAGTGTGGGGGCACTTCCAATGATGAACCGCTTTTTTGCTCGTGAGAACAGCTTCGAGAATGCGATCGATCGGTCACAAGCTGTGATCGAGTTCGACCTTGAGGGGAAAATCCTCAAGGCGAATGAGAGTTTTCTTCGGGTGATGGGGTATGAGCTCGACGAGATTGTTGGCAAGCACCACGGGATGTTCGCAGAGCCCGGGTACCGCGACAGCAGTGAATACCGGCAGTTCTGGGCGAAGCTGAACCGTGGCGAGTTCGACGCCGGCCAGTATCGCCGGATCGCAAAAGGTGGCCGCGGGGTCTGGCTGCAAGCCAGCTACAATCCGGTGTTTAGTCACTCGGGCAAGCCGATCAAGGTAGTGAAGCTCGCGTCGGACATCACCGCGCAGGTTAATCGCGCTCGCGACATGGAAGGCAAGCTGGCGGCGATCGATCGCGTTCAGGCCGTCATCGAGTTTGATCTCGATGGAAAGGTCATCACGGCGAACCAGAATTTCTTTGATGTGGTGGGCTACTCGCTCCACGATGTCCAAGGCAAGCACCACAGCATGTTCATGGACCCGGCGGAATGCGCTCTGCCTTCATACAAGCAGTTTTGGGACAAGCTCCGCCAAGGTGAAAAGGACGCCGGCCAATACCGGCGGCGTGGGAAGGGCGGCCGGCAGATTTGGATTCAGGCCAGCTACAACCCTGTGTTCGACGCGGATGGAAAGCCCTGCAAGGTGGTCAAGTTCGCGACCGACATCACGGCGCAGATCCGCTCAATCCACAGCATCGAACGCGCTGCGGCCGCTGTTGTGGAAGCAACCCGCAACAAGGACCTGACCAGCCGGATGGAGTGCGCCGACGCGACCGGCCCGATGAGAAGTCTGGCCGACGGCGTCAACGAACTCTTGGACACCTTCGCGGGCGTTGTTGACCAGGTGCGGGCCTCTGCCCGTACGGCTTCATCGGCCTCGGCCGAAATTGCGACCGGCAATCATGATCTTGCCGCCAGAACCGAACAGCAAGCTGCCTCGCTGGAGCAGACGGCCGCCACGACGGAAGAACTCGCCGCTTCGGTGAAAGCCACAGCGGCAGCGTCCAAGCAGGCGCGAGAAGCGGCCCAGGGCGCCAGCGAGGTCGCGGATGCTGGAGGCAGCATCGTCCGCCAAGCCGTCGAAGCCATGGCACGGATTGAGCAGGCCTCTCGCAAGATCAGCGACATCACGGGAGTGATTGACGAGATCGCGTTCCAGACGAACCTTCTCGCCCTTAATGCGGCTGTTGAGGCTGCACGGGCGGGGGAAGCGGGTAAGGGCTTTGCGGTCGTGGCGTCCGAAGTGCGTACGCTCGCCCAGCGCTCGTCCGAAGCTGCAAAGGACATTACTGGCCTGATCAGCGCGTCGGGCACGGAAGTCGCCGAGGGGGTGAAGCTCGTCAAAAAGGCAGGAGAGACGCTGGAGGCGATCGTTCAAGCGACGCAGTCGGTCGCCGCCACCGTTGCTGAGATCTCCACCGCCGCGACCGAGCAGTCCAACGGCATCGACGAGATGAGCCAAGCGGTCGCCCATATGGATCAGATCACACAGCAGAACGCCGAGTTGGCCGACCACGGGGCCGCCGCCGCAAAGGCACTCAGTGACCAGGTCCGCGAGCTTCGAGAGACCGTTGAAGCGTACCGGACCGAAGGGCAGTCCTCGTCTAGCCAGGCCAGTAATCGCCTTATCTCGCAACCTGGCAGAGCTGTTTGGGCGGCTTAGGACTAAGCGCGCCAAATTTCGAGGAGTTGCACCGGAGTTGTGGGACGACGCTCGCGCCAAACGCTTCGATAAGCTGCTCTTGGTTGCGGCCGACTTGGTGCAGGTGCATTTCCTCGAATCCGAGCTCGAGATAAGCCTGCACCCAGGCGGCATGACGCCCGAGATCAGAAACAGGCGGCTCCCTAGGGCACTCACGATTCTGCGGTATTCGCCGGGGCCGGCGAAACGAGTTCCTGTACCGTGCCCGCGTGCTACCCGGGTGCTACCCAATATAGACCTCCGGATAGAGCGCTCCCTAATAGCTCCGCAAACATCCGTACTATTTAAGGAAATGGTGCTGCCGGACAGGATTGAACTGTCGACCTCTCCCTTACCAAGGGAGTGCTCTACCACTGAGCTACGGCAGCCAGGGAAGGCGGCTTGCAGCGCGCGTCCCGGAGCGGCGCTCTCTTGCCACATGGGGGGCGGGGGCGCAAGCCGGGGCGGGTCGTTTTTCCCCGCCACGATCGCATGGCGCCCCGGCCGGGCTACTCGGCCGCGAGCGCCGTGGGGGCGAGACCGGCGCGCGGCAGGCCGAAATGATCCCACACTTCCACCAGCGCGGCCGTGAGTTTGGCGATCAGCGCGTCGTCGTGCAGCGGAGTGGGGGTGATTCGCAGCCGCTCCGCGCCCCGCGGCACGGTGGGGTAGTTGATCGGCTGGATGTAGAGGCCGTGCTGCTCCAGCAGCCGGTCGGAGGCTGCCTTGCACAACTCCGCGTCGCACACCATCAACGGCACGATGTGGGTGGGCGTCTCCATCACGGGCAGGCCGGCGGCGGCCAGCGCCGCCTTGGTGCGGGCGGCCTGCCGCTGGTGGCGCGTGCGCTCCTCGCCGGACGCCTTGAGGTGGCGCACGGAGGCGAGCGCCGCGGCCGCCACGGCGGGCGGCAGCGTGGTGGTGAAGATGAAGCCCGGCGCATGCGAGCGCACGGCGTCCACCACGGCGGACTTGCCGGCGATGTAGCCGCCCAGGCAGCCATAGGCCTTGGCCAGCGTGCCCTCGATCACGTCGATGCGCGCCATCTCGCCGTCGCGTTCTGCCACGCCGGCGCCGCGCGGCCCGTAGAGGCCCACCGCATGCACCTCGTCGATATACGTCATCGCGCCGTAGCGCTCGGCGAGGTCGCAGATCTGGCCGATGGGGGCGATGTCGCCGTCCATCGAGTAGACGCTCTCGAACACGATCAGCTTGGGCCGCTCCGGCCCGGCGGCGCGCAGCAGCTCCTCCAGGTGGCCCATGTCGTTGTGGCGGAACACGGCCTTGTCGCAGCCCGCGTTGCGCACCCCCTCGATCATCGAGTTGTGGTTCAGCGCGTCCGAGAGGATCAGGCAGTTCGGGATCAGCTTCGCGATGGTGGCGATGCCGGTGAGGTT
This sequence comes from Alsobacter sp. P4_H11, assembly GCF_056400925.1. NCBI lineage: Bacteria > Pseudomonadati > Pseudomonadota > Alphaproteobacteria > Hyphomicrobiales > Alsobacteraceae > Alsobacter > Alsobacter sp. P4_H11. The sequence continues at coordinate 12,404 of NZ_JBFUKI010000013.1, forward strand.
GGAGACGTAGCCGGACGTGAACACCAACGCGCCTTCCTTGGCGTGCAGGTCCGCGAGCTCGGCCTCCAGCTGCACCACCGGATGGTGGTTGCCCGAGATGTTGCGCGTGCCGCCCGCGCCCGCGCCCATGCGCTGGGCGGTGTCCGTCATGGCCGCGATCACGTCAGGATGCTGGCCCATGCCCAGATAGTCGTTGGAGCACCAGACCACGACGGGCTGCGGCCCCTCGGGCGTGTGCCGGATGGCGTGCGGGAAGCGCCCCGCGACGCGCTCGAGATCGGCGAAGACCCGATACCGGTTCTCGCCCTTGAGGGCGGCGACCGCCCGTTCGAAGAACGCTTCGTAGTTCATGCAACTTCCATCGCACGGGCGGAAGGCCCATTCAATTCGCAGATCGCCTGATCCGCGGGCGCCGGAGTGATCCCCGGATGCGGCCAAAACGGGGCGGCCCGGCGGTTGTCTGGCCCGCATCGACCGCATAAAGATTTTCGGGCGGAAACGGGAGACAACGCAGTGGCGACAGGCGGATCCGCCGGGGACGAAGCCCGCAAGCAGCGCCTTGCGGCAGCGTTGCGTGACAATCTGAAGCGCCGCAAGGCGCAGGCCCGGGCGAGGCGCGAGCCGGCCCCCGAGGCGGCCGAGCCGTCCGCCTCGATGCCCGCCGGCCCGCCGCCGGGCGCCGACAAGCCGTGACCTTTGGGGGACGCTGCGGCTTTTTGGCTCGCGGTTCGGGCCGGAGCCCTTTATAGGCCGCAATCGACTTGGCAGCTGTCTGCCGCACGTAAGCGCATTCTTGCGGCCGGATGGGCGTCGGCCCGTCGCCGCCAACCGTTGGTGTCTCCATGGATCGTATCCGCATCGTCGGCGGGGCTCAGCTCAACGGCTCCATCCCGATCTCCGGCGCCAAGAACGCCGCCCTGCCGCTGATGATCGCCAGCCTGCTGACGCCCGAGACGGTGGTGCTCGAGAACGTGCCGCGCCTGTCGGACGTGCGGCTCCTGATGCGCATCCTCGGCAACCACGGCGTCGACGCCTCCATCGACGGCAAGCGCGTCGGCCAGGACGAGGACCACGGCGAGACGATCCGCTTCGCGGCCAAAACCATCGTGGACACCACCGCGCCCTACGAGCTCGTGTCGCGCATGCGCGCCAGCTTCTGGGTGATCGCGCCGCTGCTGGCCCGCATGGGCGAGGCCAAGGTGTCGCTGCCGGGCGGCTGCGCGATCGGCACGCGGCCCGTGGACCTGCTGCTGATGGCGCTCGAGGCGTTGGGCGCGGACGTGCAGATCGACGCCGGCTACGCGGTTGTGCGCGCCCCAACGGGCGGCCTGCGCGGCGGCCGCATCGATTTCCCGAAGGTGACGGTCGGCGGCACCCACACGGCCCTGATGGCGGCCGTGCTCGCCAACGGAACCACTGTGATCGACAACGCTGCGCGCGAGCCCGAGGTGGTGGACCTGGCGAACTGCCTGATCGCCATGGGGGCTAAAATCGACGGCGTGGGCGCGTCCCGCATCGTCGTCGAGGGCGTGACGTCGCTGGGCGGCTGCCGCCACCCGGTGCTGCCGGACCGCATCGAAACCGGCACCTACGCGATGGCGGTCGCGATGACGGGTGGCGACGTGCTGCTGCAGAACACCCGCGCCGACCTGCTGCAGGCCGGGCTCGACGTGCTCGCCCGCACCGGCGCCGAGGTGACGTCCGAGAGCGGCGGCATCCGCATCCGCCGCAATGGCGGCGGCATCGCGCCCGTGGATGTCACGACAGAGCCCTTCCCGGGCTTCCCGACCGACCTCCAGGCCCAGTTCATGGCGCTGATGACGCGCGCGGACGGGGTCTCGCACATCCGCGAGACCATTTTCGAGAACCGCTTCATGCACGTGTCGGAGCTCGCCCGCCTCGGCGCCCACATCCGCCTCGACGGCGACCTCGCCATCGTGGAAGGCGCCCCGGTGCTGAAGGGTGCGCCCGTGATGGCGACGGACCTGCGCGCGTCCGTGTCCCTCGTGATCGCCGCGCTGGCGGCCGAGGGCGAGACCATGGTCCACCGCGTCTACCACCTCGACCGCGGCTTCGAAGCGTTGGAAAAGAAGCTCGTCCGCTGCGGCGCCCAGGTCGAACGCATCAGCGGCTGAGCCGCCTTCTTCCCTTCTCCCCGGGCGCGCATTGCGCGCCAGAACGGGGAGGAGGTGGCGCGCAGCGCCGGATGAGGGGAGTGGCCAGCCCGCCCTCACCCCAGCCCTCTCCCCGTTCCGGGGAGAGGGGGCGCATCGCGGCTTTGCCACGCCCACTTGCGGCGGGCCCTTTTCGGACCATCTCTGGATCACACATGGATGGTGACCCGCGCCGGGCGCGCCGGGGCCGGTGCGGATGCGTTGCACCCGCGCGGCAGCCCGGCTACAGGGTCTTGCGAAGCGAGGAACGTGAATGACAGGCGTCAACGCCCTGAAGCTGGTCGCGCTCGACGACGAGGACCTGGCGGTCGTGTCCGCTCACCTGCAGGACGCCGTCCTGAAGGTCGGCGATATCACGTGGCTGCCGCGCGAGAAGCGTTTCGCGCTGGTCGCCAACCGTTTCGCCTGGGAGGCGCAGCGCACTGAATCCGGCGAGCGCCGGCGCACCGGCCTGTCGTTTGCGCGGGTCCTGAAGGTGCAGCGCAGCCGCGTGCGCGGCGACGCGCCGGACGCCGTTCTCAACCTGCTCGCCGTCACGTTCCAGCCCACCGACGCGCCGTCCGGCTTCGTCACGCTCGTGTTTTCGGGCGGCGGCGCGATCCGGCTCGAGGTCGAGTGCCTGGAAGCCGAGATGCGCGACCTGGGCCCCGCCTGGGAAACGCCCAATCGCCCCGTCCACCAGCTCCAGGACTGAGGAACCACGATGCCGATGCGCCTCGACGCCGGGTCGCCGACCTTCGCGCGCGACTTCGCCGGCCTGCTCGCCGCCAAGCGCGAGGTGTCGGAGGATGTCGACCTCGCCGTGAAGGCGATCATCGAGGACGTGATCGCGCGCGGCGACGCCGCCCTGGTCGACTACACGCGCCGGTTCGACCGGCTCGAACTGGACGCCGCCGGCCTCAAGGTCACGGAAGCCGAGATCGAGGCGGCCTGGGCGCGCTGTGACCCGGACGCGATCGCGGCCCTGCGCATGGCGCGTGATCGCATCGAGGCTTACCACGCCCGCCAGAAGCCCTCGGACGAGCGCTTCACGGACGCGCTCGGCGTCGAGCTCGGCCACCGCTGGACGGCCGTCGAGGCCGCCGGCCTCTATGTTCCGGGCGGCACTGCGAGCTATCCGTCGTCCGTGCTGATGAACGCCGTTCCGGCCCGCGTGGCCGGCGTGCCCCGCATCGTCATGGTGGTGCCGTCGCCCGACGGCGTGCTGAACCCGCTGGTGCTGGCCGCGGCCAGGGTCGCGGGCGTGTCCGAGATCTACCGTGTCGGCGGCGCGCAGGCGATCGCCGCGCTGGCCTACGGCACCGCCACGATCGCGCCTGTCGCCAAGATCGTTGGCCCCGGCAACGCCTATGTGGCGGCCGCCAAGCGCCGGGTCTTCGGGCAGGTCGGCATCGACATGATCGCCGGACCCTCCGAGGTGGTGGTGGTGGCCGATCGCCACGCCAACCCGGACTGGATCGCGGCCGACCTTCTGGCGCAGGCCGAGCACGACGCCGCGGCGCAATCCATTCTGATCACCGACTCGGCCGAGCTGGCCGACGCTGTCGCGCAGGCCGTCGAGCGCCGGCTCTCCACCCTGCCGCGCGCCGCCATCGCGGGCGCGAGCTGGCGCGACTTCGGCGCCATCGTGCTCACGCCCTCGCTGGCGCAGGCCGTGCCGCTGATCGACCGCCTCGCGCCCGAGCATCTTGAGCTCGAATGCGAGGACGCGGAGGCCTTGGCGGGCCAGATCCGCAACGCCGGCTCCATCTTCTTGGGCAGCCACACCCCGGAGGCGATCGGCGATTATGTGGGCGGGCCCAACCACGTGCTGCCCACCGCGCGCTCGGCGCGGTTTTCGTCGGGGCTCGGCGTGCTGGACTTCATGAAGCGGACGTCCATCCTGAAGTGCGATCCCGAGTCGCTGCGCCAGCTCGGCCCGGCCGCCATCACGCTGGCGCGGTCCGAGGGGCTGGAGGCGCACGCGCGCTCGATCGCCGTGAGGATGAACCTGGGCTGAGGGGCGTCGAATGGGGCAGGGGCCGGACCAAAGCAGGACGCCGCAAAAGCGCCTCGCCGCCGTGACGCTGGACGACGTGTCGATCGGGCGCGCCGCGCCCGAGCAGGAGCACGAGCGCGCTATTGCGATCTACGACCTCATCGAGTCGAACTCATTCGGCCTGCCGGGCCATGAGGGCGGCCCCTATGTGCTCCATATCGGCCTGCTGGAAGGCAAGCTGGCGCTGGACGTGCGCGACCAGGCCGGGGCCAGCCTCATCACCCACATCCTGTCGCTCGCCCCGTTCCGCCGGGTCGTGAAGGACTACTTCATGGTCTGCGAGAGCTACTACGCGGCCATTCGCACCCAGAGCGCGGCCCAGATCGAGGCCATCGACATGGGACGGCGCGGGTTGCACAACGAGGCCGCCGAACTCCTCGTTCAGCGCCTCGAAGGCAAGGTCGAGGTCGATTTCGATACGGCCCGAAGGCTGATCACGCTCATCATGGCCCTGCACTGGAAGGGCTGATGGCGGCGGATGGCCCCACCGGCCGGAAGGTCGGCGCAGTGCTGTTCGCCTGCGCGTACAACGCCGTGCGCTCGCCCATGGCGGAGGCCATGGCGCGCCATTACTTCGGCAAATCCGTCTATGTGCAGTCGGCCGGCGCCCGCAAGGGCGACGTCGACCCCTTCATGATCGCGGCCCTCGACGAGATCGGCATCGACGCCAGCAAGCACAAGCCACGCACGCTGGAGGAGCTGGAGGACTGGGAGGGGCTGAACTTCGACCTGATCGTGTCGCTGAGCCCCGAAGCGCACCACAAGGCCATGGAGATGACCCGCACCCACGCGGTCGAGGTCGAGTATTGGCCGACCCCCGATCCCACGCTGGTGCAAGGTTCGCGCGAGCAGAAGCTGGACGCCTATCGGGACGTGCGCGACCTGTTGGCCAAGCGCATCACCGAGCGGCTAAAATAGCCGATATACCGGCAGCTCGACGGTGTATATTATTTAAAAATGTCAATTGAAACGTTATCAAATCCGCGCCGTCGGTCGCGCGTGATTCGCTGCTCCAGCCTTGGACTGCTTTGCGCAACGCGCCGGATGGCGTTTGCGCAGCTTTATTCAGGACGGAGCAGAACATGAACAGATTGGTGGTCATCGCCACGACCGCCGCTCTGGCGACGATTCCGGGTCTCCCGGCGTCGGCCAAGAGCCTGACCTTCACGGTCAAGAACACGTCGAAATACATTATCTCCTCGTTCCAGAGCAACGAGGGGAACGGCTGGAGCAAGAACTGGATCCGCTCGGAGATTGGCTCAGGCCAGAGCCGCGCGCTGGAGTTCCTGCAGGACGGCCCGTGCGAGATCGAGGTTCGCGTCGGCTGGCGCACCACCGATGGCGGCCAGCAGGTCGGCGACGCTTGGGAGATCGATATCTGCGAAGCCCACACGGTGTATTTCGACGGCCGCAAAGTCACGTTCGACTGAGCAGCCCCTCCGGCCGCCGGCGCGCGTCGTCGGCGGCCGTTAAAGCCCGAGGGCGCGCAGGATCGTCACCACGGTGAGGCCCACTGCCAGCGCCAGCAACTCGTTGCGGCGGATCAGCATGGACACCAGGGCGGCCCCGAGCGCCGCGAGCGCGGCCGGGCCGCCGCGCACCACCAGCGGCGCGATGATGGCCACGATGATGGAGCCCGGCAGCGCCGCCAGGCCGCGCCGCACCGGCGTGGTCAGCGGCACATGCGCCATGAGGATGACGCCGAGCACGCGGCACAGGTAGCTCGCCAAAGCCATCGCGAGGATCGCCGCGAGCGAGCCGGCCGAGAAGCCGAGATACGCGCCCTCACCCATGCGGCCGCCGCCTCCGGTCGTCGAGCACGCCCAAGAGTGCGCCCGTCAGCGAGCCCGCGAGGCCGCCCGCCACCACGAACATGTATCCGGGCGCGATCCACGCGGTCGCGAGCGCCGCCAGGGCGGCGACGCTCCAGCAGATCGTGTCCTGCCGGCCCTTCCACAGCGGCACCACCATGGCGGTGAAAACGATCGGCATCACGAGGTCGATGCCGAAGCGCTCGGGGTGGTCCACCAGCCCGCCCACGAGCCGGCCCGGCAGCGTGCCCGCGAACCACACGACCCACAGCGCCGCCCCGGCGCCGATCAGCACGCCGGCGTCGCGGCCGCCATCGGCGTGGTAGCGCGTGCCGATCAGCCAGTTGGCGTCGGTCAGCAGCGCCAGGCTCGGCCAGAGCACGCGGTTGGGGAGCGGATAGATCCATGGCTGCAGCGAGGCGCCCTGCAGGATCATGCGGGCGTTCACGGTGAACACCACGGTGGCGATCGCCAGGATAGCCGCACCCGTCCACACGTCCGTGCGCCACAGCTCCAGCGCGACGAGCTGGGCGGAGCCGGCATACATGAAGGCGCTCATCAGCATGGTTTCGAGCACGCTGAGGCCCTTCTGGGCCGCCGTGGTGCCGAACGCAGCCGCGAACACGAGGCTGCCGGGGATCAGCGGCGTGATCAGCCTGGCTCCGTGAAGCATGCCCTTCAGGGTGACGGGCGGCGGGGGGGCGGCCTCCGTCATCGGCGGCTCAGGTCGCGGCCGAATGGGCGCGCCGCTTCAGCGCGTAGCCCAGGCCGAGCACGATCGCGGTTCCGGCGATCGCGAACGGGATCTCGAGGTGCTTGAGCTGCGCCTCGCCGAACCGCTCGACCAGATAGGGGTCGGAGTCCATCATCTCGCCCGCCACCCAGCCAAGGAGCCCCGCGCCGGCCCAGACCAGGAGCGGGAAGCGCGCCAGCAGCGCCATGATGAGGGTCGCGCCCGCGACGATCAGCGGGATCGAGATCAGCAGCCCCAGCGCCATCAGCGCCATGCTGTCCTTGGCGATGGCCGCGATGGCGAGCACGTTGTCGAGGCTCATCACCATGTCGGCCACCGCGATGGTCCAGATGGCGCTGAGCAGGCGGTCGCTGGCCTTGATGTCGCCTTCGCCCTCGTCCTCGTCCGAGATCAGCTTGATGGCGACCCAGAGCAGCAGCAGCGAGCCGATGATGCGCAGGAACGGCGTCGCCAGCAGCTTGGCGACCACGATCGTGAACACGATGCGCAGCAGCACCGCCACGCCGGCGCCCAGCACCAGCCCGACGCGACGCTGGCGCGCGGGCAGCCCCCGGCACGCGAGCGCGATGACGACGGCGTTATCGCCCGACAGGAGGATGTTGACCCACACGACCTCGAGGATCGCGAGCCCGGTCTGCAGATTGAAGTCCATGGGAGGCGATCACTCGACGTGTGGCGGGTTGCTTTACGAAGGGTGATGCACCGCCGACCGCCTCGCGCGCAAGGCCCACGCGAGGAGGAGCACCAATGCGGCCCCCGCAGCCGCGGCCGGATATTTCCACGCCGCCGCGCTTGGGCCGATCTGCGCCGCGACCCACGGATCCGTGATGATCATCTCGCCGCCGATCCAGCCCAGCAGGGCGGCGCCGCCCCACACGAAGATCGGGAAGCGCGCGATCAGCGCCATGATCAGCGTCGAGCCGACCACGATCAGCGGAATGGAAACCAGGAGGCCGAACACGAACAGCGCCGCGTTTCCGTCCGCCGCCGCCGCGATCGCGACGACGTTGTCGAGGCTCATCACCGCGTCCGCGATCGCGATGGTGCGCACGGCCTGCCAGAGCGTCTCGCTCTCCGAAACCGCGTGCTCCTCTTCCTCGCCGAGCACCAGCTTCACGGCGATCCAGAACAGCAGCGCGCCGCCGGCCACGCCCAGGAACGGCACTTCCAAAAGCCAGCTGATGATGAACGCGAAGATGATGCGCAGCACCACGGCCGTGCCCGCGCCCAGCACGATGCCCATCCGCCGCTTGGCGGGCGGCAGCGAGCGGCACGCCAGCGCGATCACGACCGCGTTGTCGCCCGACAGCAGCAGGTCGATCCAGATGATCTGCAGGATCGACAGCAGGGTCTGGGGATTGATGTCCATTGCGCAACGCTCGTCCGGCCCGCCGGTGTGGTAGCGGCCGCAACAAACATTGGCAATCTGTAATGTTCTTCAAGGGCCGGCCGCACAGGCGTGGGCCGGCCCTTGTGCTTCAGGCCAGCGCGTCCGCTACCGCCTTGGCGCACGTGACCGTGTTGGCTGGGCCCTTGAGGTCGCCGGTGCGCAGCTTGGGCTCCGACAGCACCGTCTCGATCGCCTGCAGGATTGCGCGGCCGGCTTCCACCTCACCCAGGTGCTCCAGCATCATGGCGGCCGACCAGATCTGGCCGATGGGGTTCGCGATGCCCTTGCCGGCGATGTCCGGCGCCGAACCGTGCACGGGCTCGAACAGCGACGGGAATTTACGCTCCGGGTTGATGTTGCCCGAAGGCGCGATCGCGATGGTGCCCGTGCAGGCCGGGCCGAGGTCGGACAGGATGTCGCCGAAGAGGTTGGACGCCACCACCACGTCGAACCGGTCCGGGTTCTGGACGAAATGGGCCGTCAGGATGTCGATGTGGTACTTGTCCCAACGCACGTCCGGGTAGCTCTTGGCCATGGCCTCCACGCGCTCGTCCCAATACGGCATCGTGATCGCGATGCCGTTGGACTTGGTCGCCGAGGTGAGGTGCTTCTTCTCGCGCTTTTCCGCCAGGTCGAACGCGAATTTCAGGATGCGGTCGGTGCCGTGGCGCGTGAACACGCTCTCCTGCACGACGAACTCGCGATCGGTGCCCGGGAACATGCGCCCGCCCACGGCCGAGTACTCGCCCTCGGTGTTCTCGCGCACGACGTAGAAGTCGATGTCGCCCGGCTGCCGGCCGGCGAGCGGGGAGGGGACGCCCGGCATCAGCTTGCACGGGCGTAGGTTGACGTACTGGTCGAACTCGCGCCGAAACAGGATCAGCGAGCCCCACAGCGAGACGTGGTCCGGCACCGTGTCGGGCCAGCCCACCGCGCCGAAGAAGATGGCGTCGTGCTGGCCGATGCGCTCCTTCCAGTCTTCCGGCATCATGCGGCCGTGGCGCGCGTAATAGTCGCAGCTGGCGAAATCGAAGTCGTCGAGCTGCAGCTTGAAGCCGAATTTCTTGGCCGCCGCCTCCAGCACGCGCACGCCTTCCGGCACCGTTTCCTTGCCGATGCCGTCGCCGGGGATCACCGCGATGCGGTGGACGCGATTGCTGGCTTGCTGGGTCATCGATGCCGTTTCCTCGTGCTTCGCCGCTTATCTCGCTGATGCGGCTTGATCTTCCGCGAGCCTATTGCAACAAAAGGAGCGAAGAAAACACGAAAAGCCGACGACCTCCCCTGCGTGGAGCGTGACGCGGCTCCCGGGGAGTTGGAATGGCCGGCACGCAAGAGGGCGCCTCTCAAGGAGGCGGAGGGCTGAGGGTGCGCAATCCGCAGGACGGGGCGGCGGGCCTGTTCCTCCTCGCGGTGGCGGCTTTCGCGCTCTGGCAGGGCGCCGATCTGCCGCTCGGCACGCTGCGTTCCATGGGCGCCGGCATGCTGCCGACCTCGCTGGCCGTGCTGGTGGGGCTCTTCGGCTTCATCCTCGTCGTGCTCGCCTTTCTGGAAGACGGCCCGGCGCTGGAGCGCTGGAACCTGCGCGGCCCCATCTTCATCCTCGGCTCCGTGATCGTGTTCGCGCTGCTGATTCGCACCGCCGGCCTGGCGATCGCCGGTCCGGTCGCGATGCTGGTGAGTTGCTTCGCCAGCGACGAGGTGCGCTGGAAGGAAGCCGTGATCTTCTCCGTGTGCATGACCGCGTTCTGCATCCTCCTGTTCAAGGTGATGCTGTCGCTGCCGATCCCAGTTTTCACCCTGTTCTGAGCGCATCATGGATCTGTTCGCCAACCTCGCGCTCGGCTTCTCGACCGTCCTGAAGCTCGTCGACGTGAACGTCCCGCTGCTCGGCGTCATGCCGCTGCCGGTCAACATCCTGCTGTGCTTCGTCGGCTGCCTGATCGGCACGCTGATCGGCGTGCTGCCCGGCGTCGGCCCGATCGCCACCATCGCGATCCTGCTGCCGATCACCTTCGGGCTGGACCCGACGGGCGCGCTGATCATGCTCGCCGGCATCTATTACGGCGCGCAATATGGCGGCTCCACGACGGCCATCCTGGTCAACATCCCGGGCGAGGCCACCTCGGTGGTGACCACGCTGGATGGCCACCAGATGGCCAAGCAGGGCCGCGCCGGCGTGGCGCTCGGCATCGCGGCGCTGGGCTCGTTCTTCGCCGGCTGCGTCGCCACGCTGGTGATCGCCGCGCTCGGCCTGCCGCTCACCAAGCTCGCGCTGCTGTTCGGCCCCGCCGAATATTTCTCGCTCATGGTGATGGGCCTCGTCTTCGCGGTCGTGCTGGCGCGCGGCTCGGTCGTGAAGGCGCTGGCCATGATCGTGCTGGGCCTGCTCCTCTCCACGGTCGGCACCGATCTCGAATCCGGCCAGGAACGCCTCACCATGGGGCTGCAGGACCTGTCGGACGGCGTCGATTTCGCCGTGCTCGCCATGGGCCTGTTCGGCTTCGCCGAGATCCTGCGCAACATCGAGAGCCCCGAAACCCGCGACGTCGTGAGGGGCTCGATCGGCCGGCTGCTGCCCAGCATGGCGGATCTGAAGCAGTCCTTCTGGCCCGTGGTGCGCGGCACCGGCCTCGGCGCGATCCTCGGCATCCTGCCCGGCAACGGCGCGGTGCTCGGGCCCTTCGCGTCCTACACGCTGGAAAAGCGCATCGCCAAGGACCCGCGCCGCTTCGGCCGCGGCGCCATCGAGGGCGTGGCGGGGCCTGAATCGGCCAACAACGCCGGCGCGCAGACCGCCTTTATCCCGCTGCTGACGCTCGGCATCCCGCCCAACGCCGTGATGGCCCTCATGGTGGGGGCCATGACGATCCACGGCATCATCCCGGGCCCGCAGGTGATGACCAAGAACCCCAATCTGTTCTGGGGCATGGTCGTGTCGATGTGGATCGGCAACCTGATGCTGCTGATCATCAACCTGCCGCTGGTTGGCTTGTGGGTGAAGCTCCTGAAGGTGCCTTACCGGCTGATGTTCCCGGCCATCCTGATCTTCTGCTGCATCGGCATCTACTCCATCAACAACAACCCGTCGGACGTGCTGTTCACGGCGTTCTTCGGCCTGATCGGCTACGTGCTGATCAAGTTCAGCTTCGAGCCCGCGCCGCTGCTGCTCGGCTTCGTGCTCGGCAAGCTGATGGAGGAGAAGCTGCGCCAGGCGCTGATCCTGTCGCGCGGCAGCTTCTCGACCTTCATCGAGCGCCCTGTTTCGGCGGGGTTGCTGGTCGTCGCCGCCATCATGCTCGTGCTGGCGCTGCTGCCGTCCATCCAGAAGGGAAGGGACGAGGTGTTCACCGAGTGATCCGGGCGCCGGCTCCCGGCGCATCAACGACAAACTAAACCGAGAGAGCGTCCGCAAGGGACGCCGCAAGGAAGGGATCGTCATGAAGACACTGCTGATCGCCACCGCCGCCCTGCTCGCCGCAACGGCGGCGGGCCACGCCCAGAGCTATCCCACCAAGCCGATCACCATGGTCGTGCCGTTCGCGGCCGGCGGCCCGACGGACATCGTCGCCCGCATCGTCAGCGAGCACATGTCCCGCACGCTCGGCCAGCAGATCGTGGTCGAGAACGTCGCCGGCGCCGGCGGCACCACGGGCACGACGCGCACGGCCCAGGCCGCGCCGGACGGCTACAACATCATGATGGGCCACATGGGCACGCACGGCGCCGCCCCGGCCCTGTACCCGAACCTGAAATACGACCCCACCAAGGACTTCGAGACCGTCGGCATGGCGGCCGGAACGCCGATCCTGATCGTCGCCCGCAAGGACCTGCCGCCGAAGGACCTCAAGGAGTTCATGGCCTACGCCAAGCAGCAGAACGACAAGCTGAACGAGGCCCATGCGGGCGTCGGCTCGGTGTCGCATACCACCTGCGTGATGCTGAACGTTCAGCTCGGCATCAAGCCGACGGCCGTTCCGTACAAGGGCACCGGCCCGGCGCTGAACGACCTCGTCTCCGGCCAGGTCGACTTCATGTGCGACCAGATCGTCAACCTCGTCGAGCAGATCAAGGCGGGTTCCATCAAGGCCTACGCGGTCGCGACGCCCGAGCGTTCGCCGGCCCTGCCGGACGTGCCCACCACCAAGGAAGCCGGCCTGCCCGAGTACCAGGTGAGCGCCTGGAACGCGATCTTCGCCCCCAAGGGCACGCCGGACGCCATCACGGCCAAGCTGAACGACGCGCTCGTGAAGGCGCTCACGGACGAGACCACCAAGAAGCGCCTGCTCGACCTCGGCGGCGTGCTGCCCGACGAAAAGGGCCGCACGCGCGAGGCGCTCAAGACCTTCGTGGCCGCCGAAGTGGCCCGCTGGACGCCCGTGCTGAAGCAGGCCGGCGTTACGGCGAACTGAGGGGGGGAGAGGGTTCGAAAGGCCCTCACCCTGTCCCTCTCCCCCTCCGGGGGCGAGGGGACGCTCACAGCCATGAGAGTGAACTCACCGGCGCCCCCGAGCGCGCTTTGCAGCCGCAGCGCGCTCCCTCTCCCCGGAACGGGGAGAGGGCTGGGGTGAGGGCGGCCGGGAAGCGCTCCAACCAACCAAGCCAACAAAAAACCCGGCTGGGGCATCCAGCCGGGTTTCTTGCATCCGGGGGGCTCCGGACGAAAATCAGACGCGGCCTGCGGCCAGTCCCACGCCTGGGGTGGCGGCGCGGCTGAAGGCGCTGCGGGCGAACAGCGTGAGGAAGCACAGCACGCCCGCGAAGATCATCAGCGAACCCAGGATCGCGCCGGCCGGCTGCTCGCGAAACTGCGCGAAGGGCAGGCCGATCAGGAAAACCGGCGTGCCCAGCATGGCGAGCCAGAACTGAACGGTCGCGAGCTTGCTCCGGCGCAGTTCCGGCCAGCAGCGGTGCACGATGCCGTAGAGCGCCATCGTGGCCCAGCCGAGCAGGTTGATATGCGCGTGCAGATGCGCGTAGGCGAAGTTCTGGGCGACGCCCATGCCGATGCCGAGGCCGACGCCCAGCGTGGCGTAGATGAGCGCGCAACTGATGAAGATGATGTCGATCTTGTTCGTCATAGGGGGCTCCTGTGGCGCGACGAGCCACGGAGATCTTCAAGCACGACCTGCGTCCTCGTCATGTGCGAGATCGCACACGGAGGAGCCTAGAGCAGCGTCCGGGCAGGTGGATACCGGTCGTTGGTGAAGATGGCGCAGGATGATAGCGACTAGATCACGAGAACGGGCGCCATAAGCCGCCCGACCTAGCCCGCTCTGTGGGCGCGCAGAAAGAGATCGACCCCGGCCGTCACCACCGTTTCGACGCGGCTGTCGAATTCGGCGTCCGAAGGCTCGAGCCCGAACAACGCGGGGCGCACCAGCGATGTCTGGTAGAGGTCCAGCAACTGCGTCGCCGCCAGGCGCGTGTCCGCGATGACGAGTTCGCCCTGCGCGACCTTGCGGTCGAGATAGGTCGCCATGGTGGCGATCGTGGTGGCGGGACCGCGGGCATAGAACGCGCGCCCAACCTCCGGCATGCGCTCCGCGATCGCGATGGCGGCCCGCATGGCCGCGACCGTCTTGGTCTTCAGAATGAATGTCACGAGCGCCCGGCCAAAGGCGATCAGCGTTTCGCGCGTGTCGCGGTCCGGATCCAGCGTCCCCAGGCGATCGAGATGGGTGCGGCGCTCCTCGTCCATGATGGCGCAGAAGAGCTGCTCCTTGTTTTCGAAATAAACATAGAGCGTCCCCTTGGAAACACCGGCCCGGCGCGCGATTTCGCCCATGCTGGCGCTGTCGAAGCCGCGCTCCAGGAACAGGGCGCGCGCGCCGTCGATGATCTGCCGACGCTTGGCCGTGTCGCCGGCCTCGGGCCGCGCCGGCGCGTCGCCGGCCTCGGACGGTACGGCGGAGCGATCAATCAGGACGTCGGAACCAGGGCCTCGACTCATCGTGGGCGGCATCTCCAAAAAATGACCGAACGGTTCGGTCAGCCCTTGATATCGGCGACAAAGACCCATATTGCAAGGGTGAAAATGACCGAACCGTTCGGTTCGATGAAGACGGTCTTAAGGAAGCGGGTTGTAAGACGACCCGAGGAGAACTCGTGATGGCAGAAGCGACTGGCGTGCCCCCCGTCCAGACCCGCACCCCCGAAGCGCCCGTCGGCGTCGGGGAGCAGCCGCGCGTGGGCGGTTCTCTCGTGAGCCAGCCGGGCGGCCCCGCCGCTTCCCGTGGGCTCGACGGGCAGATCATTCCGCCGAAGCGCTCCAAGAAGAAGTTCATTCTCACCGCCGTGCTGCTCGCCGCCCTCGGGGGCGGGGGCTGGTTCGGCTATGGCTGGTGGACCCACGGCCGCTTCGTTGTGTCGACCGACGACGCTTATGTGCGCGCCGACGTCACCACGGTAGCCGCCAAGGTGGCCGGCTATGTGACGGCCGTTCCCTTCGCCAACAACGCCGCCGTGAAGGCCGGCGACGTGGTCGCGCGCATCGATGACGGCGACTACAGGCTCGCGGTCGCGGCCGCGCGCAACAAGGTCGAGACGCAGCAGTCCACGATCGAGCGCATCCAGCGGCAGGTCGACGCCCAGACCGCCGCCCTCGGCCAGGCCCGCGCCCAGCAGACCTCGGCCGAGGCCGAGCAGGTCCGCGCCTCGGCCGACTTCGCTCGCGCACAGACGCTGGCGGCAACCGATTTCGGCTCCAAGCAGCGGCTCGACCAGACCCGCTCCGACCGTGACCGCGCCGTCGCCAACGTCGAATCCGCCAAGGCGGCCCTCGCCAGCGCCGAAGCCAACATCGCGGTTACGCAGGCGCAGGCCCAGGAGGCCGTGCATGTGCTGGAGGAGTTGAAGACCGCGCTGGCGAAATCCGAGCGCGACCTCTCCTTCACGGTCGTCACCGCGCCGGTGGATGGCGTTATCGGCAACCGCGCCGTTGAGGTCGGCAACTACGTGCAGCCCGGCGCGCGCCTCGCCGCGCTGGTGCCGCTCGGCTCGGTTTATGTCGAGGCCAACTTCAAGGAAACGCAGCTCGCCCGCATCCAGCCCGGCCAGAAGGTTGACATCGAGGTCGATGCGCTGCCCGGCCGCAAGCTGGAGGGCCATGTGCTGAGCTTCGCGCCGGCGTCGGGCTCCATCTTCAGCCTGCTGCCGCCCGAGAACGCCACCGGCAACTTCACCAAGATCGTCCAGCGCGTTCCCGTGCGCATCGGCGTCCCGGAGGACGTCGCGCGCCAGGGCCTGCTGCGCCCCGGTCTGTCGGTGGTCGCCAATGTGTGGACCAAGCGCGACGGCGAAGGCCCCGTCTCGGCCGCCGCCGCCGAACCCACCCGCAGCGCCAAGGCCGAGTGACCGTAAGATTAGGTCAGCTGGGTTGCACTACCTGATTGCCCCTCATCCTGAGGAACATCGCCCCTTGGCGATGTGTCTCGAAGGACGAGGGGGCCAGAGGCTCTAGTTGCTGGAGCCCTCGTCCTTCGAGACGCAGACCCGAGCGGGTCTGCTCCTCAGGATGAGGGGACTGAGGTTGCAAAAGCTCGGCACTGATGCGCGAGCGGAGCACATGCGATGACTGACGCCGCCGCCACCGCGAAAGCGCTCCCGGCTCCTGCGCGCCCCGCCGCGGCCGCGAACCCGGACCGGATCGACCCGAAGCGCCTCATCGCGTTCTTCGCGATGGTGTTTGGCATGTTCATGGCCATCCTGGACATCCAGATCGTCTCGGCCTCGCTGGCCGAGATCCAGGCCGGCCTCTCGGCCTCCGCCGACGAAATCTCCTGGGTGCAGACCGCCTACCTGATCGCCGAAGTGATCATGATCCCGCTGTCGGGCTTCCTCGGCCGCGCCTTCTCGACGCGCTACCTCTTCGCCGCCTCGGCGGCCGGCTTCACGCTGGCGAGCGCGCTCTGCGCCACCGCCACCAGCCTGGAGCAGATGATCGTCTACCGGGCGATCCAGGGCTTCATCGGCGGAGGCATGATCCCGAGCGTCTTCGCGGCCGCCTTCACGATCTTCCCGCCCTCCAAGCGCAACGTCATCTCGCCGCTGATCGGCCTCGTCGCCACGCTGGCTCCCACCATCGGCCCGACGGTGGGCGGCTACCTCACCGAGCTCTTCTCCTGGCACTGGCTGTTTCTGGTGAACGTGATCCCGGGGATCATCGTGACGGTCGCCACATACTCGCTGATCGATTTCGACAAGCCCGAGATGAGCCTTCTCGACCGCTTCGACTGGTGGGGCCTCGGCTTCATGGCGGCCTTTCTGGGCAGCCTCGAATATGTGCTGGAGGAAGGCCCCACCAAGGACTGGTTCCAGGAGCCGCTGATCCTCGCCTTCACGGTGCTGATGGTGGCGGCCGGCGTCGCGTTCTTCTGGCGGGTGCTCACCGCGGACGAGCCCATCGTCGATCTCTACGCTTTCAAGGACCGCAATTTCGCCGGCGGCTCGGCCTTCTCGTTCGTGCTCGGCATCGGACTCTACGGCCTCACCTACCTGTATCCCGTCTATCTCGGCCGCGTGCGCGGCTTCTCGGCGCTGCAGATCGGCGAAACGATGTTCGTCACCGGCATCTGCATGTTCTTCACGGCCCCCATCGCCGGGCGGCTCTCCGGCAAGCTCGATCCGCGGCTGATGCTGTTCCTCGGCCTCTGCGGCTTTGCGGGCGGCACCTGGATCGCGTCCGGCATCACCAAGGACTGGGACTTCTCCGAGCTGCTCTGGCCGCAGATCCTGCGCGGCTGCTCGCTGATGTTCTGCATGGTGCCGATCAATAATCTGGCGCTCGGCACCCTGCCGCCGGCGCGGCTGAAGAACGCCTCGGGCCTCTACAATCTCACCCGCAATCTCGGCGGCGCGGTGGGGCTGGCGATCATCAACACGGTGCTGAACGACCGCATGGACCTCCATCTCGCGCGCTTGCACGAGCAGGTGACGTGGAGCAGCACCAAGGCCATGGAGACGCTCGCCGGCCTGCAGGGCGCGCTCTCCAGCCTCGGCTCGGACGCCGAGATGGCGGCGCTGAAGAAGCTCGCCCTCATCGTCCGCCGCGAGGCGCAGGTCATGGCCTTCGGCGACGCCTTCCTGCTGCTGACGGGTCTTTTCCTCGCCACCGCCATGCTCGTGATGGTGCTGCGCAAGCCTGCGCCGCCCAAGCCCGGCGCGGCGCCCGGCGGCGGGCACTGATCGGCGGTCAGCGCCGCGGCATAGCCGCGCCGCGACGCTCCGCCAGGTGGCCGCGCAGCAGGGCCATGTTCTTCAGGTTGGCTCGGTAGAACACGTCGCCCACCCAGCCCACCACCGGCAAGGCGCTGAGCACGGCGTCGATCGCCACGTGCCCGGCCATGCGGGCGAGCATCGCCTTGGGCGCGCCAAGCCGGTGGGCTTCCCAGATCAGGTAGGCGGACAGCGTCTTGGCGACGATCAGGCCAGCGCCCGGGATCAGGTTCATGACGGCGTCCGCGCCAAACGTGATGCGGGTGCCGGGAATGCGCACCGCGCTGTCCAGCAGGCGGGCCAGAGCGTCCAGCCGTCGCTGCGCATCATCCACGGAACCGCCGTGCAGGGCAGGGCGAACAAACGCAAAGGGCGAAGCGGCTTGCATGATAGACCCCCAGAAGCAGGACGCACCCGGCGTCCGACAGGTGGAAGAGTCCGACATCGCGGCCTTTGGGAAGACCACCAGAGGGGCCCGGACCCCGACGTTCGATGAAATGGTGGTCTGCTGCGGCGCGTACAAGACGTTCGATGAAATAAACGAAGCGACGCGCGATGCTTGAGCTTCACAAGAGCTTCTGGGGCTTTGCTTAAAAGACGCAGACAGCGGCCACGTTACATCGGCGTACACCGCTTGCGCCCGCAGTTGCGCGAAAAGATCAGATCCCTCCGCCCGGCCGCCATCGCGCTCTGGCCTTCGCGCAATCACGCGATATTCTCCGGTTGCACAACCGGAGATAGTTCATGAAGACCCGCGCCGCCGTCGCCTTCGCCGCCAACAAGCCGCTGGAGATCGTCGAGCTTGATCTCGACGGGCCGCGCGAGGGCGAGGTCCTGATCGAGGTCAAGGCGACCGGCATCTGCCACACCGACGCCTATACGCTGTCGGGCGCGGACCCCGAGGGGCTGTTCCCGGCCGTGCTCGGCCACGAGGGCGCGGGCGTGGTGGTGGATTGCGGGCCGGGCGTCAGCTCGCTGCGCAAGGGCGACCACGTCATCCCGCTCTACACGCCCGAATGCCGTGAGTGCGAGTACTGCCTCTCGCGCAAAACCAACCTTTGCCAGAAGATCCGCACCACCCAGGGCCGCGGCCTGATGCCGGACGGGTCCAGCCGGTTCCGGTTCGAGGGCAAGCCCGTGCTGCACTACATGGGCACGTCCACCTTCTCCAACTACATCGTCGTGCCCGAGATCGCGGTGGCGAAGATCCGGCCGGACGCGCCCTTCGACAAGGTCTGCTACATCGGCTGCGGCGTCACCACCGGCATCGGCGCGGTGATCTGGACCGCCAAGGTGGAGGCCGGCGCCCGAGCGGTGGTGTTCGGCCTCGGCGGAATCGGCCTCAACGTCATCCAGGGCCTGCGTCTCGTCGGGGCCGAACAGATCGTCGGCGTGGACGTGAACCCGTCCAAGAAGGAGCTCGCGACCAAGTTCGGCATGACCGACTTCGTCAACCCGAAGGAGGTCGGGGGCGATCTGGTCGCCCACCTTGTCGAACTCACCAAGGGTGGGGCCGATTATTCGTTCGACTGCACCGGCAACGTCAACGTGATGCGCCAGGCGCTGGAGTGCTGCCACAAGGGCTGGGGGCAGTCGATCATCATCGGCGTCGCGCCGGCGGGCGCCGAGATCGCCACGCGCCCGTTCCAGCTCGTCACCGGCCGCGTCTGGAAAGGCTCCGCCTTCGGCGGCGCCCGCGGCCGCACCGACGTGCCGCGCATCGTCGACTGGTACATGGACGGCAAGATCAACATCGACGACCTGATCACCCACACGATGCCGCTGGACCGCATCAATGAGGGCTTCGACCTCATGCACGAGGGCAAGTCGATCCGCTCGGTGGTGATTTACTGAACGTCCGGACTACCGGTAACGAGAAGGCCCCCGTAAGGGGCCTTTGGCTCTAAGGTCGTCGTCTCACCCCACCCCTGAATACCCTCATCCTGAGGAGCAGGCCCGCTTGGGCCTGCGTCTCGAAGGACGAGGGTTTCAGAGCGCACAATCGTAGGAGCAGGCTGGACTCCCTCGTCCTTCGAGACACATCGCCAAGAGGCGATGTTCCTCAGGATGAGGGTTTGAATGGGTGGGGGCGAAATGGCTTAGGCGCCCGCCATCCCTCCACCGTCATCCCCGGGCTTGACCCGGGGATCCACGCGCGGGGCTCCGGCGGGATGGCCGGGGCGAGCCCGGCCACCTCGGCGAGCGCCAGCCCTTACAGGTTCTTCGCGTTCCCCGCCGCGATCGTGTAGCGGCGGCCGTTGCCTTCCTCGTCCGCGAAGGTGGCGATGTTGCCCGAGACCTCGACCGTGTAGCAGGTCTCCTCGTCGTCCTCGGGGTACTCCTCGCAGATCTTCTCGCCCTTGATGGCCCACTTGCCGACCGTGATCTCATCGTCGACGAGCTGCTTCACGGCGCCCTTCTTGTCGTAGAACCAGACGCCGGCGTCGCCGTCGGAGTTCTTGCCCGACACCGTGTTGCCGATTACCGCGTTCAGGGCCGCCATGCCGGTGAGTTTGCCGGCGGCCGGGGCCGCCTGGGCTACCTTGGGGGCCGGAGCCGCCGCAGCCGCGCCTGCCTGCGGGGCCGGAGCGGCCGCAGCCGCGCCTTCCGACACGGCCGAGATGGCGAGGCGCGCCACCACCGCCATGGGGTCGCCCAGCGCGGCGGCTTCCACCAGCGAGAGCGGGCCCGCCTTCGGCTTCGCCGTCACGGTGAGGCTCTTGGGGTTGGAGACGAACGCCGCCACGGCTGCGCCGGTGGAGGCGGCGGACGCGGTCCCGCCCAGCAGCGCCGGGATGATCTGGCCCGCCATGCCGGCCGTCTCGGCCTGGAAAGCCGCGAGCGTCTTGTTCTGCGACGCCGCCGCAAAGGCCAGCGCCTTCTCGACGCCGCCGCCGTTGACGACCCGGACCGTCAGGCCCGAGAACGCCAGGCCCATTGCGGCCGCGGTCCGCTGCGCCTGGTCGCCGGTGAACAGCACCGGCTCGACGCCGGCGAGCTCCGCCTTCAGGCCCACGGAACCGAGCTGCGCCAGCGACAGCGTGATGTCGTCGGCCGAATAGGTCTTGGCGGCCGTGTCATAGGTTCCGCTGAAGGTCATGCCCATGTCGAGCTGCGACAGGCCGGCGCCCTTCAGGTTCGCGGCGAGTTCCGAAGCCGGGGCCGGTTGGATCACGAGGCTGCGCAGCGCAAAAGCCGTCTTGGTCGGGATGTCACCCGCATAGGAGGCGTCCAGGCTCATGGAGCCGAGCTTCACGCGGGTGAGGTTGCCGCCGGCGGCGTCCTTGGGGGTCTTGGAATCCGGCACGCTGCCTTCGAAGCCGTCGAACGCGATGCGGTCGATCTTCAGCGCGCCATCCGCGAACTTGCCGGTCTCGGCCGCCGCCATGAGGTGCGAGAGATCGAGGCCGTCGACGGTCAGGCCGTTGATGGCCAGCTTGCCGTCGCCCTGCTCGTTCTTGAACGTGCTTTCCGCGCCCGTGAAGCTGAGCCGCGCGATGCGGCCGCTATCGACGCCGCGGGCCTCCAGGCCCTTCACGACGAAGCGCTGGTCCTTGGCTTCGCTCACCACGTCGCCCAGCGTCAGGCGGGCGGCCTTGGCCTTCTCGGCGATGGCGCGCTTCTCGGCGGCGGGAGCGTCCTTGTTGAACAGCTTGGCGAGTTCGTCGCGCGTCAGGTTCGTGTCGGTCGCCTCGATCCTGGACAGCGTCAGCGTGCCGCCTTCGGGCGTGGCGATCGTCAACGGCTCGAGCGACACCGTCTGGGCGAGCGCCGGCGCGGATACGCACGTCATCAATGCCAGCGCGAGACCACGCAGGCCGCGGCTCTGCGGAACGAAAAGGGATGTCATGAAGGCCTCTTGGTTTCCGGCGCATTCAGTTCGCCGAATTCGCTCAACGCAATATCGCGGGCAGATTAAAAACAAGTTCGCTCCCGGCCGTGACGGCCGGGAGCGTTAACGGTTTTAGTTGGCCCGCTCGCCGCGGTTCCACCAGTGGCCATGGCGCCCTTCGCCACGCTCGCCCCGGCCGGGCGCCATCCAGCGCAGGCGGTCGCGTTGCTTGTCGTCCAGCTTGGCGTAGAGCGCATCCGCGGCGGGCCGCACCGTCCGGATAGCGTCCAGCCCGGCCGCCATGCCCTTTTCGGCCAGCGCCAGGCGGCCCGGGGGCGTGCGGTCGGCCCGCTCGGCGTCCGTCGGGCAGCCGGCCTTCAGCTTGGCTTCGCCGTCGGCCAGCGCCTTGCGCAGGTTCTCGAAATCGCTCTTCTGCGCGTCCGTGATCTTCACCGTGGTTTCGATCCGGTCCGCAATGCGCGGCGCCACCGGCTCCTTGGCGGCGCAAAGGCGCTCGCCCATCATCCGCCCCATGCCGGGGCCCATGCCCATCATGCCGCCGTGGGGGCCACGCTCCTGCGCGTAGGCGGCGGTCAGCGCGCCCGCAGCCGCGATCGCGGCGACGCCGCCCAGGATCCATTTTGCTCGCTTGGTCGCCATTGTTCCGTCTCCGCCAATGTCCGGGCTCGGCGAGCTCCGGCTGCTGGGGAGAATGTCAGGGCGCGTCTATCGCGCGCCTGTCTGGCGGATGAACTTTCCGCAATCTGGAACGCTGCTTCAGCAACCCAGCGGTGGGCAGATGCGCCCGGGAATCGTATTGGCGTTCGGGTTGGGCGGCATGATCGGGTTGGGAATGGCGTCTCGCCGCATGTTCTCCCGGCTGATCGCGTCCAGACGCTTTTCCTGGCTGGTCGCGCGGCTCGGCCCCCGGGGTGGCGACGACAACTCGAATGGCGCCGGATCGACAGGGGTCAGCGTTCCCGGCCGGTTGCGCGCCGGCGCTGTGCGGTAAATCTGGCGCTCGCCTCGTTTCGCGCCCTCGCGCCGGGTGTCGAGCTTGCCTTCCACGCAGGCGCGATAACCCGGCTTGCCCCAGACGCATTCGGATGCGCTGGCCGGGGCGGCAAACACCAGCGGAGCCAGCGCGACGGCGCCAAACGCCGCGGCGGCGCGAAGTGACACGGAGGGGCGGTGAGGCACGGAGGATCCTTTCGAACTCGCCGCCGACAACGCGGCCGGCGCGGCCCGGATCCGTCGCGCCCTCAGCCGAATTCGATACCAGACCCGATAAACGACGCATAGACCAGCATGGCCAGCGCCGCGAGCGCGATCAGCGCAACGCCCTTGATCATCATGCGTTCGTCACGGGACATCGGGATACTGGCTCTGAGGCATCAACGACCCAAGCCTTAGCTCAATGGGAGGCTTTCCACATCTAAACGATGCCCAATCCACGTTGCGCGGGCCGCTGCGCCAATCCTCCAAAGGATACGCATTGCGGCCGAGCTGCAGCTCTGTAGTATCGCCTGTGGACGGCCATGCAGATTCCAAGTGAATCGCTCGCCCGGCCGCAGGGTTCGAGGCAGGATCTGCTGATGGACGCACTCGCTGGCGCAACCCTCCACATCCACGGCCGTCTCGACGGCCTGACGGTCCGGCAGGCCTCGCGCCTGATCGAGCTGGCCGGAGGGAAGGTCGCCAAGCGCGTCGGCGCCTCCACCACCCACATCGTCCTGGCGCACAGCGCCGCTGCGATCGAGCCGGAGGACATCGCCGATCTCGGCCAGGTCTTCACCCTCGTCAGCGAGTTCTCGTTTCGCCGCGCGCTCGGGCTCGGCCCCGGCCCGGAGACCGACAGCCGCACCTGGAACGCCAAGGACCTCGCCCGCCACGCCCGGCTGAGCGAGGAGGAGGTGGAGCGCCTGGCGCTGTTCGACCTGCTTGATCCCGCCGAGGCGCTGTTCGGCTTCCGCGATCTCGCCTCTGCGCGCGAGGCAGCTCGCCTGCTGGGCGCGGGCGTGGAGATGTCGGCGCTGCTGAGCGCCGGCGCGGCCCTTCGGCGGCGCGGCCTGCGGCTCAGCGAGGCGCGGCTCTCGGCGGCCCCCTGGGGCGACCTCGCGCTCGGCCGCGCGCCGCATCTCGCCACCTTCGACGGCCAGCTGACGCTGGACCTCGGCGAAACGCCCGTGCGCGTGGCGGATCTCGCCGAAGCCGCCGAGGATTACGAGGAAGCCGGCGACCCCGGCCGGGCGGAGGGCCTCTACCGCATCGCGGCCCGCATCGACCGTTGGGACCCGGTGCTGCCCTTCAACCTCGCCAACGTGCTCTACGCGCAGGGCCGGGAGGCGGAGGCCATCATCGCCTACCAGACCGCGCTGGCGCGCGACCCCGGCTATGTGGACGCGCTCTACAATCTCGGCGTCCTGTCCAGCCTGCGCGACTGCAACGAGGACGCGGAGCGCTACTACCGCACGGCGCTCGGGCTGGAGCCGGCGCATTCGGAGGCGCGCTTCAACCTGGCGTTGCTGCTCACCCAGATGCGCCGCTTCCCGGACGCTCTGGCGCTGTGGGAGGAGTTCATCCGCTGCGGGCCCTCGCGCGAGGATCTCTCGCAGGCGCGCCGCTACGCGTTGATGTGCCGGATGGAGATGGCCGCAGCCCGCCAGCACTGAAGGCCGGCGACGCGCCTGGGCGGTAACGCCGTTCCAAGAAGAACCATGTATCCGGCAAGGTTTCATTCAGCTTGCCGAGAGCAGAGCGACCCTGATGCGTAGTTGAGCGTATTCCGTCCGGCCCCGGACAGGAGGATGCTCAGGTGGTCGATCGGTCGAGGGATCAGGGCTCCATCACGTAAACCTCCCGACGACAGCCCGGTCGTGTAGCCCCACCGGGCAAATAGCCTCTTGAACGTGAAACGCCGGCGGCGGTTTCTCAACCGCGCCGGCGTGATCGCGCCAGTCGCAACCCGTTCGAGGCGGGCGCGGCCGGCGATAGGCTGGAGTGGATCAGGCCGCGGCGGCCGGGTTCACGGCGTCCTCGGCGAGTTCCGACAGGAGCTCGTCGGTGTTCTCTTCCTCCACCAGCGTCGCCTTGATCAGCTCCTCGACCTCCGAGAGGCCGAGCTGCTTGGCCCATGCCAGCATCGTGCCGTAGCGGGTGATCTCGTAATGCTCCACCGCCTGCGCGGCCGCGATCAGGCCGGCGTCGAGCGCGGAGCCGCCCTCGAACTCCTCGACCACCTCGTCGCCCTCGGCGATGATCCCGAGGATGGCCTTGCATTCCACACCCTGCGGCTTCTCGCCCAGGATCTTGAACACCTGCTCCAGCCGCTCGACCTGCTTGCGGGTTTCCTCGAGGTGAACCCCGAAGGCGCCGCGCAGATCGTCGGACTTGGCCGCCTGCGCCATCTTGGGCAGGGCTTTCAGGATCTGCTGCTCGGCGAAATAGGTGTCCTTGAGCTGATGCAGAAACAGCGCGTGAAGGTCTTTGTCGGCCATGGTGGTGATCCTCGGTGCGGGTATGAGCCGAGCAAACCGCCGGGCCCGCCGATTGTTCCGCGCTCTTCAAAAGACGGCTCACGGTGCTGAGCGGCGCAGGCTTCGCCCCTGCCGGTAACGCTTCGCTCACCATGAACGGCCCGGCCCTTGCGCCCTGTGCGACGGGGAACCCGCGCTGGAGCCGAAAATGTCTGAAATCAGCACAGAATCGTCCACCGATCGGTCGGTCGCGCCTGAGGCCAAGCCCTCGCGCTCGTCCGAAAACAACACGCGCCCGCTGCTGTTCGCGCTTATCGGCGCCAGCCTGGTGCTGCTGCTGGGCTGGATGGCGTTTCTCGGCTGGGCCGTGGTCTGGCTGATCCACGCTTAAACGCCGGCCTCGAACGCGATCTATTAATCGCCACGTACGGCGCCGCGCTTAACGACAGCGATGGGAGCCCGGCGCGCGAGCCCTCGCACAAACCCTGATCGTAAACCCGCGAATGTCCGCGCGCGGCCTGCGTCGCTATAGAGATCGCAGCAAGTCTGGGGGCAGACGCCGCCGGCGAGGCACATCAGCCGCGCGGTTCCGAGCGGCCGTCGACGTCGGGGGGCGTCGGCGGCCGTTTCGTTGTGCGGTGTTGCACAGGCCGCACTGCCTTGCGTTGTCGCTTAAGATAAACGTTTCATTGACGAAGCGAGCCGATCAATAGGCCAACGCCTCCTGCTCGCGCAGATCGGGCACGGGCCGTCCGCCCGGCCCCGTCTCGAACGCCTCATCGACGGACACGACCATGCCCGCAGTCTCCACCTTCTCGCCCACCGGCGTTTCCACGATCGACGGCCTGCTGAGCGGGACGAAATGGGCCGTCTCGGCCTTCACGTTCAGCTTCCCGTCGAGCGGGTCCTTTTACGAGACCAACTACGGAGACGCCGAACCGTCCACGGGCTTCGGCGCGCTGAACCTCCTGCAGCAGGCCGCCACGCGCGATGCGCTCGGGATGTATGCGGCGGTCGCGAACCTCTCCTTCACGGAGAACCCCGAGACCCTCACCCAGCACGCGGACCTGCGCTACGCCATGTCGGACGCGCCCTCGACCGCCTGGGCCTATTATCCGTCTCCCGCGCCCGAGGGCGGCGACGCCTGGTTCAACAACACCAGCGGCGAATACGCCAACCCGGTGAAGGGAACCTACGCCTATCATGGCTTCATTCACGAGACCGGCCACGCGCTCGGCCTCAAGCACCCGCACGAAGTCGACGGCGCGTTCGGGGCCATGCCGCTGGCCCACGACTCGCTCGAATACACCGTGATGAGCTACCGCTCCTTTGTCGGCGCATCGACGACGACCGGCTACACCAACGGCGACTACGACTACCCGCAGACCCTGATGATGGACGACATCCGCGCCATCCAGCAGCTCTACGGGGCCAACTTCAACACCCAGTCGGGCGACACCGTCTACCGCTGGAGCCCGACCACCGGGGAGATGTCGATCAACGGCGTCGGCCAGGGCGCGCCCGGCGCAAACCACGTCTTCATGACGCTGTGGGACGGCAACGGCGTCGACACCTACGACTTCTCCGCCTACACGACCAACCTGAGCGTCGATCTGCGGCCGGGCGCATGGACCAAGACGTCCTCCGCCCAGCTGGCGCATCTCGATTACTACGGCGCCGACACGCATCTGGCGGCCGGCAACATCGCCAACGCGCTGCAGTTCAACGGCGACGCCCGCTCGCTCATCGAGAACGCCACCGGCGGTGCGGGCAATGACAGCATGATCGGGAACCAGGCCGCGAACGTCCTCAAGGGTGGCGCCGGCGCGGACACGCTCCAGGGCCTCGACGGCGCCGACAGCCTCTACGGGCAGGATGGCGCCGACATCCTGATCGGCGGCCAGAAGGGCGACCTGCTCGACGGCGGCGCCGGGATCGACACCGCCAGCTACGCCACCGCGACCGCCAGCGTGCTCGTCGACATAATTAATGTCGCGGCCAACACCGGCGATGCGCTCGGCGACAGGTTCGTGAGCATCGAAAACATCACCGGCTCCGCCTTTGCCGACACCCTGCGAGGCGACAACTTCGCCAACACGCTCACGGGCGGCGCGGGGAATGACGTCCTCTACGGCCGCGGCGGCGCCGACACGCTGATCGGCGGCGATGGCAACGACACCATCAACGGCGGCGGCGGCGCGGACGTCCTGGTCGGCGGCGCCGGCGCGGACATGTTCGTGTTCCAGACCCTCGCGGAGTCCAACCCGGCCAGCCGCGTCACCATCCAGGATTTCGTGTCCGGCATGGACAAGGTCTACCTGCGCTCCATCGACGCCGATGCGAAGGTCGCCGGTGATCAGGCCTTCGTGTTCATCGGCGCGAGCGCCTTCACGCACCATGATGGCGAGCTAAACTTCGCGGCCGGCATCCTGTCCGGCGACGTCAACGGCGACGGCGTCGCCGACTTCCAGGTCAAGGTCCTGGGCTCAGCCGCCCTGGCGGCGACGGATTTCTATCTCTGAAAAGGGGAGGGGCCGTTTTGCCGCCGGCCCGGATGGCGACCTTCGCCCCGGGCCGTTCCTCTTGCAAACGATGGTACAGCTGCCCCGGCTTGAACGGGGGACCTCTAGATCCACAATCTAGCGCTCTAACCAACTGAGCTACAGCTGCATGCCTCGTGTGCGGCGCGATACCTAGGCCGAATGCGCCGGGATTTCAACCCGCAATTTGCCCCTGCGGGAGCAAGCGGAAACTGATGTAGTCGCCCTAATCCGTCATGGCCGGGCTTGTCCCGGGCATCCATGCCGACGCCACGCGTGTGTCCCCGGGGCTAGCCCGGGGATGACGGTGGAGAGAGCGGAGCAATTCCGGCCAGCCTCTAACGAGCCGGCCCGCCTGGGCCTGCTCATCGGTCTTTCGGACAAAGTCGTGCTCTCAGGAGACGCGCGAGAACGTGTCGTCGATCGCCTTGCGGACCGGCTGCGTCGTGGCGCTCGCGGTGCGGTTGGCGATTTCGGCGAGGGCCTTGGCCTGCGCCGACAGCGTCTCGAACGACTGGCGGGCGTGGGTCGCCTGCAGCTCCACGGCTTCCGACAGGGATTTCACGCCCGAGAGCGCCTTGAAGAAGCCGAGCGCCGAATCGGCGTTGGTCTGCAGCGCGCCGAGCAGCGTGTCGGAGAAGTCCTTCATGCCCTTGGCTACCGCTTCGCCGCTGCTCTCCATGCCGGTCTTCAGCGCATCCGTGGAGGACTGCAGCTTCGAATAGGCGGCGCGCGCCTGGTCGATCTGCTTGGCGGCGATCTCCTTGAGCGCTTCGGGGGCGACCGGCAGAACCGGCGTCTTCAGGGCCGCAGCCTTGGGCGCCTCTGAAGCGGCGGACGTCCCGGCGGCGACCGCTGCCTTGGGGGCGCTGACCGCCTGCGCGATGGCCGCTTTGGTGACGGCCTTGGCGGCGGGCTTCAACACGGCCGCGGGGGCCACGCTGGACTCGAGCGCGGCCGGAGCAGCCTTCGCGATGATCGGGTCGGGCTTCTTGGCGACCGTCGGCTTCAGGGCCGCGCGCTTGGCGGGCGCGGTGACCGTCTTGGCGGCGGCCGCGACCTTCGCGGCCGGCTTGGCGACCGGGGCGGCAGGTTTCGCGGCGGCAGGCGCGGGCTTGGGCGCGGCGGCGAGCACCGGCTTCTTCGCCAGGGGCGCGGCCGCGACCGGCTTGGCGATCACGGGCGCGGGCTTGGCCGGCGCGGGCTTCGCGACCTCGGGGGCTTTGGCCGGGGCGGCGGCCTTGGCGGGAGCAGGGGCAACCGGCTTGGCGGCCGTGACCGGAGCGGCGGCGGGCTTCACGACGGCGGCGGGCGTCTGGGGAGCGGAGGCCTGGGGAGCGGAGGCCTTAACGGCCGGGGCCGGGGCAGGCTTGGCGGCCGGGGCCGGGGCCGGGGCAGGCGCAGCGGCCTTCACGGCCGGAGCCGGGGAAACATTCGCAACCGGAGCCGGCACCGGAGCCGGCGCGGCCTTGGCGGCCTGCGGGGCGGAGGTCGTCGTGGGGGCAGCGGTGGTCGCAGGCGCGGCGGCAGTCGGCGCGGCGGCGGGCGTGCTGGTCGGCGGTGTCTTGGTCGGGGTGGACTGGTCAGCCATGATGGAGCTCTCTTCCTTGAACGCCTCGGTCGAAAGCCAAGGCCGGAAGGGGCCGCCCACTGATGCGGACCAAAAGGTCCGGAGCCGCCCCAGGCAGCGCGAACCGGGGCGTGAGGCCGCCCCGGTCTTTGCGTGACGCGAACGCTTTACGGTCGCCCGCGCGAAAGGCGCGCGAGCGACGACACACGCTGCAGATTACTGACGCTTGAAGGTCTCGGCGGCCTTCTGAACGGTCGCCTGGGCGTCGGAAGTCGCCTTCTGCATGTTGGCCTGCGCCTCGGTGGCGGCCTTCTGCACGGTCGACTGCACGGTGGCGCCGAGTTCCTGCATCTGCGTCTGCAGAGCGGCCATCTGAGCCTTCACGAACTCGGCCTGGTGCTCCATGACTTCCTTGACGTCCTTGGAGCGGACGAGCTTCTGGGCGAGGTCGAACGCCGCGCCGACATTCTGCTCGGCGTAGCCCATCGCCTTGGAGGCGAAGTCCTTGCCGGTGACCTGCACGGTGGAAGCCTGCGACTCGGCGGCCGTCACAGCCTTGGTGGCGGCGCCCAGGAAGCCGTCGAAGGCCTTCTTGGCCTGCTCGACGCTCTTCTCGGCGAAGTCGCGCATCTCGTTCGGGATTTCGTAGTTCAGCGGGCCCTGAGCCATGGTCAACTTCCTCTACGGAGCCGCCATGACGAAACCCACCACGCCGCGGCTCCGGTCGTGTGGTGGTCTGATTGTGCAGTGCAACATAATGCTGCGACGCACAATCGTCAAGTCTCTTTCACGCGTTAACGCTAGAACCAATCGCCTTGTTCGAGGGTCTCGTTGCCGTTGGACGCAAGGGGGCCCGGCCCTCTATATTAAGGGA
This sequence comes from Alsobacter sp. P4_H11, assembly GCF_056400925.1. NCBI lineage: Bacteria > Pseudomonadati > Pseudomonadota > Alphaproteobacteria > Hyphomicrobiales > Alsobacteraceae > Alsobacter > Alsobacter sp. P4_H11. The sequence goes on from NZ_JBFUKI010000013.1 coordinate 42,079, forward strand.
TTGTTAGGCATATGAGCGCCGATTGAGTCCGGCGCAAGGGAGAGAGCAGCTTGTCGGACCGCGCCGATCCGAACGCGTCTGCGGCCTCGGCCGGAATCGATGGGGAACTGGCCGCTCTGGAAGCGCGTGGCCAGGCTGCTGTCGTGATCTCCGGGTCGGGCGATCGCGTGCTCTGGGCCACCGGCGCCGGGGCCGCGTTGTTTGGCGTGGCCGACCCAGCCTTGCTCGCGCGCCAGACGCTGGATCCCACGCTTGTCCCCGTCCGGCGCTTCGCCGAACTCGCCGCCGGGCAGGCCCCGGCCGGCGGCGTCCGCCTCGAGCGGTTGCGCATCACCGCGAACAGGCGGGTGGAGCTCGTCACCTTCGCGTGCCGCCCCGCGACGCTCGCCAATGGCGAGGCGGTGCTCGTCGCCATCGCGATGAACGGCCCCGCGCGCCTCACGCCCTTCCGGCCCATGCGGGCCGCTTCGCCGCCGCCGGCCTTCGCGTCTGCGCCTTCCGCCGCTCCTGAACCCGCACTCGTGGATGCCGCCGCCCTGCGCGCGCGTTTCGATGGCCGCGCGCTGGCGCGCTTCACCTGGCGGACGGACGCGGAAGGGCGTCTGGAAGACATCTCGGCCGATTTCGCCCGCGTGGTCGGCGCGCATGCGCCGGCAGCCGGGGCCGAGTTCGCGGACCTCCAATCCTTCGGCGCGAAAGACCGCGACGGCGCGCTCCCGGCCGCGCTGGCGCGCCGGCAAACCTTCACGGGCGTGGACGTGATCTGGCCCGTGGAGCGGGCCGAAGGCGGCGTGCTCGTGACGCTCTCGGGCGTGCCCAGCTTCAACCGTGCGCGGGAGTTCCAGGGCTATCGCGGCTTCGGCGTCGTGCACCTCGACGAACTCGCTCCGCTGGCGAATGACGCTGCCGCACCCGGCCCCGGCGCCGGTCAGCCAATGGCCGGCATCGCCGAAGCAGCGCCCGCAGTCGCCGCTTTGTCGCCCGCCGAAGAATCCGCCGAAAAGCCCGCCGCGGAGGCGATTCCCGCCGAGGTCTCATCGGCCGCGGAGCCGACCACCGTCGTGGCGCCCGCCCAGCCAGCCGCGCCGCTGCAGCGCGACATCCTTTCCCTGAGCGAGCCCGCCCCGGCCGCCCCTGCCGTCGCGAGCGAACCTCACGTCGAGCACGCCGCGCCTCCGGAAAAGGCGGCTCCGGACGAGCCCCATACGCCGCCTGCGGTCCAAGACGCATCCACTCCGGTCGCAGATGATACTGTCCCTGACGAGGCCGCCGCCGTCGCGGCTCCGCCGCCGGAACCGGTCGAGCCGCCGCCGGCCGCCGTCACGCCGCCCATTGCTCCCGCGGCTCCAGCCGCCCCCGTCGTTCCAGCCGCCCAGACGCCGCTGCCGCGTCCGGTGCTGCCGTTCGCGGTTCGCGGCTCCGCGCACGCCACGCTGGCCACCGGCAAGGTGGTGCCGCTGCGCAGTGGGCCTGTCGGCGCGCCCGCCGGCGTGCTGGGCGGCCCCGGCCTCAGCCGCAGCGAGCGCAACGCCTTCCGCGAGATCGCCCGTGCGCTGGGCGCCCGGGTCGAGGGCGAGGAGAGCGCCGGCGAACCGCCGCAGCCCCTGCCGCCCTTCGCTCCCGCCGACGTCGACGTGGCCGGCGCGGAAGCATCGGCGGCCGACGACACGTTTCCCATCGACGCTCCCGAGCCCGAGACCGAGCAGCTCGAACTGAACGTAGAGGCTGCGCCTACGTCTCAGCCGGCCGCCGCCGCGGACGCGCCTGCTCCCGAGACCGCTGTCGCCGAGCACGACCATCCGGCCGCGCAGGCGGCGGCGCTCGACGAGCCGGAGCACGCCGCCTCCGCCGAGCCGGTTTCCGACCTGGCCCGGCACGCGGAATCGATCTTCGACCGCCTGCCGATCGGCGTCATCGTCAGCCGCGGCGAAGTCCCGATCGTGATGAACCGCACCCTGCTCGATCTGCTCGGCTACGAGACGGTGGACGATTTCCACCGTGAGAGCGGGCTCGACGGCCTGTTCCGGGGCCGCCCCGCCGAAAGCCTGTCCGCCAACGCGGAAGGCTCCACCGTGATGCTGACGGCGCGCGACGGCGACACCATCGCGGTGGACGCGCGTCTGCAGACCATCATGTGGGACGACCTGCCGGCGACGCTGATGTCGTTTCGCCGCGCGGTCGAGACCGAGACGCTGCCCAAGCTGAAGGCCGTCGAGCTCGACCTCAAGCGTCGCCAAAATGACGTGCGCGAGCTGCGCGCCATCCTCGACACCGCCACGGACGGCGTGATCGTGATCGACGAGGCCGGGCGCATCCTGTCCGTCAACAAGGCCGGCGAGGCGCTGTTCGGCTACGACCAGAACGAGGTCGCGGGCGAAACCTTCATCACGCTCTTCGCACCCGACAGCCACGCGCTTGCGCTGGACTACCTGGAAGGGCTCAAGGCGAACGGCGTCGCCAGCGTGCTCAACGACGGCCGGGAGGTCGTCGGCCGGGTGCGGCAGGGCGGCCGCATTCCGCTGTTCATGACGCTGGGCGCCATCAGCGACGCGCCGGAGCGCAAGTTCTGCGCGGTGCTGCGCGACATCACGCCATGGAAAAAGGCCGAGACGGACCTCATGGAGGCCAAGCGCGCGGCCGAGCACGCCAGCGCGCAAAAGTCCGACTTCCTGGCCAAGATCAGCCACGAGGTCCGCACGCCGCTCTCCGCCATCATCGGCTTCGCCGAGGTGATGATCGAGGAGCGCTTCGGCCCCATCGGCAACGAGCGCTACCTCGAATATCTGCGCGACATCCACGCCTCGGGCGGCCACGTCATCAGCCTGGTCAACGACCTGCTGGATCTCTCCAAGATCGAGGCCGGCAAGTTCGACCTCAACTTCATCAGCGTCGACGCCAACGAGATCGTCAGCCGCTCTGTCGCGATGATGCAGCCCCAGGCCGGCGCCGGCCGCGTCGTGCTGCGAACCAGCCTCAGCCAGCGCCTGCCGCGCGTGGTGGCGGACGAGCGCGCGCTGCGCCAGATCGTGCTCAACATCCTGTCCAACGCCGTGAAGTTCACCGATCCGGGCGGCCAGGTCATCGTCTCCACGGCCTTCACGGACCGCGGCGAGGTGGCGCTGCGGGTGCGCGACACCGGCATCGGCATGAGCGAAAAGGAAATCGAGACCGCCCTGGAGCCCTTCCGCCAGGTCTCCGCCACCCGCCGCGGCGGCACCGGCCTCGGCCTGCCGCTCACCAAGGCGCTGGTGGAAGCCAACCGCGCCTCCCTCACCATCCGCTCAGCCAAGGACGCCGGCACGCTGGTGGAAGTGACGTTCCCGACGACGCGGGTGCTGTCGGAGTAGCGCGGTCCAGGTTCGAAACTACTCCGCCGCCTGCGCCTGGATGCGCCCCAGCTCCAGCACCACGTTCTTGATGTCCCGGTCGTCCGGGTCCGCGTGGGCGACGAAGCCCAAGGCCTCGCACATCGCCAGCATCGTGGTGTTCTCGCGCAGCACCTGCCCGTGGACGGTCTTGATGCCGTCCTCCTTGGCGTAGTCGATCATCAGCCGCATCAGCGCCCAGCCGAGGCCGCGGCCCTTGAGGTCCGAGCGCAGCAGGATGGCGTATTCGCCGGTGTCGTGGTTGGCGTCCGCATGCAGGCGCACCACGCCCAGCAACGCGCCGGTCTCGACCTCCAGCGCCGCGAACGCGATGGCGCGCGAATAGTCGAGCTGCGTCAGCCGGGCGATGAAGGCGTGGCTGAAGTCCTTCACCTTGGCGAAGAACCGCAGGCGCAGATCCTCCGGCGTCACCTTCTTGAAGAACTCGACGTAAAGCGGCTCGTCCTCGGGCCGCACCGGGCGCACGAAGACCTTCCAGTCGTCCTTCAGCGTCATCGCCCGCTCCCACTGCTTGGGATAGGGCTTGATGGCGAAGCGCGGGTTCAGCGCCGAACGCCGCAGCGTGGCCGGCACCGGCTCGATGCCGATGCGCGCGTCCAGCGCGATGCAGCCTTTTTCGTCCGCGATCAGCGGGTTGAGATCAAGCTCGCGGATCTCCGGCACGTCTGCCGAGAGCTGCGCGATCTTCACCAGCGTCAGCGCCACCGCGTCCATGTCGGCCGGCGGCACGTCGCGATAGCCCTGCAGCAGGCGGTAGACGCGCGTGCGCGCCATCAGGGTGTGCGCCAGCGTCATGTCGAGCGGCGGCAAAGCCAGCGACTTGTCGTTGATCACCTCCACGGCCGTGCCGCCGCGCCCGAACGCCACGATGGGCCCGAAAGTGGGGTCGTCCGCCAGTCCGGCGATCAGCTCGCGCCCGCGCGGGCGGTGGATGGTGGGCTGCACGGTGACGCCGTCCAGCACGGCGTCGGGCCGCAGCTCGGCCACGTGCGCCAGCATGGCCCGCGCCGCCTCCTCGATCGCCGCCGGGGTCGCGAGGTTCAACACCACGCCGCCGACGTCCGACTTGTGCGTGATCTGCTGCGACAGGATCTTGATCGCCACCGCATGCCCCTGCGCCAGGAACGTCGCCCCGATGGCGGCCGCCTCCTCAGGCGTCGCGGCGCGGCGCACCGGCGCGACCGGGATCTGGTAGGCCTCCAGCACGCCCGTCACCGCCACCGGATCGAGCCACCGCTCGCCCCGCGCCAGCCCGGCGCGCACCAGCGACCGCGCGGTCTCGACGTCGGGTGAGAACTCCTCCGGCAGGCTCGGCGGCATCTCCATGATGAGGTCCTGCGCCTTGCGGTAGGCGATCAGGTGCGTGATGCCCTGCACGGCGTCCGCCTCGCTCGCATAGGCCGGGATGCGCGCCTTCTCGAAGATCTCGCCGGCCTCCGCCGCGTCGCCCAGCCACACCGCGAACACGGGCTTGGGCTTGTAGCTCGACGCCCGGTGCGCCCGCACCACATCCGCCACCGCCTGCGCGGCAGCCTTGCTGGAGACCAGCGCGGTGGGGCAGTTCATCACCAGCACGGCGTCCGTGCCGTCGTCCTTCAGCATCAGCTCCAGCGCGGTGGCGTAGCGCTTCTCGCCGGCGTCGCCGATGATGTCGACCGGGTTGCCGCCGGACCATCCAGCCGGCATGGCGGCGTTCAGCGCCTGCAGGGTGTCCTGCGTCAGCACGGCCAGCTGGTCGCCCAGATCCGTGATCCGGTCCACCGCCAGCACGCCCAATCCGCCGCCATTGGTGAGCACGCCGATGCGGTCGCCCTTGAACGGCCCGACGCGCGACAGCGTCTCCACTGCGGCGAACAACTCGTCGAGATCGTACACCCGCAGCAGTCCGGCCCGCCGGAACGCCGCCTCGTACACGGCGTCCGATCCCGCCAGCGCCCCCGTATGGGTGCGCGCCGCCTGCGCGGCGGCCTTGTGGCGGCCGGATTTCACCACCACGACCGGCTTGGTGCGCGCCGCCGCCCGGGCGGCCGACATGAACTTCCGCGCGTCGTTGATCGATTCCACATAGAGCAGGATCGCCCGCGTCCCGCGGTCCTGCGCGAAATGGTCGAGGCAGTCGCCGAAATCGACGTCGATCTTGTCGCCCAGCGATACGATGCCCGAGAACCCGACGCCCCGGTTGCCCGCCCACTCGATCAACGCCGCCGCGATGGCGCCCGATTGCGAGATCAGCGCCAAGTCGCCCGCCAGCGCCGGCCGGGCCGCGAAGCTGGCGTCGAAATGCGCCCCCGGCGCGATCACGCCGATGCAGTTCGGCCCGACGATGCGCAGGCCGGTGCGCCGCGCCGAAGCCGCGATGCGCTCCTCGGCCGAGCCCGGCCCCCGGTCGAACCCCGCCGTGATGATGATCGCCGCGCACACGCCGAGGCGCGCGGCCTCGTCCACGATGTCCGGCACGGCCTCCTTGGGAGCCGCGATCACGACCACGTCGGGCGGCTCCGGGATGGCCGAGAGCGAAGCCACGCACGCGACCCCGTCGATGCTCGCATGGCGCGGATTCACGAGGTGCAGCGGGCCCTTGAAGCCCGCCCGCAGCAGGTTCTGCAGAACGGCCCGGCCCAGAGACCCTTCCCGCGGACTGGCGCCCACCAGCGCGACGGAGCGGGGCGCGAACAGGTTTTCAAGGCGATAGGTGCTCATGAGCCCTCGCTGCGGCCTTAAGGAAGAGGCGGCTTTGCTACCCCATCACTACGACGAAACTCCGACTGCCGCGCTGCGATATCGCAATGCAGCATGGAACGCGTAGGATCGCCTTCGGACGTCCGCCCAACGTCCTACCGCCGTCATCCCCGGCGGCGCGAAGCGCCGGGAAGGGGATCCAGGGGCAAACGCACAACCAAACCCATCATTCCCGAGCGCCGCGAAGACGGCCCCTGGATCCCCTTCCCGACCCGCTGCGCAGGTCGCCGGGGATGACGGCCCAATCGTCGATGCCCCCCTTCACAAATTCCGCAGCGTCTCCCGCGCGATGATCACGCGCTGGATCTCGGACGTCCCCTCATAGATCCGCGTGATCCGCGCGTCGCGCGCCAGCCGCTCCACCGGGTAGTCGCGGATGTAGCCGGCGCCGCCAAGGAGCTGGATCGCCGTGTCCGTGCACCGGTGCGCCGCCTCGCTGGCGAAGAGCTTGGCCATAGAGGCTTCCTTGGCGAAGGGCTCGCCGCGATCCTTCTTGGCCGCCGCGCTCAGGATCAGCAGCCGCGCCGCCTCGAGGTCCGTCTCCCGGTCGGCGATCATCCATTGCACGCCCTGGAATTCGGCGATCGGCTGGCCGAACTGCTGCCGGTCGCGCGCATGCGCCTTGGCGGCGTCCATGGCGGCGCGCGCGATGCCGAGCGACAGGGCCGCCACGCCGATGCGCCCGCCCGCCAGTTCGCCTACCGCGATCCGAAAACCGTCATTCTCGCGCCCCATCAGCGCCGAGGCGGGCACGCGGCACGCGTCGAAGATCACCGTGTTGGTGGAGGAGCCGTGCTGGCCCATCTTCTCCTCGGCCTTGCCGATCACCAGCCCGGGCGTTCCGGCCTCGACCAGGAAGCACGAGATGCCCTTGCCCTTTGGCCTGTCCGGGTCGGTCACGGCCCACACCACGAACACGCCCGCATATTCGGCCGACGAGATGTAGATCTTGGAGCCATCCAGCACGTAGCCGTCGCCGTCCCGCCGCGCCCGGGTGCGCATGCCGGCGGGGTCGGAGCCCGCGCCGCTCTCGGTCAGGCAGAAGGCCCCGGCCGGATAGGTCCCGTCCGCGAGCTTCGGCAGGTGCCGCCGCTTCTGCTCTTCCGACCCGACGGCCTGGATCACCTCGCCCACCATGTTGGTGACCGAGACCCCCACTGTCGTGGCCGCGCAGGCATGGCCCAGCGCCTCGATCGCGAGCGCGAAAGCCACCGTGCCCGCGCCCGCGCCGCCATGATCCGGGCTGACGTTCAGCGCCATGAAGCCGTTGTCGGCCAGGAGCCTCAGATTGGCGAGCAGCTCGTCCCGGCCCTCGCCGCGGTCCAGCCGGGCCGCCAGCGGTGCGAGCCGTTCGGCCGCGATCCGCTCGGCCGCGGCGCGGATCATCTCTTCCTCGTCCGTGAAGGCGAAATGCATCGGGCGTCTCCGTTTGGGAGAGGCTACCAGAGGCGCGCGCCGCCCTCCATCCCGTGGGTCACAACGCCGCCGCGCTCGGATGCCAGCGCGGCGCGTACCCCGCCGCAAGGGCCGTGAGCGAGGCGGGCGGCGTCAACACCTCCGCCGGCCCGGTCGGCCGCGCTTGCGCGCATTCATAGCCGCCCGGCCCCCACGCGAGCGCCTGTTCGCCCCGGATCGTCAGGAACCGCCCGTCGGCGCGCACCATCGCGCCGTCCGGCAACGCGTCCGCCAAAAGCACGTGGACGCGTTGCGCCCTGCCGTCGAGCCGCTCCGTATGTAGCCAGCGGTCGATCTCCGGAAAAAGCGGCGTCCCGGCCAGCCCAAGGCCGCGCACCAGCGCAGCCCGATAAGCATGCGCCTCGGCGCGCCGGCACTCCACGCAGGGCCGATGCCCCGCCGCCAGCGCGGTCGGCTCATCGCAAAAGAACAGCTCGGTGTAGCCCGGGCCGAACACCGCCCGGCGCCGCTCCTTGAACTGGAGCACGCAACAGATCCACGCCCGAGACGCCCAGCGCGGACCCGGCAGCGCGCGGGTCTCCGGATCATGGATCTGCCCCCCGCGATTGCCCATCAGCGTCCCCCGCGACGCCTCAGCGACGATCGACCCATCAGGCCAGACACGGTTCTGCAGAGGCACGACGCTGACTTCCCGACGAAGAGGCCCGGCGCCGACCCTGCCCCAAAACAACCCTCCCGTCATTGCGAGCGCAGCGAAGCAATCCAGACGCCGGGGCCGCGCGCGAGCCGGCCAGATCGAGCCGCACGCCCCCCTGGATTGCTTCGCTCCGCTCGCAACGACGGCGAGGCGCTTCGTTCGTGCACCCTCATGTGACTTTCCAGGCTGAGGAAAACCGAAGGACCAGCCCAACTCTCTCCGTCATCCCCGGCGGCGCGCAGCGCCGGGAAGGGGATCCAGAGGACTGGGTGCACCATGGGGCAAGTGGCCCCAGGATCCCCTTCCCGACCTGCTGCGCAGGTCGCCGGGGATGACGGCGTTCAGGGGTGGGAAGCCGACACTACCGCTGTGCCTGACCCCTCGACGCCTCGCGGCGCAGCACGCTCGCGGTGGTGGCCGGCTCGGCCGGCTCGGCCTTGTCGAGCCCGTAGACGTCGTCGCGGAAATTCACCGCGCCGTCGGCGGCGACGAAGCCCGTCATGTAGACCCAGGCCACCGGCACGGACTGCGGCAGGCGCACGTCCTTGCGTTCGGCCGAGGCCACCATGGCGTCGACCTGCTCGCGGCTCCAGCCCTGCGGCGCGAGCAGCCAGGTGACGAGGTCCAGCACGCCAGAGACCCGCACGCAGCCATGCGACAGGAAGCGGAAGTCCTGGCCGAAATAGCGCTTCGACGGCGTGTCGTGCATGTACACGGCGTGCTGGTTCGGCATCTGGATGCGCACGATGCCGAGCGAATTCGATGCTCCGCTGTCCTGCCGCAGCGTGTAGTTCACGGCGCTTTCGTTTGTCCAGTTCACGCGCGCCGGGTCCACGACCTGCCCTTGGCCATCCAGAATGCGGATGTTCTGCTTGCTGAGGTAGGTCGGGTCCTTGCGCATCTTCGGGATGATCTCCCGGCGGATGATGCTGACCGGCACCGTCCAGGTCGGGTGGAAGTTGATGGCTCCCACCTTCGCCTCCACGACCGGCGAGGCGTGCTCGGGATCGCCCACCACGGCGACGTAGCGGCGCACCACCTGGCCGTTCTCGATCGCTTCCACGGCGGCGGACGGGATGTTGACCACGATGTGCTTGGGGCCGAACGCGAAATTCGCGCTCTGCAGGCGCTGCGCCGAGAACAGGAGCTGCTTTTGCCGCTGCTCCGCCGGCACGTTCATGGCCTTGATGGTGGCGGGGCCGATCACGCCGGTTTCGGGCAGGCCGTGCCGCGCCTGGAAGCGCCGCATCGCGGCCGCCATCTCGCGGTCGTACTGGTCGGAGCCGTTGTCGGCCGCGAGATCGCTGGTGGCGGCGAGCCGGGTGCGAACCAGCGCGATAGCCGGGTCCTTGGCGCCGGGCTTCAGCAAGGGTCCGCCTTCCGGCAGGCTCGCCCAGCCGCCGCGCTCGGCGGCTTCGCCATAGGCGCGCGCGGCCTCCAGGATCGCCGCGACGCTGCCAGGGTGGTAGCTCGGGCTCGGATCCTGCGTGATCTTCACCTCGGCTGGCGCAACCGGCCGCTTGGGCGCCGCGGCCACTGTCGCGGGGGCCGCCGACGGGGCAGGGGACACGCTCGGCAGGGGTGAAGGCGAGCCCAGGGGCGCCGGCGCGGCGAGCGGCGCGGGAGCGGCAGGCTGGACCGGCGCAACCGCCTGCGCGACGGGCGCCGGGGGCTGAACCTGAGTCGGGGCCGGAGCGCGAACTGGAGCGGCGGCCGCCTCAGCCGCGGAGGCGGCCGGGGGCGCAAGCTGCGTCGGCGCGGTGAACCGCGTGGCCGGCGGCGCGGAGGGCCGCGCCGAAACGGCGGCGGCGGGCGCGGCGGCCTGCGAAGGCGTCGCGGCCGGCCCCACGGCCTGCGCGAACGCCCGATCCGCCCCGAGCGCGGTGGCGCAAAACAGGACGACGCGCAACGATGCCGAAACGGGGAACAAGCGGCTGCAAGACATGACACGCACTCACGACAATCGTCGCAAAGGGTGAACCGGATTGGTTAACAGGAACCAACGCAACCGTGGCGAAGGCTGGGCCATTCTGAGGCGCCCTGTCCCAACCGGCTCGCTGCCTTTGGATTGCTGCCCGACTCAACTCTCTCCGTCATCCCCGGCGCGCCGAAGGCGCGGGAAGGGGAGCCAGGGGTGAGCGCCTTCGCTCTGGATCCCCTTCCCGACCTGCTGCGCAGGTCGCCGGGGATGACGGCGAGGGGGTGGAATGGCCGGCCAACCTCCCGTCATTGCGAGCGGAGCGAAGAAATTCAGTCTGATGGCCGGGCTTCTAGGCTGGATTGCTTCGCCTCCGGCTCGCAATGACGGCCGAGCGGCGGAAAAGCCTCAGCCCTTCACCAATACGATGTGCAGGCTGCGGGGGCCGTGCGCGCCGAGCAGCAGGGTTTGCTCGATGTCGGCGGAGCGGGACGGGCCCGTGATCCAGTTCACCGTGCGGGGCATTTGGCCCTTGCCATAGGCGTCGCGAAGGCGGGCCCACATGGTCTCGTAGTCGCCGACCACGTCCTTGGCCTGCAGCACCACGATCGCGTAGTCGGGCAGCAGGTTGAGCGTGGACGGGTTCTCGGGGCCGGACGTCATCGTGAGCGTTCCGGTCTCGGCCACGCCCGCGAAGGCGTGGTTCACGGCGGCGAGGTCCTGCCCGTCGCTGCGGCCTTTGCTGACTTCCAGCGCGGTGTCGCCCCACGGCATGGCGGCGAGGCGCAGGTCGTCGCCCATCTTGATGCGGGCGGGCAGGTTGGAGGCGCGCAGGTAATCCGCGATGGCGGCCGGCGCGTCCATGGCGCTGTCGACCTCGACGACGCTCGCCATGGCGGCCTCGGCCTGGGTCTTGAACAGGTCGATCAGCGCTTCGCCGATCAACTGCCCGCGCTGCGGGATGGCGCCCTTGGGCGCGCTCTCCAGCCGCTCCTGCACGAGGTGGCGGCGCGGCGCCTCCGTGCCCTTCACGCCGAGCGAGCGGCGGATGGTGGCGAAGATCTCGTCGCGGGCGGTCACCGGCGGCCCTCCGCCTTGCGGGTTTTCCACTGGTCCTGAAAGGTCGCGCCCTGCGGGGCCGGGAAGTCGCGGAAGTCCGTCCAGCCGCCGGCCAGCGGCAGCGACGTGAAGCGCCCCTTGGTGCGGCCGAGCAGCGCCAGGCCGCGCATCGCCACGCTTGTGGCCAGCCGGTAGAGCCGCGGCCGGCGGGCGAAGAAGCCCCAGAAGCCGATGCCGGTGCGCAGCGTCGCGGGCTGCAGGTGGCGCTCGAACTCGCGGTCGCGCCAGTGGCGCATCAGCTTGGGCAGCGGGATGCGCACCGGGCACACGCTCTCGCAGCGGCCGCAGAACGTCGACGCGTTGGGCAGGTGCCCGGCCTTGTCTACGCCGATCAGCGAGGGCGACAGCACCGCGCCCATGGGGCCTGGATAGACCCACCCATACGCGTGGCCGCCGACCGCGTGGTACACCGGACAATGGTTCATGCAGGCGCCGCAGCGGATGCAGCGCAACATGTCCTGGAACGCCGTGCCGAGCATCGACGACCGGCCGTTGTCGAGGATCACCACGTGGTATTCCTCGGGCCCGTCCACGTCCTGCGGCCGGCGCGGGCCGGTCGAGAAGGTCGTGTAGACGCTCATCTCCTGGCCGGTGGCCGAGCGCGCCAGCACGCGCAGGATCTGCGACACGTCCTCAAGCGTGGGGACGATCTTCTCCAGCGAGGCGATCACGATGTGGACCTTCGGCATGGTCTGCGTCAGGTCGCCATTGCCCTCGTTGGTGACGATCACCGACGTGCCGGTCTCGGCGATCAGGAAGTTCGCGCCCGTGATGCCGACGTCTGCCGCCAGGAACCGGTCGCGCAGCACGCCGCGCGCCTCGGTCAGGAGCTGCACCGGCTGTGACAGGTCGCGGGCGGGATCGAGATGGGTGTGCACCCGGCGAAAATCGCTCTCCACCTGCGTGGCGTTGAGATGCACGGCCGGCGCGATGATGTGCGACGGGATCTCGCCGCGCAGCTGGATGATGTACTCGCCGAGGTCGGTCTCCACCGGCCGGATGCCGGCCGCCTCCAGGGCGGTGTTGAGCTCGATCTCCTCCGAGATCATGCTCTTGCCCTTGGTGACCGTCCGCGCGCCGACGCGGCGGCAGATGTCCAGGATGGCCCCGCGCGCCTCCTCGGCCGTGCGCGCCCAGTGCACGTGGCCGCCGGCGGCCGTCACCTTGCTCTCGTACTGCTCGAGATAGAGGTCGAGATGCGCCAGCGCGTGGTTCTTGATGTCGCGCGCGCTGTCGCGCAGCGCCTCGAACTCCGGCAGCTTCGCGGCCACCACGGCGCGCTTGTCGATGAAGCCCTGGCGCACGTTGCCCATGGCGCGCTGGAGCTGTTCGTCCTGCAGCGCCCGGTGGGCGTTGTCCTTGAACTGCGGGGAAGTGACGTGCAGCGTCATGTCAGCGCTCCCGCTGGTCCGGCGCGCCGATCGGCGGCTCGTCCGTCATGCCGGCCAGCACCTCGGCGACGTGGCGCACCGCGATGGGCTTGCCCTCGCGCGAGAGCTTGCCGGCCATGTTCATCAGGCAGCCGAGGTCGCCCGCCAGCACCGTATGCGCGCCGCTGGCCGAGATCGCCTCGGTCTTCTTCTCGACGATGGAGTTGGAGATCTCGCCATATTTCACCGCGAAGGTCCCGCCGAAGCCGCAGCAGACTTCGTTCTCCTTCATCTCGGTGAGCGTCAGCCCCTCCACGGTGGCGAGCAGCTGACGCGGCTGGCGCTTCACGTTCAGCTCGCGCAGGCCCGAGCAGCTGTCGTGGTAGGTCACGGTCCCGTCGAACCGGGCGTCGACCTCGGTCACCCCCATCACGTCGACCAGGAAGCTCACGAGCTCATAGGTCTTGGCCGCCAGCGCGTCCGCCTTGCGGGCGATGTTGGGGTCGCCGGCGAAGAGCTCCGGATAATGCGCCTTGATCTGCCCCGCGCAGGAGCCGGACGGCGCCACCACGTAGTCAAACGACGAGAACGCGTCGATGGCCTGCTCGGCCAGGGCGCGCGCGGTGTCGCGGTCGCCCGAGTTGAAGGCGGGCTGGCCGCAGCAGGTCTGGCGCGGCACTTCCACCACGCAGCCTGCGTCCTCAAGCAGCTTCACGGCCGCGAACCCCACGGAGGGGCGCATCAGGTCGACGAGGCAGGTGACGAACAGCCCCACGCGGGGCCGCTGGGGGCGGGCGGTCAAGGGCACGGCTCAGGACGTCTCCAACACGAGCGCGGCCTTGTGGCCGGCCGGCGCGCGACAGTGCACCGGCGCCGACTTCGTTTCAAGCGCGCCGCCGCGCCCCCGGCGTCGCGTCAGCTCTTCTTGCCGGTCGCGTCGAACTGCTTCAGGTAGGCCACGAGGTTGTCGATGTCGCCCTGCGCCTGGATGCCCGGGAAGATCATCTTGGTGCCCGGGATCTTGGCCTTCGGGTTCTTGATGTACTCGCGGAACGTCGCCTCGTCCCAGGTCAGGCCCGAGTTCTTGTTGGCCTCGGAGTAGCTGTAGCCTTCCACCGCGCCCGAATGGCGGCCGATCAGGCCGTTCAGCTGCGGGCCGACGCCGTTCTTGGCGCCTTCGCCGATCTGGTGGCAGGCCTTGCACTTCAGGAAGACCTTTTCGCCCGCCGCGGCGTCCTGCGCAAAGGCCGAACCGGCCGACAACGCGAGCGCCGCGCCGGCGGCGAGGATGACGGTGAACTTGGTCATGGACGAAATCTCCCTTGAGGCGCATGCCCGCGTTGGCTGCAACTTGGCCATAGCATGGATGGCGGGCGTCGTTGCAGTGAACCTAGGTCGCACCCGCTAGACGCCTCCCGCATGCGGGTGGTTCCGGCGTCACGGCGCCACGGCCTCCATTTACGCGCCGGCCAGGAAGGCCAAGCCCTCGTCCCAGGGCGGCGTCGGGCCGTAGAGATCGGCCAAGTGGTCGATGAAGGCCCGCACTTTCTGGGCGAGGTGCCGGCGCGAGGGATAAACGGCGTGGATCGCGACCTTGCGCGCGCCGCCCAGCCCCGGCAACACCCGCACGAGCCGGCCGTCGCGCAGCTCGGGGCCCACGTCCCAGGTCGACCGCAGCGCGATGCCCGCGCCGGCGATCACCGACTCGCGCACCACCTCGCTGGAGTTGGTCTTCAGCGGGCTCTCCACCCGCACCGTCACGGGCCCGTCCGGCCCATCCAGCCGCCACTGGTCGGTGTTGTGCGCCAGCAGCCGGTGCCGCGACAAATCAACCAGCCGCTCCGGCACGCCATGCGCGGCGAGGTATTGCGGCGCGGCGCATAGCACCCGGTGGTTGGGCGCCAGCCGGCGCGCCACGAGGCTGGAATCCTGCAGGTCTGCGATCCGCACCGCGAGGTCGAACCCTTCGCCGACAATGTCCACGAAGGCGTCCGACAACACGAGGTCGACGGTGAGCTCGGGATGCGCGTCCAGGAAGCCCGTCAGGTGCGGGGCGATGTGCAGCCGCCCGAACGAGGTCGGCGCCGAGACCCGCAGCACGCCGCGCACCGCCGAGGAGCGCCGCGACACCCAGGCCTCCGCCTCCTCGACGCTGGCCAGAATGGCGACGACCCGCTCGTGAAAGCCTTGGCCGGCCTCCGTCAGGGCGATCTGCCGGGTCGTGCGGTGCAGCAGCCGCGTTCCCAGCCGCTCCTCGAGCCGGCGGATGCGCTTCGAAATCACGGCGGGCGAAAAGCCGAGCTCCCGCCCCGCGCCGGACATGGAGCCGGCCGCCACCACGCGGGCGAAGATGTCGAGATCGGCGAGGGTGTTCATGAAGAGGCTCGGGAGGCGAGGTCTGGAGGGACGAAGGGCGGCAGCGTCAGATAAGCACAAGGGCATGGACATTTGTGCCCTGGGAGAAATAATCCTGATCGACGCGGCATCCTGCAAGGCCCCGCGCAATCCGCTATGCTGAAATCTGAACACACGCGTTCAAGCCGGCCGCCCTGCGCCGGAACGCCTGGAGGACCCATGAGCGGCATCGCTTTTCCGATCCCCGATGCGGGCGTGGTCGCCCGCCGGGACGAGATCGTCGCCGGCCTCGCGCGCCTCGTCGCCCCGGACGCTCTGGTGACCACCGAGGACGAGCGTCGCGCGTTCGAGACCGACGGCCTCACGGCCTATCGCCGCCTGCCGCTCGCCGTGGTGCTGCCCTCCACCACTGAGGAGGTCGCCTCCGTGCTGAAGTTCTGCAAGCAGCACGGCGTCAAGGTCGTGCCGCGCGGGGCCGGTACGTCGCTGTGCGGCGGCGCCATCGCGCAGGAGGACGCCATCATCCTGGGCGTCTCCAAGATGAACCGCGTGCTGGACGTGAACTTCGGCGACCGCACCATGCGGGTGCAGTCCGGCATCACCAATCTGGCGGTCAGCGGCGCGGTGTCCTACGAGGGCTTCTTCTACGCGCCGGACCCCTCGTCGCAGCTCGCCTGCACGATCGCGGGCAACATCGCGATGAACTCGGGCGGCGCCCACTGCCTGAAATACGGCGTCACCACCAACAACATCCTCGGCGTCCGCATGGTGCTGCTGGACGGCACGATCGTGGACATCGGCGGCGACGCCCTGGACGCGCCCGGCTACGACCTGCTCGGCCTCGTGATCGGCTCGGAAGGCCAGCTCGGCGTCGTCACGGAGGCGACCCTGCGCATCCTGCGCGCCGCCGAGGGCGCCCGCCCGGTGCTGTTCGGCTTCGCGTCCAGCGAGAGCGCCGGCGAGTGCGTGGCCGCCATCATCGCGGCCGGCATCGTCCCGGTCGCGATGGAGTTCATGGACAAGCCCGCCATCCAGATCTGCGAGGACTTCGCCAAGGCCGGCTACCCGATGGACGCCGAGGCCCTGCTGATCATCGAGGTCGAGGGCTCGGACGCCGAGATGGACGCCACGCTGGCGCGCATCGTCGACATCGCCAAGGAGCACGGCGTCCAGACGGTGCGCGAATCCAAGTCCGCCATGGAGACGGCCGCGATCTGGAAGGGCCGCAAATCGGCCTTCGGGGCCACGGGCCGCATCGCCGACTACATCTGCATGGACGGCACCATCCCGACCGGCCAGCTTCCCTACGTGTTGAAGCGCATGGACGAGATCGTGAAGAGCTATGATCTTCGCGTCGCCAACGTGTTCCACGCCGGCGACGGCAACCTCCATCCGCTGATTATGTACAACGTCAACGACCCCGTGGAGGCCCACAAGGCCGAGGAGGCCGGCAACGACATCCTCAAGCTCTGCGTCGAGGTCGGCGGCTGCCTCACGGGCGAGCACGGCGTCGGCATCGAGAAGCGCGACCTGATGCGCCATCAGTTCACCGAGGTCGACCTCGAGCAGCAGATGCGCGTCCGCGCCGTGTTCGACCGCCAGTGGCTGCTCAACCCCGCCAAGGTCTTCCCCCTGGAAGGCCGCTGGCTCCCCGACAGCGAGGCGGCTTGACGCGCCAACCTGCGGGCGCGCCCTTCTCCCCCCGGGAGAAGGTGGCCCGAAGGGCCGGATGAGGGACTGGCGGTCGACGAATAGGGTCGGCAGCCAGCAACTCGCCCGGCGCCAGACCCTCATCCGGCCGCTCCGCGGCCACCTTCTCCCGGGGGAGAAGGGGCGCACCACGATTGAGTTTCAACCCGCATGACCGACCTTCTCCAGCCCGCCGACGAAGCCGCACTCGCGGAGGCCATCAAGGCCGCGCAAGCGGCGAAAACGCCTTTGGCCGTCGAGGGCGCGGGCACCAAGAACGGCTTCGGCCGGCCGCTTCAGACCGAGCGCACGCTCACCACGCGCGGCATGACGGGCGTCACCCTCTACGAGCCCTCCGAGATGGTGATCGGCGCGCGCGCCGGCACGCCGTTGCGGGAGGTCGAGGCCACGCTCGCCGAAAAGGGCCAGGCGCTCACCTTCGAGCCCGTCGACTATCGCGGCCTGCTGGGCACGAGCGGCGAGCCCACGATGGGCGGGCTGGCGGCGTCGAACAATTCCGGCCCGCGCCGCATCATGGCGGGCGCCTGCCGGGACAGCCTCATCGGGGTGCGCCTCGTCAACGGCAAGGGCGAGATCGTGAAGTCCGGCGGCCGGGTGATGAAGAACGTCACCGGCCTCGATCTCGTGAAGCTGATGGCGGGCTCCTGGGGTACGCTGGGGGTGATGAGCGAGGTCATCTTCAAGGTGCTGCCCGCGCCCGCCCACGTGATGACGGTGGTGCTGCACGGGTTGGACGACCACCGCGCCATCGAGGCCATGGCGGCCGGCCTTGGCTCCCCCTTCGAGGTGAACGGCGCCGCGCACCTGCCCTCCGCCGTGGAGCGCGTGCCCAAGACGCTGCTGCGCCTCGAGGGCTTCCGCGAATCCATCGCCTACCGGGCCGGCGAGTTGCGCACCGTGCTGAAGAGCTTCGGCGCAGCCGACATAATTGAGGGCGAAACCGCCGCCGCGCTTTGGCGCCAGATCCGCGACGCGTCGTTCCTGGCCGAGCCGCGCGACGCGGCGGTCTGGCGCGTGTCGGTCGCGCCATCCAGGGCCGCGGCCGCGATGGCGGCGCTGCACCGCACGTTGCCGGTGCGCAGCTTCTACGATTGGGGCGGCGGCCTCGTGTGGATCGCCGCCGCGCCGGCGGGCGACGCCGGGGCCTCCGCCATCCGGGGCGCCTTCGCGGGAACCGGGGGCCATGCCACGCTGGTGCGCGCCCCCGCGGAGGTTCGCGCCGCCGTCTCCGTTTTCGAGCCGCAACCGGCCCCGATCGCCGCGCTTTCGGCCGGGATCAAGGCCAGCTTCGATCCAGCCGGCATCCTCAACCCCGGCCGAATGACGGCGGGGCTCTGAAAGTCAGATCATGCAGACCAATTTTGCTCCCGAGCGGCTGAAGGACCAGGCCACCGCCACGTCCGAGAAGATCCTGCGCACCTGCGTGCATTGCGGCTTCTGCACCGCCACGTGCCCGACCTACCTCCTGCTCGGCGACGAGCTGGATAGCCCGCGCGGGCGCATCTACCTCATCAAGGACATGCTGGAGAACGACAGGCCCGCCACCCCGCAGGTGGTGAAGCACATCGATCGCTGCCTCTCCTGCCTGTCCTGCATGACGACCTGCCCGTCCGGCGTGCATTACATGCACCTCGTCGACCATGCCCGCTCCTATATCGAGGACACCTACGCGCGCCCGCCGCTCGACCGCGCCATGCGGTCGCTGCTGGCCGCGATCCTGCCTTATCGAGGCCGCTTCCGCCTGGCCTTGGCCGGCGCGATGCTGGCCAAGCCCCTCGCGCCACTGCTGCGCCGCATCCCGGGCATCGGCGCCCGCATGGGAGCGATGCTGGCGCTCGCCCCGTCGCGCCTGCCGGCCCGCTCGGACGCCGAGAAGCTCACGGTGTTTCGCCCCGAGGGGCCGCGCACCGGCCGCGTCGCGCTGCTGAACGGCTGCGCCCAGCCCGTGCTGCAGCCCTCCATCAACGACGCCGCCATCCGGATCCTGAACCGCAATGGCGTCGAGGTCGTTATCCCGCGCGACGAGGGCTGCTGCGGCGCGCTGGTCCACCACATGGGCCGCAACGAGCAGGGCCACGCGCTGGCCAAGGGCGCGATCGACGCCTGGACGCGCGAGATCGAGGGCGAGGGCCTGGACGCCATCATCGTGACGACGTCGGGCTGCGGCACCACCGTGAAGGACTACGGCTTCATGTTCCGCGAGGACCCCGCCTATGCGGACAAGGCCGCGCGAGTGTCGGCGCTCGCCAGGGACATCACCGAGTATCTCGGCTCCATCGAATGGAAGGCGCCCGTGCGCCGCACCGGCGACGTCGTGACCTACCATTCGGCCTGCTCGATGCAGCATGGCCAGAAGATCACGGACGCGCCCAAGAAGCTGCTCAAGGCCGCGGGCTTTGTCGTCAAGGACGTGCCCGAGGCGCATATCTGCTGCGGCTCGGCCGGCACCTACAACATTCTCCAGCCGGAGCTCGCCGGGCAGCTGCGCGAGCGCAAGGTCGACAACATCCAGAAGACCCGGCCCGAGATCGTCGCCACCGGCAACATCGGCTGCATGACGCAGATCGGAAAGGGATTCGCCGACCGCGGCGTGCGCACCCCGATCGTCCACACGGTGGAGTTGCTGGACTGGGCCACCGGCGGTCCCATGCCCGAAGCGCTGGAGGACGCCGGATTCGGCCATCGCGAGGCGCAGGACGGGCTGTTTCCGGCCGCCGCTGAATAGAAAAGGGCAGGGCGCCTGATCTTTGCGGTTACGCGCGTTGCTGCAAGTTATGGTAAACAGAAGGTTAAAAATACAGCTTGAACGTGAGTGAGTCTGTGGCGCTAATGGGTCGTCCAACGCACTCAGGGAGAGCGCTTCAATGACTGACACCCGCGAATTCGTGACCACCAGCGCCGCCAGCCTTGCTCGCGTCGATTACGCCAAGATGCGTGAGATCGCCAAGGCGATCCATGAGGACCGCTCCTTGCTCGACGCCTTCGAGCAGGATCCCGAGGGCACGGCTCGCGGCATCAACGGCTTCGAGGTTCCGGAAGGCTTCCACATCCACGTGGCCGACGCCGAGAACCGCCTCTATCCGGCCGAGGAAGCTGGCGTGTTCGGCGACGAGAGCCGCGAAGCCTGGGACCGCATGGAAGTGCGCGCCGGCCACAAGACCATCAGCCTCGTGGTGTGCTGCACCCCGGCCTGAGCTTCAGGATTCTATTTCGGAGCTAAAGACGCCGTCGCGGTGAGCGACGGCGTTTTCATGTTCCGGGGCTCGATCGCGACCGCGAACATGACGTTGCCCCAGAGCTGCCCTTGCACGAACACGGGCGACGCCACCATGGTGGCCGGCACCCAGTTCGTCCCGCCATTGTGCCGCATGAATGCCGTGAGCGAGTAGGACGTGCGGCTGCGGGCGATCACGAGCAGCTTGGAGCGCTCCAGGATGCGCCGGTTGCGGCAGTTGACGTCGTTCCACTCGATCTCGCCCGGCCGCTGCGGCTTGGACCATTCGGGATGGTGCACCGGCATGTAGGCGTTGCGGTCCGCCGCCATCACCAGGAAGGCCTCGGGGTTCTCGGCCCGGAACCGCTCCAGGATGGGCGGCAGCACGGCGTCGTAGAACGGCGTCGCCCGCGTGGTGTACTGGATCGGGTTCGTGCCCTCGATGCGCCGGTAGTCCACCGTGATCAGGTCCGTCACCGCGACCTGGCCCTGCTGCACGGCGAGCTCGAACTGCAGCGTCACCTCGGTGGCGGCCGCCTGCGCGGTCTTGATCCACCCCTGGAACCGCCGCTCCGTGTCGGCCACGATCTGGTCGATGCCGTCGCCCACGGCCTGCGGGAGCGCGTCGAACACGAAGCGCACGCCGTCCTCGGTCGCGCTCAGGATCGTGGCCGCGAACACGCCCAGCGTGGGTAGGTCGAGGCGGCCGCGGCCGCCTACGCGCAGCTCCGGGTCCGGCAGCGCCAGCACGCCGCCGCGCGAGATGTCGAGCGTCACGATGGGCACGGCCGAGAGCGCGTCGCCCTTGCGGAAGTAGCCGTCCAGCCGCAGCGGCGCGCGCCGGTACTTGCGCTGGTCGCCCGCCTCCGCGTGCCTGAACACCGCCGACGCGCGCTGCGTCAGCCGGTGCAGGGCGGGCACGGTCATGTTCGCGGCCTCGCCGGCGTTGCGGCACGCCCCCGCGGCGTCCGCGGCTATCTGCGTCATGGCCTCGCTCTTCTGCGAGACCACGCGCACGAATTGCAGGCTGTCGGACGCGCGGTGCGCGACCTCGCGGGCGGCGTCCATCTGGGCGCCCACGGCGTCGCGCACGCTGCCGAGCACCGGCCCTACGCGCGCGAGCAGGCGCGCGATCGCGCCGATGGACGCGCCGCTCTCGCGCGCCACCGTCTGCAGGGTCGCGATCTGCGCGCCGATGTCGCTCGTGGCCGCCTGCACCTGCCCGGCCAGCTGCTTCACCTCCGTGGCCACGACCGCGAAGCCGCGCCCGGCCGCGCCGGCCCGAGCCGCCTCGATGCTCGCGTTGAGCGCGAGCAGGTTCGTCTGCCGCGCGATCGCGCCGATCACCGCGACCACGCCCGCGATGCGGTCGACCGCGGTGGTGAGCTGCTGCATGCGCTGCGTCACGTCGCCCGCGAGGTTGCGCGCGTCGTCCACGAACTCATCCGTGCCCGCGATATGGCTCTCGATTGCGACGCCCGTGCGCGACAGCTGCTGCGTCGTCTCCGCGAGGCTGGTGGTGGCCTTGAAGGCGGTGTCGGAGAGGCTGGAGAGCTCGAGGCTGGCGTCGCGCAGGCCGTCCATAAGGGTGAGCGTCTCGGTCACCTGCGACTGCACGTCGTCGGCCGAGTAGCCGATCACCCGCATGGTCAGGAGAACGTCGTCCTCGAGCTGCCGCAGCACCTCGCGCAGGCCGTCGCCGCCGTCGGGCGACTCCGACGGCGGGACCGTCGGCGCCTCGACGGCCGGGGAGGGGGCGTCCTGCTGGTCCGCGGCGGACCTGGGGCGCTTGAAGAGGCGGACGAGGTTCACAAACGGCTCGGTGACTCGTGGCGGTACGACCTGGAGTATGCGGGGCGTTCGTAAACAATCAGGGATAGAGATCCCCCGGAAGCGGGCGCGATGGGCCGGCGCCGCAACCCAAATGCACGCAATCGCGCCGTTTCGGCCCGCTCCGCGCGGAAGCGGTAGAACTCCGTTCACCATAGGGAGAAACCGGGCCGCCCTGGCAACCACTCGAAAAGGCATGCTCGTCCAGAGTGCGTCACGCAAAAAAGCACGCTGGGGTAGGGTTGCTCGATGACGGTCCGGAACGAAGGCTTGGCGATCAGCGCCGTCATGGACGGGCGTGCGCCCGTGATCCTGTGCGCCGCCGCGACGGCCTTCCTGGCCCGTCTTGACGCCCGGTTCGAGACCGCCCGCCAGGCGGCGCTGGCCCACCGGGCCGAGCGCCGGCGCGCCTTTGACGGCGGCGAGATGCCGGACTTTCCGGCCGAGACCCAGCACATCCGCGACGCCGACTGGCGGGTGAGCCCCATCCCGGCCGACCTCGTGGACCGCCGCATCGAGATCGCCGGGCCGCCCGGGCGCGCCGCCATCGTGGCGGCCGTGAACTCCGGCGCAAAGGTGTTCGTGGCCGATTTCGAGGACGCGTCCTCGCCGAGCTGGACCAACCTGATCGACGGCCAGGCGAACCTGATCGACTTCTGGGCCGGGCGGCTCCAGGCCGGCTCCCCCAAGGGCCGCAAGACCGCGCCTCGTCCCGATGGCGCAGCCGTGATGATGCGCCCGCGCGGCTGGCACCTGCCCGAAAAACACGTGCAGGTCGACGGCCGCCCGCTGGCGGCCACGCTGTTCGACGTCGGGCTCTACCTCTTCCACAACGCCCGCGCGATCCAGGCGCAGGGCCGCACCGTCGCGCTTTATCTGCCGAAGGTGGAGGGCGCGCGCGAGGCCCGCCTCTGGAACGACATGCTGGATTTCGTCGAACGCGAGCTCGATCTCGCGGCGGGCTCCATCAAGGCCACCGTGCTGATCGAGACCATGCCGGCCGCCTTCGAGATGGACGAGATCCTGTGGGAGCTGCGCGAGCGCGTGCTCGGCCTCAATTGCGGCCGCTGGGACCTGATCTTCAGCTTCATCAAGTGCCTGGGCAAGCACGCCCGCTTCGTCACGCCGGATCGCGCCTCCATGGTGATGGGCTCGAATTTCCTGGCGGCCTGCTCCTACCTGCTGGTGAAGACCTGCCATCGCCGCGGCGCGCTGGCGCTCGGCGGCAAGATCGCCAACATGCCCGTGAAGGGCGACCGCCGCGCCCATCGCCAGTCCATCGCGATGGTGAAGGCCGACAAGCAGCGCGCCGCCCTGGAGGGGCTGGACGGCGTCTGGGTCGGCCATCCCGATCTGGTGCCGATCGCCCAGGAGGTGTTCCACGGGCTCGTGCCGGAGGCCAACCAGCTCGGCCTCCTGCATGCCGACATGGACATCATCCGCGACGACATGCTCTCGATGCACCCCGGCCGCCGCACCGAGGCGGGCCTGCGCGGCAACATCCGGGTGGTGATCCACTATCTGGCGGCCTGGATCGGCGGTCTGGGCGCGCTGCCGATGCATGATTTGCTGGAGGACGCCGGCACGGCCGAGATCGCGCGCGTGCAGGTCTGGCAGTGGGTGTACCATCAGGCCAAGCTCTCGGACGGCCGAAAGATCACGCCCGAGCTCTTCGGCGAAATCCTCGACAACGAAGTCGCGCGCCTCCGGGCCGATCTCGGCGAGGCCGGCTTCGCGGCGGGCCGCCATCGCGAGGCCGTGGACCTGTTCCGCGCCATGACGCTGGCCCCCGACGTGCCCGACTTCCTCACCCTCTCGGCCTACGACATGCTGGCCGCCTGAGCGGCAATTCCGGGCTGGCCCTGGCGTTATCAGCGCTAATCTCTCCGTCATCCCCGGCGGCGCGAAGCGCCGGGAAGGGGATCCAGGGGTGAGCGCCCCTGGCCTCTGGATCCCCTTCCCGACCTGCTCCCGCAGGTCGCCGGGGATGACGGCGTGGGGCGGCGTCGATGCGCGAAACCGTCCTGCCGCCCTCCCGTCATTGCGAGCGACAGCGAAGCAATCCAGCTGAGGCAGGGCCATGGAGCTCAAGCCTTTCGCCCGGCGTCTGGATTGCTTCGTCGCTTCGCTCCTCGCAATGACGGCGAGGAGGACGTTTTATGCATCTCATCGCCATTCATCTCAGCGGCAGGTATGGCGAGCCCCCCGCACGGAACGCCCGACCTTTCCGCGAATTCATGTTGCGAGGCCTTGGAGGCCGGCTTGGCCGCCACCACATCTCACGGGCCGCACGGTGGCGATTGCGGCGCCCGCGAGGGTTCTTTCGGCCGCCACGCCGTTGAGTCACGCACACGAGGAGCGACCATGAGTCCCGAGGAACGCCAGCTGCTCGCGAATCTGTTCGAGCGTGTGAAGGGCGCCGCCAACGCGCCGCGCGACAAGGAGGCCGAGGCCTTCATCAGCGACGCGGTGGGCCAGCAGCCCTATGCGCCTTACCTGATGGCCCAGACCGTGATCGTGCAGGAGGAGGCGCTGAAGGCCGCCGCCAGCCGGATCCAGGAGCTGGAGGCCCAGGCGGCCGAGCATGAGAAGAACCGGGAGGCCGGCTCCACCAGCTTCCTGGGCGGGCTCGGCAAAACCATTTTCGGCGGCCAGGAGGCGGGTCGTCCGCCCCAGCCCGGCCGTCCCGCAGGCCCGTGGGGCCAAGCCGCCCCGCAAGCCGCTCCCCCGCCCGCCGCGGGCCCGTGGGGCGCGGCGCAACAGGCCCAGCCGCCTCAGGGTGGCGGCGGCTTCTTTGGCGGTGGCCAAGGCGCCGGTCCCGGCGGGGCCATGGGGGCGATGGGCGGCGGTGGCGGCGGCGGCTTCCTGCGCAACGCCATGACGACCGCGGCCGGCGTGGCCGGCGGCGCCTTGCTGTTCCAGGGCGTCTCGTCGCTGTTCAACAGCCACCACGGCTCGGGCGGCCTGTTTGGCGGGCAGGCCAACAGCTTGGCCGACCCGGCCGCGCTCGGCGGCGGCTCCGGCGAGACCATCATCAACAACAATTATGGATCGGCGGCCGCCGACCCGATGGGCGACAGCGCCAACTACCAGTCGGCCGGGTATGACGATCCCGGGGCCGACAGCCCGATCGACGACGCCAGCTTCGACGACGGCGGCGTGGACGACGGCGACAGCTGGGCCTGATAGGTTCGTCGGGTGACAGATTCGCCCGACAACAGCGCCCAAATGGCGTCCGCCGCGTTTCGCCTGCCGGCCATGGACCAGGAGTTCCTGCTCGGCGACTCGATGCGCGGCGTGCGCTTTCTTCTGGAATACGCCAAGGCGGAGGAGCGCCTGCGCGCCTGGGGCGTGCGCTCCACCGTGGTGGTGTTCGGCTCGGCCCGCGCCAGGCCGGCCGGCGTCCCGACGACGTTCGGGCCCAATGGCGCGCGTTGGTACGAGGAGGCGCGCCGCTTCGGCATGATCGCTTCGCAACGCGGCGGCGCGCTGATGTCGGACGGCGGCCAGCGCGACAACGTCATCGCGACGGGCGGCGGC
Organism: Alsobacter sp. P4_H11; assembly: GCF_056400925.1. NCBI lineage: Bacteria > Pseudomonadati > Pseudomonadota > Alphaproteobacteria > Hyphomicrobiales > Alsobacteraceae > Alsobacter > Alsobacter sp. P4_H11. Next base: position 67,373 of record NZ_JBFUKI010000013.1, read on the forward strand.
CCCGGCATCATGGAGGCAGCCAACCGCGGCGCCTCGGAGGCCGGCGCGCCCTCGGTCGGCTTCAACATCACCCTGCCGCACGAGCAGGAGCCCAACGCCTACTCGACGCCGGACCTCACCTTCCGCTTCCACTATTTCGCGATGCGCAAGATGCACCTCGCCATGCGGGCCAACGGCCTCGTGGTGTTTCCCGGCGGCTTTGGCACCTTCGACGAACTCTTCGAAATCCTAACGCTGCGCCAGACCGGCAAGGCCCCGGCCATCCCTATCGTGCTGGCCGACCGCGCCTACTGGACGTCGGTGATCAACTTCGACGCCCTCGTGGACAATGGCATGGTGAAGCGCGAGGACCTCGACCTCTTCGACTTCGCCGACGACGCCGAGGACATCTGGGCCGCCCTGGTGGAGCGCGGCCTGCCGCTGCCCCACCGGAAAGGGTAGCGAGCTTGTGGCTGGGCATTCGATGCGCCTCGCCGTCATTGCGAGCGCAGCGAAGCAATCCAGGCTAACGCCGGGCCCCTGGACTGGATTGCTTCGCCTCCGGCTCGCAATGACGGCGAGGCGCTGGGACGTTTCTGGAAGCCGCCGGCCCGGCGAAGGTTTTGCCGCAGTCATCCCCGGCGACCTGCGGAGCAGGTCGGGAAGGGGATCCAGAGCAAAGGCGCGCACCGCTGGATCCCCTTCCCGGCGCTACGCGCCGCCGGGGATGACGGAGAGAGTTGAGCCCGACCTCGTCCGTGAGAGCGACATGTCAGAAGGGCGCGAAGCGCCACCCTCCCCCTCAAGGGGAGGGTTGGCCCCCTACATCACCACGACCGTCGTTCCGACCCGCACGCGCTCGTAAAGATCGGTCACGTCCTCGTTGCGCAGACGGATGCAGCCGGAGGAGACGTTCTGGCCGATGGTGTTGGGCTCGTTGGTGCCGTGGATGCGATAAAGCGTGGAGCCGAGATACATTGCGCGGGCGCCGAGCGGGTTGTCGGGGCCGCCTTCCATGTGGGCCGGCAGGTCCGGCCGGCGCTTGATCATCTCGGGCGGAGGCGTCCAGCCCGGCCACTCGGCCTTGCGGGTGATGGTTTTCACGCCCGCCCAGGTGAAGCCGGGGCGGCCGACGCCGATGCCGTAGCGCAGGGCCTTGCCGCCCGGCTGGACGAGATAGAGGAACTTGTTGGGCGAATCGATCACGATCGTGCCCGGCGCGTGGCGGCCGTCATAATCCACGACCTGGCGCTCGTAGCGCGGGTCGAGGCCGCGCTCGATGCGGCCCATCGGCTCGGGAGGCCCGTTCATGGGCAGGGAGGCGTAGCGAGGCTCCGGCGCGTAGCCGGGCTCGGCGGGCCAGATGGGGCGGCGCACGCCGAGTGGCGCGCCCGGGACGGGGGCCGCCACGGCGGGTTCGCGCGGCGAGGGGTTGCGCCCCGTCATCAGCAACTCGATGAAGCCGCCGCCCATGTCGGGCGAGCCGGCGCGCGCCACCGACGGCGCGACGGCCACGAGGGCGATGAGGGGCAACAAATATCTGCGCATGGGAGGCCGCGGCTCCAGGCTGAATACTTCGAACGATGTCAGCCGGAAAATATTCGCCCGCAGGTAGAAGCTTGCTGAACAATCAACGTTAACAAAGTGCTTTGCGTTTCATTCAATTCTCTTTCCATCCGAATGGTTTACGAGAGCTTGAGCGGTTTTGGTAAGGCGTTGTTTATCCCTTAAGAAAGGGCAGGCATGGTGCTCGGCGGAGCCTGGCCGCCTTGCGGCCCCTGTTGGGAAAATCGTGGATTGAACCGCACGACCCGCCCCTATCGCCTCGAACGCACCGCGCCGCCCGGGCCCGCGACGGCGCGCGGCGCTGAGAACGCGACGGCGGAGCCGGCCGGGGCCGCGTCGCCGCAGGGCGGAGCCGGCCACCAGGCGGCCGCAGTCGCGGTGGTTCAGGCGGGAGCCGGGCTGGCGCGCGCCTCCGCCGAACTCACCGCCGTCACCAGCGACGTCGGGCGCGGCGTCCACGCTATCCTTGGCATCTGCGAGGAGCTGGACGCCACGATTCACCGGCTCAAGGCCGAGGGCGCGCTTTCGGCCGAAAACGCCGACCACCTCTCCGAACGGCTCGTGCTCGTGTTCCAGGCCTGCGATTTCCAGGACCTCGCCGGCCAGCGGATCGCCAATGTGCGGGGGCTTCTCGATGAACTCGACCGCCGCATCGTGACCTGGCGCTTCGGCGCCGCGCCCGCCGCCAAGGCGGCCACCGGAACCGGCGGCGCGATCCCGGGCTGGGGCGGCAACGCCCGCGCCACCGAACTCGAAAATGGCCCGCGCCTGCAGTCCGACGCCGGGCACCTGACGCAGGCCGACGTGGACCGGCTGCTGTCCTGACGGCTTCACGACGCGGCCGCGTCGTGCGAGAAGGGCCGCCCTTGTGTGACCGGGCCGCCCACCATGACCGCTCCGCTCGACGCCAGCCTCTCGATCCGCCCCGCCGTCGACTCGGACGGGCCACGGCTGGCGGACCTGATCCGCACCGTCTTCGCCGAATACGAGAACTGCCCCTACGTCTCGGACGAGTTTCCGGAACTGGCCGCCCCGGCGAGCAGCTACGCGGCGCGCGGCGGCGTTCTCTGGGTGGCGGAGCGCAAGGGGGCGGGCGGGGAGGCGCAATTGGTCGGCTCGCTCGCGATCGCGCCGGCCGTGGACCCGGGCGACTTCGAACTCCTGAAGGTCTACGCCGCCGCCAGTGAACGTGGACGCGGGCTTGCGGCGCGGCTGCTCGCCGACGCAGTCGCGTATGCGGCCGAGCGGGGAGGGCGGCGCCTCGTGCTGTGGTCCGACAGCCGCTTCACGCGCGGGCATGCGTTTTATCGCAAGCACGGCTTCAAGCCGACGCCGGGCATCCGGGCGCTGCACGACGTGGGCGTCACGCTGGAGCTCGGCTTCGCGCGGGATCTGGCGGACGCCTCGTGAAGCCGGTTCTCCGGCACGACGTTTCACTGCTGCCGATCGGCATGGCGATGGCGGGCGCAATCCTGCTCACCGTCATGGACGCGGTGATGAAGGGGCTCTCGGCCGGGTTCTCGACGCTGGATCTCGTGGCCGGGCGCTACGTGTTCGGCGCGCTGGTGGCCGTGCCGATCGCGCTCGCGGTGCGCCCGGCGCTCCCGAATGGGGCGATGCTGCGCGCCCATCTGGTGCGCACCTTCGTGGTGGTGGTGACGGCTGGGCTGTTCTTCTACTCGCTGTCCATCCTGCCGCTCGTGGAGGCGGTGGTGTTCAGCTACCTGTCGCCCGTCATCATGGCGCTGCTCGGCCGCGTGATGCTGGGCGAGAAGGTCGCGCCGGCCGTGGCGGTCGCGATCGCGGTGTCGTTCGCGGGCGTCCTCGTGATCGCGGTCGGCAAGGGGATCAGCGTCGCCGGCATGGGCCGGGACCTCTGGGGCGTGCTGGCCGCCGTGGCGGCGGCGTTCACCTATGCGCTCGCGATGGTGATGCTGCGGGCGCGCACGGGCAGCGATCCCATCGTCGGCATCGTGGCGCTGCAGAACGTGATCGCGATGGCGTATGTGCTGCCGCTGTCGCTGGCGTTCGGCCAGCCGCTGGCGCTTTTGGAGGCGCACTGGCCGTGGCTGCTGCTCGCGGGTGCGCTGGGCGCCATCGGCCACCTGTTCTACGCCGGGGCCTTCAAGCGCGCGCCAGCCGCCAAGATCGGCGCGGTGGAATACACCAACTTCATCTGGGCGACCGCCATCGGCTATTTGGCGTTCAGCGAGATCCCGACCGCTTCCGCCACGGCCGGCGCGGCCCTGATCGTTTGCGGTTCGCTGGTTCTGATGGTGAAGCGCAAGCCCGCCACGGCCTGATCGGCGGCGCCGGGGTATCGGCCGGAGGCGTTTCGGGGTATGGTCAGCCTGCGGATCGGGGCGCAAGAGCCCCGCCCGGGCGACATCAGTCCCGGCCGTTTGCGAAAAACCGCGAAGCTCGCGCTGCGACAAATCTTGACAGTCCCGCCCGGGCCGCTTATCTCCGCGTCATCCTGATTGGCACTCTCTTGGTGAGAGTGCTAGCAGGCCATCGTTTCTTGCCAGCTTCAGCGCTTCGTGCGCGTCGCGAAGAGGAAGACACTCATGCAATTCCGTCCCCTGCACGACCGCGTCGTCGTCCGCCGCCTCGAGTCGGAGGAGAAGACCAAGGGCGGCATCATCATCCCCGACAGCGCCAAGGAGAAGCCCCAGGAGGGCGAGATCGTGGCCGTTGGACCGGGCGCCCGTGACGAAAGCGGCAAGCTCGTCGCTCTCGACGTGAAGGCCGGCGACCGCGTCCTGTTCGGCAAGTGGTCGGGCACCGAGGTCAAGATCGACGGTCAGGACCTCCTGATCATGAAGGAGTCCGACATCATGGGCGTCGTCGCCTGATCTCGGACCTACCCCGCCTTTCCTGATTTCAATTCATAGGAGCTAGACGTCATGGCTGCCAAAGACGTTCGCTTTTCCTCCGACGCCCGCGACAAGATGCTGCGCGGCGTGGACATTCTCGCCAACGCCGTGAAGGTGACGCTCGGTCCCAAGGGCCGCAACGTCGTCATCGAGAAGAGCTTCGGCGCTCCCCGCATCACCAAGGACGGCGTCACCGTCGCCAAGGAGATCGAGCTCGAGGACAAGTTCGAGAACATGGGCGCCCAGATGGTGCGCGAAGTGGCCTCGAAGACCAACGACATCGCCGGCGACGGCACCACGACCGCCACGGTCCTCGCCCAGGCGATCGTGAAGGAAGGCGCCAAGGCCGTTGCGGCCGGCATGAACCCGATGGACCTCAAGCGCGGCGTCGATCTCGCCGTGACGGCGGCCCTCGAGGACATCAAGAACCGCGCCCGCAAGGTTGCGTCCTCGGCTGAGGTCGCGCAGGTCGGCACCATTTCGGCGAACGGCGACAGCGCCATCGGCGAGATGATCGCCCAGGCCATGCAGCGCGTCGGCAACGAAGGCGTGATCACGGTCGAGGAGGCGAAGACCGCCGAGACCGAGCTCGACGTCGTCGAGGGCATGCAGTTCGACCGCGGCTACCTCTCCCCGTACTTCATCACGAACGCGGAGAAGATGGTCGCCGAGCTCGAGGACCCCTACATCCTCATCCACGAGAAGAAGCTGTCGTCGCTCCAGGCGATGCTGCCGATCCTCGAGGCCGTGGTGCAGACCGGCAAGCCGCTCGTCATCATCGCCGAGGACATCGAGGGCGAGGCTCTCGCCACCCTGGTGGTCAACAAGCTGCGCGGCGGCCTGAAGGTCGCGGCCGTGAAGGCTCCGGGCTTCGGCGATCGCCGCAAGGCCATGCTGGAGGACATCGCGATCCTGACCCAGGGTCAGATGATCGCCGAGGACCTCGGCATCAAGCTCGAGTCCGTCACCCTCAACATGCTGGGCCGCGCCAAGCGCATCCGCATCGAGAAGGAAAACACCACGATCGTCGACGGCGCCGGTGAGCGTTCCGACATCGAGGCGCGCGTGTCGCAGATCAAGGCGCAGATCGAGGAGACCACCTCGGACTACGACCGCGAGAAGCTGCAGGAGCGTTTGGCCAAGCTCGCTGGCGGCGTCGCGGTGATCCGCGTCGGCGGCGCGACCGAGGTCGAGGTGAAGGAAAAGAAGGACCGCGTCGACGACGCCCTGAACGCCACCCGCGCTGCGGTGGAAGAAGGCATCGTCCCCGGCGGCGGCACCGCGCTGCTGCGCGCCAAGGGCGCCGTCTCCAAGCTGAAGTCGGACAACGCCGACGTCCAGGCCGGCATCAACATCGTGATGAAGGCCCTCGAGGCTCCGCTTCGCCAGATCGTCGAGAACGCTGGCGTCGAAGGCTCCATCGTGGTCGGCAAGATCGGCGAGAACCCGTCCGAGACCTTCGGCTTCAACGCCCAGACCGAGAAGTATGTCGACATGCTCGAGGCCGGGATCGTCGATCCGGCCAAGGTCGTCCGCACGGCTCTCCAGGACGCGGCCTCGGTCGCCGGCCTGCTGATCACCACGGAAGCCATGGTCGCCGAGATCCCGAAGGACAAGCCCTCCATGCCCATGGGCGGCGGCGGCGGCATGGGCGGCATGGACTTCTAAGTCCAACGCCGCTCGGTTCTCCGAGCCACAGAGTAGTGAAGGGCGGCCGCAAGGCCGCCCTTTTGCATTTGCGCCGGCGTGCGACAGCGCCAAAAGCGCACCCTCCCTCGAGGGGAGGGTGGGCCGCGGCGCGGACGGAGCTGGTGAGAACGGCCGCGCCACCCTCCCGTCATTGCGAGCGCGAGCGAAGCAATCCAGTCTAACGCCGGGCCTTTAGACTGGATTGCTTCGCCTCCGGCTCGCAATGACGGCGAGGCGTTGCGATAGCTGGGACACCCTCCCGTCATTGCGAGCGCGAGCGAAGCAATCCAGCCTGATGACGGGCTTTTAGACTGGATTGCTTCGCCTCCGGCTCGCAATGACGGCGAGGCGCCTCAACGCTGCATAAACTCCGGACGAGTTGCAGGCTCTTCGGTTCGGCGTCGCCGCGTGTTAAGCCTTCGCGCCGTTCGCGCGCGTCGCGCCCTTTCCGAGAGACCGCAGCCCCATGCATGGATCGAAGCTGAAGCCGCTGGCCCTCGTGGTTCTGGCCGCCGCGTTGGCGGCGGGCGTGGTCGGGGCCGTGCGGGGCGATCCCGCCGCGCTCGGCCTCGCCTTCGTGGGGCTGCTGCTGGCGGGCGCGACCTGGCGCTCGGCCGTGATCTCGGTGTTCCTGCGCATCTTCGTCGCGATCTTCGCGGTGGAATACGTGCTCGCGAGCGCGGTGGTGCTGCTGGTGCGCGGCGGGCTCTGGCCGGACGCCCTGGCCGACCTCGCGGTTCCCACAAGCCTGCCGATCACGGTCGGCGTCTTCGGCCTCATCGTGTACGGGGCGTCGCACCTGCACGTGATCCGCACCATCACGCGCATCGCGGATCTCTATTTCGCCACCCGCGAAGTCGGCGTCGCCCGCATCTGGCCCTTCGGAACCGTGCAGGTGCGCGAGAACCGTCTCGCGGCCGCCGCCATCACGTTCCTGATCGTCATCAACCAGGCGCAGGTCGGCATCTCGGTGCGGCTGTCCTTCTTCAACCGCGACTGGTTCAACGCCATCCAGGAGAAGAACGCCGACGCCTTCTGGTCGCTGCTGTTCACCGTGTTCCTGGTCTGGGCGGCCGTCTACATCGCCAGCGCGATCGTCGAATACGTCGTGCAGTCCGGCCTCAGCATCCGCTGGCGGCGCTGGCTCACGGATCATTTCGTCAGCGACTGGCTGGGCGACCACCGCCACTACCGCATGAACCTCGCGGGCGTCGGCGCCGACAACCCCGACCAGCGCATCGCGGTCGACATCGATCGCTTCATCGATTCCACCTACAGCTTCTCGATCCGCCTGCTCGCGACCGTGAGCTCGCTGGTGTCGTTCTCGATCATCCTGTGGACGATTTCAGCCAACTTCACGATCCCGGGCACCGAGATCGTGATCCCGGGCTTCCTGTTCTGGGTGGCGCTGCTCTATGCGGGCATCGGCACGCTGATTACCCACCTGATCGGCCGGACGCTGGTGCCGCTGAACTTCACGCAGCAGCGCTACGAGGCGGATTTCCGCTTTTCGCTGGCGCGCCTGCGCGAATATTCCGAGCAGGTCGCCCTGCTGGACGGCGAGCGCGCCGAGCGCGGCATCGTGATGGGGCGCTTCGGCTCCGTGCTGGCGAATTTCTGGCAGATCGTCGGCGTCCGCAAGCGGCTGCTCGCCTTCACGGCGTCCTATGGGCAGATCAGCCCGCTGATCCCCTACGTGATCGCCGCGCCGTTCTACTTCGCGGGCAAGATCCAGCTCGGCCAGATGAGCCAGACGGCCGGCGCCTTCGGCAATGTGGAAGGCGCGCTGAACTTCTTCGTCAGCTATTACGTCAGCCTGGCCGAGTACAAGTCCGTCATCGACCGCCTTACCACCTTCAACGACGCGATCGAGACGGCGGGCTCCATCGGAACCAAGCCGCCCTGCGTCGAGCTGGTGCAGAAGGCCGGGCAGACCGACGTGCGCGTGGACGCGCTGGAGCTCGCGCTGCCCAACGGCAAGACCATCGTGACGATCGACGACCTCAAGCTGCGGCCGGGCGAGTCGACGCTGGTCACGGGCCCGTCGGGCTCCGGCAAGTCGACGCTGCTGCGCGCCGTGTCGGGCATCTGGCCCTATGGCGACGGCCGCATCAGCGTGCCCGAGGGCCAGAGCGTGATGCTGCTGCCGCAGCGCCCCTATATCCCGATGGGCACGCTGCGCGGCGCCGTCACCTATCCGGAGCTCAGCGGCGCCTATGACGACGCGGCCCTGCGCGACGCGCTCACGGCCGCGCGCCTGCCCGCACTGGTGGATCGGCTGGACGAGGAAGACATCTGGCCCCAGCGCCTCTCGGGCGGCGAGCAGCAACGCCTCGCCATCGCGCGCGCGCTGCTGGCCAAGCCCGACTGGCTGTTCCTGGACGAGGCGACCTCGGCGCTGGACGAACTCGGCGAGGCCGCGCTCTACAAGATGCTGGCCGAGCGCCTGCCCGGCGCCACCATCGTGTCCATCGGCCACCGCTCGACCCTGATCGCCATGCACAAGCGCCACCTGCAGATGGCCCCGAAGGGCGACCTGTTCACCACCGAGGAGGTGGAGCGGAAGGCGAGCGCGTGAGGAGTTCACGCCGGCGCGAAGCGCCACCCTCCCCTTGAGGGGGAGGGTCGCCGCGCAGCGGCGGGGTGGGGTGACGCCGGGCGTTGGCCGAGCCGATGGGACCGAGTTCTTCCCCGGCTGCACCCCACCCCGCCGGCCTCCGGCCGTCGACCCTCCCCCTCAAGGGGAGGGTGGGCTGCGGCATTTTTCGCTGATGATCAGGTGAGACGAGCGTCCGACGCGGGCTCTCCTTCTCCCCCCGGGAGAAGGTGTCAGCGAAGCTGACGGATGAGGGACTGACGCTGGTCAGTCACCTCGATGATCGAGCTTGCTGGATCTGCGTTAGACCCTCATCCGGCCCTTCGGGCCACCTTCTCCCGGAGGGAGAAGGGGTGCGTCGCCAGCTCAGATCGAGCGCTGGAACTTCAGCTCGCCGTGCTGGCTCTGGATGATCAGGTAGCCGTCCTTCACGTCCCACACCTGGGCGGTGCGGAAGGCGACCAGGAAGGCCTTCTCGAGGTCCATCACGCCCTTGTCGCAGGCCTTCTTGGTGGACGCGATCGGCCCCACCGCGAAGCGCTGCTGCTGCAGCGGGTAGGCGGTGGCCGAGAAATTGTTGCAGCCGCCGAAGCCGCGGGCGCGGAACTGGCCGTCCAGCATGATCGACGGGCGCTCGCCCGACGTGAACGTCTTGCCGTTCATGCTCGCCAGCGTCCACTGCACGTCGGTGGGGAACACTTTCTGGGCCTTGGGAACAACCACCTCGCCCTGCTGCGGCGCCCGGCTGCCCTTCTGCTGCGCGAGCGCCTGCCCGGCGCCCAGCGAGGCGAGAACCGCGGCGGCGCAAACAAGACGCATGGAGGACGAACGACGCAGCATGATGGCAGACCCCTTGTGGAACGGCGGCGGAGCATAGTCACCCAAAGGCGCCCTCGCAATGGCGAGCGTCTGGTTTGACGGGTGCGTTTCTGCGCTGTTTCAGCGCCTCGCCGTCATTGCGAGCCGGAGGCGAAGCAATCCAGCCTGAAGGCCGGGCGTTTAGGCTGGATTGCTTCGCTGTCGCTCGCAATGACGGGAGGGTGTCACGGCCGGCTCCGCGCCTCGCCGTCATTGCGAGGAGCGAAGCGACGCGGCAATCCAGGCGCGGGGCGAAGGCCTTGGCGCATGGTGGCCCAGCATCAGCCGGATTGCTTCGCTGACGCTCGCAATGACGCGAGGGTGTAGCGCGCCCTCAGCCGCCGATGCGGCGTTCCAGCTTCTCGATCAGCGGGTTGGAGGCCGAGAACACGTAGTCGTTCTGCCGCACCGCCACGCGGGTGGCGCCAAGGGCGACGAGCGCTTCCGAGAGGGGGAAGATCTGCCCGGCCGGGCATTGCAGCGTCACCACGCCGGCGGCTTCGTCGCGCTGCAGGAGGCGGGCCGAGAACGGCGCCAGCGCATCCGCGCCCAGGGCGGCGCGGGGCAGGGTGGCGGTGACCTCGCGGGTGGTGCGGGCTTCTTCCTCGGCGGCGATGCGGGCCAGGATGGAGCGGGCGGCCCGGCGGGCGCGCTCGCCCCAGGGCGCCTGCGTGGAGGCCGCCAGATTGGCCTCGCTCTTCAGCATCACGCCGTCGTCGATCACCTTCAGGGCGTTGGCGGCCAGCGTCGCGCCCGTGGTGGTGATGTCGACGATGAGCTCCGCCGCGCCCGAGGCCGGCGCGCCCTCGGTGGCGCCGAGGCTCTCGACGATGCGGTAGTCGGCGACGCCGTGCTGGGCGAAGAACGCGCGCGTCAGGTTCACGTATTTGGTCGCGACCCGCATCTTGCGGCCGTGCCGGGTGCGGAACACCGAGGCGACATCCTCCAGGTCCGCCATGCGGCGCACGTCGATCCAGGCCTGCGGCACCGCCACCACCACATTGGCGTGGCCAAAGCCGAGCGGGGTCAGCAGTTCGAGCTTCTGGTCGGCGTCCGGCAGGCTTTCGCGGATGAGATCTTCGCCCGTGATGCCCAAGTGCGCGCCGCCCTGCGACAGCTCGCGGGCGATCTCGGAGGCGGAAAGGAACAGGACCTCCACGTCCGGCACGCCCGCGATCACGCCGCGATAGTCGCGCGCGCCGCGACCCTGCGACAGCGGCAGGCCGGCGCGCTTGAAGAACGCGAAGGCGTTTTCCTGCAGGCGGCCCTTGGACGGGACGGCCAGGATCAGCGGGGCGTCGGCGGAGTGGGTCGTCATGCCAGCGCTCCTGCGAGCCGATCGAGCCAGATGGAGCAGCCCACGGCCGGGATGGGGTGGGAAGCGCCGAGCGTCTGGATCAGCCGGTCGTAGCGGCCGCCGCCGACGATCGGCCGGGCGTCCGCCTCACCGCCGTCGCGGATCTCGAACACCACGCCGGTGTAGTAGTCGAGGTTGCGGCCAAAGGCGGCGGAAAACGCGATCTGCGCGACGTCCACGCCGCGCGCCGCGATGAAGCCCGTGCGGGCGTCGAAGCTGTCGAGCACGGCGCCGAGGTCGAGCCGGGCCTCGACCGCCAGCGCGCGCAGCTGGGACGAGGCGGCGTCGGGATCGCCCGCGATGGCGGCGAAGCGCTGGAGCACCGCGACCGCCTCGGGCGAGACGCCGGCGTCGGCCTCGGCTTCGGCGCGGGCCAGGAAACGCTCGGCGATCTCGGCGGCGGTGCGCCCGCCCACGGTCGAGATGCCCGCGATGTTGAGGACGTCCTCCACGAAGGCGCGGGCCGCCTTGGGGTCCTGCCCCTGCACGGCGCGCAGCAGGCCGGCGTGCTCGCCCCCCACCGCATGTGCGGTCGCGAGATCCTCGCCCAGCGCGGCGGCGAGCCCGCCCTGCGCATAGGCGCGGCGCAGCTGGCGGGCGCGGGCCGGCGGCAACGCCAGCGCGTCGAGAAGAGCGGTAAACAGGCCGACGTCGCCGAGCCGGATCTCGGGGCGGCGCAGGCCCAGCGCATTCACGGCGTCGAACGCGATGGCGAGCACTTCCGCGTCCGCCGCCTCGGCGTCGTCGCGGCCGTAGGATTCGATGCCGGCCTGCCAGAATTCGCCGCTCTCGCCGGCGCGCAGCCGGAACACCGGGCCGCCATAGGACAGCGCCGCCGGCTCGGCCGCGCCGGGCGAGGCCAGATAGGCGCGCGCGACCGGGATCGTGTATTCGGGCCGCAGCGCCCATTCGCGCCCGGCCGCGTCCGTGGTGACGAACATGCGGGCGCGAATGTCCTCGCCCGAGAGGTCCAGGAACACGTCGGCGGGCTGCAGCACGGGCGGTTCGACCCGGCCGTAGCCGGAATCGCCGAAGCTCGCGACCAGCGCGTCGGCCAGATCCTGTGGCGTGCGGTCCATGTCCTCTGCCCTGCGTCCCTAGTCCTGCCTCGCATCCTGCGGCGTCGATCCCATAGCAGGCGAGGGCGCGGGGCGCGACCTTCTTTGCCGTGGAGGGTGAACGCTCCGTAGAGCCGCCGCGCCCGCGCGGCGCCGCCGCCTTGACACGCGCCCGCCGCGCCGGTAGCGGCGGGGCTCCTTCCCGTTCCCATTCAGCGGCCGAGCCGCGCCAGCGGTGACCCGATGACTGAAACCACAGCGCTGCCCGAGATCCTGTCCGGCGTCGAGGGCTGGATCGGCCGCTACGACCTCATCCTGTGCGACATCTGGGGCGTGCTGCACGACGGGCTGAAGGCCCACCCGGGCGCGGGCGACGCGCTCACGCGCTTCCGGCAGGCCGGCGGCACGGTGGTGCTCGTCTCCAACGCGCCGCGGCCGGCGCTGTCGGTGGTTCCGCATCTCGACCAGCTCGGCGTCGTGCGCTCGGCCTGGGACGGCGCGGTGACGTCGGGCGACGTCACCCGGGCGATGCTGGAGGAGCGGGCCGGCACGGCCTATTACTGGCTCGGCCCGGACCGCGACGCGCCCCTGTTCGACGGCCTCTCGGCCCGCCAGGTCCCGCTCGAGGAGGCGCAGCTCATCGTCTGCACCGGCCTCCTGCATGACGAACACGAGACCCCGGCCGACTACGCCCAGCTGCTCGCCGCCGCCAAGGCGCGCGCCTTGCCGTTCGTGTGCGCCAATCCGGATCTCGTGGTGGAGCGCGGGCAGGACCTGATCTACTGCGCGGGCGCGCTGGCGCAGGCCTATGAGGAGATCGGCGGCGAGACGATCTACGCCGGCAAGCCCTATCCGGCCGTGTATGCGGCGGCGCGCGACATCGGCGCGTCCATTCGGCGCGAGCGCACGCCCGAGAGCCGCATCCTCGCCATCGGCGACGCGCTGCGCACCGACATCGCGGGCGCCAACGCGCTCGGCTGCGACTCGCTGTTCGTTGCGCGCGGCATCCACACGCACGAGCTCGGCATCGCGGACCGCCCGCTGCATGCCGAGGGCCTCGGACGCCTCATGGCGACCGCGACGGTGAAGCCCACCGCCGCCATCGACAAGCTCGCCTGGTAGGGCGAGCGGCGGCGCTTACGCGACCGCCCGGATCACCTTGCCGAGCTTGTCGACGAGCTCGCCGATCTGCTCCTCGGAGATGATCAGCGGCGGCGTAACCGCGATGGTCTCGCCGGTGATGCGGATCATCAGGTCATGGTCGCGGAACGCCCGGTCCATGGCCTCGAACGCGCGCTTGCCCACAGCGTCGGGCCGCGACGCGAGGTCGATGGCGCCGACCATGCCCACCGCCCGGATGTCGAGCACGTTGGGCAGGCCCTTCAGCGTCATGATGGCGTCGATCCACTTCGGCTCCATCGCCTTGGCGCGCTCGAACAGGTTCTCGTCGCGATAAAGGTCGAGGGTCGCGAGGCCCGCGGCAGCCGCCAGCGGGTGGCCCGAATAGGTGTAGCCGTGGAAGAGCTCGATGGCGTTGTCGGGCCCGTTCATGAAGGCGTCGTAGATGCCCTTGCGGGCGATCACGCCGCCCATCGGCACCGTGCCGCTGTTCACCGCCTTCGCGAAGGTGATCATGTCCGGCACCACGCCGTAGCGCTCGGCCGCAAAGGCGCAGCCCAGCCGGCCGAAGCCCGAGATCACCTCGTCGAAGATGAGCAGGATGCCGTGCTTGTCGCAGATCTCGCGCAGGCGCTTCAGGTAGCCTTTCGGCGGCGGCAGCACGCCGGTGGAGCCCGCCATGGGCTCCACGATAACGGCCGCGATCGTGGAGGCGTCATGCAGGGTGACGATGCGCTCGAGGTCGTCGGCCAGATGCGCGCCCCACTCGGGCTCGCCCTTGGTGAAGGCCTGCTCCTGCCGATTGTAGGTGTGCGGCAGGTGGTCGACGCCCGCCAGCAGCGAGCCGAAGAACTTGCGGTTGTTGACGATGCCGCCCACCGAGATGCCGCCGAAGCCGACGCCATGGTAGCCGCGCTCGCGGCCGATGAGGCGGGTGCGCGAGCCCTGGCCCTTCACGTTCCAGTAGGCGAGCGCGATCTTCAGCGCGGTGTCCACGGCCTCGGAGCCCGAATTGGCGAAGAACACGTGGTCGAGATCGGCCGGCGCAAGCGCGGCGATGCGCGAGGCGAGCTGGAAGGCCTTGGGGTGGCCGAACTGGAAGGTCGGCGCGAAATCGAGCTCCGCGGCCTGCTTCTGGATCGCCTCCACGATGGGCTGGCGGCCATGCCCGGCGTTGCAGCACCACAGGCCCGCCACGCCGTCCAGGATCTTGCGGCCCTCGGGGGTGATGTAGTGCATGTCCTTCGCGCCCGCGATCATGCGCGGGTTCTGCTTGAAGGAGCGGTTGGCCGTGAACGGCAGCCAGAACGCGTCGAGGTCGTTCGGTGCGACGTCGCGGCCGGACAGGTGATCGTGAGCAAGTGACATGGGGCCTCCGGGCGGTCGGCGACGAAGCTGAACGTGTCGGAAAAGCCTAGCAGGGCGCCAGCCCGCGCGAAAGCCGCCCCCATGCGTGGCCCCTGCGAAACTGCGGCCGTCCGCCGCAGCTTTTTGGCAGAAGATGCGAGAAGGCAGGGTGTGTCGGATGCTGGGAGGCTGTCGAGAGCGACCCAGCGCCTCGCCGTCATTGCGAGCCGGAGGCGAAGCAATCCAGTCTAATGACCGGGCTTTTAGTCTGGATTGCTTCGCTGTCGCTCGCAATGACGGGAGGGTGGCCCCGGCCCGGGAGCGTTCCACCATCCCCTCATCCTGAGGAGCGTCGCCCCTTGGCGATGCGTCTCGACGGACGAGGGACTCCAGGGCGCTCGGCAATTCCGCGTTCTGGACTCCTCGTCCTTCGAGACGCAGGCCCAAGCGGGCCTGCTCCTCAGGATGAGGGGCGTTGTGGGGCGGCTAGACTGCTTTCCCGTCAACGCGGCGCGAGCGATCGCGCCCTCACGCCAGCGGCACGGCCTCGTAGCCGGCCTTGGTGATGGCCTCCGCCAGGCCGTGCGGGTCGGCGCTGGTGCGGGCGTTGACGCGGGCGTTGTCGAGGTCGACCGAGACTTCGGCGCCGGGGTCGAGCCGCTTCACCACGCGGGTCACTGCGTTGGCGCAGCCGCCGCAGGTCATGCCTTTCACGGCCAGGACGACGTCGGGCGTGGTGTTCAGTGCTTCGCTCATGATGGTCTCCGGGCGTGGCGCCGCACACGGGGCGTCCGCCATTCCGGATTCAGATAGGCGCGTGCACGCCCCACGCCAAGAACCCGCGCTGCAAGAACCCCACTGGCCGGCCACCCTTCAAGCCAGCCTCAAAGGCCGCCGTCGCGCGAAAAAGGCCGGGAAAGCGCGGGCGCAAAAGGGGAAACGGCTTTTCGGGCGCGGGTGGATGCGACACTCTCCGGCCCAAAGGCGGTTTCGTCGGGCATCGTGCGGTGATTCGCACGCGCGGCGGCCGTCGGGGCAGCATCAACCGGGCAACCGTTCCGCCGTGACCAGCAGGTTCGAACCCATCGCCATCTTCGCGGGCGTCGTCATTCTGGCGGGCGCCAGCGCGCTCACGCTGTGGAGCGGCGTTGGCCTGTCCTGGCCGATTTCGGCGCTGGCCGGCATGGCGACCGCGGTGGCGCTGCTGGCGATCGCCGCCTGGTCGCGCCGCGGCGGCGCGCCGGCGCCCATCAACACGAGCGAAGTCGCGGCCGTGCTGGAAGAGCTGGCGGCGACGCGCGAGCGCCTGGCCGCCGTCGAGGAGCGCATGGGCGTGCTGGATCGCGCCATGGTGGAATACAGCCGCAAGACCGTGACGGCCGTCGCCAACGAGCTCGACATGGTGGGCTCCGTGGTGCGCGACCTCGCCCAGGCGGTCGCGATGCACGACGCCGAGCTGTTTGCCCGCACGGACGCCCCCAACCTGCCCGCCGACGCTTCGGCCGCCGACGTGGCGCGTTCCGCGTTTCAGGCGCCGCCCGAGGCCCCGCGCGCCGCCGAGGCTGCGCCTCACAACGAGCCGCCGGCTCCCAGGCCCGGCCAGTCGCGGGATGACCGGAACTTCGTCGCCAAGGCAATCACGCAGGAGCGGCTCGACCTGTTTCTGCAGCCCGTGATGGCCGCGCCGCACCGCAAGGTGACGCTCTACGAGACCATGGCGCGCGTGCGGTTGCCGTCCGGCGCCTTCGTGGAGATGCCCGATGTCGCCGCCATCGCCCAGCAGCGCGGCCTCGCGGCCCAGTTCGACGCCTATCTGCTCGCCAATGTGGTGAAGATCGCCCGCCACCTGCTTGGGCGCGGCCGCGACGTGCCGATCCTGTGCGGCCTCACCACGCGCGCGCTGGTGGACCAGACCTTCTTCCAGGCCCTGACGGCGCTCGGGGCGGCGGAGCGTGAACTCGTCGGCCGCATCGTCTTCCAGTTCCCGCTCGCCGACGTGCGCGCTTTCGGCGCGCTGGAGCTGGAGGGGCTGGAGGCGATCCGCGAGCTCGGTTTCCGTTTCGCGATATCGGGCGTTTCGGACCTGAAGCTCGATGCCCGGCCCTTGTTCGAGCGCGGGTTCCGCTTCGTCAGCGTCTCGGCCGAGCTGTTGCTGGCGGCCCAAAGCGGCGCGGTGCCGACCGACATCCATCCCGCCGACCTTGCCGGCCTCATGGCGCGGCATGGCCTGGCGCTGATCGTCGAGGGCGTCGACGCCGACGACGTCATGATCGACCTGGCGGATTTCAGCATCGCGCTCGCGCGCGGCGACATCTTCGGCGCTCCGCGTCCGGTGCGGGCAGACGTGCTGGCCGAGCGGCCCGTGGCCGAAAGCCGGGCCGCGCCCGAGCCTCAAGCAGCGCCCGCCGCGCAAGCCCCGACTGCCCCGCAGGCTTCGCCTGCCTCGCAGGCGTTCCGCCCCGAGCCGGTTTCGGCGGCCGCACGTGCGCGCACGGCCGCGACGCCGGCTCCTCGCCCCGAAACCCAGATGCCGCCGCCGGATTCGGCGCTCGCCGCGCTGGTGCGCGAGCTTGGCGCGTCCCGCCCGGCGCCGCAGCCGCCGCAACCCTCGCCGGAGCCCACCGTCGCGGACCCGGCCGCGGCGGGCGACGGGCTGCGCCAGTCGCTTCGCTCATTCCTGAAGAACGGCGCCGGGCGCTGAGCCCGGCCTTCCGCGTCGCCGCTCAGCCGGCGTGGCGCGCCAGCACCTTGCGGACGGCCTCGACCAACTCGCCCTCCGGAACCTCGAACTGCGCCTCGGCCTGCATGGCGAGGTAGGTTTCGCGGTCGGGCGCGCCCGAGAGCTTGGCGCCGAGCACGAGGTCCTTGACCTGCACGGCCCCCTTCTCGCGCTCGTTGGAGCCCTGGATCACCACGCAGACGCTGCCGCGCTTGTCGGCGTATTTCATTTGCGGCTTCATGCCGGCGCCGCCGAGATAGAGCTCGGAGCGGATGCCCGCCCGCCGCAGCTGCGCGACGAGGCCCTGGTAGTGGGCGATCTGGTCGCGATCCATCACCAGCACGACCACGGGCCCGAGCCCGGCCTTGTCCTCGATCTTGCCGAGCACCTTTAGCGCCGCCAGGAGGCGCGATACGCCGATCGAGAAGCCCGTGGCCGGAACCGGCTCGCCGCGAAAGCGCGCCACGAGCCCGTCATAGCGCCCGCCGCCCGCCACCGAGCCGAAGCGCACCGGCTTGCCGTCGTCGCCCTTCACCTCGAAGGTGAGCTCGGCCTCGTAGACCGGGCCGGTGTAGTATTCGAGGCCGCGCACCACCGAGGGGTCGATGATGACGCGGCCGTCATTGTAACCGCCAGCGCAGACCAAGTTCCAGATTTGCTGAAGCTCTTCAACGCCGGTTCTACCTTGTTCCGATTCGCTTAGTAGTTCCCCGAGGACAGAAAAAATCGTGTTTGCGCGAACGCGATGTTCTCGACGGATCTCGCTCTCATGGACTCCGATATTTAGGTTGGCCAGTTTGTCATGGATCGCGTCCAATGCAGCCTCGGCGTCACCCACTGCGGGCGTTTCGCGGGCTTCTTCAAACAGCTTCGAGATCTCTAAAACTGAAATCAGCGACTCAATCTCTTCGTCCCGTAGCCCCGCGCCCTTGGTGAAATCGCCGCTTGGGTCCATGCGGCCCGGGCCGAGCAGGTCGCGCACGCCGTCCGAGCCCACCTTGTCGAGCTTGTCGATGGCGCGCAGCACGATCAACCGCCGCCCTGCGTTCTCGTCGCCCGCGAGGCCGATGGCCTCCAGCACGCCGTCGAGCACCTTGCGGTTGTTGACCTTCACGACGTACTGGCCGCGCGGCACGCCGACCTTCTCGAGCGTGTCCGCCATCAGCATGGCGGCCTCGGCGTCGGCCGCCACCGAGGGCGCGCCCACCGTGTCGGCGTCGAACTGCATGAACTGGCGGAAGCGGCCGGGGCCGGGCTTCTCGTTGCGGAACACCCAGCCGCAGCGATAGCTGCGATAGGGCTTCGGCAGGCTATCGAAGCGCTCCGCCACCGAGCGGGCGAGCGGGGCCGTGAGGTCGTAGCGCAGCGACAACCACTGGTCGTCGTCGTCCTGGAACGAGAACACGCCCTCGTTGGGCCGGTCCTGGTCGGGCAGAAACTTGCCCAGCGCCTCGGTGTATTCCACGAACGGCGTTTCCACCGCCTCGAAGCCGTACAGCTCGAAGGTGTCGCGGATCGCCGCGAGCATGCGCTCGGTGGCGGTGATCTCGGCCGGGCCGCGGTCGGCGAAGCCGCGCGGCAGCCGCGCCTTCACGCGGGCGGATGTGTCGTCAGTGTCGGCCATGATGGGGCGCCCGGAACTTGCAAAACTGCCCGCGTCCTAGAGCATTTTTGGCCCGAGCGGTATCCGGCGCCGCGAAAAAGGCGCGCGGCGAGCGAAGCGCCTATTTCCAGGCGATGTCGTTCAGGTCGTCGAAGATCTCGTCGACGCGCTGCTGGTCGTTGCCCTCGCCGGGCGCGGCGGGGCCGATCGGGTCGAAGCCGTCGGCGCCGATGGGCGCATAGTCGATCAGGTCGGGGGTGGTGCGGGTGTGCACCATGGTGGCCAGCCGCGACAGGCGCCGCTCCAGCGTCTGCATGGTGGAGCGGATGCGCTGGGCCCGCTGGCGCGCCAGGTCCTGAAACGCGCAGGCCACGAAGATGGCGGTCATCTTCTCGCCCACGAAGGCCTTGTAGGCGGCGGGATCCATCGCGCCGGCGGCGGCCACGACCTCCTCGGCCGCCCCCATGATGGACTGCGACGAGCGTTCGGTGCCCTCGATGATGCAGTCGAGCTCGCGGATGGTGGCCGGGATGCGGTCCTTGGCGATTTCGTCCGCGCCCAGGCGGGCGACCTCCTGGCGGAGAAAGCGCAGGTAGTCGGCGGCTGCGTTGAGCTCGCGCACGAGCGGCGTGCGCGATCCGGCGGCCTCGCCGGCCAGCGCCTCGAGCGGGCGCATCGGCCGGTGGTGGACGCCGCGCGCCGGCGTTGCGGCGTGGGCGGGGGATGGGCGGGCGGCGCTGTCGGTCATGGGTCTGGTCTCGAGCGCACGGCTTCGGCGTCGCGGGGGTGCGACGCGAAACCGCTCAGGGGCCGCAAACGGCGTCGATCTTCGCCTTCAGGGTCTGGGCGTTGAACGGCTTGACGATGTAGCTCGACACGCCCGCCTTCTTGGCCGCGATGACGTTGTCGGTCTTCGACTCGGCCGTCACCATGATGAAGGGGGTGTCCTTCAGGCCGTCGTCGGCCCGGACGGTCTTCAGGAGCTCGAAGCCGGTCATCGGCTCCATGTTCCAGTCCGAGATCACGAGCCCGTAGCGGCGCTGCTTCAGCTTCGCCATGGCCTGCACGCCGTCCGTGGCGTCGTCCACGTCCTCGAAGCCGAGTTGCTTGAGGAGGTTGCGAATGATGCGGATCATCGTCTGGTAATCATCGACAACGAGGATCGGCATCGAAGTTTCGAAGCCCATGAACTGTCCCCCTCAAACGTGGGTCCTTGACCGACGTCTAGCTTCTGGATCGCAAGTGGCAGCCGCACTACCGACCGACACCCTAGCGGGCGCGGCTTTCAAACCTGTTAATGCCAAGGGTTTGAGTTGAATCGCGGAAAGTCCAATAGCCTGCTTCCTAACGTTTTGGCTAAGTTGGCCAGCGTGGCCTACACAAACAGGGCCAACCGGCGGTTGAAAATACAAGGAAACCGATGACGTTGCGCACTTACACGATCGATGAACTCAAGGTCGGCATGCGCGAAACGCTGCTCCGCACCGTGATGGAGAGCACCGTGAACACCTTCGCGGAGCTGTCCGGCGACATAAATCCGGTTCATCTGTCTGCCGATTACGCAGCCTCGACGCGCTTCGGCCAGCGTATCGCGCACGGCATGTTCACCGCCAGCCTGATCTCGGCCGTGATCGGCACGCGGCTGCCGGGCCCAGGCGCGGTCTACCTGTCGCAAACGCTGCGCTTTGTCGCGCCGGTGCGGATCGGCGACGTGGTGGCGGCCGTCGTGGAGGTCGCCGAGATCATTGAGAAGGGCCGCCGCGTCCGGCTGGACTGCCACTGCCTAGTGGACGGAAAGCCCGTTCTGGAAGGCGAGGCCTGGGTGATGGCCCCGGCTTCGGCCCGGCCCAAGCCCGTGGCCGGCGAGGCCGTCGCGGGCGCTTGACCCGGCCGGCCCTGCGCGCCAGTTTGCGCGCGGTTCGCGCCGCCCCGGCGCCCCTCCGCCCTCCAGCCTCCCGAAAAGGCCTCACGCCGCGTGCCCGCTCCCGGATCAACCCTCTCCCATGAGCGCCCCTTCACGGTGGTGCGCGGCGCGGCCCCGGATGTGGGCGCGCTCGCCGGCGCGGTGGCGGCGGTGGGCAATTTCGATGGCGTCCATCTCGGCCACAAGGCCGTGATCGGCCGCGCCCAGGCGCTCGCGGCGCGGCTCGGGCGGCCCGCCTGCGTGCTCACCTTCGACCCGCACCCGCGCGCCTTCTTCCGCCCCGACGAGCCGATCTTCCCGCTCACGCCCGAGCCCGTGAAGCTCGCCCTGATGGCCCGCATGGGCCTCGACGGCGCGATCGTGCTGCCCTTCGACGCCGCCCTGGCGGCCATGTCGGCGCAGGATTTCCTGGCCGACCTGTTCCTGCGCCGCCTCGGCCTGTCCGGCGTGGTGGCGGGCTACGACTTCCACTTCGGCGCCAACCGGCAGGGCACGCCGGCCTTTCTGGCCGAGCAGGGCAGGGCGCTCGGCCTCGCGGTCGACATCGTCGAGCCGCTGGCGCTGGCGGGCGGCCCGGTCTCGTCCACGGCCATCCGCCGCGCGCTGGCGGAGGGAGACGTCGAGCAGGCCGCACGGTTGCTGGGCTACCGCTGGGTGGTGCGCTCCACCGTGCAGCACGGCGACAAGCGCGGCCGCACGCTGGGTTATCCCACCGCCAACCTGCGCATGGCCCCGGGCTGCGCCCTGCGGCACGGCATCTACGCGGTGCGCATCGCCATCGACGGGGCGGTGCACGACGGCGTCGCGAGCTTCGGCCGCCGCCCGACCTTCGACGACGGCGCGCCGCTGCTGGAGGTCTTCGTGTTCGACTGGAGCGGCGATCTCTACGGTCGCACCGTGGACGTGGAGTTCGCGGCCTGGATCCGCGGCGAGGCGAAGTTCGACTCGGCCGAGGCGCTTATCGCCCGCATGGACCAGGACAGCGCCGAAGCCCGCGCCGCCTTGGCGCGCCCGGCGGATTGTCCAGCGCCGTCGGCGTTGCCGTTGCGACTGGTTTGACGCGCCAGCCCTTTCTTCCCCGCGCCTGCGCTGCTAGAACCCGGCCATGACCGCAGCGGCGCAACGCGCGCTTGCCCCATTTTTGCGAATTACCGGCCCGGCCCTCGGGTGAGGCGTTTTGCTTCGCGAGGGTCCGGGACTTCGGCGCATGCGCGCTTCTTTCGCCCGATCGTCTCTCGCCCGCCGCCTCGCGGCCGGCCCAATCCGGTTGCACCTCGATGAACGACGCCGCCTCCACTCCCGCCGAAACCGCCGGCCGCGATTATTCCAAGACGCTGTTTCTGCCGCAGACGGAGTTCCCGATGCGCGCCGGCCTGCCGCAGGCCGAGCCCAAGCTGCTGCAGCGCTGGGAAAGCAACCAGCTCTACCGGCTGCTGCGCGAGAGCGCGGCCGGGCGGCCGAAATTCGTGCTGCATGACGGCCCGCCCTACGCCAACGGCAACATCCACATCGGCCACGCGCTCAACAAGATCCTGAAGGACCTCGTCACCCGCTCGCAGCAGATGCTGGGCTACGACTCAAACTACGTGCCCGGCTGGGACTGCCACGGCCTGCCGATCGAGTGGAAGATCGAGGAGCAGTACCGCGCCAAGGGCAAGAACAAGGACGAGGTGCCGGTCGTCGAGTTCCGCCAGGAATGCCGCGCCTTCGCGGAGCATTGGCTTGGCGTGCAGCGCGAGGAGTTCAAGCGCCTCGGCATCACGGGCGACTGGGAGAACCCTTACCTTACCATGGCCTATCCGGCCGAGGCGCAGATCTCACACGAGATCATGAAGTTCGCCGCCACCGGCCAGCTCTATCGCGGCTCCAAGCCGGTGATGTGGTCCGTGGTGGAGCGCACCGCGCTCGCCGAGGCGGAGGTCGAGTATCACGACCACCAGTCGACCATGATCTTCGTGAAGTTCCCGGTGCGGGACACGTCCGACGTGTCGCTCAGCGACGCCTCCGTGGTGATCTGGACCACCACGCCCTGGACGATCCCGGCCAACCGCGCCATCGCGTATTCCAAGACCGTGGAGTACGGCCTCTACAAGGTCACCGAGGCGCCCGAGGGCAACTGGGCCAAGGTGGGCGACCTCTACGTGCTGGCCGACAAGCTCGCCGACAGCGTCATGAAGGCCGCGAAGGTCGACGCCTTCGAGCGCATCCGCGAACTTGACCCCGCCTTTGTCGAAACCTGCTCGCACCCGCTCGCCGGCGTCGCGGGCGCCAACGGCTTCTATGATTTCGGCGTCCCCATGGTGGCGGCCGACTACGTCACGGACGACGCCGGCACGGGCTTCGTCCACACGGCGCCCGGCCACGGCGCGGACGACTACATCACCTTCATCAACAACCGGCAGGTCTTCGCCGCGGCCGGCACCCAGGAGGTGCCGCACACGGTCGGGCCGGACGGCGCCTACTATCCCAATGTGGCGCTGTTCGCCGGCGCGCGGGTGCTGGACGACAAGGGTAAGGATGGCGACGCCAACAAGCGCGTCATCGAGAAGCTCGTCGAGGTCGGCGCGCTGGTGGCGCGCGGGCGCCTGCAGCACAGCTACCCGCATTCCTGGCGCTCCAAGGCGCCGCTGATCTTCCGCAACACGCCGCAATGGTTCATCGCCATGGACAAGGGCGTCTCGGCCCTGGGCAACCGTACGCTGCGCGAAGTCGCGCTCACGGCGATCAGCCACACCCGCTGGGTGCCGGCCGCCGGCGAGAACCGCATCAACGGCATGATCGAGAACCGGCCCGACTGGGTCATCTCGCGCCAGCGCGCCTGGGGCGTGCCCATCACGGTGTTCACCCGCGAGGACGATAGCGGCAATGTCGTCGAGCTCGCGCCCGGCCCCGATTTCGCGGCCAGCGAGGCTCTCACCACCCGCATCAAGGACGCCTTCGCCGAAAAGGGCGCGGACGCCTGGTTCGAGGGCGACCCCCGGCGCTTCCTGGAGGGCCTCGTGGACGACCCCTCCGCGTGGACGCCCGTCTATGACGTGCTCGACGTCTGGTTCGACTCCGGCTCTACCCACGCGTTCACGCTGGAGGATCCCGAGCAGTTCCCGGGCCTCGCGGGCATCCGCCGCGTGGTGGATGGCGGCCAGGACACCGTGATGTATCTCGAGGGCTCGGACCAGCATCGCGGCTGGTTCCATTCCTCGCTGCTGGAAAGCTGCGGCACTCGCGGCCGCGCGCCCTATGATGTGGTGCTCACCCACGGCTTCGTTCTGGACGAGAAGGGCCAGAAGATGTCGAAGTCGCAGGGCAACGTCACGGCCCCGCAGGACGTCATCAAGGAGGCGGGCGCCGACATCCTGCGCCTGTGGGTGGCGGCGGCCGATTATTCGGACGACCTGCGCATCGGCAAGGAAATCCTGAAAACCTTCGTCGAGACCTACCGCAAGCTGCGCAACACCCTGCGCTGGATGCTCGGCACGCTGGCGCATTATGACCCGGATGCGCCGCTGCCGACCCAGATGCCCGAGCTGGAGCGCTTCGTCCTTCACCGCCTGGCCGAACTCGACACGCAGGTGCGCGAGGCCTATGCGGAGTTCGACTACAAGCGCGTCATCGCGCTGCTCAGCAGCTTCATGACGAGCGACCTGTCGGCCTTCTACTTCGACGTCCGCAAGGACGTGCTGTATTGCGACCCGGCCTCCAGCGAGACCCGTATCGCCGCGCTGGCGGTGGTCGACGCCGTGTTCCGCCGCGTCAATGGCTGGCTCGCCCCCATCCTGGTGTTCACCGCCGAGGAGGCCTGGCTGGCGCGCAATCCGGGCTCCGGCGGCTCCGTGCATCTGGAGCTCTTCCCGGACACGCCGGCGGCCTGGCGCGATGACGCGCTGGCCGAGAAATGGGCCCGCATCCGCCGCGTGCGCCGCGTCGTCACCGGCGCGCTGGAGATCGAGCGCGCGCAGAAGCGCATCGGCTCCTCGCTGGAGGCCGCGCCGGAGCTCTACGTGGCCGACCCCGAGCTGCGCGCGCTGCTCGCCACCGTCGACATGGCGGAGGTCTGCATCACATCCGGCCTCGCGCTGATGGAGGGCGAGGCGCCTGAAGGCGCGTTCAAGGTCGAGGACGCGCCCGGCGTCGCGGTGGTGTCCCGCTCCGCGCCCGGAACCAAATGCGCCCGCTCGTGGAAGTTCTCCACCGAGATCGGCGCCGATCCGGATTATCCGGACGTGACCCCGCGCGACGCCGCGGCGCTGCGCGAATGGGACGCCGCCCACGCCGCGCAGACCGCCGCGTGACGGCCGGACGCTACGCCCGGGCCGGCGCCCTCGTGGCCGTCGTGGCCCTGCTGATGGACCAGGCATCCAAGGCCTGGATCCTGCACGTGTTCCGGCTGCCGGAGCGGCCGCCCGTGCGGGTGGGGCCAATCGAACTCGTGATGGTGTGGAACCGGGGCGTGTCCTACGGCCTGTTTCAGCAGCACGAGGACTGGGGCCGCTACCTGCTGGTCGCCCTGTCGGTTGTCGCCGCGATCGGCCTCGCGATCTGGCTGCGGCGCGCGGGCTCGTGGCTGGTCGCGATCGCGCTGGGGCTCCTCATCGGCGGCGCGCTCGGCAACGCCGTCGACCGGGTGGCCTATGGGGCCGTGGCGGACTTCGTGCTGCTCTTCTGGATCCCGTTTTTCCCCTACGTGTTCAACGTCGCCGATTCGGCTATCGTTGCGGGAGTGGCCTTGCTTCTGTATGACTCCGTCGTCGTCGAAGGCCGCAAGGCGCGGCCGGCCGGGCAGGACGCCGCCGGGGCAGACCCGGGCGCAGGCATCTGAGGTTCGGCGCAGCGCCTTGAATTGGCCGCGTTAGGTGGGCATCAGCTCGCAAGAGTTGCAGGGCTGCCGGCGAAAGGGATCGCGTTCCATGGTGTTCAAGCTTTCCACGAAACTGGCCCTCGCGGCCGCCGCGATGGCGGCTTCGCTGTCCTTCGGCACGCCCGCCATGGCGCAGAGCGAGACGCTCAACAGCCTGATGGGCTTCCTGGGCCTGCAGAGCGACGAAAAGCCCGAGATCGAGTATCGCGAGCGCGCCCCGCTGGTCGTGCCGCCGAAGATCGAGCTGCGCCAGCCGCAGCAGTCCGCCAATCGCGGGGCCAACTGGCCGACCGACCCGGACGTCGTGAAGGCGCGCAAGAAGGCCGCCGAGGCCCGCGTGCCCGTGCACGACACGCAGACCTACAAGCTCAACGAGGGCAAGCCGCTCAGCGTCTACGAGATGCGGGCGGGCCGCCAGGAGGGCGCGGGCCTCAACACCGGCCCGGCCAATCCCTACAAGGATGACCTGCGCGCCGAGTTCTGGGCCGGCCCCGAGAAGATGCAGAACCGCGGCAAGCTGAGCGGGCCAAAGAAGGACGAGATGCTCGCCGGCGTCGAGCCCGAGCGCCAGTTCCTGACCGACCCGCCCATCGGCTACCGCGCGCCCTCGGCCCGCGGCGCAATGGCGCTGCCGAAGGCTCCGGTGGAGCCCAAGCTGAGCGACAATCAGGAAGGCAGCCCGTACGAAATGTGGCGCAAGCCCAAGCCCGTCGAATAAGCGAGCGCCTGAAGCCGACCCGAGGGGCCCTGTCGAAAGGCAGGGCCCCTCTCTATATTTGGAGCCACAGCCGGGCGTCGCGTCATCCTTGCATCAGACGCCGAGCCCTCCGGTCGAGGATCATCATGACAGTCGCCGACGCTCCCGCCGCCTCTTCCGCACCCGCGCACGGCGAGGGCCCCCAGGTCTCCGATTTCAAGCTCGCCAACGGCCTCGAAGTGGTGGTGATCCCCGATCACCGCACGCCCGTGGTCACGCACATGATCTGGTATCGCAACGGCTCTGCGGATGATCCGATCGGCAAGTCCGGCATCGCGCATTTCCTCGAGCACCTGATGTTCAAGGGCACGGCCAGCCACCCGCAAGGCGAGTTCTCCAACATCGTGGCGGAGCTCGGCGGGCAGGAGAACGCCTTCACGTCGCTCGACTACACGGCCTATTACCAGCGCGTCGCCAAGGAGCACCTTGGGACCATGATGGAGCTCGAGGCCGACCGGATGAGCAACCTTGTGCTCTCCGACGACGTGGTCGCGCCCGAGCGCGACGTGGTGCTGGAAGAGCGCCGCATGCGGGTCGAGACCGACCCGGGCTCCCAGCTCGGCGAGTCGGTCGCCTCGGCGCTGTTCACGCATCATCCCTACGGCATCCCGATCATCGGCTGGATGCATGAGATCGAGAAGCTCGACCGCACGGACGCGCTGGAGTTCTACAAGCGCTTCTACACGCCCGAGAACGCCATCCTGGTGGTGGCCGGCGACGTGACGCCCGACGAGGTCAAGGCTCTTGCCGAGACCACCTACGGCCGCGTGCCCGCGCTTGGCAGCGCCCCCCAGCGCCAGCGGCCGCAGGAGCCCGAGACGCGCGCTTACCGGCGCGTCAGCCTCGCGGATCCCAAGGTCGAGCAGCCCTCGCTGCAGCAGGCCTTCCTGGCTCCGTCCTACTCCACGGCCGAGCCCGGCGACGCCGAGGCGCTGGACGTGCTGACGCAGATCCTGGGCGCCCACGCCACCGGCAGGTTGCATCGCCGCCTCGTGATGGAGAAGCGCGTCGCCGTCGCGGCCGGCGCCTGGTACCAGGGCACGGCCGTGGACCGCACCCGGGTGGTGCTCTACGCCGTGCCGCGCCCGGGCGTCGAGCTCGAGGATCTCGAGACCGAGATCGAGGCGGCGGTCGCCGACCTGGTCGCGAACGGGGTGGAAGCGAAGGAGCTCGAGCGCGCCAAGACGCGCCTGATCGCCGACACCGTTTACGCCCAGGACAGCCAGGCCTCGCTGGCCCGCATCTACGGCTCCACGCTCGCCACCGGCGGCCGCGTGCAGGATGTGGCGCGTTGGCCGCAGGACATCGAGAAGGTCACGGCCGAGGCCGTGCGGCAGGCCGCCGCGCGCTGGCTGCCGCCGCGCCGCTGCGTCAGCGGCTATCTGGTGAAGGACGAGGCGGCCTGAGCCGCGTCGTCCCGTCCGCCTGACCCTGTTGTTCCGCGCACACCCGGCCGACCCGGGCGTCGCGCAGTCGAGAATCGAGCATCGCCATGAACGCGCCCGTCCAGCCCGAGAGAACCTCCCACGCCTCGCGCATCCAGCGCGTCGCCACCCGCTGCGGCGTCGAGGCCTGGCTGGTGGAGGACTACACGGTGCCGCTGGTGGCGCTGGAGTTCGCCGCGCTGGGCGGCTCCTCGCAGGATCCGGCCGGCAAGCCGGGCGTTTCCTACTTCCTTTCCGGCATCCTGGACGAGGGCGCGGGCCCCTACGACTCGGCCGCCTTCCATGAGCGGCTGGACGAGTTCGCGATCGAGCTGCGCTTCCACACCGACCGCGACGTGTTCTCCGGCCACCTGCGCACGCTCGCCAAGCGCAAGGACGAGGCTTTCGACATGCTGCGCCTCTGCCTCGCGGAGCCGCGCTTCGACGACGAGCCGATGGAGCGCGTGCGCCACCAGATTGAGGCCGGCATCCGGCACGAGATCAACGATCCCGACAGCATGGCGAGCCGCGCCTTCTTCGAAACCGCGTTTCCGGGCCACCCCTACGGCCGCGCCGTGCACGGCTCGCTCGAAAGCCTGCCGACGATCGGCCGTGAGGACCTGCTGGACTACCGCCGCCGCGTGATCGCCCGCGACGCCATCCGGATCGGCGTCGTCGGCGCCATCGACGCCGCGACGCTGGCGGCGGCGCTCGACCGCATCTTCGGCGACCTCCCGGCCAAGGCCGAGCGCGCGCCGGTCGCCGACGTGAAGCCGGCCGCGATCGGGACCCGCAAGGTCATCGACCTCGACATCCCGCAATCCTCCGTGCGCTTCGGCGGTCCCGGCTTGGCGCGCCGCGATCCGGACTGGATCCCCGCGCTCGTGGTCAACCACATCCTGGGCGGCGGCGTCTTCTCGGCCCGCCTGTTCCGCGAAGTCCGCGAGAAGCGCGGCCTCGCTTATTCGGTCTACTCGCACCTGGCGCCGCTGCAGCACGCCGCGATGTTCATGGGCGGCACCTCGACCAAGAACGAGCGCACGGCCGAATCCATTGCGCTGATCGAGAGCGAGATCCTCGGCATGGCCGAGCATGGGCCCACCGCGGATGAACTCGACAAGGCCAAGAAGTACCTGATCGGCTCCTACGCGCTGAACTTCGACACCTCCACCAAGATCGCCGGCCAGCTCGTGCGCATCCAGCTCGACGATCTCGGGATCGACTACATGGACCGGCGCAACGGCCTCGTGCAGGCCGTTTCGCTCGAGGACACGGCCCGCGTCGCCAAGCGCCTGCTCGGCGAGGGCAAGCTGCTGGTCACTGTGGTTGGACGCCCCGTCGGCGTCTGACCTGCCTATACTTTGGCAGCTTGGAAGATACCACAAGTCAAAAAACATCGACTTTAAGTAACAGACGTCTTTCTGCCGCTGAAATAACATATTTTTAGAGAGTCGAAGACTATTGTTCTGAACACGGGCGCATATGGTTGCTCGATCAGATGATAGAGTTCGATGATCAAAGCCTGCGCCAGACGTCTTCGAGCCGATGAGCGCGGCGCCGTCGCGGTCATCTTCGCGTTCGTGCTGATCCCGATGGTGCTCTTCGCCGGCGTCGCGATCGACTACACGCGTTTCGCGTCCGCGAAAGCCAAGCTCGACGCCGCCGCCGACGCGGCCGTGCTGGCCGCCACCAGCAACTCCACCAACACGGCCTCGGCCGAGGCGGCCCGCAAGATCGCGCAGGACCTGTTCTCCAGCCTCGCCGATAACGCGCGTCCGCTGGATGTCGACGGGCTGACCGTCACGGTGAGCGACAAGGGCGTCGATCGCACGGCGCAGCTTTCGTACACGGCCCGCATGCGCACCAGCCTGGGCGGCGTCATGGGCATGGAGTGGATGACCGCGAACGGCTACGCCACCTCGGCGCAAAGCCGCGCGCCCTATATCGACTTTTACCTCGTGCTCGACAACTCGCCCTCCATGGGCGTGGGCGCGACCACGGCCGACATCGCCAAGATGGTGGCCAACACGAGCGACAAGTGCGCCTTCGCGTGCCACGACATGTCGAACGCCAACAACTACTACGACCTCGCCAAGAAGCTGGGCGTCACGACCCGCATCGACGTGCTGCGCTCCGCCACCCAGAGCCTGATGGACACGGCCGCCAGCCTCGCCGCCATGCCCAACCAGTTCCGCATCGGCATCTATGACTTCGGCGCCGACGCCGCCAACGCCAAGCTGACCGAGATCACGCCGCTCACCCCCATCCTGGCCAATGCAAAAGCCAAGGCGGGCACGATCGACCTGATGACGGTGCCGTACCAGAACTACAACAACGATATGCTGACGCCGCTGACCGCGATCATGCAGGCCGCCAACCAGACCATCTCGGACCCGGGCGACGGCTCCGGCCCGTCCATGCCCCAGAAAGTGATGTTCCTGGTCTCGGACGGGGTGGCGGACGAGTACAACCCCACCGGCTGCAGCCGCCCTACCGCCGGCGGCGGCCGCTGCCAGGCGCCCATCACGGTGTCGCAGTGCGACGCGATCAAGGCGCGCGGCGTCCGGATCGCGGTGCTCTACACCACCTACCTGCCGCTGCCGACAAACGGTTGGTACAACGCTTGGCTGGCGCCCTTCGCGGGCGCGATCAGCCCCCGGATGTCGGCCTGCGCCAGCCCCGGCCTGTTCTTCGAGGTCAGCCCGTCCCAGGGCATCGCCGAGGCCATGGCGGCGCTGTTCAAGCAGGCCGTGGTGGTCGCCCGCCTCACCAAGTAGGAGCGCCCGCCGTCAAACCTCCTGCACGAGCTTGTGCAGGAAGCGCTCGACGTCCGTGTTGAGCCGGTCCGCCGCGAGCTGCACCGACGTGGCGGCGCTGCCCGCCGTGATCGCGCTGCCCTTGGTGCGGTCCGCCGCGCCCGCCGCCCGGGTCGAGAACTCGCGCATGTTCTCCGCTCCGCGCGAGATGAAGCTCACCGCGGTGGCGATCTCCTCGATGGCGGCGTGCTGCTGCTCCACCGAGGCGGCGATCTCGATGGCGCTCTCGTCGATGCTGTCCAGCGCCGACGCGAAGAAGCGCACGCCGTCCACGGTGCGCTTGGAGATGCTCACCACCTCGTCCACTTGCCGCTCGATCGCGACAGCCGCCGTGGCGGTCTGGGCCGAGAGCGACTTCACCTCGTTGGCCACCACCGCGAAGCCGCGGCCGGCCTCGCCGGCGCGCGCCGCCTCGATGGTGGCGTTGAGCGCCAGCAGGTTGGTCTGCTGGGCGACGTTGCGGATCATGTCCACGAAGGAGGCGATGCGGTCGATGGAGCCCGAGAGCTCGTCCGCCAGCGCCTGCGCTTCGGCGGCGCGATCGCGGCCCTGGCAGGTCAGCATTGCGGTTTCGCTCATCCGGTTGGCGATCTCGCCGATCGCGCTGGTGAGCTCCTGCGTGGCCATGTGCACCATGGGGGCGCGCTCGGCCGTCGACATCGCGCAGTCCTCCACCTGGGTGGCGAGCTCCGACGCGCTGGTCGACATGGTGGCCAGCGACCCGCTGGTGTCGTGCATCTCGCGCGCGGCCTGGTCGAACGAGCCGCGCAGCTCCGCGATGGTCTGCGGAAAGGCCTTGGCCATGTCGACGATGTGCCGATGCGCGCGGCTCTCGCGCTCGGCCACGAGCTGGTAGTCGGCGGCCAGCCTGGCGGCTTCGGCGCGCGCTTCCTCGGCCTGGGCGAGCGAGCGTTCGGTGGCCCCGAAAGCCTCGGCGAGCTTGCTCGTGAGCAGCGACAGGGCCGCTACTTCCACCGCCACCACGAAGCCGTGCAGCAGCACCCGCGCCATGCTGGACGCGGCCGGGAACACGGCGCCCGGATACACGGCGTTCAGCACGAGGTGGTGCACGACCACGAAGCCGGCCGCCGCCATGAGCGATCGCCAGCAGCACCACGCCGCCGCGATCGCCAACGCGGCGAAGAACGTCATGTGGACGTCCAGGATGACGCTCGAGCCCTCGGCGCAGAGCAGATAGAGCGCGCCATACGCCACCACCGCGATGGAGGTCACGATCCGCGCCGGCAGGGCGGTGCCCCAGACCCGATAAGCAGCCGTGCACGCCAGCGTCAGCGTAAGGCTGACTGCGATCAGCAGCGCGGCCTGCTCGTGCCCGGCCAGCAGCGCAAGGGCGGCGACCAGGGCGGCGTTGAACCAGAGAAACGCGAGAAACCGTGGCGCGACCCACGCACGAAACTGTTGCAGCGTGGTCATGGGTCAGCTCTTGGACGGAGGGGCGCAGGCGATGGAAGACAACGGGCTGAGAACCAGCAGTGCGCCGGCCCGGCGCAGCCGCACCCGGAAACCGTCGTCGTCGGCAGTCGCGACGACGATCCAGGACCAGCTCGCGGCCCGCACGATCTGGCCGTCGCTGCGCGCCACCAGCGAGGCGGCGTCTTCCGCCCCGAAGGGATTGACCACCACCGCGTAAGGCCCCGGGCCCCGCGCGCCCAGCTCCAGCATCAGCAGCGGGACCAGGATGGCCGTGATCGCCCCCGCAATCCCAAGCGCTTCGGCGCAGCGCGCCGGGATCGTGCGCCATTTTTCGCCAGTCGCTCGGGGGATCGCGATGGCGCTCGCAAGAGGTGTAGGGAGCACGAAGATAGTCCGAGAGTTGTAAGACTTCTCTTTTCTGGCGCGGATATCTGAAGAGCCAATTAAGTCCACAATTATCAGGCGGTTACATCGATTATAGCAACACCATGCACTGGGCGGCTGGCGGGTTCGACCGTCTCGTGGCGGCGGCAGTCCAAAGTTTCGGGCGCGAGTCCGGAAAAGCGACGTCGGAAATCTAATAAGTCATTGAAGTTGTGAGGAATGTAGAGTCGTACAACAACCGGAAGCTCGGTCGCCCATCGCGGGCCCCTTGGCCGAGAGGGTTCGGAAACTCCCCGGCATTTCACTTCGCTCAATGTGACGACTATCGCGGAGCCTCGCCTCGGTCGCCCGAACGCCTGACCGGCGCCCGCCACGTGTGGAGAATTCGCCGCGCAGCGACAACGCGCCACAGGCTCGCCGACGCTCAACGCGGGGGAGGGCGGCGCATCGCTGCGCCGCCGCTCGGGCTCACTGCATGCCGATGGTGGTCAGGTCCTGGAACCAGTGTTGCGCCTGCACGAAGCTCTTCACCTTGGGCGAGAGCGCGTGCGGGTTGGTGTCGTGCACGGCCCAGACCAGCACGGCGTCGTCGACGATCAGCGTGTGCGCCTGCGCGAGCAGCTTGTCCTGCTCGGCCACGTCGAAGCTCTTCTTCGCCTGGTCGATCAGCGCATCCACCTTGGGATTGGCGTAGTAGCCCCAGTTCACCCCCACCGGCGCGACCTGGCCCGAATGGAAGAAGCGCACCAGCGCGTAGAGCGGATCCGACGTCACATACGCGACGTTGTTGGCCGACACGCCGGCGTTCATCTCGTCCTTCGCGCCCTTGCGCCACTGCGTGTAGAGCACTTCGAGCTCCACCGGCTTGAACGAGAGCTCGATGCCGACCTCCTTGAGGTTCTGCTGGATGTACTCGTTCATCGGCAGGCTCTGCATCTGCCCCGTGCCGCCGGTCGCGATCGCGAAGGTCGCCTTCAGCGGTTTCTCGGGCGAGTAGCCGGCTTCCTTGACGAGAGCCTTGGCGGCCTCGGGATCGTACTTGATGTCGAAGCTCGGCTTGCCGAACCAGGGGCTCGACGGGTCGACCTGCCCCTTGGCGGGGCTCGCCAGACCGCCCAGGAGCTCCACGAGGCCGGCGCGGTCGATCGCGAGGTTCAAGGCCTTGCGCAGGCGGATGTCCGTCCAGGGCGAACCGGGCAGCACGCTCAGATGGTAGTTCCACACATGCGGGGTGACGTTGTCGACGATCTTGAACCCGCCGCTCTTGATCTGCGGCACGGTGTCGGGCGCCGGCGCCTCGATGATGTCCACCTGCCCGGAAAGCAGCGCGTTGGTGCGGTTCAGCGCCTCAGGAAGCGGCACCAGCACGAGCTTGTCGACCTTGGGGATGCGCTTGGGGTTCCAGTAGGCCTCGTTCTTCACCATCTCGGCGCGCTGGCGCGGCTGGAACGAGGTGAGCCGGAACGGCCCCGTGCCGGAGGGCTGCGACGCGAACTTGTCCCAGTCCTTGCCGACCTTCTCGAACTGCGCCGGGCTCGAAACCAGGAACCAAAGCATCTGGTAGGGGAAGAAGCTGTCCACGTCCTTGGTGGTGATCTCCACCGTGGCGTCGTCCACCTTGCGCCAGCTCGCCACCGAGGGGAGGCGCGGCCGCACCTGCGCGCTCTGGCGCTTGTCGAACTGGGCGGACTTGTCGTCCAGCACCTTGTCGAGGTTCCAGATCACCGCATCGGCGTTGAAGTCGCTGCCGTCATGGAACTTCACGCCCTTGCGCAGCGCAAACCGCCAGACCTTCGGATTGGCGGCGTCCACCGTCCACTCGGTCGCGAGGCCCGGCACGAGCTTGCCCGGCCGGTCGGCCACGTCCATCTCCCACGCGACCAGCGGGTCATACAACGTGTAGCCGGTGAACTGGTAGGCGCCCGCGCCGCGGTCGGGCTGGCCGGTGGTCAGCGGGATGTCGGCCAGCGACATGCCGTAGCGCACGACGGTTTCGGCGGAGGCGATCGAAGACACGGCGGCCGAACCGGCCAGAACGGTGAAAAACGCGGCGGACAGCAATCTGCGGTGCATTGCGGGCTCCCTCCAAGGAGCCCGCCACTTTGCAAGTGGGATGCCAGACGCCAGGGCTGAGGCGCGGCTCGATGACGCGCAAGCGCGCGTCGGAAACCGCGCCCCGTACGCTCAGACAATCTTGATCGACATGTCCGGCAGTCCCTCGATCTTGCACAGGAGCACGTCGCCCTTCACCACCGGGCCGACATTCTCGGGCGTGCCCGAATAGATGATGTCGCCGGCCTGCAGCTCGAACGCCTCCGAGAGCTTGGAGATCTGCTCGGCCACGCTCCAGATCATATTGGAGAGATTGCTGGACTGCTTCACGGTCCCGTTCACGGCCAGCGAGATCGCGCCTTTTTCGAATGGCCCGGTCTTGTCGGCCGGATGCAGCGGCCCGATCGGGGCCGAGCGGTCGAAGCTCTTGCCGATCTCCCACGGCTTCTTCTCGTCGCCCATGGCGCGCTGCAGGTCGCGGCGCGTCATGTCGAGGCCGACCGCGTAGCCGTAGACGTGCTCCAGGGCCTTATCGATCGGGATGTTGCGGCCGCCGCTCTTCAGCGCCGCCACGAGCTCCACCTCGTAATGGTAGTTCTTGGTCAGGCTCGGATAGGGGTGGTCCGCCACCTCGCCGACCTTCACGTTCTGGATGGCGTCGCTGGGCTTCTGGAAAAAGAACGGCGGCTCGCGATTCGGGTCCGAGCCCATCTCGCGCGAATGCGCCGCATAGTTTCGGCCGATGCAGTAGATGCGCCGCACCGGAAACACCTGGTCCGTCCCGACAATCGGGATCGTGGTCTGCGGCACGCTGAACAGCGTTTTCGGGGCGGCGGTGACTTGCGCCTGCGCCTCGGACGCCAGCACCGCGCCAGCGCCCGCCAGGGCCGCGAGGCTCAACATCTCACGACGGCTTTGCTCCATGACGTTTCCTCTTCGGCTCTTCGTTCTTCGTGGGCCGGGCTTCGCGCCGGCGCCCTATCTGGCGTGCCAGATGCCAATCTTGTCAACGCTGCGTGATCGCGCCTCGCAAAGGCTTGAACGGCGCGCCCGCACGCCCGAAGCTGCGCCGGAAAGCGCCCGCGTGCGGCGCCCGGGAGGAACGCATGAAGGTTGCAGCATTGGTCGTCGCCGGAGCCGTGGGGCTCGGCGCCGGTTCGGCCGGCGCGGGCGAGGTCCGCCTGCTCGGCACCGGCGCGGTGAAACACACCATCGAGAAGCTGTCGGAAGATTTTCGCCGCCGCACCGGGCATGAGGTCCGCGGCTCCTACGCCACCGCCGGCGTAGTGACGAGCCGCATCGAGAACGGCGAGGCGGCCGACATCGTCGCCTCCAGCCGCGCCAGCATCGCGGCGCTCGCCAAGGCCGGCAAGGTTTCGGGCGAAGCGCGCGACCTCGGGCAGGTCCGCATGGCCGTGGCGGTGCGCTCCGGCGCTGCAAAGCCAGATCTCTCCACCCCGGAGGCGCTGAAAGCCGCCCTCCTGGCTGCGCCCAGCGTGGGTTACGGGGATCCCAAGACGGGAGCCACCACGGGCGTGCACTTCGCCAAGATGCTTGAGCAGATGGGCCTCGCCGATGCCGTGAACAGCAAGGCCAACCTGCAGAAGGACGGCCTCGACGTCATGAAGGAAGTCGCCGAGGGCCGCGCCGCCATCGGGGTGACGCAGGCCAGCGAGGTGAAGGCCGTCGCGGGCGTCGATCTCGCCGGCTACCTGCCGGAGGCGCAGCAGCTCGTCAGCACCTACACGGCCGGGGTGACGCCGGCGGGCGCGAAGAACGAGGCCGCGGCGGCGTTTCTGGCCTATATCACCGGCCCGGACGGCAAGGCGGCCTTCAAGGCGGCCGGTTTCGAGTAGCAGCCCCGCATATGCGGCGCGGCCTTCCCGGTGGAGAGGAGGCCGCGCGCAGCCGCCGGCCCTAGCCCGCCGGGCTCCCGCGCCCTATCGTCCGGCCATGTCCGAAACGGGAATCATTCTCCGCCGCGCCCGGCGCCAAGCGTCGGTCCCGGCATGACGGTGCGCCGCCTCGATCCCGTGCTGGTGGACCGCATCGCGGCCGGCGAGGTTGTGGAGCGGCCCGCCTCGGCCATGAAGGAGCTCGTCGAGAACGCGCTGGACGCCGGCGCCGGCCGTATCGAGGTCGTGATCGAGGGCGGCGGCCGCCGGCTCATCCGCGTCGTGGACGACGGGCTCGGCATGACGCCGGAGGATCTCGACCTTGCGGTGGAGCGCCACGCCACCTCCAAGCTGCCGGACGGCGACCTCTTCGCGATCGACACGCTGGGCTTTCGCGGCGAGGCGCTGCCCTCCATCGGGGCGGTGGCGCGCCTGCATATCGCCACCCGGCAGGCGGGCGCGTCGCATGGCTCCTCCATCCTGGTGGACGCCGGGCTGAAGCACGCTGTCCGCCCCGCCGCCATCGATCGCGGCACCCGCGTCGAGATCGCCGACCTGTTCTACGCCACGCCGGCGCGCCTCAAATTCCTGAAAACCGACCGCGCGGAGGCCCAGGCTGTCGCCGACATGCTGAAGCGCCTCGCCATGGCGCACCCGGGCGTGCGCTTCGAGCTGGGCGGGGAGGGCGCGCCGGCGCTGGACTACCCGGCGGCCTCCGACCTCGACCCCGCCGCCGCGACGGCTCGGCGCCTCGCGCAGGTGATGGGGCGCGACTTCGTCGACAACGCCCTGCCGGTGGACGCCTGGCGCGAGGAGGTCGGCCTCGCCGGCCTCGCCGGCCTACCGACCGCGCACCGGCCGACCGGCGCGGCCATCCACCTTTTCGTCAACGGCCGCCCGGTGCGCGACAAGCTGCTGCTCGGCGCCGTGAAGGGCGCCTATGCGGACGTTGTGCCGAGCGGCCGCCACCCCGCGCTGGCGCTGTTCGTGACCTGCCCGGCGCGGCTCGTGGACGTCAACGTCCACCCGGGCAAGAGCGAGGTGCGCTTCCGCGATCCCGGCCTTGTCCGTGGCCTCGTCGTGGGCGCGCTGAAGCAGGTGCTGGGCGGCGCCGGCCACCGCGCCTCCAACACCGTGGGCGCCTCTGTCATCGACGCGCTGCGGGCCCACACGGGCGCCCAAGCGCCCCGCTCCTGGCTCGCCTCGCCGGCCACCCGCAATGTTGACTGGAACTGGCGCGCCAGCCCGGCCGCTCCGGACGAGCCACCCGGCCCGCCAAGCTACGACTCTGGCCCCGCCCCATCCTTCGGCTTCGCCGAAGCCGCGCAGGCCGCTTTCTCGGCTCTCGCCGACCCCGCCGCCGACGCCCGCGCGGCGACGTTTGCGCCCGCGCCCGACCTGCTGGAGCGCCCGCTCGGCGCCGCCCGGGCGCAGCTGCACGACACCTACATCGTCGCGCAGACGCGCGACGGCGTCGTGATCGTCGACCAGCACGCCGCCCATGAACGCCTTGTCTACGAGCGTCTGAAGGCCGAGCGCGCCGCCGCCGGCGTCAACCGCCAGATGCTGCTGATCCCGGCCGTGGTGGACCTCGACCCCGTGGAGGTCGACCGCCTCGCCGAAAAGGCCGACCTGCTCGCCGCCCTCGGCCTCGTGATCGAGCCGTTCGGCCCCGGCGCGGTCGCGGTCAGCGAAGTCCCGGCCGCCCTCGCGGGCGCTGACGTCGCCGCCCTCGTGCGCGACCTCGCGGACTCGCTGGAGGAATGGGGCGGCGCACTGGCCCTGGAAGACCGCCTCGACCACGTGCTGGCGACCTTCGCGTGCCACCACTCCGTGCGCGCCGGCCGGCGCCTCAAGCCCGAGGAAATGAACGCCCTCCTGCGCGAGATGGAGGCGACGCCGCTCTCCGGCCAGTGCAACCACGGCCGGCCCACCTATGTGGAGCTCAAGCTCGCCGACATCGAGCGGCTGTTCGGGCGGCGGTGAAGCGCTTGTCGTTTGGCAAGTTTGCGCCTAGTCTTTTCAGCATGAAGTCTACGATCATCAACATCGGCGACGCACGCGGGGTGCGCTTGCCTGAAGAGATCCTGGACGCGGCTGGGGTTACTCACGCCGTGAATGTCGAGCTGCGCGGAGCAGAAGTTGTTCTGACCGCGGCTGATGACCAGCGCCTCGGTGGTGACGCCGTTTCGAACGGGGCTGGCCGCGATGATTTGAGCCGGACGGGCAAAAAGAATTTCGATGATGAGGAATGGGAATGGCCGAACGACTTCGAAAACCACCGGCTCCCGGTCGTTTCGAAGCCTATCTCGTAACGCTCGATCCGGTTGTCGGGTCGGAAATTGCCAAAACTAGACCCTGCGTCGTCGTTTCTCCCGATCGCATAAACGTGTCGCTTGCGACAGCTCTCATCGTGCCTCTGACCTCACGCCGTCGCGGCTGGGAGCACCGGGTGGCGTTGCTGTTTGACGGCGTCCGCGGCGAACTTTGCACCGAGCAGTTGCGGGCTGTCAGCCGGGAGCGGTTAGGACGCTTTCTCGGCGTCCTCGACCCAATCACGGCGCGCCGCTTGGCCACTTCGTTGCAAGCGTTGTTCGCCTTCTAAGGTCCAACATCAAGCGGCGGATCTGGGAGGAAAAAAGGGGCAGCTTATCGGACGTGGCAAATTGATAGTCTCAGAGCGAGCCTAGCCCAAACTAGCGCAACCTGAGGGGGCGATCATGTGGTCTCTTGCCGACGCCAAAGCTCACCTGTCGGAATTGTTAGCCAAGGCCCGCAGCGGCGCAGCTCGAGGCATCGGCGCGCAGGAACCCTGCAGCGCCATCTCGCTCGACCGATCAAGACACGTGTCGGACGCGGATCACGACGGACGATGGCTGGTTGAACTGTCATCCAAAACGGGCTGCGACATTCCGGTTGTGCCCCGCAACGACGATCCCGTCAGTCACCCCACCCGCGCGAAAACCACCTGCGTGTCCCCGTAGTCCCGACGCTCCAGCAGCGTGAAGCCGTCCGGGAGCGTGAGTTCGGCTTCGGCGTGTTCTTCCACCACCAGCAGCGCGCCGGGCGCCAGCCAGCCGCCGTCGCGGGCCGAGGCGAGCGCCAGGGGGGCGAGGCCCTTGCCGTAGGGCGGATCGCAGAACACGAGGCCGAAAGGCGCGTTCGGGTGCGCGGCGCCCAGCTTGGTGGCGTCGCGGCGGAATACTTTGCTGAGGCCGGCCGCGCCGAGCGTCTCGATGTTGCTCTTCGTCAGTCCGCGACCCTCGGCGGAATCGTCCACGAACAGCGCGTAGGCGGCGCCGCGCGACAGCGCTTCCAGCCCCATCGCGCCCGTGCCGGCGAAAAGGTCGAGCACGCGCGCGCCGTGGACCGGGTCCTCATGCGCGTGCGCCAGGATGTTGAAGATCGTTTCGCGCAGCCGATCGGAGGTCGGCCGCACGGCCTGCGTCTTCGGGCTCGCGAGCGCCCGGCCCTTGAACCGGCCGCCGACGATCCGCATGGGTCAGCCTTCGCGCGGACGCCGGGGCGGACGTCCGCCCGCGCCGCCGGGACCGCCGCGGCCGGGGCCGGAGCCACCACGGCCGGGACCC
Organism: Alsobacter sp. P4_H11; assembly: GCF_056400925.1. Classification (NCBI taxonomy): domain Bacteria; kingdom Pseudomonadati; phylum Pseudomonadota; class Alphaproteobacteria; order Hyphomicrobiales; family Alsobacteraceae; genus Alsobacter; species Alsobacter sp. P4_H11. The sequence goes on from NZ_JBFUKI010000013.1 coordinate 107,271, forward strand.
TTCGAGAAGCCGCCCGGCTTGCCGCCCGGGCCGCCCCGCGATCCGCCAGGACCGCCCCGCGAACCGCCAGGACCGCTCGGCCTGTCGCCACGCGCCTTGAACCCACCTTCGGGCCGGTCGTTGCGCGCGGGTCGATCGCCGGTCCGCTCAGGCCGGTCGCCGCGCGCCGGACGGTCGCCACGGTCAGGCCGATCGCCCCGAGGCTTGAAGCCCGCGCCGGCGCGATCGTCGCGCGGCTTGAAGGTGCGCGGCTTCCGCGCCCCGCCTTCGCCTTCGGCCCTGCGTCCCTCGAACCAGAGGTCGCGCTTGGGCCGGTCATCGCCGCCGCTGCGCGGCCGCTCGTCGCGTTCGCGGGGCGCATAGCTACGCTTCTCGCCTGAGCCGGCCCGGTCGCCGCCGAAGCTGCGCTTGGGGCCGCCCGTGGGCCGGTCGCCGAAGCTGCGGCGTTCGCCGCGCTCGCCCGCCGGGCGCTCGCGCCGCTCGGGGCGGTCGCCCTCGGGGCGGGCCCGGAAGGGCCTGTCAGACCGCGGCCGCTCCGCGCCATCGTCGCGCGGGCGCGGCGGCCCGCGCCGCTGCGGCTTGTCCTCACGCGGCGCCTCGCGCTCGAAGGCGGCCGGATCGGCCTTGATCCGCTCCACCTTCACGGCGCGGCCCTTGGGATCCTTCACCGCGCCGGCGCGCGAGCGCACCTTGTCGGCGCTTTCGACCCGGGCCAGCTTGGGGTCTGCGCCCCGGCGCGGGACCTTGCCGCGCGGCACGTTGGCCTCGGCGTCGTCGGCGCGCCAGATGCTGGTCAGCGGCTCCATCGGATGCCGCCGCTTGGGCTTGGGCTTCTCGTCGCCTTCGGTCTCGCCGAAGCGGCCACTGCGGTCGTCCCGGCCGCCGCGATCATCACGACCGCCCCGGTCGTGATGATCCTGGCCCCAGCTGCGGCCGGCGCCGCGCTCGGGCGCGTCGTCGCGGCTGCGGCGCTTCGGGCGGTCGTCGCCCGTCACGGCGTCGCGCGCCGTCTTGGCCTTGGGCCGGAAATCGTCCTCGTCATACACGAACACCGGCGCGTCGAAGTCGACCTCCGCCTGGGCGGCGAGATCGACGCCGAGCTGGTCCTGCAGCACCCGGGTGGGGATCTCCTCGGCCGCGCCTTCCGGCAGCTCGTTGAGCTGGAACGGGCCGAAGGAGAGCCGGATCAGCCGGTTCACCTGGAGGCCCAGATGCTCGAGGATCTTCTTGACCTCGCGGTTCTTGCCTTCGCGCAGGCCCAGCGTCAGCCAGGCGTTGTCGCCCTGGGCGCGGTCCAGCGTGGCTTCCACGGGGCCGTAGTTCATGCCCTCGACGGTGACGCCGTCGCGCAGCGCGTCGAGCTGCGGCTGGGTGATCTCGCCATAGGCGCGCACGCGGTAGCGGCGCAGCCAGCCGGTTTCGGGCAGCGACAGCACGCGCGCCAGCCCGCCGTCGTTGGTCAGCAGCAGCAGGCCCTCGGTATTGATGTCGAGGCGCCCGATGGTGATCACGCGCGGCAGGCCGGGCGGCAGCGCGTCGAACACGGTGCGGCGACCCTCGGGGTCCCGCACGGTCGTCACCACGCCGCGCGGCTTGTGGAACATGAACAGCCGCGTGCGCTCGCGCGTCGGCAGCGGCGCGCCGTCCACCACGACCTTGTCGTTGGCGTTCACGTCCAGCGCCGGGCTGGTCAGCGTCACGCCGTTCACGGCGACGCGCCCCGCCTCGATCCAGGCCTCGGCGTCGCGGCGCGAGCACAGGCCCGCGCGGGCGATCACCTTGGCGATGCGCTCGGAAAACTCCTTGCGCGGCGCCGCCTCGACGGTTTTGCGGGACTTGAAGTCGCGACCGCCAGCGTCGCCGCGACCGCCAGCGTCGCCGCGCGGCGCCCCGCGTCCCCCGCCGAAGCTCTTGCGCTCACCGCCCTCGGGGCGGGCGCGGAACGGCCGCTCGCCGCCCTCGGCGCGCGCGGGCCGGCTGCCTTGCGGACGATCACCCTGCGGACGGTCACCCTGGGGGCGTGCGCTGCGCTGCGGCCGGTCGCCGGTCGCGGGCCTCTCGGAGCGCGCCGGTCGGTCGCCGTCGAAGCGCCTCGGCCGGGCGTCGCCCTCGGCGCGCGGAGCGCGCGCGGGGCGGTCGTCGCCGCCGCGACCCTTTGCGGGTCCGCCCGAGCGTGGGCCGAAGCTCTTGCCGCCGCGGCTGTCGCCGCCGCCGGCGCCGCCACGGGATGGAGGCCGGCCCTTGCCGCCGCCGCGATCATTCGTTCTGTCGTTCATTGGCCGCTGATAGAGCATTTCGTGCCGAAGTGGTATCGGCTTCACGAAACTTCCTTGCCGACGAGGACCTCGCCGTGCCCGAAATCCGTCCCGACCCCATGGCGATGGCGCTGGACGAGGCGCGCGCCGCCGCCGCGCGGGGCGAGGTGCCGGTGGGCGCCGTGGTGGTGCGCGACGGCGTCGTTCTGGCGGCGGCGGGAAATCGGACGTTGGCGGACCATGATCCCTCCGCGCATGCCGAGATGCTGGCCATCCGGCAGGCCTGCTCGGCGATAGGCTCCGAGCGGCTCGTCGGCTGCGATCTCTACGTCACGCTGGAGCCCTGCCCGATGTGCGCCGGCGCGATCTCGTTCGCGCGCATCCGGCGGCTCTATTTCGCCGCGGGCGACCCCAAGGGCGGCGCCGTGGAGCATGGCGTCAGGCTCTACGCGTCGCCCACCTGCCACCACGCCCCGGAGGTCTATGGCGGTCTGCGCGAGAGCGAGGCGGCCACGATGCTCAGGGCCTTTTTCGCCGAGCGGCGCTGACCCTGGCCGGCGCGAGCGCCGCGTCGAGGTCGCGCTTGAACTGCTCCTTGGCGGGCTCGGCTGCCTGCAGGATGGCCTTGGCGCGAAAGAAGTCGAGCCCCCGGAAGCCGTCCACGGCCGGACGCACCAGGATGTCCGGCGCGCGCGCCTTCAGCTTCTCGGCCACGATCGCGCCCTGCATGATCTGCGACGCTCCCAGCATGGCCTCGAACGCCTCCGGGGCGGCCTTGTTGTCGGGAACGGGCCCGCCCGTCACGTCCACGGCGATCACCACGGTTCCGGGGCCGTCCATGCCCTCGAACGGCAGCGGGTTCACGGCGCCGCCGTCGATGAACACGCGCCCGCCGGCCAGCACCGGCCGCACAAGCCCGGGGATCGCCATGGAGGCCGCCACTGCGCTCACCAGCGGCCCACTCGCGAAGCGGTGCTCGACGCGGCCATAATAGTCCGTCGCCACCGCCTGGAACGGGATCGCCAGGTCCTCGATCGCATCCGGCACGGCGTCGGGCCAGAACAGGTCGAGCAGCTTCTCTCCGTCCACCAGCACCGGGTTGCCGAGCCCCGAGAACAGGTCCGTGAGCTTGCCCACCCGCGCCTGCAGCACGCGCGACATCACCTGGGCGCGGTCGCGCAGCCGCGACAGCGCATAGGCGCGGAGGTCCTTGCCCGGGACGCCGCTCGCATAGGCCGCCCCCACGATGGCCCCGATGGAGGTGCCCGCGATGGCGGCGGGACGCAACCCCAGCTCGTCCAGCGCCTCCAGCATGGCGATGTGCGCGAGGCCGCGCGCGCCGCCGCCGCCGAGGGCGAGCGCGATGCGGGGAGAGGAGGGCGGGGCGGAGGTCATGCCGCACGATAGCGCAAGCGCGCCGCCGCGGTCATGCGCGCCGCCGTCGCGGGTTCAGAGCGCGTTCTGGTCGAACACGGGGTCGACCGAGCCGCCCCAAGGGCCGTGGAACTGCTCCAGCAGCACGTCCGCGCGGGTGCGCCCCGACGCCACCACCTCGTCCAGCGGCGCGAGATAGCGCGTCTCGTCCTGCCCATCCTCTTGCCGGGCCCGGCGCGCGAGCCCCTGCCGGGAGAGCGCCAGCACGTCCCGGGCGACCTCGCGCACGCTGCGGCCCGCCACGGTGGCGTCCAGCGCCTCGCGCGGAACCGCGTCGCGCAGCGCCTGCCGCTCGTGGGCGGTCCAGCCCTTCACGAGCTGCCACGCCTGGTCAAGCGCGGCGGCGTCATACAGCAGCCCCACCCAGAAGGCCGGCAGCGCCACAACCATGTCGGACGTGCCCATGTCGGCGCCGCGCATCTCCAGGTAGCGCTTCAGCCGCACCTCGGGAAACAGCGTCGAGAGGTGGTTGGCCCAGTCCGAAATCGTCGCCCGCTCGCCCGGCAGCTGCGCCAGCTTGCCGTCCAGCAGGTCGCGGAACGAGGCGCCGGCCACGTCGTGGTAGTGGTCGCCGCGCTTCACGAAATACATCGGCACGTCGAGCGCGTAGTCGACATAGCGCTCGAAGCCCATGCCGTCCTCGAACGCGAACGGGATCATGCCCGAGCGGTTGTTGTCGGTGTCCCGCCAGATCTCCGAGCGCACGGTCCGAAACCCGTTGGGCTTGCCCTCCGTGAACGGCGAGTTGGCGAACAGCGCGGTGGCGATCGGCTGCAGCGCCACCGAGACGCGCAGCTTCTTCACCATGTCGGCCTCGGAGGCGAAGTCGAGATTCACCTGCACCGTGCAGGTGCGAAACATCATGTCGAGCCCGCGCGTGCCCACCTGCGGCATGTAGCGCCGCATGATGCCGTAGCGCTGCTTGGGCATCACGGGCGTCTGCTCGCGCGTCCACACGGGGCTGTGGCCCAGCCCCAGGAAGCGCACGCCGATCTGGCCCGCCACCGAGTTCACGGCCTCCATGTGCTGCACCAGCTCGGAGCGCGTTTCGTGCAGCGTCTCCACGGGGGCGCCCGAGAGCTCGAACTGCCCGCCGGGCTCCAGCGAGATCGCGCCGCCCCCCATGGGGTCCGCGAGCCCGATAATGGCCTCGCCATCCATGATCGGCTCCCAGCCGATGCGCGATTCGAGGCCCTTCAGGATCGCCTCCACGCCGCGCGCGCCCGCATAGGGCACTGGCGCGTGGTCATGCGCGTAGAAGCCGAACTTCTCGTGCTCGGTGCCGAGGCGGAACTCGGACGCGGGTTTATTGCCCTGTTCAAACCAGGCGACCAGCTCGGCGCGGCTTTCAATCGGCGTCGGGTCGGACTGGTCACGGGCCATGGGAGATCCTGAATGCCGGCGCGAGGGGTGCGCGGGACACGTTCATTAAAGCGCCCAGCGCAACGAAGCAATGACAGGAACGGGTCCGATGCTTGCGCAAACGCAAAGGTCAGGGCGTCGGGATTTGTTTTCGGCACGGGAGCCTTGGCAGGCAAAGCCTTATTCTCTCCGTCATCCCCGGCTGCGCGCAGCGTCGGGAAGGGGATCCAGGAGGTGCGCGCCGTTGCCCCTGGATGCCCTTCCCGACCTGCTGCCCAGGTCGCCGGGGATGACGGCCCCAAAGCCAGACAAGCCTTGCGCCATCACGGGCCACCCCTCGCCGTCATTGCGAGCGCCAGCGAAGCAATCCAGCCTAACGCCGGGCTTTCAGACTGGATTGCGTCGCCTTCGGCTCGCAATGACGAGCGGAGAACCGCGGCGCTGCACGCGGACGGCTTCTCACTTAGAGGGCGTCGTCTCGGGCTTCTCGCCGCCCCACACCTGGGCCATCACATTCTGGAGATTGCGCAGGTGCTGCTGCTGCACCTCGCGGCCGGTTTCAACCAGCTGCGTGAAGGCGTCGAAATCCGGCGCGGTCGGGGCCTCGGCCGGGGGGGTCTGATCAGCCGCATCGGGCGCGGGGGGAGCGTCGGCGGCGGGTGCGGGCGCTTCGCCGGGCGTCGCGACCTGCGGCGTCGCGGCGCGCTCCATGATGCCGGCCATCATGGCGCCGAGGCCGGCTGGGTCGAACATGTTGGGCTCGTCAGCCTTGGCGGGCTCGGGCTTGGGCGGCGGCGGGCCGCCCACCAGTTCGCCCAGGATCTCGCCCCAGTTCTCCGGCACGCCCATCGGGAAGGCGGCGGGCTTGGGTTCGGGCTTGCCGCCCATGGCTTTGGAGAACGCCTCCATGGCGCTCGCCATCGCGCCGCCGAAGGTCTGCCAGGCGCCGCCGGTCAGCATGGCCGCCATGGCGGGCATCATCTGCTGCATCACGGCCGAGCTCATGCCGGTGGCGGTCGCGGCCTGCTGGGCGATCTGCGGGCCGAGCTGCGGCGAGCCGAACAGCGCCGCCATCACCTGCTGGCCCTGCTGCATGCCCTGCGGCGAGAACGGCTGGATGGCGCCGGGCTGCTGCGTCGGCGGAATCGACAGGGCGGCCATCAGGTAGGGCCAGGCCTGCGGGTTCTTCAGCTGCTGGCGCAGCGCCAGCGTGAAGGCCGGCAGCAGCGCATCGACGGCCGCCTCGCTCTGCTGCGGCGTCAGGCCGAACTGCTGGGAAAATGCGTCGAGGGCGTTCCCGCCCTGCGCCTTCTGCATCATGTCGAACAGATTGATCATCCCGATCCCAGACCTGCGCCCGCAAGCGATCCCCGGAAAACCGGTTCATGACATTGCAAGCGCAAGGTCTCACGGGTTGTGGCTTTTTCCAATGCGCCTGTGGGGTGGCGCCCTCATTCAATCGTGGGGGTGTCCATCACGTCCTGGGTCTCCGCCGTCAGCGCCTTGGAGCGCGCTTTCGGCGCCGTGAGCGGCTCGGGTGTCAGGCGAGGAACGAGCTTGCTGTAGTCCGCCGGCCGCAGCTTGCCCTCCACCTGCTGCAGCGCCAGGCGCTGCTCGTCGCGCTCGCGCACGCCAAGACGCACTTCCTCGGCGCGGGAGGCTTCGGCCCCCAGGGCGATCAGCGTCTCGCGGCCGAACTCCAGCGCCGAGATCAGCGTCTCGCGCATCTGGTAGTCGACGCCGGCCTTGATGAGGTCGATGGAATGGATGCGGTCGTAAGCGCGGGCATGCACCTGGGCGAGCGGGAAGTTCTCCCGCACGAGCTCCACGATGGTGAGCGCCGCCTGCCGGTCGTCCACGCACACCGCGATCACGCGCGATTGCCCGGCCCCGGCCGCCCGCAGCACGTCGAGCCGCGCCCCGTCGCCGTAATAGACCTTGAAGCCGAACTTGCCGGCCGCCTTGATGCGGTCGACGTTGTTATCGATCACGGTTACGTCCACGCCGTCAGCCAGCAGCACCTGCGTGGTCAGCTGGCCGAAGCGGCCAAAGCCGATCACCAGCACGCTGCCCTGCGCGCCGTCGAAGCTGGACGGGTCGAAATCCGGCTCCGGCCGGGCCGCGTCGCGCCGTTCCAATCCGATCTCGATGCCCTTGGCGGTGATCGGGCCCAGCACCATGGTGAGCGCCGCCAACGCCGAGGCAAGGCTCGCAGTTTGCGCGTCCAGGATCGCGAGCGCGCCCGCCATGGGCACCAGCACGAAGGCGAATTCGCCCGCCGGGGCCAGCAAGGCCGCGCTGCGCAGCGCATCGCGCGGCTGCGACCCCATCCAGCGCTCCAGCGCGTAGGCCACCGCGATCTTGAGCCCGATCAGCCCCACGGCGGCCAGCGCCAGCGGCAGCGCGCGCGACAGGATCACGGTCGCGTCCATTCCCATGCCGACGCTCATGAAGAACAGGCCGAGCAGAAGGCCGCGGAAGGGCTCGATGTCCGCCTCGAGCTGGTGGCGGAAGTTGGATTCCGACAGCAGCAGCCCGGCCAGGAAGGCGCCGAGCGCCATCGACATGCCGGCATGCTCCATGATGATGGCCGCGCCCAGCACCACCAGCAGCGCCGCCGCCGTCATCACCTCTCGCGCGCCCGTCCAGGCCAACACCCGGAACAGCGGGTTCAGAAGGTAGAGACCGGCCAGCACGATCGCGGTGATCGACCCGACCGCGACGCCGGTGGAGCGAAGCCCCTGCCAGAGGTCCGGCCCGGCCGCCGCCGTCCCGGGCGCCAGCAGCGGCACGATGGCGAGGATCGGCACCACCGCCATGTCCTGAAACAGCAGCACCGCAAAGGTGCGCTGGCCATGATGCGTTTGCAGCGTGCCGCGCTCGTCCAGGATCTGCAGCGCGATCGCGGTGGCCGACAGCGCGAAGGCGACGCCCAGCAGCGCGGCCGCGCGCGCCGTCAGCCCCAGCGCCATGCAGGCCAGCGCGATCAGCACGCCCGTGACGACGAATTGCGCGGCCCCGAGCCCGAAAATGTCGCGCCGCATGGCCAGCAGCTTGGAGGGCTTCAGCTCCAGCCCGATCACGAATAGCAGCATCACGACGCCGACCTCGGCGACGCCCCGCACCGAATCCGCGTCGTTGAACAGCCGGAGCCCCGCCGGCCCGATGGCCGCGCCCGCCACCAGGTAACCGATCACGGCCCCCAGCCCGAGCCGCTTGAAGATCGGCACCGCCAGCACGGCGCTGAGGCAGAAAATCAGGATGGGCGCGATGAAGCTCGTCGTTCCGTGTGTTTCAGGCATGTTTCCGGGCCGGGGAGGGGGATCGCGGGATCATAGGGCGAGATTCCGGACGTGGCGAGGGCGGGATGTCCGGAGTTCCATGTCAGCCGTCGCCCACCCCATCGCAACCCCTCGCCGTCATTGCGAGCGTAGCGAAGCAATCCAGGGGCCACCCGCTCGATGCTGCGGCATCCAGCACGGCCCCGACGCCTGGATTGCTTCGCTGCGCTCGCAATGAGGGGAGGGTGTTATCGCTGGCCGTGAAAGCAGGACATTTTGCGTTCTCTCGCGCCGCCATCCCGGACGCCCTGCGGAGAAATCGCATGGGGCGCCCACCCTATCGAAACGCCTCGCCGTCATTGCGAGCGTAGCGACGCAATCCAGGGGCCACGCGCTCGATGCTGCGTCATCCAGCACGGCCCCGACGCCTGGATTGCTTCGCTGCGCTCGCAATGACGGGAGGGTTTGATCCCGTCGTTTGAACGGGAGATGCCGCACCGTCTCAGCCGTCATCGCCGGCGACCTGCGAAGCAGGGCGGGAAGGGGATCCAGGGCCACGGCTCGGATTGGCGCCCGGTCTCCTGGATCCCCTTCCCGGTGCTTCGCGCCGCCGGGAATGACGAAGAGACAGGGCTCTTCCTGATGGCGGCGACGACGGAGCGCCGCTCAGCTATACGGGTCCGCCGCGTCGCGCAGGCCGTCGCCCATGAAGTTGAAGGCGAGCACCACCAGCACCACCGGGATCATGGGGGCGAGCAGCCAGGGGTAGAGGTTCACGGCCGCGAGGTTCTGCGCCTCGTTCAAGAGAACGCCCCAGCTGGTGACGGGCGGGCGCAGGCCGAGGCCGAGGAACGAAAGCGCCGTTTCGCCGAGGATCATGGACGGGATCGACAGGGTCGCGCTGGCGATCAGATGGCTCATGAAGTTGGGCACGAGATGATGCGCGATGATGCGCGCCCGCGAGGCGCCCATGAGCTCGGCGGCGCGCACGAATTCCTCCTCGCGCAGCGCCAGCAGCTTGGACCGCACCGCGCGCGCCAGCCCGGGCCAGTCCAGCAGGCCGAGGATCAGCGTAATGGCGAAGAACACCAGCACGGGGCTCCAGTTCGCCGGGAGGGCGGCTGACAGGGCGAGCCACAGCGGCAGCTCGGGCAACGAGCGCAGGACCTCGATCATGCGCTGCACGGTGGCGTCCACCCAGCCGCCCATGTAGCCCGCGAGGCCGCCCAGCGTCAGGCCGATAACGAAGGACACCGCGATGCCGAGCAGGCCCACGGTCAGCGAGATGCGCGCCCCATAGATGATGCGCGAGAACAGGTCGCGGCCGAGCTTGTCGGTGCCGACCAGAAAGAACGTGCCGCCCTCCGGCGGGCAGATCAGGTGGAAGCGAGACTGGATCACGCCCCAGAACGCATAGGGCGCGCCCTCGCAGAAGAAGCGCAGCGGCTGCGGCCTGGTCTGGTCGACGACGTATTCGCGCCGGAACGTGTCGAGGTTGAACTTGAACGCGTAGGGATAGACGAAGGGCGTCCGCAGGCTGCCCTCGTGCATGATGTGCACGCCCTGCGGCGGCGCCGACAGGTGCTCGGCGTTGCGCGTCGCCAGCCCATAGGGGGCGATCACCTCCACGAAGGGCAGCATCAGGTAGAGCGCGGCGAGGAAGATCGCCGAGGCCAGCGCCACCCGGTGGCGCTTGAACTTCCACCAGATGAGCTGCAGCGAGGAGGCGCGATAGAACGCCTCCTCATGCGCGCTCATCTTCTCGGCCGCGCTCGGGTCGAACGGGGCCGTGTTGACGTAGTGGCCCGGGGCGTTCGGGTCATGCGTGATGGGGGCGAGGCTGGCGCTCATCTCACCTCTTTCGCCCGCCGAAGCGGATGCGCGGGTCGATGGTGGCGAGCAGCAGGTCCGACAGGAGCATGCCCACCACCGTCAGCACCGCGACGAACATCAGGATGAAGCCGGCCAGGAACTGGTCCTGCTGCTTCAGGGCCTGCAGCAGCACCGGCCCGACGGTGGGCAGGCTCAACACGAGCGACACCAGCACGGAGCCGGAGATCAGGTGCGGCAGCAGGTTGCCGATGTCGGCCACGAAGGGGTTCAGCGCCATCCGGAACGGATATTTGATCAGCGCCGGCATGGGCCGCATGCCCTTCGCCTTGGCGGTGATCGTGTATTGCTTCTGCAGCTCGTCCAGCAGGTTGGCGCGCATGCGCCGGATCATCGCGGCCGTGCCCGAGAGCCCGATCACCACCACGGGGGCGATCAGGTGCGAGCCGATCGAGCCGAGCTTGGCCATGCTCATGGGCTCGCTGTCGTAGCGCGCGTCCATCATGCCGCCGATCGAGATGCCGAACCAGCGGTTGAGGTAGAACAGCAGGATCAGGGCGAGGAGGAAGTTCGGCGTCGCCAGCCCGATATAGCCCAGCAGCGTGGCCGCGTAGTCGCCCCACGAATATTGCCGCGTCGCCGAATAGATCGCGATCGGGATCGCGATCACGTGGACGAAGATCACCACCGCGACATTCACCAGCAGCGTGAGCCCGAGCGCGCCGCCCACGACCTCGTTCACCGGGCGCTGGAACTCGAAGGACCAGCCCCAGTCGCCCTGCAGCAGTCCCGAGAAGCCGTTAGGGCCGGACCAGGCGCCGATCCAGATCAGGTATTGCTCCCACACCGGCCGGTCGAGCCCGTATTGGGCGCGCAGGAACTCGGCCTTGGCGGCGGCGGCCGGGTCGCCCTGCGAGCGCAGCTCGGCGATCTGGTTGCTGAGATAGTCGCCGGGCGGCAGCTTGATCACCACGAACACCAGCGCCGAGATGGCGACCAGCGTCAGCAGCATCGTGACGGCCCGGCGCAGGATGTAGAGCGCGATCGCCATGTCAGGCGCCCGCCGCGTAGTAGTATTCGTCGATGCGGTACACGCCCATCAGCGAGGTCGGCTCCCAGGAGAACAGCGCCTTTTCGGGCACGTTGCGCAGCCGCTTGTTGACCACCACGGGCTGCAGCTCGCCCGCGATGGTGCCGATCGTCCACTGGTTTTCGGCGTGCAAGGCCAGCATCTCGCGCCAGATCGCGGTGTTTCGCGTGTCCTCGGTGGCGGTCAGCCACTCCTTGTAGAGCGCGAGGAGGCGCTTGCCGCCGGGCGTGTCCGGCTCCTCGCCGGCGTGGCCCTGCGTCTCGAAGTGCTGGCCCCATTTGGGCCAGCTGTAATGCTCCTGCCGCACCGGCGCGAGCTCGGTGGGCGGCATCATGGCGGTCGGCACGGCGTTGTCGAGGCCGGTCGCCGCCACCATCACGGTCTGGCCCGAGAACGAGCGCTGGCGCAGGATGCCGCGGTCCTGCGGCTTCATGAACAGCTTCACGCCGACATCGCGCCAGAACTCGGTGATGAGCTGCAGCGCGTCGACGATGTCGGTCGACTCGCCGTCCACCTCCACGACGATCTCCAGCGTCCGCCCGTCCGGCAGGGTGCGGAAGCCGGAGGAATCGCGGCCCGTCAGCCCCACCTCGTCGAGCAGCCGGTTGGCGAGCTCCGGGTCGTAGCCGGCGTTGTCGGTCCGGAACACGTCCGAATACAGCATGCTGGTCGCCAGCACGGTGTTGTTGCCCTCCACGCCCAGCCCGAACAGCAGCGCGTTGTTGAGGATGCGCCGGTCGATGGCGGCCGACAGCGCGCGCCGGTAGCGGATGTCGCGGTTCAGCCGCCGCCACTCCGGGTCGGCCGTGTTGAGGTTGGGATAGAGCGTGTAGATCGACCCGCGCGCATAGGGCCAAAGCAGCGTGCGGTAGTTCTGCGCCGCCTCGCCTTCCTTCAGCACCGGCACGTCGTTCATCGAGAGGCCGCGCGCCTGCAGGTCCACCTCGCCGGCGTTGCTCTTGGCCGGAAACAGCCCGGGCGAGGCCACGTCCACCAGCACCTTGTCGACATAGGGCAGCTGCCGCCCCTCCGGGTCGAGCCGGTGGAAATAGGGGTTGCGCTCGAACACCATCCGGTTAGCCGGCGGCGGCGTGATGAGCCGCCATGGCGTCAGCACCGGCGCGTCGGGGTTGCTGTACTCGTAGTCATCGTCGAGCCGGTTGTGCAGCGCCGCCCAGTTGCGAAGCTTGGCGGCCGCGATGGCCTTCTCGATCACGCCCTTCTCGGCGTAACGCTTGTGGAACGCCCGCAGATATTGCGACGGCGAGAACAGCCGCAGCGGACGCGGCATCGCGAGCGCGGGCAGGAAGCGCGGGTTCGGGGCGTCCCAGGAATAGCGGATGCGCAGGTCGTCGATGATCTCGAAGCGCGGCAGCTTGCCGTCCACCATGAAGAGCTCGGGCGGCCCGCTCGGGCTCAGATCCTTGTTGAGCGCCACGTCCTCCCAATAGTAGCGGAAGTCCTCGCTCGTGAAGGGCTGGCCGTTGGACCAGCGATGCCCGCGCCGCAGCGTGAACGTGAAGACGCGGTTGTCCTGCTCCTCGTAGCTCTGCGCCAGGTCCGGCTGCAGCGTCAGCGTCTCGTCATAGCCGACCACGCGGGTGTAGCCGTTGGCCGACATGTAGCGGAGGTCGCGCGTCTTCGCGATCAGGGTGCGGATCTCGCCGCCATAGCGCCCCACCGTGCGCTTGCGCGACGCGAAATCGGCGATCAGCGGCGTGGTCGGCAGGCGGTCGATCACGGGCGGCAGCAGGCCCTTCTTCACCCGCTCGGCCAGCATGGGCGATTCCTGGAAGGAGAAGCCCTCGGCCCGCAGGGCGCCGGGCGCCGCCGCGACGGCCGCCGCCGCCAGCCCGGTCTGGAGTACGCCACGGCGCGTGATCGTCATGACGCGGCCCTCAGCGGTTCTTGTTGCGCCACGGGCTCGCACGGCCGCGCCAGCGCGATGCGGTGGTCGGGCTCCACCTCCACCATCTCGGGACGGGTCTCGCCCGGCACGAGCCGGAACGGCTCCGGCCAGTCCGCCGGGTTGGAGAACCCGCCGCCCGTGAGGCGCGAGAAATCGAGCAGGTGGTCGAGGTCCGGGCTCGGCACGGCGGCCAGCAGCGCCTGCGTGTAGGGGTGCTTGGGCGAGCGGAACAGCGTCTCGCGCGGCGCCTGCTCGACGATGACGCCCCGGCACATCACGGCGATGTCGTTGGCCATGTAGTCCACGACCGCGAGGTTGTGCGACACGAACAGGTAGGAGAGTCCGATCGCGGTCTGCAGGTCCTTCAACAGGTTCAGGATCTGCGCCTGCACGGAGACGTCGAGCGCCGAGGTCGGCTCGTCGCACAGGATCACGGCCGGGTTCAGCGCCAGCGCCCGCGCCAGCCCGATGCGCTGCCGCTGCCCGCCCGAGAACGAGTGCGGATAGCGCCGCATGGAGCGCTGGTCGAGGCCGACGAGCTCGAGCAGGTCCTTCACGCGCTGGAAACGCTGGTCCTCGTTGCCGATGCGGTGGATGCGCAGCGGCTCGGCCAGGATGTCGTACACCGTCATGCGCGGGTCGAGGCTCGAGAACGGGTCCTGGAACACGAACTGCACGGCCCGGCGATAATCCTTCAGCTCCGAGCCCTTGAGCTTGAACACGTCGCGCGCGCCGGTCCCGTCGTCGAAGCACACGCTGCCGCAATCAGGCGCCATGGCGCGCATGATCACCTTGGACAGCGTGGTCTTGCCCGAGCCGCTTTCGCCCACCAACCCCAGCGTCTCGCCGGCGCGCAGCGTCAGGTTCACGTTGGAGAGCGCCGCGATCCGCTGCGGCGTCCCGAAAAGCCCGCCCGAGCGCAGCGTGAACGTCTTGCTGACGCCGGTCACGTCCAGCACGGTGCGCCCCGCCGGCACGGGCTCGCGCCCGCAATGGGCGGCGGCCGCGGCCGCGGCGGCGTCGATCTTGATCTCGCGCAGCGGCGTCAGGCGCTCGTCCTGCTTCATGTCGAAATGCGGCACGGCGCGCATCAGCGCCACCAGATAGGGGTGCTGCGGCCGGCGGAAGATGTCCTCGCGCTCGCCGCGCTCCATCACCTGGCCGCGATACATCACCACGACGTCGTCGGCCATGTTGGCGACCACGCCGAGGTCGTGCGTGATCAGCAGCACCGCCATCTGGGTCTCGGCCTGCAGCTCCTTGATCAGCGCCAGGATCTGCGCCTGCGTGGTTACGTCCAGCGCCGTGGTGGGCTCGTCGGCGATCAGCAAAGCGGGGCGGCAGATCAGCGCCATCGCGATCATGGCGCGTTGGCGCATGCCGCCCGAAAGCTCGAACGGATAGGTGGTGAGCATGCCCTTGGGATCGCGGAAGCCGACCCGCTCGAACACCGCCATGGCGCGCGCCTCGGCGTCCTCCTGGCTCACGCCGTCATGGATGCGCAGCGCCTCCGTCACCTGGTCGCCCACCGTGTGCAGCGGCGACAGCGACGTCATCGGCTCCTGGAAGATCATCGCGAGCCGCGCGCCGCGCAGCTGGCGCATCTTCTCGCTATCGGGATCGAGCTTGACGATGTCCACCGGCCCGCCGCCGAGCGGATCGCGAAACAGGATCGAGCCGTTGACGATGCGCCCGCGCTTGGGCAGCAGGCGCAGCATCGCGTTGGCGGTCACGGACTTGCCGGAGCCGGACTCGCCCACCACCGCCAGAGTGCGGCCGGGATAGAGATCGAACGACACGCCCCGCACCGCATGCACGAGCCCGGCGTCCGCGGTGAAATCCACCGCGAGATCCCGGATGCTGACCAGCGGTTCGGTGTTCGGCGCCATTTCGCTCCCGCGGTCCCGCTCGTCGTCGACCGTCCGGACCAGAAGAGCCGGAGCGGACGAGCCTGTCGACGAGTTTTCGTGTCCGTCCCGCATCTTGGCCTCACCTGTCCCTAACGCACAACTCCGGGATAAAGGCGACGCTGGCATGAAACTCCTGCTTCAGCCATGCGGTAGCTCAAACGCCTCCTCGGCCGACACGAAACGAACGGCCCCCGTGGCTGCCAGCCGGGCGAAAAGCTCTTCCACGAAACCCCAGATCCAGCCGTCGTGAACAAGGTGGTGGGTGAGCAGGCCGAAGGGCTCGTCCGGGTCCGCGATCCCTGCCGCCAGCGCCCGCGCATGGGCGGCGACGAGCCCGATCAGCGCCGCCTCGTCAGCAAGGCCACGGTCGCCGCGCCAATCGACGGGGTCGAGATGCGTGTTGACCTGCCGCAGTCCCGGCGCCGCATCGGGCGCTCGGCGGGCCTTGAAGGTCGACAGGCCGCGAAAACCGAGCCCTGGCAGCGCCGGCAAGAGTGCGGGATCGATGCGGTTCCAGGGCGGAACCAGCACGGGTAGGGCGCGCGCGCCGAACATCTCCTCCAGGCGGTCCCGGCCGAACTGGAGCTCGGCCAGCACCAGGTCGCCCGGCGCGTGGCCGAGTTCCTGCTTCTTGGCGCCCTCGGGCGCGTGGTTGCGATGCGCCCATCCATGCTGCAGCACGCTGGCGAGCGGGGCCGTCCGCAGCCGGTCGGCAAGCTCCGGCCGCACCGCCTCGGGAATCACCGCCAGCGCGACCGGGCAGCCGACGCGCTCGGCCAGCGCGAGCATGTGGTCCAGCGCCGGCGAGGGGGCGACGCAGTCGTCGTCCCGCCACCACAACGTCATGCTGCGCCCTGCCGATCGCAGGGCCGCGAGCGCATCGTCCAGTGCGCGCCAGGAAAGGGCCCGCTGCGTCGCCGCCGCGGCGGCGCTTTCCAGAAGCGCGCAGGCGCGCTCGGCCCCGTCGCCCCAGTCCGGCCAGTGCGGCCGTGGCCCGGCCGAAACCTCGTGCACGGCGCGCAGAAGCGCCTCCGGGGTGAGGCCCGCTTCTGGCAGCGTCACGACGAGCCCGCGCTCGGCCAGGGCCTCCGCCCGCAGGCGCTGCTCGCGCTCGTCGCCTTGCTCGAAAGGAACCAGCACGGCCCGCGCGCCGGCCGCCGCGATATCCATCACGGTGTTGTAGCCCGCCTGGCTCACCGACACGGCGGCCTCGCGGAGCAGCGGGATGAAATCCGGCCGCGCCCGCTCCACGATGACCCGCTCCGACCCGCGCGCCCGCAGCGCCTCGAAGTCGCGTTCCGCCACCCCATGCCCGGCCAGGATGCGCCAGGATCGCCAGAGTGGATCGACGCGCCCGGCCTCGACGCCGGCGCTCAGCAGCGGCAAGCCGGCCGCGCCGCCGCCGCCCGACACCACGATCGCGCCGGCCTGCGCCGGGCAGGCTTGCGCCGGGCCGGGCTCCCCGGCGGGGGGAGCCTCCGGCGGCGGGTCGCCCACATAGCCCGTATAGGCGAGCCGGCGCCCCAGCTCGTCGCCGACCGGCCAGGACGCGTCGAGCGGGACCACCTCCGGGTCGCCATGCACGAGCACGCGATCGTAAAAGGCGCAGAGCCGCTCCAGCGTCTCCTCCGCGCGGCTAGCCCGCGACGGCGACTGGAGGATGTCCCTCACCGAGCACACCACCGCCGGGCGCGGGTCGCGGCCGCGCGCGCTTTCGAGCAGCGGCAGGAATTCGGCCGCGAGCTGGCGGCGTCCGAACGGAAACAGCTCCGTCACCAGCAGGTCGGGGCGCGTGCGCTCGAAGGTCGCCAGAGTGAGCGCCCGACGCTCGGCCAAGGTCTCCGCCGTGAGAGGCGCGCCATCCGCCCCGAGCAGCGTCGCGAAATCCGTGCCGACGCAATGCGCCGACGGCAACTGCACGAGCTCCACCCCGTCGAGCCGCACCATCGGGGCCGGCCGGCCGCCGCTGACCAGCGTGACCCGGTGGCCACGCCGAGCCATGGCGCGGGCCAGCGCGGCCGTGCGGGCGAGATGGCCGGTGCCTAGCAGATGCGTGACGACGAACAGCGCCGAGAGGCTCATGCGGCGCGCTCCGCGAAAGACCGGCCGGCCTCGGCCAGCGCGGCTTGGAGCCGCGTGGCGGCGGCCTCCAGCGTGCGCGTCGCGAGCGCCTGCTCCCGGGCCGCGACGCCCAGCGCACGCAGCCGGTCGGGGGCGTCCAGCAGCGACGCCAGCGCGCTTGCGAACGCCGCGGCGTCGCCCGGCGGCGTCAGCACGCCCGTGCGGCCATCCTCCACCACGCCGGAGACGCCGCCATACGCGCCCGCAAGGGCAGGGCAGCCAAACAAGGCGGCCTCCAGAAAGGCCATGCCGAAGGCTTCGTTCACGGCCGGCCAGGCGAGCAGGTCGGCGCCCACGTAAAGCCGGGCCAGCCCGGCCCGGTCCAGCTCGCCATGGAGACGGACCCGGTCGCCAAAACGCGCGAAGGCCGCCTCGACCTCCGGCCGGGCAGGGCCGTCACCTGCCACGTCCAGCGTCCACGGCCGCTCCCCAAGCATGGCAAGCGCTTCGGCGAGCACGCGGAACGATGCCAGCTTGTCGCCGGCCCGCATCATCCCGACCGCCAGCAAGCGGGACGGTTCGGCCGCCGACGTGCCGCGCCGCTCCGACTGCGGCCATGCCGCCGCGTCCAGAAAGGGCGGGAAATCGAGGAGCCTCTGCGCGGCCGGCCGGGCTTGCTCCAGAATCTGCCGGTCCCGCGCGTTCATGATCAGCACGGCGTCGGCCCGGTCCAGCGCCGCCTCGGCCAGCGCATGCCCGAGCGCCCACGGTCCGCCGGCGCGCTTGGGTGCGCGCGAGCCCTCCACGACAACGTAAGGCAGCCCCAGCGCGGTCGCGACCGCGGGGCCGAACACGTCCGGCGCCTTGTAGTGCACATGATAGGTCAGCACCGCGCCGGGCCGCTCGGCCGGCGGGCGGCGCTGCGCCTCTTCGACGAAGCGCCCGGCAGCGTCGCGCGCCTCGGCGGCGAGACGGCGCATCAGGCTCGCGTCGCCGCGCGGATCGAACATGCGCAGCCCGCAGGGCCGCTCGGCCGCGATGCCCGCCTGCTCAAGCGCCCGCAGCAGCAGCCGCGCGATCTCCCGGTCGCCGGACGGGGCGGGGTGCTCCGGCGGCTTCAGGGGCGCGTGGAATACGACCCGCATCAGGACGCCGCTGCGACGAGCGCGCCCGGGGAGGCGAGGGGAGGCTCCGCCCCGAGCGACGCATCCAGCCTGTGCGCAACGGCGTCGACGCCTGCTTCGAACGAAAACGCCCGAACCCGGCGCGCCGCCGCCTCGCCGAGGCGCGCGCGAAGCGCCGGCGTGCGGATCAACCTCTCCAGTGCATCAGCCAGCGCAACGGGATCGCGCGTCGGCGTCAGCACGCCCTCGACGCCTTCGCGAACAAATTCGGGCACGCCCGCGAACGCGGTGGACAGGATGGGCAGCGCCTGCGTGGAGGCCTCCATGATGACGTTGGGCAGTCCGTCGCGGTCGCCGTGGTCGCCCTCCCGGCAGGGCAGCGCGAAAATGTCGGCGTCGCGCATCGCCGCCACCACGGCGTCCTGCGCCTGGCCGCCCAGCCACTCGATGCGGTCTGCGAGGCCAAGCGTCGTGGCCCGGGCGCGCAGCGCATCCTTGAGCTCGCCCGAGCCGATATGGGTGAACCGCCAATGGAGGCCGGCCGGCAGGCGGCTCAGCGCGTCCAGCAGGTCGTCATAACCCTTCTTGGCCACCGCGCGCCCGACCGAGAGAATGCGGACCGGATCGCCCGGATCGGACCCGTCGCGCGCCGGGCGCGACGAGGGCGCCGCCGGAAACCGGCCCAGGTCGAGGCCGTGATAGACGAGCGCGACCCTCTCCGGGTGATCGGCGGGCGCGAGGCGCTGCAATTCATCCAGCCCCATCCGGGTGCACGTGACCCCCCACGCGGCGTCCGCGATCTTCTCGCGCTTCTCCCAGTCCGGCGTGGTCCAGATGTCCTTGGCGTGCGCCGAGAAGCTGAAGGTCCGGCCGCTCAACAGGCACGCGTAGCGCACCACCGAGGCCGGCGTGTGGAGATAGTGCACATGGACGTGCCGGATGGCCGGGTCGAGCTCACGCGCCAGCACCAGCGCCTGCCCGAGCCGCCGGGCCCGGTTCGGTGTGAAGTCCCGCTTCAGGTCGCGCCAGAAGAGGCGCAGCAGGGCGCCCAGCGTCGGCCTGCGCAGCGCGGCCGCCGCGCCCGCCAGCACCCGCAGGGGCTCCTGGTAGAGATATTCCGGCAGGTAATCGACCGGAGCGCTGATCTGCCGGTTCAGCGGGTGCACGGCCTTGTCGGTGGGCCGCCGCAGCGCCCAGATGGCGAGTCGGAACCCGGCGCGCTCCAGGCCCAGCATCTCCTGCGCGATGAAGGTCTCGGAGAGGCGCGGATAACCCTTCACCACCACGGCCACGGCCGGCAGCGCCGCGCGTCCCGGCGCAGGATCGAGCGTCATGGACGCCGGCTCACTCGGCCGCCATGCCGACGCCGGAGCGCCCGCGGCCGGTCCGTGCGTCCTCGAACCACGGCCGCGTCATCGCGCCGATCCGCTCCAGCCCGTCCAGCAGGTCCGGGATCACCGCCTGCGAGGGCTTCGGCTGGCTCATCAGCGCTCGGATCGCGGCCGCCATTTCGAGCGGGTCGTGCGTCGACGGCGGGTTGTCGAGCCCGTCGAGCTGGCGCACCAGCCCGGCCTCCTCGGCGAACTGCGCCCGGATCGCCTGCTCGAGCCGCGGCGTCTTGCGCGGCACGATCAGGCCCGGCTTGTCCATCGAGAGGATCTCGCAGAACGTGTTGTATCCGCCCATCGCGACGATCGCGGAGGCCTTCTGCATCAGGTGCTCGATCTTGGAATCGAACGCGATGGCGTCGACCTTCTCGAGCTTGGCGATGCGCCCCATTAGCGATTGCCGCGCCCCGCGCGACACGAAGGGGCCGAACACCACCAGGGCCGGGATCGGGATGTCGGGGTCGCGCTCATAGGCCGACACCACCCAGTCCAGCAGGGCCGGCCCGTCGCCGCCGCCGCCGGTGGTGACCAGCACGAACGGCCCGCGCGTCAGCTTGGGATAGCGCGAGAACTGCGGCGGATCCGGCAGTTCGCGCCGCAGATAGCCCGTATAGGTAATGCGCTCGCGCACCGCCTCCGGCAGGTCGAGCGCGGCCAGCGGCTCATAGAGCCGGCGCAGCCCGTAGATCCAGATGTCGTCGTAGAAATCCACCAGCGCCTGCACGGCGCCCTTGCGCTCCCACTCGGGCGCGAGCAGCGCCGGCTCGTCCATGACGTCGCGGATGCCGAGGACCAGCCTGGCCCCGCGCTGCTTCATCAGCTGCAGCGTCGGCAGGATCTCGCCGCGGAAGCCGGTCGGCTCCTTGTCGACGATCACGAGGTCCGGGTCGAGCGCCAGCGCGGTGTTGCGGATGATGGCCTCGCGCAGCGCCACCGCCTCGTCGAGCCCGATCTTGAGGTTCAGCGTCGTGTAGTCGCCGTCCGGCAGCTTCACCACGCCGGGCACGCGCACGAAGTCGACGCCGTTGCCGAAATCGAAGCTCCCCACCACGGGCGAGCCGGTCACGATCACCACGGAGGCGTCCGGCGCGGCCTGCACGAGCGCGTTCGCGATGGCGCGCGACCGGCGCAGATGCCCGAGGCCGAACGTGTCGTGACTATAGATCAGGACCCGCGGGGCGCGTTTCACGCCGGCGCCCCAGGGAGCGCTGAATGCGCCTGGAACGGGTTGGAACATCGTGTCGCACTCCCGCTCGCAAGGGCCCAGGCCCCCAGGTCGGCAATCGAATCGGCAGGTGAAAACGCCTGCTGCAAATCACTGTTCCGCAACGGCCGCCTGAGCCGGGAGTTCTGGCCTACGCGCTTCACCAATTCAAGGTTACACGCCTTGGCGTGACCAGCAAGTGACGAGAATCAAGCCGGCGCTCACCGGAGCCGGACCCGAACCAACGCGCAAAAGAGCCGCCACGGCGCCCTTTTCGCCCAGGAACACAACCATAGCGAGCTTTTTCACCGCCATGATCACGCTCCATTAAAAGACACACGCGTAAGTTGTATGAACTGAGGTTGGCGACCCCCTGATGATCCGCGCCCTGAACGACTTTTGCCAAGACGAAACCGGCGCGACGTCCATCGAATATGGGCTGATCGCCGCCATCATCTCGCTGGTGATCATCGGCGGCTCGGGCTCCATCCGCAGCGCGCTGTGGGATCTCTTCAACTCCATCCTGAGCAACATGGCGTCCGCAACCTGACGGCCAGCCCGGCTCACTCCGCCGCGACCGCGTCGTCGTCCGGCGCGATGCTGGCCCCCTTCAAATTGTCTAGGCTGGAAACGATGTGCCCCGCCAGCGCGTCCGCCAGCGCCGAGCGCTCGTGCCGGTTGCGCATCAGGCCGATCTTGCAGGACGGCAGCGTCGGGAAGCCCTCCGACGGCCCCAGCACGCGCATGCCCGGCCGCGCCGCGCTCTCGGGCAGCACGCCCACCGCGAGCCCGGCCAGCACGGCGGCCCCCACGGCGTTGGAGTTCCAGCTCGAATACAGGATGCGATAGGGCCGCCCCATTGCGTCCAGCCGCTCGGTCGCGGCCTGGCGCCAGTTGCAGGTCGGCCGCCCCAGCGCCAGCGGCAACAGCCCTTCCTCGTGCACGGCGTGGCGCAGCGACGCCACCCACAAAAGCCGCTCCTTGCGGATCACCTCGGCCGGGCCGCGGCTCTCCACATGCGTGATGATCGCGAGATCGAGGTCGCTGGTCTGGATGCGGTCCGCCAGCATGGGCGTCGGCTCGCACACCACCGTCACCTCCACCTTGGGGTTGGAGCGCGAAAAGCGCGCCAGGATCTCGGGCAGGTACCGGTCGGCGTAATCGTCCGGCACGCCCAGCCGCACCCGGCCGGCCAGCTCGGCGTCCGCGAAGCTCGCCAGGCACTCCACGTTGAGCCGCAGGATGCGCCGCGCGTAGTCGAGCAGCCGTTCGCCGTCCTCGGTGAGGCGCGAGGCCCGGCCGTCGCGCTCGAACACCGGCTTGCCCAGCCGCTCCTCCAGCCGCTTCATCTGCATGGACACGGCCGACTGCGTCTTGTGCACCACCTCGGCCGCCTTGGTGAACGACCCCGTGTCGCAGATCGCCACGAAAGTCTTCAGCTGATCGATGTCGAGAAGGTGCATGACTTCACCCGGGCGCGCGTGACGGCTCCGTGACAATGATCGTTTTTACTGATGCAGTCCATCATGAACATTCGTTTCACTTATGATCTGCCGTTGCGTAGATCTGTCGCACGGTCGACGTTCCGGCCGCACCCGCCGGAATGGCGCGAAACACGCAGGAGATCACGATGACCGCCCCCGCCCAGCAGGCCCTCGCACCCTCGTTCACCGGCGCCGGCGCGCTCGTGGCGCGCGTGGCCGTCGCCTGGAAGCGCTGGCGCAATCGTCAACAGATCGCCGAGCTTCTTGCGCTGGACGACCACCTGCTCGCCGATCTCGGCGTGGCGCGCGGCGACGTTTTCGAAGCCCTGTCCCATCCGCCGGCCCGCGACTGCTCCGCCTCCCTGGGGGCGTCCGCCGCCCGGGCGCGGCAGGAGGAGACGATGAGGCTGCGGGAAAGCCTTCGATCGGCTCGGATTCTGAATCTCCCGAAAGCCGAGCTCCAGCCCGGCGCAGCCGCCGTAGCGGCTCCCATGGCCCAGGTCGGCCACGCCGCCTGACCCATCCCCCGTTTAGCGGCTGCGCGACCCCCTCCCGCAGCCGCTCCTGGGGCCCCGCTTCACGGCGGGGCCCTTTTTTATGCGCGCCAGTCGCCGAGCGTCGCCTGCACGAGCGCCAGCGCGGCCACCGCGGCCGTGTCGGCGCGCAGGATGCGTGGGCCCAGCGACAGCCGCAGAAGCCGCGGCAGGCGCATGAGCTGCGCGCGCTCTTCCGGTGAAAACCCGCCCTCGGGCCCGATCAGGATCGCGGCCGGTCCGGGCTCGACGCCCCTCAGCGCCGAAAGCGGGTCAGCGACCTCCGCGTCTTCGTCGCAAAAGATCATCAATCGTGATGGATCCCATTCGGCCAGCAGTCGGTCGATCCGGATCTCGTCAGCCACGTCCGGCACGCACAGCACGCCGCATTGCTCGGCGGCCTCCACGACATTGGCGCGCATGCGCTCGATGTTCACCCGCGACACCTGCGTGTGACGTGTGAGCACCGGCTGGATGCGGCTCGCCCCCATCTCCACGGCCTTTTGCAGCATGTAGTCGAGGCGCGCATGCTTCAGCGGCGCGAACAGGTAGTGGAGGTCGCCCGGCGCAGGCTGCGGCCGCGTCTGCTCGGCGATCTCGGCGGTCGCGGCCTTCTTGGAGCCCTTGTCGATGCGGGCCAGGAACTCCCCGTCGCGGCCGTTGAACAGGAGAAAGCGGTCCCCCTCCTGCATGCGCAGCACGTTCAAAAGGTAGTGCGAGGGATCGCGCTCCAGCGCCAGCGTCTGGCCAGCCGCCAGCGCGGCGTCGACGAAAATGCGGTGCGCGCGAAAATCATAAGCAGCCACGGCGGCTCTCCTGGAAGCGCCCCTCATAAAGCCGCGCCGTCCGGATTTCAGCCGTTTTCTCGCGCTAGGCAGCCATTGGAGCCGGGCAAAGGACGAAAGCTCTTTGGCTGGAAATCAACTATCCCCTCATCCTGAGGAGCATCGCCCCTCGGCGATGCGTCTCGAAGGACGAAGGACTCCAGTACGCACCGAGATTGAGCGCACTGGACCCCTCGTCCTTCGAGACGCAGGCCCAAATGGGGCTGCTCCTCAGGATGAGGGGCATGTTGGTTGCTCGCAGCGTTGAGAAACGCTGGACCAACCGCAAATCGCGTGAGGCTGCGCGCGGACGTTGCGCCGCTTCGCCTCATGCTGGTAAGGAACCTCGATGGTAAACAGGGGACGAAGCATGGTCTCGGCGGATGTGCGTGCGCGGTTGGCGGTCAGGTTCGCGCTCGCCGCGATGATGGGCGGCGCCGCGCTGGCGTCGTTCGGCTCGCAGGCTCACGCGCAGGCGGCCGCGTCCGATTGCGCGTCGATCGGCCCGCTGCTCCAGCAGCGCGGGGCGCTCCTGCAGCGCGCCACCAACTTCGCCAAGAAGAAGCCGACCGCGGCCGAAGCCTGCAGCGTGTTCACGAGCCTCGCGGCCAATGGCGCCAAGGTGCTGCCCTGGCTGAAGACCAACGCGGACTGGTGCCAGGTGCCCCCGCAGGTCACCGAGACGATCAGCCAGCAGTCGGCCCAGGTGAACAAGGCCAAGGCCAACGCCTGCCAGGCGGCCGCCATGCAGAAGAAGATGGAAGCCCAGGCCAAGCGCGGCGGCGGCGGACCGCAGGCGCCCGGCCTCTTCGGCGGCGGCGACGACGTGGTCGGCGGTCCCATCAAGATGCCCCAGGGCGCTCTGTGACAGGCAGCCCGTCCGCGGCCGGCCCGGTCCTCCCGGACGCGCCGCGCGGCAACCTCGTCGACAACTACGCGCCGGCCGCGTGGCGGCCCTATCTGCGTCTCGCCCGCATTGACCGGCCCATCGGCTGGTGGCTGCTGCTGCTGCCCTGCTGGTGGTCCGCAGCAGCGGCGGCGAGCGCCGACGGCTCCGGCCCGCCGTCCATTCTCACGCTGGCGCTGTTCTGGATCGGCGCCGTGGCGATGCGCGGCGCCGGCTCCACCTACAACGACATCGTCGACCGCGACCTCGATCGCCAGGTTGAGCGCACCCGCAACCGACCCATCCCATCCGGGCAGGTCACGGCCCGGCAGGCGGCGTGGTTTCTTCTCGCCCAATGCGGCGTCGGCCTCGCGGTTCTGCTTCAGTTCAACCGCTTCGCGATCGCGACCGGCTTCGCGTCGCTCGTTTTCGTGCTGATCTACCCCTTCATGAAGCGCATCACCTCATGGCCGCAGGCCGTGCTGGGCCTCGCCTTCGCGTGGGGCGGTCTCATGGGCTGGGCCGCGCATTACGGCGCGCTGGGCTGGCCGGCGGTGTTTCTGTATGCGGCCGCCATCGCGTGGACGATGGGCTACGACACGGTCTACGCCATCCAGGATCTCGAAGACGACGTCATCGCGGGCATCAAGTCCACGGCCCGCATGTTCGGCGCCCATGCGCGCGAGGCCATCGGGGCGCTCTATCTCTTTGCCATCGTGTTCGCTGCCGCCGCCATCCGCAGCGCCCATCTGGGCGTCTGGGCCTATCTGGGCCTCATGGCCTTCGCCATGCACCTCTTCTGGCAAGTCCGCGTCCTGCGCAAAGCCGACGGCGCCGTCGCCCTCCGCCTCTTCCGCTCCAACCGCGACGCCGGCCTCCTCCTCTTCGCCGGCCTCGCCCTGGACGCTGCCTTCCGCACCCTCTGAGCGCCTCGAGCGACGGCGGAGAACGCTGCCGGACCGCGAGCCTCCAGGCTCGCATCTTCGCGACAATGGAGAGCCTGCGAGCCTGAAGGCTCGCGGTCCAGGTTCAGCCGCTGTCCCGCCACTCACCCAGGCGCAGCCCGGCGGGGTCATGCGCAGCCGGGGAAAAGCGCGAAAACCGGAAGTCGCTCAACTCTCTCCGTCATCCCCGGCGGCGCGCAGCGCCGGGAAGGGGATCCAGGAGTGAGCGCCTTTGCCCCTGGATCCCCTTCCCGACCTGCTGCGCAGGTCGCCGGGGATGACGGCGGAGAGGTCTCGTCAACCGTCGCGACGGCTCGAAGCGGCGCGGTTCTCCTCGCCGTCATTGCGAGCCGGAGGCGAAGCAATCCAGCCTAAAGGCCCAGCGCTAGACTGGATTGCTTCGCTGCGCTCGCAATGACGGGAGGGGAGGCCGCCATTCACGTCAAAACGCCGAAGCCCCCGGTCACCTCGCCAGAAACGCCGGGACGCGCCGGATGGCGTCTTCGCGGCCGGCCGGGTTGGTGCCGGCGCGCGCTTCGCCGCTGTCGGAGGCCGTGTAGGCGAGGCCGCGGCGGGTGACGACGGCGAGGTCGGGGTGGTCGAAATCGTGCACGGCGTCCGGGTAGGTGACCAGGGCGGCGTTGCGGCCGGCCGCCTTGGCCTGTTCGACCAGGCGGCGGCAGGCGTCCGGGGGCGTCCAGTCGTCGTCCTCGCCGACCAGGATCAGCAACGGCAGGCGCGGCTTGTAGTGGCCGGTCGCCGCCAGCGTGCGGCAGCCGGGATAGAACGCCACCGCGCGGGCGAAGTCCGGGCCGTCCCCCATGGCGGCGCGGTCCGTCTTGGCGTCCCGGATGGCGTAGAGCGTGGTCGAGGCGCCGTTGGACCAGCCGAGGATGTTGACGGCCTCCGGCTTCACGTAGGGCTGCGCCTGCAGCCAGCGGCGGGCCGCATGGGCGTCGCTTTGCCGCTGGTGGTTGGGACGCACGACGCGCTCGCGGTTGCGGCACTGCGGCCCCTGCGCGCGCGGGCCGTAGCTGTCGGGCATCAGCACCACGAAGCCGAGGCCGACAAGCCGCTCGGCCCAGTCGGCGTCGCGCGGCGCGATAGCGCCGTTGCGCAGGAAGAGCCCGCCGCAACCGTGCAGGGCCACCACGGCCGGGAACGGCCCCAGGCCGGCGGGCTTGTAGAGGGCGGCGGCCAGCACCACGTCAGATCCCGCCAGGCGGATGCGCTCCGGCGCCGCCGCACGGACCGTCGCCGGGTGGGCCGCCGCGGCCGTGATCCACAACAGCGCCGGGAGCAGGGCGGCGAGACGCATCAACGAACACCGGGTTTCGGACGGGAGGCTTGGATGGGACCTCGCGCTGCGGTACACAGCGCGGACCCTTGACGCCAGCATCGCCGGTCCCGGCGGCGTCCGCAAGATCGAGCAGGAGTGATGCCTGTGCTGAACCGTTTCGAACGCCGTGGGCCCGTGCAGGGCGAGGCGGTCGTGGAATATCTCGACGGGGACTTCCGCGTCGTGAAGCCGGGCGCCTTCGTGCGCTGCGCCGTCACGCGCCAGCAGATCCCCGTGGACGAGCTCCGCTACTGGGATGTCGACCTGCAGGAGGCCTACGCCACCCGCGAGGCCGCGCTGGAGCGGCTCGGCGTCACCCGGAAGAGCTGAGCGCCCAGCGCTCCAGGGCCGTGGCGAACAGCCGGTCGGCCGCCGCGGGATCGCGAAACCGAAGCGTCACCGGCAGGACGTGGATCTCGCGTTCCTCGCCGGGCGCGAGCAGGCCCGCGAGGCGCACCTCGTCCTTGGCGGTGGTCACGACCAGAAAGTCCTTGCGGCGCGCCCGTGAGAGCAGCCGCGCCACTTCGCCGCGCGTGAAGGCGTGGTGATCGGGAAACGGCTGTTCCTCCACCACCCGCACGCCGGCGTCGCGCAACGTCGCGAACATCTTCTCCGGCCGGCCGATGCCCGCGAAGGCGAGCACCTTCTTGCGCTTCAGGGCCGCGACCGCCCGCGGATCGGGCGCGAGATCGGCAAACAGCACGGGCACGTCGCGCGCCGCGGCCTCGGCCGCGACGGCCTCGCCGGGCGCGCCCGGCCCGATCACCAGCACGGCGTCCACCTGGCCCAGCTGCGCGGCGAGCGGCGCCCGCAACGGCCCGGCCGGCAGGCACAACCCGTTGCCGACCCCCGCCGCGCCGTCCACCACGGCGATCCGGAGGTCCTTGGCGAGCGAGGGGTTCTGCAGCCCGTCGTCCATGATCACGACGTCGCCCAGCGCCGCGGCGAGCCGGGCGCCGGCGACGCGGTCCGGCGACACCACCGTGGGGGAGCGGCGCGCCAGCAGCAACGGCTCGTCGCCGGTGAAATCGTGACGGTGCCGGGCGAGGTCGACCCGGGTCGGCTCGCGCACCTTGCCGCCATAGCCGCGCGACAGAAAGGCGGGGCTCCGGCCGAGAGCCGCGAGGCGGTCCGCCGCCGCGAGCGCGGTCGGGGTCTTGCCGGCGCCGCCGGCCGTGAAATTGCCGACGCAAACCACCGGAACGCCGACGCGTTCGCCGGGGCGCTTCATCCGGGCCACGGTCGCCGCGCCGTATATCCACCCGAGCGGGGCGAGCAGGCGCGCGGCCGGCCCCCGGTCCCGCCAGAAGGCGGGAGCGCGCATCAGCGCTCCTCCAGGTGCATCTGCATGAGGTAGGGCTCCACCGCCGCCATGGTGCGGTCCACGCCGCCGCCGAACGAATCCACCGTGGCGGAGGCGGCGCGCGCCATCTTGCGCATCCGCATGCCGTCGCCGAGCAGGCGCATCAGCGTGTTGGCGAGCTGCTGCGCGTCCGGAACCGCCAGCGCGCCGCCGTCGCGGTCCAGCGCCGCATAGACGTCCGCGAAGTTCTGCACGTGCGGGCCGTGCAGGATGGCGGCGCCGAGCTTGGCCGGCTCGATCGGGTTCTGGCCGCCGTCGCCCACCAGCGACTTGCCGACGAACACCACCGGGGCCACGCGGTAGAATAGCCCGAGCTCGCCCATGGTATCGGCGATGTAGAGGTCGACGCTGCTGTCGGGCTCCAGCCCCCTGGAGCGCTGGGCGGCGCGCAGCTCGAAATCCCCCGCCACGGCCGCGATCTCGTCGCCGCGCTGCGGATGGCGGGGCGCGATGATGGTGAGGAGGCCGGGAAAATGCGGCGCGATGGCGCGGTGCACGGCCGCGACGATCTCGTCCTCGCCCGGATGCGTGGAGGCCGCGATCCAGCACGGCCGGCCCGCGATCAGCCCGCTCAGGGCCGACACCCGCAGCGGATCGGCGGGGGGCGGCGGCACGTCGAATTTCAGGTTGCCGACCACGCCGACGCGCGGCGCGCCCAGCCGCGCGAGCCTGTCGGCGTCGCCGGGCGACTGCGCCAGGCACAGGTCGAAGCGCCCCAGCACGGCCTCGATCATCCCGCCCATGCGCTGCCAGCGCCGGAAGCTGCGCTCCGACATGCGGGCGTTCACGAGCACCAGCGGAATGCCGCGGCGGTCCACGTCCACCAGCATGTTGGGCCAGATCTCCGACTCCGCGATCAGCACCAGGTCGGGCTGCCAGTGGTCGAGGAAGCGGCGGACGTAGGCGGGCACGTCCAGGGGCGCGAACTGGTGGAAGGCGCCGGCGGGCAGGCGGCGCTCCAGCAGGCGCGCGGACGTGACCGTGCCCGAGGTCACCAGCACGGCGAGCCCGCGCTGCGTCAGGCGCTCCACCACGGGCAGGAGCGAGAGCGTCTCGCCCACGCTCGCGCCGTGCAGCCAGGCGACGCGCCCGCGCGGGCGCGCGAGGGAGGGCTCGCCCCGGCGCTCGCCCACGCGGGTGCGCTCCTCCTTGCCCCGGCGGGCGCGGGCCTGCAGCAGCAGGCGCGTGAACGGGCCCAGCAGGCGCGTGCCGGCCATGTAGGCGCGCAGGCTCAGGGGCGTGCTCACGCGGCGTGCTCCTGCGGGCGCAGCGCGGCCCCGGGGTCGTGTCCGCCCACCAGCGCGTAGGCGCGGGCGTGCAAGTCGTCGAGCGCGCGCTGCAGCCGCGCCCGCGCGGCCTCCAGCGCCGCCGCATCCGCGTCCGCGGCCACCCGGATGGGCTCGCCCACGGCCACCACCCCGCGCCCGAACGGCAACCCAATCGAAGTCCGATCCCAGTTGGCGAGGGTGAGGCGGCGGCTGGTGACAACGGCGGCCGGGATGATGGGCCGGCCCGACATGCGCGCCAGCGTGACGACGCCGAGCCCGGCCACGCGGGCCGTCTTGGGGACGTCGGCCGTGAGCGTGACGCTGTCGCCGCCCGCCAGCGCCCGCAGCATCTCGCGCAGGCCGTAGACGCCGCCGCGCTTGTGCATCTTGGAGGGATTGCCGCCGGAAGCCCTGATCGGCCGGATGCCGAAGCTCTCGCACGCGGCCGCGTTGATGCCGCCGTCGCCGTGGCGCGAGATCAGCACCGCGTAGCGGTCCTGCGGCCGCTTGCCGAGCGGGATCATGAAATGCTGCCCATGCCAGAGCGCGCAGATGTAGGGCGCCTCGGCGTCGAGCCGGCCGTACAGGTCCGGCGGGTCCACGGTGAACCGGTTCGTGCGCTTCACGAGGCGCAGATAGCCGGCGAGCATGCGCCCGATGGCGCCCTGCACGGCCGGCGATCGTCCGATCGACTTCAACATGGGCGTGTCTGGCGCCGGCCCGCCTCAGCGCGCCGCAGCCGTCTCCGACGGATCGAGCAACCGGTGCAGGTGCACGATGAAGTAGCGCATGTGGGCATTGTCGACCGTGGATTGGGCCTTGGCCTTCCAGGCCGCGTGCGCCGACGCATAGTTCGGGAAAACGCCCACGATGTCGAGCTTGGTAAGATCCCGGAACTCGGTTCCGTCCAGGGTCACGAGTTCGCCGCCGAACACGAGATGCGGCAGTTGCTTGGCGGGCGTATCGGTCATCGGTCGGGTCCTCGACGCTGGTTGCGCTGCAGGGAACGGGGTGTCGGACTGGTTGTCGGTCGCACGGGGCGGCGAGCGCCGTCGAGCTGATGCTCCCAGACCGACCGCTCTCGTTTCTAGAGCATCATCTTTGCCCGCCAAACGGTTTCCAGACGGTGCTCAAAGCCCCGCGATGGCGTCCTTGTGGCCGGCCGCCTTGGCGATGGGGCCGCCCGACAGGAGCCGCGCGAGATCGCCCGCGAGCGCCGCGCCCGCGACCGCGATGGGCTCGTGCATGGTGCTGGCGCGATTATAGGTCGGCGTGGCGCCGGACGGCGTCTCGATCACGGCCCCGGCGGCGGTGACGATCGCGTGCGCGGCCGCCAGGTCCCAGTCATGCGCCCTGCCGCTCGCCAGTGCGCCGTCCACCGAGCCGTCGGCGACGTGCACGAGCCGGTAGGCCAGCGAATGGATCCGCGGCATGCGCCGGAACGGCGTCCGCGCTGCCTCCATGGCGTCCAGGATCGGCCCCGGCCCGGCGATGCGGGCCTGCGCGATCGCGCCGTGGCCGGAGGCCCGGATCGGCGCGCCGTTGCGCAGCGCCGGCCCGCCGGGCAGCGCCTCGTACATCACGTCCTGCACAGGGGCGTACACAAAGCCCGCCACCGCGATCCCGTCCTCGACGAGGCCGAGCGCGATCGTCCAGTCCGTGTCGCCGCGCGCGAAGGAACGAGTGCCGTCGATGGGGTCCACCACCCAGACATGCCGGCGCTCGAGGCGCGACGGATCGTCGGCGGTCTCCTCCGACAGCCAGCCGAAATGGGGCGCGAGATCCATCAGGCGCTCCTTCAGGAAGCGGTCGACCGCGAGGTCGGCCTCCGTGACGGGCGAGCCGCCGTCCTTGTAGCTGACGTCGGCCGACGTCTTGGCGCCGTGGCGGAAAAACGAAAGGGCGAGTTTCCCGCCCTCGATCGCGGCCGCGCGGGCGGCTTCGAGCGCGCCTTCCGGGATGTGGCTCGGCTTGGGGGCCATGCTGGTTTCCAGTTCGGGGGAGCGCTGTCTTCTAGCCCCGATGCTGCAATGCGGCAAGCTCAGGCCACGCTGCAAGGGACCGGTAGGGAAAACGGCCGTTAACCGGCTCGCAGAACCCCGTTAACCACCCCTTTTAAGCGATTCCGAGACGCTGGGGAGCATGATCGTCGGCAAGTGGTCGGACCCGAAAAACAATGGGCCGCCAGCGTCTTGGGAGACGTCGATGACATGGATGCAGGAGCAGGCCAGCCCTGCGGGCCGCCGCGTGCGGCTCGCAGGGACAGGCCCCGACGAAACACGCCCGGTGCGCTGCCTCGTCAAGGGTCCGCTCGCCGGCATGGCGCCGCTCAACGGCCCGGCGGCGCGCAGCCGCACGGTCGCGCGGGACGCCTCGGGCGTGCTGCTGGCGCAAAGCGACGTGCCGGGCGATTTCTACGACATCCACCTCTGCTACGCTGACGGCAGGCCGATGCAGATCCTCTATTCGGCGCAGGACGACGCCGCCGTGGTGGCGCTGTGGCGCCGCACCGCGCTGGATCTCGGCCTGCCCCTGATGGTGCAGCGCCAGGACGGCTCGGTGCTGCAGCCCTACGAACATTGCGGCCCCGTCGCGATGGGCCTCTTCCGCTACCGCCGCCGCACCGCCCTGCTGCGCAACCGCCGCCCGCGCTTCCTCCAGCGCCGCAAAACCACCTGCCTCCCCGACCGCCCGGTGGTTCACCGCAATCGCGAGATGACCTCGCAGGCGTGAGCTTAGCTCGGCGCGCGCCTTCCCCGCAGGAAGGCTGCGTCTCGAAGGACGAGGGAGATCCAGAGCGCACCGAGATTGAGCTTGCGGGAGTCCCTCGTCCTTCGAGACGCATCGCCAAGGGGCGATGCTCCTCAGGATGAGGGGATTGTTGTTTTGGCCAGCTCACTGGACTGCGATCAACCGCCGAGAAGACTGCCCTGCCTGCCGTTCCCTGCCGTCATTGCGAGCCGGAGGCGAAGCAATCCAGTCTAAAAGCCTGGCCTTTAGGTCTGGATTGCTTCGCTGCGCTCGCAATGACAGCGAGGCGGTGGTGAGAAGGTGGGGAGCCCATCAACCCTTGAAGGATTAGCGCCCTCTAACCGCCGAACAGGCTGCCTTGGCCGGCGGGTTCGGGCGTCTTGGGCTTGGCGGCGCGGGGGCGCGGGTTGTCGCCCGTGACGGCCTTGATTCGGCCATCGGCGAATTCGAGCTCTACGGCGGTTCCGCCTGCAAGGTGGGCGGCTTCGTGGACCAGACCGTCCGGGCCGTGCACCAGCGCGTAGCCGCGGCGCAGGACCTGTTTGTAGTCGTAGCTGTCGAGGAGCTGCACGACGCGCCCGAGGGTTTCGCGGCGGCGCTCCACGGTGGCCGCCACGGCGCGGCCGGGCCGGCCGTCAAGGCGCTCCAGCCGCTCGCGGCGGCGGGCGACGAGCACCAGCAGGGCGCGGTCGGCGCGTTGGCCCAGGGCGGCGATGCGCTCCAGCCGCTGCGCCAGGCGTTGCTTTTCGGCGCGGAGGTTGGCGTCGCGGGCGGCCGCGAGGCGCTTCTCCAGCCCGTCCAGCTTGGCCCGCATGCCGGCGAGGCGGGCTTGCGGCGAGAGGCCGGCCAGCCGCCGGGCGGCGTCAGACAGCCGCGCCTCGTGCCGGCGGGCGTTGGCGGCGAGCGCATGCGCGAGCTTGCCGCCGGCGAGGTCGAGCCGCTGGCGGGGGAGGGCCAGCAGGTCCTCGGGGCCGGGCAGAGCGCGGGACGCGGAGCGCAAATCCGCCTTTCGCCGGTCGAGATGGCGCAGCAGCGCGGCCAGCACGCGACGGCCGAGATCGCCGACATTGGCCATGAGCTCGGCGCGAACCGGAACCGCCATTTCGGCCGCGCCGGTCGGCGTCGGCGCGCGCCGGTCCGACGCGTAGTCGATCAGCGTCCAGTCGGTCTCGTGGCCCACGGCCGAGATCAGCGGGATCATGCTGTCGGCGGCGGCGCGCACCACGGCTTCGTCGTTGAAGCCCCAGAGATCCTCGATGGAGCCGCCGCCGCGCGCCACGATCAGCAGGTCCGGCCGCGCGATCGGGCCGCCCTCCGGCAAGGCGTTGAAGCCCCGGATGGCTGCCGTGACCTCGGCCGCGCTGGTCTCGCCCTGCACGCGCACGGGCCACACCACCACGTGGCGCGGAAAGCGGTCCGCCAAGCGATGCAGGATGTCGCGGATCACCGCGCCGGTGGGCGACGTGACGACGCCGATCACGCCCGGCAGATAGGGCAGCAGCTGCTTGCGCGCCTCGTCGAACAGCCCCTCGGCGGCGAGCCGCTTCTTGCGCTCCTCGATCTGCGCCAGCAGCGCGCCGACACCGGCGGGCTCCAGCGTGTCGATGATGAGCTGGTACTTGGACTGGCCCGGAAAGGTCGTGATCTTGCCGGTGGCGATCACCTCCATGCCCATCTCGGGCCTGAACCGCATCTTGCCCGCCGCGCCGCGCCAGATCACGCCCGCGAGGCAGGACTTGTCGTCCTTGAGGTCGAGATAGACATGGCCGCTCCCATGCACCGTGACCTTGCCGAGCTCGGCCCGCACGCGGACATGGCCATAGGCATCCTCCAGCGTGCGCCTGAGGGCGCCGGAGAGCTCGCTGACGGACCATTCGGGGACATTGGAGACGGGTTCGCTCATGCGCGGGAGCATAAGGGGCGAATCAGCGGGCGGGTAGGGTGGGGGCAGTGCGGGCGCAGCCGCGGTCCTTCCCCCCCGGGAGAAGGTGGCCCGAAGGGCCGGATGAGGGACTAGCGGCGGGGATTGCTGCTCCTCGCCAGTGCTTATCGGCTGGCTTTTAGGCCCTCATCCGTCAGCTGCGCAGACACCTTCTCCCGGGGGGAGAAGGGGGCGGCGGCCCCGCGCCGCGATGCGCCCCCTCTCCCGCGTAGCGGGGGAGGGCAGGGAGGGGGCGGCGCCGCGCCGCATTGGTCGCATTCTGAGTGCGCCCCCAGCGCCCCCTCTGTCGGCTAACGCCGACATCTCCCCCGCTGCGCGGGAGAGAGTCGCCGGTTGCGGAATGGGGGACGGCCCGGCCGGTCCCCTGATTCGACCTCCCTCAGCTCGGCTGCCGCCTCCCCGTTCCGGGGCGAAAGAAAAGCCGCAACTCTCTCCGTCATCCCCGGCCGGAGCGGCACAGCCGCGGAGGGGAAGGGGATCCAGGGCCACCGCCGTCGATGGCGCCCAGTCGCCTGGATCCCCCTTCCCGGCGCTGCGCGCCGCCGGGGATGACGGCGGGGAACTTGCGCTTATTGGCCTCTCATTGCTTTTGCGCTCTTTCCCCTCCCGGGCGGCTTGCTCTAAAGCATCGGCACGATCCAACCCGGCGGAGGCCCTCATGAAAATCCTGCTCATCGGCTCCGGCGGTCGCGAGCATGCGCTGGCGTGGAAGCTGGCCCAGAGCCCCCGTTGCGAGAAACTGTTCATCGCGCCCGGCAACCCCGGCACGGCGCAATGCGGCGAGAACGTTGTGGTGGACGTCGCTGACCACAAGGCCGTGGTGGATTTCTGCCGGCTGATGGGCGTCGGCTTCGTGGTGGTGGGGCCCGAGGCGCCGCTGGTGGCCGGGATCGTGGACGACCTCAAGGCGGCCGGGATCACGGCTTTCGGGCCGGAGCGCGTGGCCGCGCAGCTCGAAGGCTCCAAGAGCTACACCAAGGAGATGTGCCGCGAGGCCGGGGTGCCGACGGCCACCTTCGCGCGCTTCACCCAGCCGGGGCCCGCCAAGGACTACATCCGCGCCCAGGGCGCGCCCATCGTCGTGAAGGCGGACGGGCTGGCGGCCGGCAAGGGCGTGGTGGTGGCCGCCACCGTCGCGGAGGCCGAGGGCGCGATCGACATGATGTTCTCGGGTGGCCTCGGGGCCGCCGGCGAGGAGGTCGTGATCGAGGAATGCATGGTGGGCGAGGAGGCGAGCTTCTTCGCCCTGGTGGACGGCGAGCGCGCGCTGGCGCTGGCCTCTGCGCAGGACCACAAGCGCGTCGGCGACGGCGACACGGGCCCCAACACGGGCGGCATGGGCGCCTATTCGCCCGCGCCCGTGGTGACGGACGCCGTGGCGGCGCGCGTGATGGCCGAGATCATCGAGCCCACGGTGGCGACCATGAAGCGCCGCGGCGCGCCGTTTCGCGGCGTGCTGTTCGCCGGGCTGATGATCACCGCCGAGGGGCCGAAGCTGATCGAATACAACTGCCGCTTCGGCGACCCCGAATGCGAGGTGCTGATGCCGCGCCTCGAGGGCGACCTCGTGGAGCTGCTGCTCGCCACCGCGGAGGGGCGCCTGGGCGACGTGAGCGTCGGCTGGAGCAAGGACGCGGCGCTGACCGTCGTGATGGCCGCGAAGGGCTATCCAGCCAAGCCCGAGACCGGCACGCCGATCCGTGGGATCGAGGCCGCCGAAGCGCTGGAGGGCGTGCGCGTGTTTCACGCCGGCACGAAGGCGCAGCCGGACGGTTCGCTGGTCGCCGCCGGCGGGCGCGTGCTCGCCGTCACGGCGCTGGGCGCCACGGTGGCGGAGGCGAAGGCCCGCGCCTATGAGGGCGTCGCCCGGATCGACTGGCCCGGCGGCTTCAACCGCACCGATATCGGCTGGCGCGCCGTGTAGGCGCTGGACCGCGAGCCTCCTGGCTCGCATCCTTTCCGTCGTCCGAAGCGAGCCGGAGGCTCGCGGTCCACCGGAGGCCCCCAATGTCCGATCTCGCCGATCTCTTCCCCGGCTTCGCCTCCAAGTGGATCAACACGGAGGCGGGCAAGATCTTCGCCCGGGTGGGTGGCGAGGGGCCGCCGCTGGCGCTGATCCATGGGTTCCCGGAGACGCATGTGATGTGGCATCGCATCGCGCCGGAGCTGGCCAAGCGCTTCACCGTGGTGGCGATGGACCTGCGCGGCTATGGCTGGTCCACCGCGCCGCGGGGCGATGGCGGGCGGGACGTCTACTCCAAGCGCGCCATGGCGGGCGACGTGGTGGCGGTGATGCAGGAGCTCGGCCATGTGCGCTTCGCCGCCGTGGGGCACGACCGCGGCGCGCGCGTCGGCTACCGGCTGGCGCTGGACCATCCGGGCCGGGTTGAGCGGCTGGCGCTGCTCGACATCATCCCGACGCTGCTGATGTGGGACCGCATGGACGCCAAGAGCGCCATGCAGGTGTACCATTGGACCTTCCTGGCCCAGCCCGAGCCGGTGCCCGAAAAGGCGATCGGCGGCGATCCGATCCATTGGCTCGACCACACGCTGGCGAGCTGGACCAAATCCAAGTCGCTGGACGGCTTCGACCCGCGCGCACTGGCGAATTACCGGGCCTTCTTCAACAATCCCGACCGCATCCACGCCTGCTGCGAGGACTACCGCGCCGGCGCCACCACCGATCTCGCGCAGGACCGCGAGGACAGGGCGGCGGGCAAGACCATCGATTGCCCGGTCGCGGTGATCTGGGGGGCCGCAGGCATCCCGGCCGCCGGCGCGAGCCCGCTGGACGCCTGGCGCGAGACCTTCGCGCCGAAGGCCGTGGGCGAGGCCGTGGACGCCGGGCACTTCCTAGCCGAGGAGAACCCGCAGGGCGCTCTCGCGGCGCTGCTGCCGTTTCTGACCGCCTGAGATGCGCCCTTCCGTCGTGATCTCGGCCGTCGTGGCGGCTCTGGTGGGCTTTGGCGGCACGCTCGCGATCGTCGTGCAGGCCGCCCGGGCGGCGGGCGCGGACGCCGCGCAGACGTCGTCCTGGGTGACGGGGCTATGCCTCGCCATGGCGGCGACCAGCGCGTTTCTGAGCATCCGCCACCGCATCCCGATCATCACCGCCTGGTCGACGCCCGGCGCGGCGCTGATCGCGGCCTCCACGGTTCCGGTCGGCATGAACGCGGCCGTGGGGGCTTTCCTGCTGGCGGGCGGGTTGATCCTGCTCACGTCGGCGTTCCGGCCGCTGGGCGATCTCATAGGCCGCATCCCCACCGCGGTGGCGGCCGCCATGCTGGCCGGCGTGCTGATCCGCTTCGTGCTCGCCGTGTTCGAGAGCGCCGGCCACGCG
This sequence comes from Alsobacter sp. P4_H11, assembly GCF_056400925.1. Classification (NCBI taxonomy): domain Bacteria; kingdom Pseudomonadati; phylum Pseudomonadota; class Alphaproteobacteria; order Hyphomicrobiales; family Alsobacteraceae; genus Alsobacter; species Alsobacter sp. P4_H11. The sequence goes on from NZ_JBFUKI010000013.1 coordinate 144,793, forward strand.
CCCGCGCTGGTGTGGCCGCTGGTCGGGCTGTTCCTGGTCGCCCGGCTGGTGAACCCCTCCTGGGCGGTGCTGGCCGTGCTGGCGGCGGGCGGAGCGCTGAGCTACGTGCTCGGCCTCACCGGGCCGATGCCGGCCGGGCTCGGCTTCACCAGCGTGACCTGGATCGCGCCCAGCTTCGAGCCCGCCGTGCTGGTCGGGCTCGGCCTGCCGCTCTTCATCGTCACCATGGCGTCGCAGAACTTGCCGGGCTTCGCGGTGCTGAAGGCCGCCGGCTACGCCGCGCCGGCCCGCTCCATCCTGGGCGTCACCGGCCTCGCCTCGGTGCTGACCGCGTCGCTCGGCGCGCACACCAGCAACCTCGCCGCCATCACGGCCGCGCTCTGCACCGGCCCGGACGCGCATCCCGATCCCGACAAGCGCTGGATGACGGGGCCGTTCTACGGCGCGACCTACCTCGTCTTCGCGGCCTTCGGTGCCTCGCTGGTGGCGATCTTCGCGGCCCTGCCGGGCGATCTCGTGAAGACCGTCGCGGGCCTCGCCTTGCTGGGTCCGCTGATGGGCGCGCTCGCGGCCGCGCTGGGCGACGAGCAGCGCCGCTTCGCGGCCGTGCTGACCCTGGTGGTGACGGCCTCCGGCTACGCGGCGTTCAGCATCGGCTCGGCCTTCTGGGGCCTCGCGGCCGGCCTCTTGGCGCTGGCGCTCGACGCAGCCGCCCGGCGCTGGCGCGCGCGCTAGCGTCCCGCCTTGACCTCGCCCCGCCTCGCCCCCACAAGAGCCCCATGGCCGCCGACACCCCGCCCCTGACCAGCCTGTCCCCCAAGCCGCCCCTCACGGTGCTGCTCTGCGCCCCGCGCGGCTTCTGCGCCGGCGTGGTGCGGGCCATCGACGCGGTGGAGCAGGCGCTGCGGCTCTATGGCCCGCCCGTCTATGTGCGCCACGAGATCGTGCACAACAAATATGTGGTGGAGGGCCTGCGCCGCAAAGGCGCGGTGTTCGTGGACGAGCTCTCCGAAATTCCCGAGACGACCGCGCCCGTGATCTTCTCCGCCCACGGCGTCGCCAAGGCGGTGCCGGCCGAGGCCGCCGAGCGCCGCTTCTTCGCCGTGGACGCCACCTGCCCGCTGGTCACCAAGGTGCACCGCGAGGCCGAGGTGCACTGGAAGCGCGGCCGCACCGTGGTGCTGGTCGGCCATTCGGGCCACCCCGAGGTGGTCGGCACCATGGGGCAGTTGCCGCCCGGCGCGGTGCTGCTGGTGGAAACCGTCGCGGACGTCGCCAGCCTGGCGCCGCCCGACCCGCAGACGCTCGCCTATGTGACGCAGACCACGCTGTCGGTGGACGACACCCGCGAGATCGTGGACGCGCTGCGCGCCCGCTTCCCGGCCATTGTCGCACCCCACAAGGAAGACATCTGCTACGCGACCACGAACCGGCAGGAAGCCGTGAAGGTGGTGGCCCCCAAGGTCGACGCCATGCTGGTGGTCGGCTCGCCCAACTCCTCCAACTCGCAGCGCCTCAAGGAAGTCGCCGAGCGGGCCGGCTGCCCGGTGTCGCGCCTCGTGCTGCGCGCCGAGGACATCGACTGGACACTCTTCGGCGCCATCGGCGCGCTGGGCGTCACGGCTGGCGCCTCCGCCCCCGAGGTGCTGGTGGAGGAGATCATCGACGCCTTCGCGGAGCGCTACGACGTCACGGTCGAGACCGTCTCGACGGCCGACGAGAGCGTGTTCTTTCCCCTGCCGCGCGAGTTGCGCGGCGCAGCCGCGGAGTAGGCTGGTGGCGGTCTACACCGACGTCTCGGACGAGGAACTCTCGGCCTTCGTGGCGAAGTACGACATCGGCGGCCTCCTGGCCGCCAAGGGCATCGCCGAGGGCGTCGAGAACTCCAACTACCTGCTGCACACGCAGAAGGGCTTCTACATCCTCACGCTCTACGAGAAGCGCGTGCGCGAGGAGGACCTGCCCTTTTTCGTCGGCCTGATGCAGCACCTGGCGGCGGGCGGCCTCAATTGCCCGGTGCCGGTGCGCAATCGTGACGGCGAGGCGCTGGGCCGGCTCGCCGGCCGCCCCGCCTGCATCGTCACCTTCCTGGACGGCATGGGCGTGCGCCGCCCCGGCGTCGGCCACTGCATGGCGGTGGGCGAGGCGCTGGCCCGCCTGCATCTCGCAGGCGCCGACTTCCCCATGCGCCGCGCCAATGCGCTCTCGGTGGGCGGCTGGCGGCCGTTGTTCGAGGCCGCCGAGGCGCGCGCCGACACGGTGACCCCTGGCCTGCGCGAGCACACCGCCGCCGCGCTGGCCGCGCTTGAGCGCGATTGGCCCACTGGCCTGCCGGAGGGCGTGATCCACGCGGATCTCTTTCCCGACAACGTGTTCTTTCTCGGCCCGCAGCTGTCCGGCCTGATCGACTTCTACTTCGCCTGCACGGACGCGCTGGCCTACGACCTCGCGATCGGCCTCAACGCCTGGTGTTTCGAGAATGACGGCTCCTACAACATGACCAAGGGCCGCGCGATGATCACCGGCTACGAGCGCATCCGCCGCCTGGAGCCCGCCGAGGTCGAGGCGCTGCCGACGCTCTGCCGCGGCGCCGCGCTGCGCTTCATGCTCACCCGGCTGGTGGACTGGCTCAACGTGCCGCCCGGCGCGCTGGTGCGCCCCAAGGACCCGCTGGAATACTACCGCAAGCTCCGCTTCCACGAGCGCGCCGCCTGCGCGACCGACTACGGGCGCACGCCATGACGGACGCCGCCGCCACCCCGGACCGCGTCACCATCTACACGGACGGCGCCTGCAGCGGAAACCCCGGCCCCGGCGGCTGGGGCGCACTGCTGGTCGCGGGCGACAAGAAGAAGGTGATGAAGGGCGGCGAGCCGCTCACCACCAACAACCGCATGGAGCTGATGGCCGCCATCATGGCGCTGGAAGCCCTGAAGCGCCCCTGCGTGGTCGACCTCTGGACCGACAGCCAATATGTCCGCCAGGGCGTCACCACCTGGATCCACGGCTGGAAGCGCAACGGCTGGAAAACCGCCGACAAGAAGCCCGTGAAAAACGCCGAGCTCTGGCAACAACTCGACGCCGCGCGGGGCAAGCACACCGTGCAGTTCCACTGGGTGAAGGGCCACGCCGGCCACACCGAGAACGAGATGGTCGACGGCTTGGCGCGCGAGGGCATGGCGCCGTTTTTGCCGAAGAAACGCGGCGCGGCAGGCGGCTGAGGCCGTGCCGGCCGGGGCCGTCATCGGTTCAATCGCATTACGCTCAACTCTTTCCGTCATCCCCGGCGGCGCGAAGCGCCGGGAAGGGGATCCAGGGCAGCCGCGCCTTTGCTCTGGATCCCCTTCCCGACCTGCTGCGCAGGTCGCCGGGGATGACGGCCCATAGCGGGAGCAAGGACTTGCGACGGCGGGGCCGCCCTCCCGTCATTGCGAGCGACAGCGAAGCAATCCAGTCTAGAGGCGGGGCAGCTAGACTGGATTGCTTCGCCTCCGGCTCGTTCGTTTACAATCTGCCAGTGCAAACTTAGGGCTGGGTTCTAATATTAAGGTCAATGCTCGTCGTCTGACGCTGTCCGAGGCATCCACGATTACGCATTATCTCCAGCACTGCCATTTGCTGTGCAAGCGTCGCGTACCTATTGGATAGCAACCGAGCGCCTGCCTCGCAGGGCGTTAGTGGCGGCGGCGGCTCTTTCACCGTCTCGCATGCGGTTAACAACATCATCGCTGCAACGGCCCCAAATTTGGCAACTTGGCTATGAACAGTTTCCAGCAAAACTAGGTCCTCACAATTGACTACCATATGATAACACTGAAATATTTAAAAAGAACAACTTTAAAGCTAGCATGTATCAAAATCTGTGAACAAATTTCAGATTGGCAGTTCCACGTTCGGCTCAGCAGACACAGTCACGCATGCTCCGAAGGTTTTTATGAGCCCACTTTCTCGAAGCCCGTAATGCGAAACTCCGTCCCGTGCTGTCGTGGCCGGCGAGTGTGGATTGAGCGATCGTCGCAGCGCTAAAGCTATCGTGTTCCGCGCTGTGGCCTAGTTGTCGTGCGTACAACTCTCTCCCGCCCCGCGGGAGAGAGTTGGGCCGGACACTCAGCTCAGAGCTGCTTCAGCAGGTTCTCGGCGCCCGAGACGTCCGCCTTGGAGGGCGAGTCCTCGACGTTGACGGCGCGCACGATGCCGTCGTCGACGATCATGGAGTAGCGCTGCGAGCGAGTGCCGAGGCCAAAGCCCGTGCCGTCGAGGGCGAGGCCGAGGGCCTTGGCGAAGTCGCCGTTGCCGTCGGACAGGAACTCGATCTTGCCGGAGCCGCCGGTGGACTTGGCCCAGGCGTCCATCACGAACACATCGTTCACGCCCGTCACCGCGATGGCGTCCACGCCCTTGGCGAGGATCTCGTCGGCCTTCTCGATGAAGCCCGGCAGGTGGTTCTTGTGGCAGGTAGGTGTGAAGGCGCCCGGCACGGCGAAGAGCACGACCTTGCGGCCCGAGAAGATCTCCTCGGTGGTCTTGGCGGCCGGGCCGTTCTCGGTCATGACGCGGAACGTGGCCTGGGGCAGGGTATCGCCGACTGCGATGCTCATCGAAAACTCTCCTGGGGATCTCGGGCGCGGCCCGGACATGATGCTCAGCGCAGGGGCCGGGCGGGGAACCCGCCCTGCGTCATGACGGCCTAGATCTAGTGCGGCTTGATCGTGGCGTCGAGATGGGCTTCCACGGCCTTGTCGCTCGCCGTCAGCGTAACGGTGAGCGGCTGGCCCGCCAGCCTGGCGTCCGCCGGCCGCGCCTCCACGGAAAGCCGCCACGTGGCGCGACGGACATCGCCTTCGACTGTCTCGGTTGTGAGCGCCGGAACGCCGAACAGCCAGTCGGCCGTGGGGCCCTCGACGAAGATGTCCGTGGCCGCGCCGGCGGGCGTCAGCGTGGTGGCCAGCACTGCCTTGTCGTCCGGCGTCGGCTCAAGGCCGGCGATCGCCGGGGCCTCGCGGTCGCCGATTTTGCCGGGCTTGGGCGTGCGCGCGACGGCGTCGCGGACGCTCGACGCGAAGGGGGCGAGCAGGCCGCCCAGCGGCAGCGTGGCCTCGCCGTTCACCGGAATGCAGATCTGCTCGCAGACCGCATAGTCGAGCTTGAGGTCGAGCTTCGCGGGTTTGGCGGGATCGGTCAGCGTCACCCGCACGGGCAGGAGCGCGTTGTCCTTGTAGCCGATCGACGACCCGGCGACGTCCTGAAAACGCGTCGGCGCGGGCCAGAGCACCTCGACGTGCTTCACGTTCTCCGAGCGCGCCCAGTCGAAGCTCGGCGGCAGGCCGGAGTCGCCCGGCATGCGCCAATAGGTCTTGAAGTGGGGATCGAGCCGGATCTCGACGCCGGCGAGGCGCTGGCCGGGCTTGTCGCCCGCGCCGCCGTCCACGAGACGGAACGAGGCGTGGAAGCCAGACTGCCAGTCCGACGCGCCCGGCGAGGCGGCCAGCGACGGAGCAGCCGCGCATGCGCAGGCGAGCAGCAGGGCGGAGGCGGAGCGAAAAAGCGTCATCCGCCTCTCATGCCAGAGCCGCCCGCGCTCGCAAAGTGACGAGACGGTGATGGGCCCTTGGAACGGCGCGCCCGGGCCCGCGTTGGCTTCGGAGGCAAATGGGCATACGATCATGTTCCTTGAAACCATCGAGAATTCCGTCGCGATGACGTCCCGCGGCTTCCTGGACGGGCAGATGCTGATCGCAATGCCGGGCATGCCGGACGAGCGCTTCGCCCGCACGGTGATCTATGTCTGCGCGCACTCGCCCGAGGGCGCGATGGGGCTGGTGATCAACCAGCCGGCGCCGAACATCGAATTCCCGCATCTTCTCGAGCAGCTCGAGATCATCACGGCCGACAGCGGCATCAAGCTGCCGGAACGCGCCGAGCGCTTCAAGGTGCTGAAGGGCGGCCCGGTGGAGACCGGCCGCGGCTTCGTGCTGCACTCGTCCGATTTCTTCATCGACAAGTCGACCCTGCCGATCGACGACGGCATCTGCCTCACCGCGACCGTCGACATCCTGCGCGCCATCGCGACAGGCGGCGGCCCGCGCGACGCCATCCTGGCGCTGGGCTACGCCGGCTGGGGCGCGGGCCAGCTCGAAACCGAGATCAACGAGAACGGCTGGCTGCACTGCGAGGCCGACCCGCAACTGCTGTTCGACGGCGGTTTCGAGACGAAATACGACCGCGCGCTGCGGAAGATCGGCGTCGATCCCGCGATGCTGTCGACCGAGGCCGGGCACGCGTGAGCGTTAGACAGCTGCGTGATATATGCTAAGATGACCCGCATGGGAAAAATCGACGCTGCTCTCCGCGCTTGGGAAGATCTGGACGAGTCCGAGAAGGACGCGTTCGAGGCGATCATCTACAATCAGCGGCTGCCACAAGGCGATTTGCTGTCTGCTGAGCAGCGCGCCGAAGTTGAGGAACTGGCCGCGCAGCTCGAGGCCGGGACCCTCGAATTCGCCACTGACGACGAGGTCGAGCGCTTCCGGGCCAAGTACAAATCGTGAGGCTCAGGTTCGGAAGGCGGGCCCTCCGCCAACTGGACCGCATCCACGACTACATCGCTGCAAACGATGCAACCGCAGCGATCAAAGTTATTGACGACATCTATGCAACGTTAACGCTTCTGATTAGTTTTCCCGAGATTGGCCGTCGCAGCGTTACACCCGGTCTGCGGGAGTGGATCATCCCCGGCTTGCCTTACGTCGCGGTGTATCGCGCGAGCCCAGCAACACGCTGGATCGAGATTGTCGCCGTCTACCACAACGCCCAGAACCGCCCCCGCTAGCTCACGCCGCCTCCGCCGCCGCCCCGACCAGCTTGCGCGCTTCCAGCGCCGTCATGGGCGGGCCGAAGGCGTAGCCCTGCGCGTGCTCGCAGCCGAGCTGGTAGAGTTCGATGGCGTCGGACTCGGTTTCCGCGCCCTCGGCGACCACTTCCATGCCGAGGTCGTGCGCCAGCGTGATGATCGAGCGCAGGATCACCGGGCGGGCGCCCTTGCCGTCCGGCTTCACGAAGGAGCGGTCGATCTTGATGGTGTCGAACGGGAAGCGCTGCAGGTAGGAGAGCGACGAGTAGCCGGTGCCGAAATCGTCCAGCGACAGCCCGGCGCCGAGATCGGCGATGCGGGTCAGGATCTGGGTGGCGTATTCCGGGTTCTCCATCACCAGGCTCTCGGTGATTTCGAGCTTCAGCGTGCCGCGCTGCACCGGGTAGCGCGACAGCACCATCTTGACGTCCTGCAGGAGGTCGTGGCGCAAAAGCTGGCGGCTCGACACGTTGACGCTGGCGAAGATGGGCGGGTCCACCTCCAGCGCGCGCTGCCAGGCGGCGAGCTCCTGGGCGGTGCGATCGAGCGCGAAGACGCCAAGTTCGATGATGAGCCCGCTCTCCTCCGCGATGGAGATGAACTCCGCCGGGGCGAGGCGGCCATGCTTGGGATGGTCCCAGCGCATCAGCGCCTCGAAACCCGCGACGGTGCGATCCTCCAGCCGGACGATGGGCTGGAACAGCATCTTGATCTCGTTGCGCTCGACGGCGCGACGCAGGTCCATCTCCAGCGCCAGACGGTCGGTGCGCTGCGCCCGCATGGCGGGGCGGAACACCTCGATGCGGTCGCCGCCGAGCTTCTTGGCGTGCATCATCGCGATCTCGGCCGAGCGCAAGACGTCCTCGCCGCGCGACTGGGAGCTCGGATCCGGCAGCGCGATTCCGGTGGACGCGGTGAGGAATATCTCGCGGTCGCCGAACACAACCGGGGTGGTGACGACGCGCCGAATGGTGTCGGCCAGCATGGTGATCCGGTCGGGCTCGCGCTCGGACAAAAGCAGCAGGCCGAACTGGTCGCCGGTGACGCGCGCGAGCGTGTCCTGCGGCTTCAGGAGCCGCCCGAGCCGGCGCGCCACCGCGAGCAGGATCGAGTCCCCGGCCGGCAGGCCCACCGATTCGTTGATCTGCTTGAACCGGTCGAGGTCGAGCACGATCACGGTGGGGCGCACGTCGTCGTCGGTGCGTGCCAGCGTCAGGGCGTTGTCGAGCCGGTCCAGGAACAGGCGGCGGTTCGGCAGGCCGGTGAGATTGTCGTGGACGGCGTCGTGGAGGATGCGCTCCTCGGCGGTCTTCATCTCGGTGACGTCGCCGAGGGTGCCGACCACGCGCACCACTTCGCCGTCGGAGCCCACCACCGGGCGGGCGCGCAGCGCGTACCAGTAGTAGTGGCCGTCCGAGGTCTTCAACCTGAAGTCCAGCGAGACGCGCCCGCGGCGCTGCTCCAGCACGGCGTCCAGCGTGGCCCGGAAGCGGTCGCGGTCGAAGGGGTGCATCACCTCCAGCCAGTTCGCGGCGGGCCCCTCCAGCGCGCCGCGCTTCAGGCCGAGCTGCGCCTCCACCTCGGGGCTCACGAACACGCGGTCGGCCGTCACGTCCCAGTCGAACACGGTGTCGCCGGAGCCCGCCAGCGCCAGCGCCTTGCGCTCGGCGTCGCTGACCAGCCCCTGCGCCAGCGCGCCGCCCGCAAAGGCGTGCTGCATCACCGTGAAGCCGATCAGCATCACGATCAGCACCAGGCCGCCCAGCAGGGCCGGGGACACGAAGTCGTTGGTGAGCTGGCCCGAGATCGCGAACGCGGTGGCGATCACCCACACCAGCAGCAGGAACCAGGTCGGCGCCAGCATCACGGCGCGGTCGTAATTGTGGGTGGAAAGGTAGACGACCAGCAGGAAGCCCACGGCCGCCACGGCCGCGATCGAGATGCGCGCCACGCCGGCCGCCATCACGGGGTCGAACACCGCGAGCCCGATCAGGGCAGTGAGGAACACCAGCCAGCCGGCCGTCACGTGGCTGTAGCGCACGTGCCAGCGGTTGAGGTTGAGGTAGGCGAACAGGAACACCAGCAGGGTGGCGGCCAGCACGGCCTCAGCGGCCGATCGGTAGACCTGCTCGCCCTGCGGCGTGGTGGGGACGATCTTCTGCCAGAAGCCGAAATCGATGCAGATATAGGCCAGCACCGCCCAGGCAAGCGCCGCGGCGGCCGGGAAGATCACCGCGCCCTTCACGACGAACACGATGGTGAGAAACAGCGCCAGCAGCCCCGCGATGCCGATCACGATGCCGCGGTAGAGGGTCAGGCCGTTGGCCTTCTCCTTGTAATCGTCCGGGTTCCACAGATAGAGCTGCGGCAGCTTCGGATTGGCGAGCTCGGCGATGTACGTCACCGTCGAGCCGGGATCGAGCACGATCTCGAAGATGTCGGCCTCGGCGTTGTCCTCGCGGTCCGGGCTTTCGCCCTGGCTCGCCGTCACGGCCGTGATGCGCGTCGCGCCGAGGTCGGGCGACACCACGCCGGAGTTCACCAGCCGGAAATGCGGGGCCACGAGCCAGCGGGTGAGCTGCTCGTTGGTGTCGTTCTTGAGCGCGAAGACGATCCAGTCCGGCCGCGTGCCGGCCTCCTTCGCCTTGATGGCGATGCGCCGGACGATGCCGTCCGCGCCGGGAGCTGTGGAAATCTGGATCAGGTCGCCGTCGGAGCGCGAGCGCTCCACGAAGGGCAGCAGGTCCACAGCCGCGCTGCCGGTCCGCACCGACACGGGATCGAGCGCCAGGGCCGTCCCGGGGACGGCCGCCAGCGCGAGGACGAGCCCGGCCAAGGCGAAAATGAACCTGAGAAAACGCAACGAGGACGTCCTGGGGAATCGGCGCCGAACCTCCCGGGCGGGCGGCGAAGCGTCAGCAGTGGTAGCTGTCGGAAGGGAGGAGGGCAAGGCGGGCTCGCCCCATCGGGAGGAACACGGCGTGGTTCTCGCCGCCCATCAAGGCGAGGGTGTGTCCGCCGCAAACTCGGCCCGCAGCAGGGCGAAGAGCAGGTGGTCCTGCCACAGCCCGTCGATGCACAGATATTGCCGGGCGTAGCCCTCGCGCTGGAAGCCGACCTTCTCGAGAACCCGCGTCGACGCGATGTTGTAGGGCACGCAGGCCGCCTCGATGCGCCGCAGCCGCAGCGTCTCGAACGCATACGTGCAGGCGAGGCGCACGCCGGTCGTCATCGCGCCGGCGCCCGCATGCGGCTGGCCCATCCAGTAGCCCAGCGTCGCCGCCTGCGACACGCCGCGGCGCACCATGCCGAGCGTCAGGCCGCCCAGCAGCGCGCCGTCGGCTTCGCGGAACAGAAAGAACGGGTAGGCCGAATCGTCCTCGATCTCGCGCGCGTAGCGCTTCAGCCGGCGGCGAAAGGCCGGCTTGGTCAGGTCGTCCGAAGGCCACACGGGCTCCCACGGCTTCAGGAAGTCGCGGCTCGCCTCGCGCAGCGCCGCCCAGGCGTCAAAATCCTCCAGCCGGGGCGGGCGCAGCGCGAGCCCCTTGCCGCGGATGCCGGGGGGCTCCTCGGCGGCGATGGGCAGGCGGAAGAACGCCACCGGGGCGGCCTTACGCCGCCGGCTTCGCCGAGCCCAGATGGGCGGCGATCCGCGACGTGTCCATGAGCTTGCGCACGGGCCCGACGGCCGTGACCGTGGGCGCGCTCGCCAGCGTGGCGGCGGCGACGCGCTTCACGTCGTCCAGCGTGATCGCCTCGATGGCGGCCACGATCTCCTCGCGCGGCATCACGCGCCCGAAGGCGAGCACGTGGCGGGCCATCTGTTCGGCCCGGCGGGCGGAGGACTCGAGCCCCATCAGCAGCGAGACCTTGATCTGCTGCTTGGCGCGGACGACCTCCTCCTCGGTGGGCCGCTCCGCCGCCTCGCGCAGGCAGTCGAGCATCACGGGCATGAACTCGGCCAGCTTGTCCTCGCCGGTGCCGCCATACACCGCAAAGGTGCCGGTGTCCGAGAAGGGCTGGTGGAACGAGTAGATCTCGTAGCAGAGGCCGCGCTTCTCCCGGATTTCCTGGAACAGGCGGGACGACATGCCGCCGCCCAGCAGGTTCGAGAACACATGCAGGGCGTAGTGATCGGGATGGTTGAAGGAGGCGCCCGCGAAGCCCACCACCATGTGGGCCTGCTCGAGCTTGCGGATCTTGCGCTGGTCGCCGCCCGTGTAGACGCCCGCCACGGGCTCGGGCGCGACTTCGGCTCCGAACTTCGCGAAGCGACGCGAGACCTCGTCCACCACGGCGTCGTGGTCCACCGCGCCGGCGGCCGCCACCACCATGTCGGGGCCGCGATATTGCCGCTCCAGGAAGCCGCTCATGCTCTCGGGCGTCTGCGCCCGCACGGTTTTGGGCGTGCCCAGGATGCGCCGCCCGATAGGCGCGCCCCCATAGGCGGTCTCCATGAACATGTCGAAGACGATCTCGTCCGGCGTGTCCTCGCAGGCGCCGATCTCCTGCAGCACGACGCCCTTCTCGCGCCGGAGCTCGCCTTTGTCGAAGGCCGGCTCGGTGAGGATATCGGACAGGATATCGAGCGCCAGCGGCACGTCCTCGCCCAGCAGGCGCACGTAGTAGGAGGTGCGCTCCACGCTGGTCTCGGCGTTGAGGTCGCCGCCCACGGCCTCGATCTCGGCCACGATCTCGAGCGCCGAGCGCCGGCGCGTGCCCTTGAAGGCCATATGCTCCAGCAGGTGCGCGAGGCCCTGCTCGCCGTCGCGCTCGTGCCGCGCGCCCGCGCCGATCCAGACGCCGAGCGACGCGGTGGCGAGTTGCGGGATGGTTTCGGTGACGACGCGCAACCCGTTCGGCAGCGTGGTGATGCGCACCGCCTCCTGCCGCGGCGCGCCGAATTTCAGGTCCTTGTTGCGCGGGGGCGCATTCATGCGGCGGCTCCCTGCCGGGACCCGGCGGCCCTGGCCTTGTGACGGACGAATGTCTCGATCGCTGCCTGATCATTGGGCAGCACGGTGAAATGCTCGGGACGCTGGAGAAGATCCGCGAGATGCGCCGGCAAGGCCGGCCTCTGTCCCGTGGCGGCTTCCACGGCGTCCGGGAACTTGGCCGGATGGGCGGTGCCGAGCACCACCATCGGAGTCTTGGGCTCGCGCGCCAGCACCGTGCGGGCGCTGGCGACGCCCACGGCCGTGTGCGGATCGAGCGTGTAGCCGCTGCTTTGGAACGTGCCGGCCATCTCGGCCCGGACGCCGGCCTCGTCGACCCGGCTGGCCGAGAACTCGGCCCGGATCTGGTCGAGCGCGGCGGGCTCGATCGTGAAGGACTTGCTCTGCGAAAGGCCCTGCATGAGCCGCCGGACGGTAGCGCCGTCGCGGCCATGCGCCTCGAACAGGAGGCGCTCGAAATTGGACGAGACCTGGATGTCCATGGAGGGCGACGAGGTCGGCACCACGCCGGTCGCCTCGTAACGGCCGGTCGCGATGGCGCGGGCCAGGATGTCGTTGGCGTTGGTGGCGACATTGAGACCGCCGATCGGCAGGCCCATGCGCTTGGCCACCCAGCCGGCCAGCACGTCGCCGAAATTGCCGGTCGGCACGGAGAAGTTCACCGGCCGGTGTGGCGCGCCGAGGCTCACGGCGGCCGTGAAATAGTAGACCACCTGGGCGACGATGCGGGCCCAGTTGATGGAGTTGACGCCGGACAGCATCAGCTCGTCGCGGAACGCGTGGTTGTTGAACAGCGCCTTCACGAGCGCCTGGCAGTCGTCGAAGTCGCCCTCCACCGCGACCGCGTGGACGTTCTCGGCGTCCACGGTGGTCATCTGCCGGCGCTGTACCTCGCTCACCCGGCCCTGCGGGTAGAGGATGAACACGTCGACCCGCTTAAGGCCCTTGAAGGCGTCGATGGCCGCGCCGCCGGTGTCGCCCGACGTGGCACCCACGATGGTGGCGCGCTGGCCGCGCTGTTCCAGCACGTGATCCATCATGCGGCCGAGGAGCTGCATGGCCACGTCCTTGAACGCCAGCGTCGGGCCGTGAAAGAGCTCCAGAACGAAGAGGTTGTCGCCGAGCTGCACCAGCGGGCACACGGCCGGGTGCCGGAACGTCGCATAGGCGGCGTCCACCATGGCCGAGAAAGCGGCGGGATCGATGTCCGACGCGAAGGGACCGATGATGCGCCGCGCGACCTCCGGGTAGGAGAGGCCGGCGAGATCCGCGATCGCGTCATGCGTAAGAGTCGGCCAGGTTTCCGGCATGTAGAGGCCGCCGTCTCGGGCGAGGCCGGTCAGCAGCGCGTCGGAAAAACCGAGGGCGGGCGCTTCGCCCCGGGTGGAAACATGGATCACGGGTGACCTCTTCAGTGCGACGCGAGGGTAGGAGCCCGGTCGGGGCCTGACAAGCGCAGGTTCACGCAGAGCCGTCCTTCAACTGCTGACGTGCCCAGAAGCCGAACACCCCCAGGATGCACAGCGCCAGCGCGAACCACGTGAAGGCGTATTGCAGGTGGTTGTTGGGGAAGCTCACGACCGTGTTGCCGCCCCGGGGCCAGCCGCCCGGAACGGGCGTCGCGTCCGCGTCCACCACGAAGGGGGCGACGCGCGTGAGGCCCTTGGCCTGGCCGATCGCGACCGGATCGCGCGAGAACCAGTTGTTCCTGGCAGGGTCGTTGTTGGGCACGAACACGCCGGGGTGCTCGGGCATCCGCAGCAGCCCCGTCACGGTGACGTCCCCCGCCGGCTGCCCTTCGGCCCGCTTGGCCGGATCGCGCAGCTCGGTCGGCACGATGCCGCGGTTGACGATCACGACCGAGCCATCGGCGAGCTGCAACGGAGTGAGGATGAAGAAGCCCATCAGCGTGTTGGCCGGGGCCGGGCCGGTGGTCGGCAACGCGATGAAGCCGTTGAGGTGGGCTTCCTTGTCATGCAGGAAGCGCCCGGTGACGCGCACCCGTTGGTAGTCGACGTTCTTGGAGTTGAGCCCCGCCCAGTCGGCCTCGGGCGGCAGGGGCCCGGGCTCGGCGTGCATCCGCGCCTCGACCCGCGCCAGCAGCCGCTGCTTCGCGCCCAGGCGCTCGATCTGCCAGAAGCCGAGCCCGACCAGGATGGCGAAGCCGACCAGCGTGGCGATGGCCGGCGCGATGAGACGGGTGAGGCGACGATCCAAGGATGCAAACTTTCTCTGAAAGCGAAAAGGCGGCCCGGGGGCCGCCTGATCCGGAATTCGAGGCCGCAGCTCCCACCCTCCCCTTGAGGGGGCGGGTCGCCGCGAAGCGGCGGGGTGGGGTGCTGCCGGGCGTTGTACGGAACCTGGGTTGTCTGCTCAGGTGGTTGCCGGAGTCGGAGCTCGTCCCCGGCTTCACCCCACCCCGCCGGCCTGCGGCCGTCGACCCTCCCCCTCAAGGGGAGGGTGAAGAGAGACCCTCTCCCGTCAGTGCGCGGCGGCGGCGCCTACGGCGGCGCCCCAGTTGGAGCCCTTCAGGTAGATGGCGACGAACAGGAACAGCCACACCACGTCCACGAAGTGCCAGTACCAGGCCGCGAACTCGAAGCCGAGGTGACGCTGCGGGGTGAAGTGGCCCTTCAGGGCGCGGATCAGGCAGACCAGCAGGAAGATGGTGCCGATCAGCACGTGGAAGCCGTGGAAGCCCGTCGCCATGAAGAAGGTGGCGCCGTAGATCGAGCCCTTGAAGGCGAAGTGGGCGTGCGAATACTCGTAGACCTGCACGACCGAGAACAGCGCGCCCAGGATCACGGTGAGGATCAGGCCCCACTTCAGGCCCTGGCGGTCATTGTGCAGCAGGGCATGGTGGGCCCAGGTCACCGTGGTGCCGGAGGTCAGCAGGATCAGGGTGTTCAGCAGCGGCAGGTGGAAGGGATCGAACACCTCGATGCCCTTCGGCGGCCAGTGACCGCCCGTCAGCTCGAAGCGGGCGAACTGCTTGGCCTCGTTGGCGAACAGGCTGGCGTCGAAATAGGCCCAGAACCACGCCACGAAGAACATCACCTCGGAGGCGATGAACATGATCATGCCGTAGCGGTGGCTGATCTGCACCACGCGGGTGTGGTCGCCCTTGTGCTCGGCCTCGTTGATGACGTCCGACCACCAGGCCAGCATGGTGTAGAGCACGCCGATGAAGCCGGCGCCGAACAGCACCGGGCCTGCATGCAGGCCGCCGAGCGCCATGTTCTTCATCCACATGATCGCGCCCAGCGCCATCACGAAGGCGCTGATCGATCCGACGAACGGCCAGGGGCTCGGGTCGACGAGGTGGTAGTCGTGGTTCTTGGCGTGGACGTCGGCCATCAGGGTCGCTCTCCGATACGATCCACGGGCGATTCTGGCGCCCGCGTGCCGCTTATAGCTTAGGTTTGCGTGTGGGGTCGGCATTTTCGGCCAGGGGCTTTGCGGAGCCCTTGGTCGGGAAGATGGTGTAGCTCAGGGTGATCTCGGTCGCGCTCGCCAGATCGCGGTTCTTCACGATCTCGGGGTCGACATAGAACACCACCGGCGCTTCGAGCGTCTCGCCCGCCGCCAGCGTGATTTCGTTGAAGCAGAAGCACTGGAGCTTGTTGAAATAGGCTCCGGTCATCTCGGGCGCGACGTTGAAGGACGCGATCGCGGTCCCGGGCTTCGTGCTGCCGTTGATGAGCTTGTAGAACACGGTCGCGGTCTCGCCGACCTTCACGTCGATGCTCGGCTGCTCCGGCTCGAAGCGCCAGCCAAGGCCAGTCGACACGTTGGAGTCGAACCGCACCTTGAACACGCGCTCGCCCGTGGTCTTGGACGCCTGCGTGGCGATCAGCGGCGTGCCGCCAAAGCCCGTGGCCTGGCAGAACATGCGGTAGAGCGGCACGGCCGCATAGGAAAGCCCGACCATGCCCACCACCGTGAACACGCACGCAAACAGCGTGCGGCGCGTCGCACGCGACGTGGCAGGAGAGGGTGGGGAGGGGCGATCCTGTTCCATCACATCGGCCTGTTGAGGACGTTGCCGCCCAGCTTGGCGACGGTGACGACGAAGAACAACAGCACGAGGCCGCCCAGCACGAGCCCGAGCGCGACCGAACGCGAGCGGCGGCGCTTGGCCTCCTCGGCGGTCAGCACGATGCCGGGCTTCTGCTCGATCACGACGCGGCTCCCGAAAGGAGGCGGGCTGCGAAGGAGCCCAGCGCGGCGACGCGGTCATGGCCGACCATGAACTCGCCCAGCAGCACGGCGTAGAGCAGGAACAGGTAGAGGATCGAGAAGCCGAACATCCCGAACGCGGCCTTGCGGGCCGCCTCGCCCTCGCGGCGCGTGAAGATGCGCCAGGCGAGCACGAGCATTATCACGCCGGTGACGCCGGCCGTGAGCGCATAGGGCAGCCCCGCGAAGCCCATCACGAAGGGCAGCATCGCGACCGGGACGACGATCAGCGTGTAGATGAGGATCTGCAGGCGGGTGTGGTCGTCGCCCGCCACCACGGGCAGCATCGGGATGCCGGCGCGGCGGTAGTCGTCGGACTTCACCAGCGCGAGCGCCCAGAAGTGCGGCGGCGTCCACAGGAAGATGATGGCGAACAGCACGACCGTCTCGATCGACACCGTGCCGGTGACGGCCGCGTAGCCGATCATGGGCGGGAAGGCGCCGGCCGCGCCGCCGATCACGATGTTCTGCGCGGTCGCCCGCTTCAGCCACATCGAATAGATCACGACGTAGAAGAAGATCGTGAAGGCCAGCAAGCCGGCCGCGACCCAGTTGGTGATCAGCCCGAGCGTGACCACCGAGCCGATCGACAGCGTCAGGCCGAAGCCCAGCGCCTCGTCGCGCGTCACCTTGCCGGCCGGGATCGGCCGCTTGGCGGTGCGCCGCATCAGGGCGTCGATGTCGGCGTCGTACCACATGTTGAGGCAGCCGGACGCGCCGGCGCCCACCGCGATGGCGAGCAGGGCCGCAAAGCCGATCACCGGGTTCACGTGCGGGGCCAGCATCATGCCGACCAGCGCGGTGAACACCACGAGCGACATCACCCGCGGCTTCAGCAGGGCGAAGAAATCGCCCGCCATGCCGTTGGAGAGGCCGGACTGGCTCTGCCCGATGCTGTCTTGAACGATGCTGTCGCTGACCGCTGACATGTACGCGTCAAAGGCTCCGTGTGGGTGGTCGGTTCGGGTGCGAACCGGTCCTCGGCGTCTCCGTCCCGGCGGGGCGGACAGGCGAAGGATCGGGCTTTTCAACAAAGTCCGGAGCCGGCCGAAGCCGGCTCCGGTGAAAACGTCTCGCCTCGATCAGTGATCCGAGCCGGTGATGCGCGGCAGCGTCTCGAACTGATGGAAGGGCGGGGGCGACGAGAGCGTCCACTCCAGCGTGGTCGCGCCTTCGCCCCACGGGTTGTCGCCGGCCTTTTCCTTGCGGCTGAAGGCCGTGAACACGCCGTAGAAGAACACGATCAGGCCGAGCGCGAAGATGTACGAGCCGAAGGACGAGATGCGGTTCCAGCCCGCGAAGGCGTCCGGATAGTCCACGTAGTGACGCGGCATGCCGGCCAGACCCGTGAAGTGCATCGGGAAGAACAGCAGGTTCGCGCCCACGAAGGCGATCCAGAAGTGGAGGCGGCCGATCCAGTCCGGGATCACGTAGCCGGAGATCTTCGGGAACCAGTAGTACCAGGCCGCGAAGATGCCGAACACCGCGCCCAGCGACAGCACGTAATGGAAGTGCGCCACCACGTAGTAGGTGTTGTGCAGCTGCCGGTCGACGCCAGCGTTCGCCAGCACGACGCCCGTGACGCCGCCGACCGTGAACAGGAAGATGAAGCCCATCGCCCAGATCATCGGCGCGGGGAAACGCAGCGAGCCGCCCCACATCGTGGCGATCCAGGAGAACACCTTCACGCCCGTCGGCACCGCGATCACCATGGTGGCGAACACGAAGTAGCGCTGCGTGTCGAGCGACAGGCCGGCCGTGTACATGTGGTGAGCCCACACCACGAAGCCCACCGCGCCGATCGCCACCATCGCGTAGGCCATTCCGAGATAGCCGAAGATGGGCTTGCGCGAGAAGGTCGAGATGATGTGGCTGACGATGCCGAAGGCCGGCAGGATCATGATGTACACTTCGGGGTGACCGAAGAACCAGAACAGGTGCTGGTACAGGATCGGGTCGCCGCCGCCGGCCGGGTCGAAGAAGGTCGTGCCGAAGTTGCGGTCCGTCAGCAGCATCGTGATGGCGCCCGCGAGCACCGGCAGCGACAGCAGCAGCAGGAACGCGGTCACCAGCATCGCCCAGGCGAACAGCGGCATCTTGTGCAGGGTCATGCCCGGCGCGCGCATGTTCAGGATGGTGGTGATGAAGTTGATCGCGCCCAGGATCGACGAAGCGCCGGCCAGATGCAGCGACAGGATGCCGAAGTCCAGCGCCGGGCCCGGGTGGCCCGAGGTCGACAGCGGCGGATACACCGTCCAGCCGCCGCCGAAGCCGTTGGAGCCGGGCGCGCCTTCCACGAACAGCGAGATCAGCAGCAGCGCGAAGGAGGAGGGCAGCAGCCAGAACGAGATATTGTTCATGCGCGGGAACGCCATGTCGGGCGCGCCTATCATGAGCGGCACGAACCAGTTCCCGAACCCGCCGATCAGGGTGGGCATCACCAGGAAGAACACCATGATGAGGCCGTGACCCGTCACGAACACATTGTAGGTCTGCGGATTGGTGAAGTACTGCAGCCCGGGCTCCTGGAGCTCGAGGCGCATCGCGATCGAGAGCGCGCCGCCGATCAGGCCGGCCATGAGGCCGAAGATCAGGTACATCGTCCCGATGTCTTTGTGGTTCGTCGACAGCACCCAGCGGCGCCAGCCGGTCGGGTGATGTGCGTGCGCGTCGTCGTGCGCGTGTGCCGCAGCAGTTGCCATTGTGTCGTGTCCCAGATCGCTGGAAGCCAAGCTTCCGCTGTCCTGTTCGCAGTTTAAGCTTCGAAAGGCCTCAGGCCGTCACTCGACCGGAGCCGAGCGCGAGGCGACCTTCACGGCCGCGCCGGCGTCGTTGGAGGCGAACTTCTTTTTCGCGTCCGCGAGCCACGCCGTGTACTTGTCCTGGCTCACCACCCGGATGGCGATGGGCATGTAGGCGTGGTTCTGGCCGCACAGGCGCGAGCACTGGCCGTAATAAACGCCCTCGCGGTCCGTCTTAAACCAGGTCTGGTTCATGCGGCCCGGAATGGCGTCCATGCGGAAGGCCAGAGACGGCACCGAGAAGGAATGGATCACGTCCGCGCCCACCACCTGGAAGACCACCGTCTTGCCGGCCGGGAGCACGACCTCGTTGTCCACCGCCAGCAGCGCCGGCTGGCCGGCCTTCTGGGCGTCCTCGCGCGTCAGCATGTAGCTGTCGAACTTGAAGCCGCCGCCCTGGTCCTGCGGGTACTCGTAGGACCAGTACCACTGGTTGCCGATCGCCTTCACGGTGATGTCGGCCTTGGGCAGCTCGATCTGGTACTTCAGCAGCCTGAAGGACGGGATCGCGATGCCAACCAGGATCAGCACCGGAATGATCGTCCAGGCGATCTCGAGGCCGGTGTGATGCGTCGTCCGCGAGGGGACCGGATTGGCCTTCTCGTTGAACTTCACCACCACGGCGATCAGCAGGCCCAGCACGAACAGCGTGATGATCGTGATGATCCAGACCAGCGCGGTGTGGAAGTCGTGGACGAACTCCGCGACGGGAGACACGGCGTCCTGGAAACCCATTTGCCAGGGTTCGGGATGTCCGGCCGCCGCGAAGGCGTGGCCGGGGATGCTGAGACCGAGCGCCGTGAGCGCTGAACGGTTCCAGAAACGAATCGTCACCTGCGAATCTCCTGACCTGAATGTGCCCGGCCCATCGGCGCGTCGCGTCTTTCCGAAGGCGGCGTTCCCCACGGGGGAGGGGGAGAACGGAGCCGCTTTGGACGCGCAGACCTGAACCTCGCGCAGCTTGATCTAGCGCAAAGACCACGAAGGCGCCACCACCGCAACCGCAGCGGTCCGCGTTTTTTGTGCGTCATAAGCACGCGAGAATGGCGCTTTCGCCCATCCTATAAACCAAAGTCGGATCGGGGACCGCGCCTTGACACGCGTTTGCGGCCATGGTCCCACCATCGCGTGCCCCCGCAATGTCTCATCATATGAGGCGCGGGCGAACTTTTTGCTTGGCCCGAGAACAGGAGCGGTCCCCATGCCGAAGGTCTTGACCGACATGCTGGCCCGGATGGCGCCCCGCCTTTCCGCGAGCCTCGCGGCGGGCCTTGTCGCCGCGCTGGCGTTTATCGCCCCGGCGGCCGCGCAGGGTCCCGTGAAGAACAGCTTCGGCGACTGGCAGATGCGGTGCGAGACGCCGGCCGGCGCCAAGGTCGAACAGTGCGCTCTCGTGCAGAGCGTCCAGGCCGAGGACAAGCCGAACGTCACCCTGGTGGTGATCGTGCTGAAGACCGCCGACGGCAAGAGCCGCCTCCTGCGCGTCATCGCGCCCCTCGGCGTGCTGCTGCCCGCCGGGCTCGGCCTCAAGATCGACCAGGCGGATGTCGGCCGCGCCGGCTTCGTGCGCTGCCTGCCCACCGGCTGCGTCGCCGAGGTCATCATGGAGGACGAGCTCCTGGGCAAGCTGAAGAGCGGCAAGGCCGCCACCTTCATCGTGTTCCAGACGCCCGAGGAGGGCATCGGCATCCCGGTGTCGCTCAACGGCTTCCCGAAGGCCTTCGAATCCCTGCCTTGACGGTTGCGGCGACTCGCCTTCCGTCTCGCGCCATCCTCGCCCCGTCGGGGTCTCGTGTGTTAAGCACCTGCCGCCGCACCGCCACGGTTGCGCTTGCTTGGAGTGTTCGATGATCCGGTCCGTATCGCGCGTTCTCCGTCTGGCCGCCCTTTTGGGCTCCGCGGGCCTGCTGGCCGGCTGCAACACCTTCGGCGGATCGGCTGAGCCGCAGGCGGCCTCGGCGTCGGGCGGCTCCAGCTTCATGAACATCTTTCGCTATGGCGGCACCACGGTTCCGCCGTCCATGAACCCGCCCGAGGAAGAGGTGGACTGCCCCTCCGTGCAGATCCTCGACGGCGCGGCGGCGTTGCGCCAGGAAGCCGGCGGCGACGTCCGCAGCCAGCTCTCCATCGGCCAGACGGCGCGCGAGTGCCGGGTTGTCGGCAACCAGATCTCCATCAAGGTCGGGCTGGAAGGCGCGGCCGTGCTCGGCGCCGGCGGATCGCCGGGGACCTATGTGGCGCCCATCCGCTTCGTGGTGAAGAAGGGCGACAAGGTGGTCTCGTCGGTGCTCCAGCGCGGCAGCGTCACCATCCCGCAAGGCGACGTGCGCGCCAGCTTCGTGATGGTGCAGGATGGCCTGACGGCTCCCAAGGATGGCCCCGGCGACCTCGAGATCTATATCGGCTTCGATCCCCAGGGGCGCGGCGCCCCGGTGAAGAAGCGCAAGCGGGGGTGAGGGCGGGTCGCTTCTGCGAGCCTGAACCCGAGTTTCGACGATGCTGGTGGAATTTTCCTTCAATCCCGCCGACTACGTCGGTGACTGCCGCTTATCAGCGCGATCTGGTCAGCGCCTCATTTATAATTGGCGATGCGGCGTACATTTCCGCCGCGCTCAGCGTCGTGGCCCAGGCGCAAGGAATTGCGGAACTCGCCGAGAAGGCTGGCTTAGCCGTCGACAAGCTCGCAAGGGAGCTCAGCGAGGGCGACCCGCGTCTTTCGACCGTCCTTTGCGTGCTCCGCGCGCTGGATTTGCGGTTGGAGGCGAGGAGCGTGGGGCCCGAGGATCTTGAGGTCACGGCCTGCTGAAGCGGCCCTTGGCCGGAGCCGGTCCGCCCGCGTTGACTCACCCCCGCGGCTCGCCTACCAAAGTGGTGCTTCTGATCTCCGCGGAAGAGTCCGGCAGGGTCGTCTTTGCACCCGGTCGGCGCCGAAGGCGCAACCGCCCCGGAAACGCTCAGGCCCAATGGACCGCGGAGAGCTGGCGCTCTGGAAAGCGGCGTTCGCGCGAGCGAAACGCCCACCGACGGGGGTAACCTCGGCCCTTCGATAGCGGCCGGGGGAAATCTCTCAGGTCTTCGGACAGAGGGGGCGCGAACCGGGCCGATGGGGCCCGGCCGCGCAATCCTGTCCGGGAGACCCGAATGGCCGAGCCCAGCGCCGACTCCGATGCCCCGATCGCCGTCACCCCTCTTCATGCGCGCCACCGTGCGCTCGGCGCCCGCATGGTGCCGTTCGCCGGTTACGAGATGCCGGTGCAATACCCGACCGGCATCCTGGCCGAGCACGCCTGGACGCGCGAAAGCGCCGGCCTGTTCGACGTGTCGCACATGGGCCAGGGCTTCCTGATCGGCCCCGACCACGAGACCACCGCCCGCGCACTCGAGGCGCTGTGCCCGGCAGACGTGCTGGGCCTCAAGCCCGGCCAGCAGCGCTATTCGCAGTTCCTGGCCGACGATGGCGGCATCCTCGACGACTTCATGATCACCCGCCCGGCCGACCCGGACGAGGACGGCGTGCTGATGCTGGTCGTCAACGCCGCCGGCAAGGCGCAGGACTGGGCCCATCTGGAGCGCAACCTGCCCGCCGGCGTTCGCCTGCTGCGCGCCGACGGGCGCGGGCTCCTGGCCCTGCAGGGGCCCAAGGCCGCCGAGGCGCTGGACCGCCACGCCCGCGGCGTCGCCGAGATGGCGTTCATGACCGCCATCTCGACCAGCTTCGACGGCATTCCGGTGCAGGTCTCGCGCTCGGGCTACACGGGCGAGGACGGCTACGAAATCTCGGTGTCCGCGAAAAAGCTCGACGCTGTCGCGAGCGCGCTGCTCGCCGACCCGCTGGTGAAACCGATCGGCCTCGGCGCCCGCGATTCGCTGCGGCTCGAGGCCGGGCTCTGCCTCTATGGCCACGACATAGACCCAACCACCTCGCCGGTGGAGGCCGCCCTCGTGTGGTCCATGGGCAAGCGCCGGCGCCAGGACGGCGGCTTCCCGGGCTTCGAGCGCATCAGCCGCGAGCTGGCGGACGGCCCGTCCCGCATCCGCGTCGGCCTCCTGCCGGAAGGCCGCGCTCCGGCCCGCGAGGGCGCCGAGATCGTGACGCCGGAGGGCCAGCCCGTCGGCAAGGTCACCTCCGGCGGCTTCGGCCCCACGGTCGGCGGCCCGATCGCGATGGGGTATGTCGCGCCCGCCCACGCCGCGCCCGGCACCGCGCTGGCCCTGATGGTGCGCGGCCAGGCGCTCCCCGCCACCGTCGTCGCGCTGCCCTTCGTGCCGCACCGCTACGTGCGCAAGGCCGCGTCGTGAGGACGGGCGCCTGCCCCATTCCGCGATCCGGAACCCTCTCCCGCGCAGCGGGGGAGGGCAGGGAGGGGGCGGCCGAGCGCTTCGACGTCCATCGTGACGCACGACCGCCCCCTCTGTCGGCTGCGCCGACATCTCCCCCGCTGCGCGGGAGAGAGTTCGCGCCCAGCTACCCGTCCCTGACGACCCGAGATCCCGCACCCACCGCCACCCTCAGGAGCCGCCCATGACCATCAAGTTCACCAAGGACCACGAATACATCCGGGTCGAAGGCGACATCGGCACGGTGGGGATCAGCGACTACGCCCAGCAGCAGCTCGGCGACGTCGTGTTCGTGGAGCTGCCGGCCGTCGGCAAGAGCCTCGCCAAGGGCGCGGAGGCCGCCGTGGTGGAGAGCGTCAAGGCGGCGAGCGAGGTCTATGCCCCGGTCGCCGGCGAGGTCGTGGAGGTCAACGCCGAGCTGGAGGGCACGCCCGCCACCGTGAACGACGACCCGCTCGGAAAGGGGTGGTTCGTGAAGCTGCGGCTCGCCGACCCGGCCGAGCTCGACGCCCTCATGGACGAAGCCGCCTACAAGGCCTTCGTGGCCTCTTTCTGATCCGGACGGGACCCCGCATGCGCTACCTGCCCCTCTCTGATGCCGAGCGCGCCGACATGCTGGCGCGCATCGGCGTCGCCTCCATCGACGATCTCTTCGCCGACATCCCGGCCGACAAGCGCCGCGCCGGCCTGGCCGACCTGCCGACGCGCAAGACCGAGATGGAGGTCGAGCGCCTGCTCGGCCGCATGGCGGCGCGCAACACGGCGGCCTCTTCCGTGCCGTTCTTCGTCGGCGCGGGCGCGTACAAGCACCACGTGCCCGCCACCGTGGACCACCTGATCCAGCGCTCGGAATTCCTCACGAGCTACACGCCCTACCAGCCCGAGATCGCGCAGGGCACGCTGCACTATCTGTTCGAATTCCAGACCCAGGTGGCGGCGCTGACCGGCATGGAGGTCGCCAACGCGTCCATGTATGACGGCTCCACGGCCTGCGGCGAGGCCGTGCTGATGGCCCACCGGGTCACCCGCCGGCGCAAGGCCGTGCTCTCGGGCGGGCTCCACCCGCACTACGCCGAGGTGGTCCGCACCCTGTCGCGCATGGCCGAAGACGAGGTCGTGACGCTGGCGCCAGACGTCGGCGCAACCGAGGACCTGCTCGCCGCGATCGACCGCGAGACATCCTGCGTGGTGGTGCAGACCCCGGACGTGTTCGGCAATCTGCGCGACCTCACCGCCATCGCGGAGAAGTGCCACGCCGAGGGCGCGCTGCTGGTCGCGGTGTTCACCGAGGCGCTGTCGCTCGGGCTGGTCACGCCGCCCGGCCACATGGGGGCCGACATCGTGGTCGGCGAGGGCCAGAGCATCGGCAACGGCCTCAACTTTGGCGGCCCCTATGTGGGCCTCTTCGCGACACGCCAGAAATATGTCCGCCAGATGCCCGGCCGCCTCTGCGGCCAGACCGTGGACGCCGACGGAAACCGCGGCTTCGTGCTCACGCTGTCCACCCGCGAGCAGCACATCCGCCGCGACAAGGCGACGTCCAACATCTGCACGAATTCGGGTCTGTGCAGCCTCGCCTGGACGATCCACATGTCGCTGCTGGGCTCGGCCGGCCTCTCCCGCCTGGCGCGCCTCAACCACGCCAATGCGGTGAAGCTGCACGAGGCGCTGGAATCTCTACCTGAAGTGGAAGTGCTGAATGCAAGCTACTTCAACGAGTTCACGCTGCGTTTGAAGACGCCCGCCGCCGCCGTCGTGGAGGCTCTCGCGGCGCGCGGGATCATGGCCGGCGTGCCGGTCTCGCGCCTGCTGCCCGGCGCCGGGCTGGACGATCTGCTGCTGGTCGCCTCCACGGAAATCAACACCGATGAAGACCGCGCCGCCCTCGTGGCCGGCCTGAAGGAGCACGCGTGATGCTGAACCGCCAGGGACGCGCCACCCAGCCGGGCGAGGCCGCTTCCGCCGCCGCCCACCCCACCTTCACGGGCAACCGCGCGCTCCAGCAGGAAGAGGCGCTGATCTTCGAGTTCGGCCGCCTCGACGCCACGGGCGTGGACGTGGACGAGCCGCCCTCCTTCACGCCCCGCCTCGGCGGGCTGGAGCGCCGGGACGGCATCGGCCTGCCGGGCCTCTCCGAGCCGGAAGCGATGCGCCACTACGTCCGGCTGTCGCAAAACAACTACGGCATCGACACCGGCGTGTTTCCGCTCGGCTCCTGCACGATGAAGCACAATCCGCGGCTGAACGAGCGCATGGCCCGCCTGCCGGGCTTCGGCGACGTGCATCCGCTGCAGCCCGTCTCCACCGTGCAGGGCGCGCTGGAGCTGATGGACACGCTGGCCGCTTGGCTCATGGAGCTCACCGGCATGCCGGCCGTGGCGCTCTCGCCCAAGGCCGGCGCCCATGGCGAGCTCTGCGGCATGATGGCCATCAAGGCCGCGATCGCCCACAAGGGCGAGGCGGGGACGCGCCGCACCGTGCTGGTGCCCGACAGCGCCCACGGCACCAACCCGGCCACGGCCGCGCTGATCGGCTTCGCCGTGAAGCCCGTCCCGGTACGCCCCGACGGCACCGTGGACCCCGAATCCGTGCGCGCGCTGGCGGGGCCCGACACGGCCGCCATCATGCTCACCAACCCGAACACCTGCGGGCTGTTCGAGCCCGACATCGTCGAGATCGCGCGCGTCATCCACGAAGCCGGGGCCTATTTCTACTGCGACGGGGCCAACTTCAACGCCATTGTCGGCAAGGCACGGCCGGGCGACCTCGGCGTCGACGCCATGCACATCAACCTGCACAAGACGTTCTCGACGCCCCATGGCGGCGGCGGCCCGGGCTCGGGACCGGTGGTGCTCTCCGACCGGCTCGCCGCCTTCGCGCCCGTGCCCTTCGTGGTGGGCGCCGCCGAGGGCTTCCGGCTGGTGGAAAGCGAGGCCGACGCGGCCGGGCAGGGGGCCCAGCCGTTCGGCCGCCTCACGGCCTTCCATGGCCAGATGGGCATGTTCGTGCGCGCCCTGTCCTACATGCTCTCGCACGGCGCGGACGGCATGAAGCAGGCCTCCGAGGACGCGGTGCTGAACGCCAACTATGTGCGCGCCTGCCTGGCCGACCTCCTCTCCCAGCCCTTCGGCGATCGCCCCTGCATGCACGAGGCGCTGTTCGACGACGCCTGGCTCAAGGACACCGGCGTCACGACGCTCGATTTCGCCAAGGCGATGATCGACGAGGGCTACCACCCGATGACCGTGTACTTCCCGCTGGTGGTGCACGGCGCGATGCTGATCGAGCCCACCGAATCGGAATCCAAGGCCTCGCTCGACCTCTTCATCGCGGCCCTGCGCGACCTCGCGATGGCGGCCAGGCGCGGCGATGCGGAACGCTTCACCGGCGCGCCCTACCACGCCCCGCGCAAGCGCCTGGACGAAACCCGAGCCGCCCGCCAGCCCATCCTGCGCTGGACCCCGCCCGAACCAGTGCGGGACGCCGCCAAGTAGGGCTCCAGCGGAACCCTCTCCCGCGCAGCGGGGGAGGGCAGGGAGGGGGCGGTCGAGCGCCGC
>NZ_JBFUKI010000013.1:171542-216873 GCF_056400925.1 Alsobacter sp. P4_H11
GTCGAGCGCCGCACTGCGAGCAAGCGGCGCTCGACCGCCCCCTCTGTCGGCTCGCGCCGACATCTCCCCCGCTGCGCGGGAGAGAGTTGCTTCGCCCGCCACCCTTCATTCCCCGATCCCTCTTGCAACCAACACCCCGCTCACGCCATTTGTGCCTGAGACTGCGCGGAACGGACCCGCCGCGCCCTGAGGGGAAACGCCATGCGTTGGGATGATCTGCGCACTTCCGAGAACGTCGAGGACCGCCGCGGCGACGGCGGCGGCTTTGGCGGCGGCGGGGGAAGCGGCTTCGGCCTCGGCGGCGGCCGCCTCGGCATCGGCGCGATCGTGGTGCTCAGCCTCGCCGGCTGGGCGCTCGGCATCGACCCGCGCATCCTCATCGGCGGCGCCGAGATGGTGACCGGCGGCCGCGCCCCCACGCAGGAATCCCGCTCCGGACCCACCAGCCAGCCGACGGACGATTCCGGTCGCTTCGTCGCCAAGATCCTGGGCGAGACCGAGGATGTCTGGTCGCAGCTCATGCCCGCGCAGGCGAACCGCGAATACCGGGCCCCGCGCCTCGTGCTGTTTTCCCGCGCCACGCAGTCGGCCTGCGGCTCGGCGCAGTCCGCCATGGGGCCGTTCTACTGCCCGCTGGACCAGAAGGTGTATCTCGACACGTCCTTCTTCCAGGACATGCAGCGCCGCTTCGGCGGCGGCGGCGACTTCGCCTACGCGTATGTGATCGCGCACGAGGTCGGCCACCACGTCGAAAACCTGCTCGGCATCTTGCCCAAGGTGCAGGAGGCGCAGCGCCGCTCCGGCGACAAGGCTCAGGCCAACAACCTCTCGGTGCGCGTCGAGCTGATGGCCGACTGCCTCGCGGGCGTCTGGGCCGCCAAGATGAACGAGAAGCGCCGCAACATTGACGAGAACGACGTCCGCAACGCCGTGAACGCCGCGACCGCCATCGGCGACGACCGGCTGCAGAAGCAAGGGCAGGGCTACGCCGTGCCCGACAGCTTCACGCATGGCTCCTCCGAGCAGCGCGTCCGCTGGCTCATGACCGGCCTGAAGAGCGGCGACCTGCGCACCTGCAACACCTTCCAGACGCAACGTCTCTGAGCCGACGCAGGGAGCGGGAGAGCGCCACGCTTTCAGGCCAAACGCCAACTCTCCACCGTCATCCCCGGCGGCGCGCAGCGCCGGGAAGGGGATCCAGGGGCCACAGGCTCGGTTGCTCTGGATCCCTTCCCCTCCGCGGCTTCGCCTCTCCGGCCGGGGATGACGGCGGGAAACTAACAACCCGATAGGACGCCGCTGCGGGGGCGACTACCTCCGGCTTCGCCGGTCGATGATCGGGCTCGACAGCCGCACGGCCCTTGGCGCCGTCCGCCCGGCCGCGAGCCGCGCGGTCGCGACGATGAGCCCCTGCGCCGGGCGGCCGCGCCCGAACAGGCTGGCGCGCCAGTTGGTCATGCCGGCGGCGAGCCTGCCGTGGCCGCCGCGCGGCGCAAGCGAGAACACGGCTGCTTCGCGCTCGCCGTCCGCTCCGGCCACGAAATCGGCCGCCTCCTGCATCCAGCCGCCGGCCGGCACGAGGCCGGGCTCCAGCGTCAGCGTCCAGATCGATCGCGCCCGCGCGGCGGCGGCGGCCAGCATGGCGGCCCGGTCGCCTCGCGCTTCCACGATGCCGCAGCCGGCGGCGTCCGCCACCACGGCCGGGTAGCCCTGGAGGCTCGGCGCCACCAGCCACATCTCGCGCACGACGCCCTCGGCCGCCGCCGGCACGAGCGCCGCCACCGTGTCGAGAAGCGCCGGCTCGTCGTCCAGCACCGGGATGATTACGCTGAGCATCCGCCCCATTAACACGGCGCGGCGGCGGGCTCGACTGCCCGGAAGTGGCAAAACGAGCCTGAAACGCCCAAATTGCGTGCGGAAGCTGCAAAGTGGACGGAACAGAAAAGGAACATCTTGCGCGAAGCGCCGTTCCAGTGTCTGTTCCTCATATGTTCACGGATGGAATCGCCCCATGCTGAAGCTCCGCCCCGAGCCCAGGCCTTTGAACTACCAGATCGGCGACGGCCGGCGCGACCCCGACCCGGTGGACGCCGCGCGCCGCCGCGGCCGCGGCGCCGTCACCAATCGCTCCGGCCGTTACGAGCCGATCGAGCGCGTGGTCGAGGACGACGGCTGGAACAGCCTCGACGAACTTCCGGCTTTCAAGACCGAGGTCACGCTCGAGAAAGCCAGGACGGTGATCACCCGCAACGAGTCGCCCGACATCTCGTTCGACCGCTCGATCAACCCATATCGCGGCTGCGAGCACGGTTGCGTCTACTGCTTCGCCCGGCCGACCCACGCCTATATGGGCCTGTCGCCGGGGCTGGATTTCGAGACCAAGCTCTTCGTCAAGGAGGGCGTGCCCGAGCTTTTGGCGCGCGAACTCTCGGCCGTGGGCTACAATCCGCGCACCATCGCGATCGGCACCAACACGGATCCGTACCAGCCGATCGAGCGCGAGCGGCGGGTGATGCGCTCCGTGCTGGAGGTCTTGGCCCGCGCCAACCACCCGGTCGGCATCGTCACCAAGTCGGCGCTGGTGACGCGCGACATCGACATCCTCGGCCCCATGGCCGAGAAGGGTCTCGCCAAGGTGGCGCTCTCGGTGACGACGCTAGATCCCAAGCTCGCCCGCACGATGGAGCCGCGCGCCTCGACGCCCACGAAGCGCATCGACGCCATCCGGCAGTTGTCCGAAGCCGGCATCCCGGCCTCCGTGATGGTGGCCCCCATCATTCCGTCGCTGAACGATCCCGAGATCGAGAGCATCCTGGAAGCCTGCTATGCGGCCGGCGCGCGCGAGGCCGGCTACGTGCTGCTGCGCCTGCCGCTGGAGGTGCGCGACCTCTTCCGCGAGTGGCTGCTGGAGCACCACCCGGCCAAGCTGCGCCACGTCCTGTCCCTGATCCGCTCCACGCGCGGCGGCAAGGACTACGACGCCAAGTGGGGCGAGCGCATGACCGGCGACGGCCCCTACGCCTGGATGATCGGCCGCCGCTTCGAGATCGCGGCCGAACGCCTCGGCTTCAACAAGCGCCGCCTGAAGCTGCGCACCGACCTGTTCTCCCCGCCCAAGCGGGCAGGGGAGCAGCTGACGCTGTTTTAAGGGAGCGGGCATTCTCCAACGGCCGAACTCGTGAGGCGCCCCCTCCCTATGAGATCAAGTCGCCGGGTGTTTGCGCGTCCTTCTCTCCCGGGAGAAGGTGGCTGCAAAGCAGCCGGATGAGGACTGACGCCTCGTGATTGGCGCCGATGGCGGCCACTTTCGACCTATCAGACCCTCATCCGTCCCTTCGGGCCACCTTCTCCCGAGGGGAGAAGGACGCCAATTCCCAATTTCCCGCAGAGAAGCGATCCCTCATGCCCGTGCCGCCCCGCGTCAGCCTGATCACCCTCGCGGTCGCGGACGTGGCCCGCTCCACGGCGTTCTACGCCACGCTGGGCTGGCCGCTGTCCTTCGCCAGCCAGGCGGAGGTGTCGTTCTTCGATCTCGACGGCATGGTGCTGTCGCTTTACGGCCGCGACGCGCTCGCGGCGGATCTCGGGCTGCAACCGGCCGCCCCGTCGCCGCCCGGCTCAGCGCCGTCTTTCACGCTGGCGCAGAACCAGCGCAGCCGCGAGGCCGTCGACCGCGTGCTGGCGGAGGCCGCCGCGGCCGGCGGGACCCAGCTGAAGGCGGGCCACGAGACCGATTGGGGCGGCTATGTCGGCTATGTTGCCGACCCCGATGGCCATGTCTGGGAGATCGCCCATAATCCGCACTGGCCGCTGGACGCGTCAGGCCGCATCGTGCTGCCCGGCCCCGACGGCGCCTAGGCGCGAGGAAAACGGGGACTGCGGCGCTCCGGCTCTTGCCCGCCGGCGCGATCCGGCGAGGATGGCGCGATGTCGCGAATCGCCTCCGCGCCCCCCGCGCCCCAGACCACGCCAGACTTCAAGCGCGAGCGCGCCCTGATGCGCGACGGCTACGCCATCGTGGCGGGCGTCGACGAAGCCGGCCGCGGCCCGCTCGCCGGCCCGGTCGTCGCGAGCGCCGTGGTGCTCAACCCGCGCCGCATTCCCAAGGGTCTCGCCGACTCCAAGATGCTGGCGGCCGCGCGGCGCGAGGAACTGTTCGAGGAAATCCTCGCCAGCGCGGACGTGGCCGTCTGCTCCATGTCGGCCGCCGCCATCGACGCCACCGACATTCGCAAGGCGACCCTGGAGGCCATGCGCCGCGCGCTCTCCGGCCTCGCGGCCCGGCCCGACTACATCCTGGTGGACGGCCGCGACCTGCCGCGCTGGGAGGGCCCCGGCGAAGCGGTGATCAAGGGCGACATGCTGGTGTGCTCCATCGCGGCCGCCTCCATCGTCGCCAAGGTCACGCGCGACCGGCTGATGAGCCGATTGGGAGCAGCCTATCCGGATTACGGCTTCGAGCGGCATGCCGGCTATGGAACGGCCGCGCACCGCGCCGCATTGGCTGCGGTGGGACCGTGTCCCTTTCATCGCTTCACATTCTCGCCCCTCGGCGGCGCAGCCGTTAATGAAGAATAAACCATAGAATAGGCAGGAATTGCCTAGCGTTGTTCTTATTCGAGACGAATTTTTTTCAACTTGGAAACTTCGCTTTTACCTTGGCGCCCGCATCTTCGCATCTGTTCGGTTGCGTAAATGGTGCTGTGTCATGGGTGCCCAGCGTACCGAGGCAGTCGACGTCGGATCCCGGAATAAGGTCTCGCGTACCGGGAGTCCGTCGTCGCCACCTCGGGTGGGAGGCTCTGTTCTCCCCTTAGATACGGTTATGGTCGGCGACTGCGTCGCCGAGCTCGCCAAATTGCCGGACGCCAGCGTTGACCTGGTTTTCGCCGATCCCCCATACAATCTGCAGCTCGAAGGCGCGCTCACCCGCCCCGACCAGTCGCTGGTGGATGCGGTGGACGACGACTGGGACAAGTTCGCCAGCTTCGAGGCCTACGATCATTTCACCCGCGCCTGGCTGCTCTCCTGCCGGCGCGTGATGAAGCCGAACGCCACGCTGTGGGTCATCGGCTCCTATCACAACATCTTCCGCGTCGGCGCGATCCTGCAGGACCTCGGGTTCTGGATCCTGAACGACGTCGTCTGGCGCAAGGCCAACCCCATGCCCAATTTCCGCGGGCGGCGGTTCACCAACGCGCACGAGACCATGATCTGGGCCACCAAGGGCCCGGACGCGAAGGGCTACACCTTCCATTATGACGCGCTGAAGGCCGGTAACGAGGACCTGCAGGTCCGCTCCGACTGGTACCTGCCGCTGTGCACCGGCGGCGAGCGGCTGAAGGACGGCGACGGCAAGAAGCTGCACCCGACGCAAAAGCCCGAGGCGCTGCTCGCCCGCATCATGATGTCGAGCTCCAATCCCGGCGACGTGGTGCTCGATCCCTTTTTCGGCTCCGGCACCACCGGCGCGGTGGCGCGCCGGTTCGGCCGCAGCTTCATCGGCGTGGAGCGCGAGCGCGCCTATGCGGACGCCGCGCTGGCCCGCATCGCCGCCGTGGAGCCGCTGCCGGCCGACGCCCTGCTGAGCCCGCCCGAGAAGCGCTCGGAGCCGCGCATCCCGTTCATGTCCGTCGTGGAGGCGGGCCTGCTCGCCCCCGGCGCGGTGCTGTGCGACGAACGCCGCCGCTACGAGGCGGTGGTCCGCGCCGACGGCTCGCTCGCGATGGGCAAGATGATCGGCTCGATCCACAAGATGGGCGCGCTCGCGCAGGGCCTCCCGGCCTGCAACGGCTGGACGTTCTGGCACACCGCGTCGAAGAAGGGCCTCGAGCCCATCGACACCCTGCGCAAGACGCTCCGCGCCACCATGCCGGCGGCCTGATCGAGCCGCCGCTTCCTCGACGAGAACGCCGCAGCCACACCCTCCCCCTCAAGGGGAGGGTGGGCCTTCGGCCTCAATCGGGCTCATCCCCCAAGTCCCAGCGCAACGGCCTTGCGCATCACGGTGGGCAGCGCCTCGCCGTCCACGGTCGCGATCGGCATCCAGCGGCAGCCCTCGGGGGCGGGGGTCCCGGCCGGCAGGTCGGCGCGAAACACCGTCAGCCGCAGTGGGAAATGCGTGAAGGTGTGCTCCACCACGCCGATGCAGCGCCGCCATTCGACCGCCAGCGGCGCGGAGGCGAGCGCCCCCTCAGGGTCGAAATCCGCGCTCCACGCCGTGCCGGGCGGCTCCGTCATGCCGCCGAGCAGGCCCTTCGGCGGCCGGGTCCGCAGCAACACCGTGTCGTCCGCACGCACGGCCACGAACGCCGCACCAAAGCGCAGGGCTCCGCCGCTCTTCTTCTCCTTGCGCGGATAGCTCTCCTGCGTGCCCTCGATGCGGGCGTGGCAGGGCTCGCGCCACGGGCACAGGCCGCAGGCCGGGCTCTTGGGCGTGCAGATGGTGGCGCCGAGATCCATCATCGCCTGCGCGAAATCGCCCGGCCGCGCGTCGGGCGTCAGCCCGTCCGCGAGGTCGCGGATCAGCGGCTTGGCCTTGGGCAGCGCCTGCTCCACCGTGAACAGCCGCGTCACCACGCGCTCCACATTGCCGTCCACCACGATGGCGCGCTGGTCGAACGCGATGGAGGCGATCGCCGCCGCCGTGTAGGCGCCGATCCCCGGCAGCGCCCGCAGCCCGTCCTCGCTCGCCGGAAACCGCCCGCCATGCTCCGCCGCCACGGCCTGCGCGCAGGCATGGAGATTGCGGGCGCGCGAGTAATAGCCGAGCCCCGCCCAGGCTTTCATCACATCTTCGGCGGGCGCCGCCGCGAGCGCCTCCACGGTAGGAAACAGCGCCAGGAACCGCTCGAAATAGGGCTTCACGGCCCGCACGGTGGTCTGCTGCAGCATGATCTCGGAGAGCCACACCCGGTATGGATCCGCGGCTACGCCCGGCGGCGCCCGCCAGGGCAGGGCGCGGCGGTGGCGGTCGTACCAGGCGAGCAGCGCGGCGGGGTCGGGCCGGGGCGCGTTCGCGCGCGGCTTTGCCGGGGAGAGGGGAGCGGTTACCATGCCGGCCCTGTGTAGCCGCGCCCACGCCGCCGGCGCAATCGAACGGATCGTCGCTGCCTTGGCCACCAGACCGCCCTTCCGCAAAAGCACGCGCGCGCTCGCCGAACTCGTCGACGACTGCATCGCCCCGGCGCTCGCCGCCCAGGGCTTCGCGGCCTCCGACGTCGTGGTCGCCTGGCCGGAGATCGTCGGCGACAGGCTGGCGCCCTATTGCGAGCCGGTGAAAATCCAGTGGCCGCGCCGCCCCAAGGGCATGGGCCCGGACGAGCCATCCGAGCCCGCCGTGCTGGTGGTGCGCGTCGAGAGCGCCTTCGCGTTGGAGCTGCAGCACCTCGCGCCGCTGATCGTGGAGCGCGTCAACACCCGCTATGGCTGGCGCTGCGTCGGCAGGCTCACCTTCCGGCAGGGCCCGGTGGGACGCGACCGAGTGGCCAGGAAGGTCGTGCCGCTGCCCGACGCCCGCATGGTCGAAACCGCCCGCGAGCGCGTCGGCGAGGTGCAGGACGACGGCCTGCGCGACGCGCTCGTGCGCCTCGGCGCCGGCATCATGGCGCGCAAGGAGGGGTGAGTGGGGCTCTAGCGTCATGGACCCTCGTCGTTCGAGACGCAGGCCCAAGTGGGCCTGCTCCTCAGGATGAGGGCATTGAGGAGCCGGCGCAGATCTTTACGCCATCCTTTCACGCTCCCGACCCCTCATCCTGAGGAACATCGCCTCTTGGCGATGTGTCTCGAAGGACGAGGGGCTTCAGAGAGCACTGCGCCACAGCGGCGCGCCTACCCGAACGCAATCTCGTGAACCGCTGAAACGAACGCTTGTCTTGCCACAATGGCGCCGTCGTTTCACAGTCCAGCCGAACGCGCGCCGGCCGGGAGAGCCGGCCTCTTTTTCGATCGAGGAGATTTTCGTGATCATAACCCGCCGCACCGTCGTCCAGGGTCTCGCCGTCGCCGGCCTCATGGCCGCCTTGCCGGCTTTCCCGCGCAGCGCCTTGGCGCAATCCACCACGGCGGCCGACCTCGCGGTGGCGGGCCCGCTGGGCGATGTCTGGCTGGGCAAGGAGGACTGTAAGGTCTCGATCATCGAATACGCCTCGATGACCTGCTCGCACTGCGCCGCCTTCCACGAGAAGACCTGGCCGACGCTGAAGGCGAAATACATCGACACCGGCAAGGTCCGCTTCACGCTGCGCGAGTTCCCGCTGGATCCGCTCGCGACCGCTGGCTTCATGCTGGCCCGCTGCGACGGCAACGACAAATACTACGCCGTCACGGATCTCCTGTTCTCCAAGCAGCGCGACTGGGCCTTCACGGACAAGCCCGTGGACGCCCTCTCCAAGCTCATGAAACAGGCCGGTTTCACACAGGAAAAATTCGAATCCTGCTTGAAGAACCAGCAGATCTATGACGCCGTGAACTGGGTCAAGGATCGCGGGGCCGAGAAGATGGGGGTCAACTCCACCCCCACCTTCTTCATCAACGGGCAGGTGCAGCGCGGGGCGCTATCGATTGAGGAACTGGACAAGATCCTCACCCCGCTCGTCGGGGGCTGAGCGGCTGGGGCCTGGGTGGCCCCCGGCCCGCGCCGTCACGACTGATCGCGGGCGCCCGGCATGAAGCTCACGCGCCTGCGCCTTGTCGGCTTCAAGACCTTCGTCGAGCCGACCGACTTCCTGATCGAGCCCGGCCTCACCGGCGTGGTGGGGCCGAACGGCTGCGGCAAGTCCAACCTCGTCGAGGCGCTGCGCTGGGTGATGGGCGAAAGCTCGTTCAAGAGCCTGCGCGCATCCGGCATGGACGACGTCATCTTCTCGGGCTCCGGCAACCGGCCGAGCCGAAACACCGCCGAAGTCGCCCTGCTGGTCGACAATTCCGAGCGCACCGCGCCGGCCATGTTCAACGACGCCGAGGCGCTGGACGTATCCCGCCGCATCGAGCGCGAGGCGGGCTCCACCTACCGCATCAACGGCCGCGAGGTCCGCGCCCGCGACGTCCAGCTGCTGTTCGCCGACGCCGCCACGGGCGCGCGTTCGCCCGCCATGGTGCGGCAGGGGCAGATCGGCGAGATCATCGCCGCCAAGCCGCAGGCCCGTCGCCGCATTCTCGAGGACGCCGCCGGCATCGCCGGCCTGCATTCGCGCCGGCACGAGGCCGAGATGCGGCTGCGCTCCGCCGAGGAAAACCTGCTGCGGCTGGAAGACGTGCTCGGCCAGATCGACGCGCAGGTGGAGAGCCTGAAGCGGCAGGCCCGGCAGGCCACGCGCTATCGCACGCTGGCGGCCGATATCCGCCGGTCCGAGGCCTTGCTTCTTTATATCGGCTGGCGCGAGGCCCGCGACGCCGTGGCGGCGGCCGAGAGCAAGGTGGGCGAAGACCTGCGCGTCGTCGCCGAGCGCACGGCCACGCAAGGGCGGGCGGCGCGCGACCAGGCCGTCGCCGCGCATGCCGTCCCGGCGCTGCGCGACGCGGAAGCGGCCGCCGCCGCCGCGCTGCAACGGCTCGTGCTGGCCCGCGACAGCCTCGACGCCGAGGAAAAGCGCGCCGGCGAACGCGCCGCCGAGCTGGAGCGCCGCGCCTTCGAGCTCGTGCGCGACACCGAGCGCGAGCGCGCGCTGCTGGATGACGCGGCCGCCGCGCTGGAGCGTCTCGCCGCCGAGGAAGAAGGGCTCGACGACGACTATGGCGACGCCGCCGAGCGGCAGGCCGAGGCGCGCGAGCGCCTCGCCGAGCTCGAGGACGTGCTGTTCGATACCGAAGCCGCGCTCGCGGCGGCCCAATCGGCGCTGGCGGACCGTAACGCCCGCCGCGGCGCCGCCGAGCGGGCCATCCGGGAAGCCGAGGAGCGCGTGGCGCGTGTGTCGCGCGAGGCCGAGCGGGTCGGCCGCGACCTCGCGGCGCTGGACGCCAGCCTGGGCGGCGACGTCGGGCTGGAGGCGCTGGAAGCCGAGATGGAGCAGGTCGCCGAATCCGCCGCCGAGGCGGAGGACAGCGCGCAGGCCGCCCGCGAGGCGCACGCCGCCGCCCGCGACGCCCGCGACCGGCTGCGCGGCCCCGCGCAGGACGCCGACCGCACGGCGCAGCGGCTGGAAACCGAGGCTCGGACACTTGAAAAGATGCTGGCCGCCGACGCCGGCAAGCACTGGCCGCGCGCGCTCGACAGGCTGACGGCAGAGCGCGGCTTCGA
Organism: Alsobacter sp. P4_H11; assembly: GCF_056400925.1. Taxonomy (NCBI): domain Bacteria; kingdom Pseudomonadati; phylum Pseudomonadota; class Alphaproteobacteria; order Hyphomicrobiales; family Alsobacteraceae; genus Alsobacter; species Alsobacter sp. P4_H11. The sequence continues at coordinate 181,780 of NZ_JBFUKI010000013.1, forward strand.
AACCGCGCTGGGCGCCGCGCTGGGCGACGACCTCGACGCCGCCATCGACGCAGCCGCCCCGACGCACTGGGCCGAAACCGGCGCCGGGGAGGGCGACCCCGCGCTCCCGGCCGGCTGCGCGCCGTTGTCCGATCACGTCCAGGCCCCGCCGGCGCTGTCCCGACGCCTGCGCCAGATCGGCGTCGTCGCGCGGGACGAGGGCGCGCGGCTGCGGGCTTCGCTGCGCCCCGGCCAGCGCCTCGTCAGCCGCGAGGGCGACCTCTGGCGCTGGGACGGCTTCACCACCGCGGCGGATGCGCCCACCCCGGCGGCGCGGCGCCTCGCCGAACGCGCCCGCCTCGCCGACCTGAAGAGCGAGGCCGAGGCCGCCCGGGAGGCCGCCGAAGCCCTGCGCCACGAGGGCGAGCGCGCCGAAGCCGCCGTCCGCGCCGCCGCGCAGGACGAGACCATGGGCTTTGAGACCGTGCAGATGATGCGTCGCGGCCTCGACGCCGTGCGTGAGCGCCTCGCCTCCGCGCAGCGCCGCCGGGGCGAGGTGGCGGCCAAGCGCTCGGCGCTGGCGGAGGCGCATAGCCGCCTCTCTGCCGAGAGCGAGGAGGCCGGCGCCCGGCGCGACCATCTCGCGCAGCAGCTCGCCGACATGCCGGGCGCGGCCGAGCTGGAGGCCGGGCTGGAGAAAGCCAAGGCCCGCGCCGCGCAGGACCGGCAGGCCGCCAACGAGGCGCGCATCCTCGTGCAGACCATGCAGCGCGAGGTGGAGCTTCGCGCTCGCCGCCGCGACGCGATCGTGGCCGAGCGCCAGGCCTGGACGGAGCGCCGCAGCCGCGCCGTGGGCCAGATCGAGGAAGTGGAACGCCGCCGCTCCGAGATCGAGGAGGAGCGCGAGCAGCTCCGCGACGCGCCCGAGCTCTTCATGGACAAGCGCCGTCAGATCCTGTCCCGGATCAGTGACGCCGAAACCGCCCGCAAGGCGGCCGGCGACCGGCTGGCCGAAGCCACGCAGGCGCAGGCTCTCGCCGATCGCGTGGCCCACGACGCGCTCGCCGCGCTGGCGGCCGCGCGTGAAGAAAAGGTGCGCTCCGAATCGCGGCTCGAAGCCGCCCGCGAGCGGTTTTCCGAGTTGGTCCGCGCCGTCGCGGAGCGGCTGGAGGCGACGCCGGATCGCCTGCCGGAGCTCAGCGGCGTCGCGCCCGGCGCCGAGCTGCCGGACGCCCCCTCGGTGGAGCGCCGCCTCGAATCGCTGCGCGGCGACCGGGAACGCCTCGGCGCCGTGAACCTGCGCGCCGAGGACGAGCTCACCGCCATCGAGACGCAGCGCGATTCGCTCACCGGCGAGCGCGACGACCTCACGGAGGCCATCAAGCGCCTGCGCACCGCGATCCAGAGCCTCAACCGCGAAGGCCGCGAGCGCCTGCTGGCCGCCTTCGAGGTGGTGCAGGGCCATTTCGAGCGGCTTTTCACCAGCCTCTTCGGCGGCGGCACCGCGCAGCTCGAACTGATCGAATCGGATGACCCGCTGGAAGCCGGCCTCGAGATCGTCGCCCGCCCGCCCGGCAAGAAGCCGCAGACCATGACGCTTCTGTCCGGCGGCGAACAGGCGCTCACCGCAATCGCGTTGATCTTCGCCGTGTTCCTCACCAACCCGTCGCCCATCTGCGTGCTCGACGAGGTCGACGCGCCCTTGGACGACAGCAACGTGGAGCGCTACTGCGACCTCCTGCGCGACATGGCCAAGAGCACCGAGACGCGCTTCCTCGTCATCACCCACAACCCCATCACGATGGCCCGCATGGACCGCCTCTTCGGCGTCACCATGGCCGAGCGCGGCGTGAGCCAGCTCGTGTCCGTGGATCTCGGCCTGGCCGAAAAGCTGGTAGCCGAGGCTGTTTAGGATTTGGCGCACTCGACGGAACACCCTCCGTCATTGCGAGCGACAGCGAAGCAATCCAGCCTAATGCCGGGCCTTTTAGGCTGGATTGCTTAGCCTCCGGCTCGCAATGACGCGGAGGCGCTGAGGAGCCCGTGACACCCTCCCGTCACTGCGAGCGACAGCGAAGCAATCCAGTCTAACGCCGGGCCTTTAGGCTGGATTGCTTCGCCTCCGGCTCGCAATGACGCGGAGGATGGCCTCGATCGGGGGAGAGAGATCGGCGCCGGTTTTCCGGTCCGCCCATCGCCCAACCCGCAACCTCCTCGCAACCGCATTGGACAAACGACCCCATCCCTTCGTCGCAACGGTTGAATATTAAGCCAAATCAACAACATAAGCCCTTATGCCGCATTCTTGACACCTGCCGGGGCGGAAACTATGGTGCGCGCGACTTTCAGGGGGGCGCCAGGGAGGCGCTCCGTGCCCGGGAGCGCGGCTTCGCCATGCAGAATGACGGAACGCCACACGGGAACGGGGACAAGTCCCGCGCCTCAGAGGATGTCGATCTCCAAGCCAGGCTTCAGCGTCTGGGAAAGCGCCTTGACGAAGTCCGGGACACCGGGCAGGAGCAGCGGCGCGCGAGCCAGACGAGCGGGGGTGACCCCTCCGCGATGGGCAAGGCCTTCCGTTTGTCGACGGAGTTCGTGGCCGGCATCATCGCAGGGTGCGGTCTCGGCTGGGCGGTGGACAGCTTCACGGGCTCCAAGCCCTGGGGGCTGATCGTCGGCATGATGCTGGGCTTCGGCGCCGGCGTCTGGAACGTGATGCGGGCGTCCGGTTTCCTCCGGCCGCCACAGTAGTTTCGAAGGCCGCCCCGGCGGCCGACAGGCGCGGACCATTCCGGTCCGCAAAAGCGAGAGAGGGCCAGACCGGCCATGGCCGATCCGATCCATCAGTTCCAGTTGAAGAACATCGCCACCCTGGGCCATCTCGGCAACCAGGAGATCGTGTTCACCCAGTCCTCGCTGTTCATGCTGGTGGCGGTGGGCGTGATCACGCTGTTCATGCTGGCCGGCACGGCGGGCCGCGGCCTCGTTCCGGGCCGCCTGCAGTCGATGGTGGAGCTCTCCTACGAGTTCGTCGCCAACACGGTCCGAAGTTCTGCCGGCAATGAGGGGATGCGCTTTTTCCCCTTCGTGTTCTCGCTGTTCATGTTCGTGCTGATCCTGAACCTCGCGGGCCTCATCCCGTACAGCTTCACGGTTACCAGCCACATCATCATCACGGCCGCGCTGGCGCTCCTGGTGATCGGCGTGGTCGTGGTCTACGGCGTGATGAAGCACGGTACGCACTTCTTCGGCCTGTTCGTGCCGGGCGGCGTGCCGCCGATCATGCTCGCCATCCTGGTGCCGATCGAGATCATCTCGTTCATCTCCCGCCCCATCAGCCTGTCGGTGCGTCTGTTCGCCAACATGCTGGCCGGCCACATCGCGCTGAAGATCTTCGCGGGCTTCATCGGCTCGCTGCTGGCCGCCGGCGCGTGGGGCATCATCTCGCCGCTGCCGCTCGCCCTCACGGTCGCGCTCACGGCTCTCGAAGTTCTTGTTGCGGTGCTCCAGGCCTACGTGTTCGCCACGTTGACCTCGATCTACCTCAACGACGCCCTCCACCCCGGTCACTGATCTCCCGACCGGGACAATCCCTCCCTACCGATCCGACCTCATAGGAGTTTTCCATGGATCCCGTCGCTGCGAAGTACATTGGCGCTGGTCTGGCCTGCCTCGGCATGGCGGGCGCTGGCATCGGCCTCGGCAACCTGTTCGGCCAGTTCCTCTCGGGCGCCCTGCGCAACCCGTCGGCCGCCGACGGCCAGCGCGGCACCCTGCTCCTCGGCTTCGCGCTGACGGAAGCGCTCGGCATCTTCTCGCTGCTGATCGCGCTGCTCCTCCTGTTCGCCGTCTGATCGACGCAAGGCATTGCGCCGGCTGAGGCCGGCGGGCCGCCATCGCGCGGCGAATGCTCAAGGTCGGTCGCCCTCAGCGCGCCCGGAGCGGTTGAACCCGCCCCGGGCGCTCCCTGACAGGGCGCCCCCGTTTTCAAGGTGAGGTCATGGCGACGACGACGCAGGCAACAACCGAGGCGCATGGCGGAGCCCACGCGGCGGGCGGGGCGTTTCCCCCGTTCGACAGCAGCACCTTCGGCTCGCAGCTGATCTGGCTCGCGCTGGCTTTCGGCGCGCTCTACCTCCTGATGTCCAAGGTCGCGCTGCCGCGCGTCGCCCGCATCCTCGACGAGCGCAACGGCAAGATCACGGGCGATCTCGAAGCCGCCGCCAAGCTCAAGGGCCAGACCGACGACGCCATCGCGTCCTACGAGAAGGCCCTCGCCGACGCTCGCGCCAACGCGCAGGCCATCGCGGGCGAGACCCGCGACAAGCTCCAGGCCGAGACCGACGCCCGCCGCAAGGCGCTGGAGGCCGACCTGCACGCCAAGCTCGAGGCCGCCGAGGCCCAGATCGTGGCCGGCAAGACGGCCGCCATGCAGAATGTCCGCGGCATCGCGGCCGACGCCACCGCGGCGATCGTGCAGCAGCTCGTGGGCCGCACGCCGTCGACCGACGAGGTCGACGCCGCCGTGTCCCAGTCCCTCGGCCGTTAAGGAACCGCAACCATGCTGTATGACGCCGAATTCTGGGTCGCGGTCGCGTTCTTCATCTTCGTCGGCCTCGTCTGGAAGGTCGGGGGCTTCAGCGCCCTCGTGAGCGGCCTCGACAAGCGCGGCGACAAGATCCGCGCCGAGCTCGAGGACGCCCGCATCCTCCGCGAGGAGGCTCAGAAGGTGCTGGCCGACTACCAGAAGAAGCGCCAGGAAGCCGAGGCCGAGGCGGCCGAGATCATCCGCACCGCCCGTCTGGAAGCCGAGCGCCTCGCCGCCGACGCCCAGACCAAGCTGGCCGACTTCGTCACCCGCCGCACCCGCATGGCCGAGCAGAAGATCGCCCAGGCCGAGGTCTCGGCCACCGCCGAAGTCCGCGCCGCCGCCGCCGAGACCGCCGTGAAGGCCTCCGAGCAGATCCTGCGCAAGGACGTCGCGACCTCCGCCGACGCCCTCCTCGCCAAGGGCCTCGCCGAGGTCCGCTCCAAGCTCAACTGAGCCGGGCTGGATGGATTGCAAAACGGCCGCCTCCGGGCGGCCGTTTTCGTTTGAAGGGCAGCCCCCTTGGGAACAGCCTCCCGTCATTGCGAGGAGCGAAGCGACGAAGCAATCCAGGCGCCGGGCATGAGGCCGATTTCGGAAGCGGTGAGCTTCCCGCCAAGCGCCTGGATTGCTTCGCTCCGCTCGCAATGACGGGGAGGGTGGCGCAATCACGTCGCAGGTTCGGCGCCAGCCGCACTCCCTCACCGTCATCCCCGGCGACCTGCGAAGCAGGTCGGGAAGGGGATCCAGGGGCAAAGGCGCTCACTCCTGGATCCCCTTCCCGGCGCTTCGCGCCGCCGGGGATGACGGAGAGAGGCGTGCCATCGGGGACGGAGTTGCTGGCGCCGCCCGGGCACAGGCCCTCTCACCCCTCCAGCGCCGACCGGATCATCTTGAAATCCAGCCACGCCAGCCGCTTTTGCAGCGGTTGCCGCAGCAGATACGCGGGGTGCAGCGTCGCGATGGCCTTGAGGCGGCGCGAGCCGGCGTCGTAGTCCATCCAGCGGCCGCGGGTGCGGGTGATGCCGTCCTTGACGCCGAGCAGCGTCTGCGCCGAAGCGCCGCCCAGGCACACCAGCACCTTGGCCTTTGAGAGCTCGATCTGCCGCGCGATGAAGGGCAGGCACACGGCCGATTCCTGCGGGGTCGGCGTGCGGTTGCCCGGCGGGCGCCACGGGATCACGTTGGCGATGTAGACCTGGCTGCGGTCCATCCCGATGGCGGAAAGCATGCGGTCCAGCAGCTGCCCCGAACGGCCCACGAAAGGCGCGCCGGCGCGGTCCTCCTCGGCGCCCGGCGCCTCGCCGACGAACATCACCGGGCTCTCGGGGTTGCCGTCCGCGAACACCAGGCTGCGCGCCGTCAGCTTCAGGGCGCAGCCCTCGAACTTGTCCAGAAGCGCGCGCAAGTCCTCCAGCGTCGCGGCCGAGCGCGCCAGCATCCGGGCTTCGGCGACGACGTCCTCGGCCGCCGCCGACGCGCCCGCAAACCCCACCGGCCGGGCGACTTCGGCGGTCGCGGCTTCGCGCGGCCGTTGCGGCTGCGGCGCCTCGGCGAAGCGGTCATGCGGCTCGTCGTCGACAAGCGCGTCCACCCCCATGGCGGCGTACCACGCCAGAAGGTCGGCCGCCGCGCGGCCCGGATCGAACTCGGAAAATTCCATCCGCCTATTCTAGCTGCCCGATCCGGGCGAAACCAGCGCTTCGGCCTATGGCGCAGCCATCCGGGCTTTGTTACTGCAAGAAGGGCGGCCCTCGCGGCCGTCGCCTGTTCTTGCGTTAGTTCATACGTGAACTATATGGTTGGGCGGGTGGAGCGCACACAACACGGCCGCTTGGCCGAACGAGGGTGACGATGGATCTGGCCGAGGCTCAGGCCATGCCCCGCGAGGGCATGGATTACGACGTGGTGATCGTGGGCGCGGGCCCGGCCGGCCTGTCGGCCGCCATCCGGCTCAAGCAGCTCAACCCCGATCTCGGCGTCGTGGTCGTGGAAAAGGGCTCCGAGGTCGGCGCCCACATCCTGTCCGGCGCGGTGGTGGACGTCATCGGCCTCGACAAGCTGCTGCCCGATTGGCGCGAGGACCCCGAGGCGCCGCTCAGGACGCCCGTCACGGACGACCGCTTCTATGTGCTGGGACCAGCCGGCGGCGTGCGCCTGCCCAACGGCTTCATGCCCGGCCTGATGAGCAATCACGGCGCCTATATCGTCTCGCTCGGCAACGTGGCGCGCTGGCTCGCGACCCGCGCCGAGGCGCTGGGCGTGGAGATTTACCCGGGCTTTGCGGCCGCCGAGGTGCTCTACGGCGACAATGGCGAGGTTGTCGGCGTCGCCACGGGCGACATGGGCGTGTCCAAAACCGGCGAGGTCAAGGACGGTTTCGCGCGCGGCATGGAGCTGCGCGGCAAATACGTGCTGTTCGGCGAGGGCGCGCGCGGCAGCCTCTCCAAGCAGCTCATCAAGCGCTTCGGGCTGGACGAGGGTCGCGACCCGCAGAAATACGGCATCGGCCTCAAGGAGCTCTGGCAGGTCTCGCCCGAGAAGCACAAGCCCGGCCTCGTGCAGCACAGCTTCGGCTGGCCGCTGGACATGAAGACCGGCGGCGGCTCCTTCCTGTACCACCTCGAGGACAACCTCGTGGCGGTCGGCTTCGTGGTGCATCTCAACTACGAGAACCCGACGCTGTCGCCTTTCGACGAGTTCCAGCGCTTCAAGCAGCACCCGATGATTCGCGACGTGTTCGTGGGCGGCAAGCGCATCAGCTACGGCGCGCGCGCCATCACGGAAGGCGGCTGGCAGTCCGTGCCGAACCTCGCCTTCCCGGGCGGCGCGCTGATCGGCTGCGCGGCCGGCTTCGTCAACGTTCCGCGCATCAAGGGCTCCCACAACGCCGTGCTCTCCGGCATGCTCTGCGCCGAGCACGTCGTGGCGGCGCTGAACGAGGGCCGCGCCAATGACGAGCTGAAGAGCTACGAGGCCGCCTGGCGTGACAGCGCCATCGGGCAGGACCTGAAGCGCGTCCGCAACGTCAAGCCGCTCTGGTCGAAGTTCGGCACCGCGGTCGGCGTCGGCCTCGGCGCGCTCGACATGTGGACCAACCAGCTCTTCGGCCTGTCGCTCTTCGGCACGCTCGGCCACGGCAAGCCGGATTCGGCCACCCTGAAGACGATCGACCAGGTCAAGCCCATCGTCTACCCGAAGCCGGACGGCGTGATCTCGTTCGACAAGCTCTCGTCGGTGTTCCTGTCGGCCACCAACCACGAGGAAGACCAGCCCTCGCACCTCAAGTTGACGGACCCCTCAATCCCGATCGCCCGCAACCTGCCGCTTTATGGCGAGCCGGCCCGGCTCTACTGCCCGGCGGGCGTCTACGAGGTCGTCTACGCGGACGCCGAGGCCAAGACCGACCCGCGCTTCGTGATCAACGCCCAGAACTGCGTCCATTGCAAAACCTGCGACATCAAGGACCCGTCGCAGAACATCACCTGGGTGACGCCAGAGGGCGGCGGCGGCCCGAACTACCCGAACATGTGAGGCGGGCAGGGCAGAGCGCGCGCGAAGCGCCACCCTCCCCTTGAGGGGGAGGGTCGCCGCGCAGCGGCGGGGTGGGGTGACGCTGGGATTGAGTCTCAGGCTTGCCGATGGAGCCCCCGCCCGTCCCCGGCGACACCCCACCCCGCCGGGCTGCGCCCGTCGACCCTCCCCCTCAAGGGGAGGGTGCGGCTGCGCCGTGATCCGAGTAACTCCGCCCCCTCTGTCGGCTCCGCCGACATCTCCCCCGCTGCGCGGGAGAGAGTTGCGATCAAAAGGCCCAATCGCCGCACGCCGTCGGCCCCGCTTGCCGCAGTCCCGCAAAAACGCCATGTTGCGGCCCGAAGAATGGCCTCCAGATTGCCTGGCCGTCCGCCCGCCGGACAAAGACGGAAAGCGACACACAGCGTGACGATTGCGAGCCTCCGCCGACCCCTTCATCGCATGCGCCCGCTCGTCGCCGCGGCGGCCTTGCTGGCCAGTTGCGCCTTCGCGCAGGCGCGTGGCAGCGGCGGCTACTCGGATGCGGTGGACGCCGGAAACACGTTGTCGGGCAACTACTTGTCCGCCGTGGTGGCGGGCGCGGCGCGCGACACCAGCGCGGCGGCGTTCTTCTACCGCGAGGCCCTGCGGGACGATCCGCGCAGCGCCGACCTCACCGAGCGCGCCTTCGTGTCGCTGCTGGCCGAGGGGTCCTATCCGGAGGCCGTGAAGCTCGCGGAGCGGCTCGCCGCCGGACGTGATTCGCGCAATGGCCTGGCGCAGCTCGTGCTCGGCGTGCGCGACATCAAGGCCAAGCAATACGCCAAGGCGCGCCAGCGCCTCGCGGCGGGCGGGCGCAACCGCACCGCCGACCTCACCGCGACGCTGATGACGGCCTGGAGCTGGCTCGGCTCCAACAATCTCAAGAAGGCGATCGAGACCATCGACAGCGTGAAGGGCGAAGAGTCCATCGCGGTGTTCCGCAACTACCATGCGGGTCTCATCGCCGAAGTCGGCGGCGACAAGGTCGAGGCCGAGAAGCGCCTGAAGGGCGCCTATGAGGCCGAGAGCCGCACGCTGCGCATGGTCGACGTGTATGGCCGCTTCCTGGCCCGCGTCGGCAAGCGCAAGGAGGCGCTCGAGGTCTACAAGACCTTCGACAAGCTGCTGCCGCGCCACCCGCTGGTCACGGCCGCCATCGCCACGCTGGAGAGCGGCGGCAATCTGGAGCCCGCCATCGCGGACGTGCCCGGCGGCGTCGCCGAGGTGCTGTATGGGCTGGGCGCCGCCGGCAACCGCACCGGCGACGAACTCGCGGCGATGATCTACCTGCGCCTTTCGCTCTGGCTGGAGGAGAAGAACGGCCTCGCGGTGATCACGCTGGCCGACATCTACGACCGCATGAAGCAGAGCGAGCGCGCCAACGACATCTACGACATGGTGCTGGCCAGCTCGCCGCTGCGCCGCAGCGCCGACATCCAGATCGCCCTCAACCTGGAGCAGCTCGACCGCAAGGACGAGGCGGTGAAGCAGCTCGAGGCCGTGGTGGCCAAGAACCCGACCGACGTCGAGGCGCTCACCGCGCTTGGCAACGTCTATCGGTCGCGCAAGGAATTCGAGAAGTCGGCCGACACCTACGGCAAGGCGATCGCCGCGATCGGCACGCCCGACCAGGGTCACTGGACGCTGTTCTACTTCCGCGGCATCTCGCTGGAGCGCATCAAGCAGTGGCCCAAGGCCGAAGCCGACATGAAGAAGGCGCTGGAGCTCTACCCCGAGCAGCCGCTGGTGCTGAACTATCTCGGCTATTCGTGGGTGGACCAGAACGTCAACCTCGACGAAGCCTATAAGATGCTGAAGCGCGCCGTGGAGCAGCGGCCCACCGACGGCTACATCGTCGACAGCCTGGGCTGGGCCCATTACCGGCTGGCGCAATATGACGAGGCGGTCCGCATCCTCGAAAAGGCGATCGACTTGAAGCCTTCCGACCCGGTGATCAACGACCATCTGGGCGACGCCTATTGGCGCGTGGGCCGCAAGCTCGAGGCCAAGTTCCAGTGGAACCACGCCCGCGACCTGAAGCCCGAGCCCGAGGACCTGCCCAAGATCCTCGAAAAGATCGAGAAGGGCCTGCCCGACGACAAGCCCGCCGCCGAGGCTGAAGGCAAGCCCGCCGAGCCCAAGCCCGAGCAAAAGACCAACGGCGGCTGAGGCCGTGGGCGTTCATCGCCCATGCGCGCGGCTGAGCCATCGGTCGCCATGCTGAACGAGCGCGCGCCCGCCAAGGTCAACCTCGCGTTGCACGTGCTCGGACGGCGGGCCGACGGCTACCACGCGCTCTCCAGCCTCGTGGCCTTTGCGGGCGTCGCGGACCGGCTGGCGCTGGCGCCGGCGTCGACGCTCTCCCTCACTGTGGATGGCCCCACCGCAACGGCGGCGGGACCGGACGACGAAAACCTCGTGCTTCGCGCCGCCCGCAATCTCGCGGCCCTGGTCCCGGGGCTGCGCGCCGGCGCATTCACGTTGCTGAAGCGCCTGCCCGTCGCGGCCGGGATCGGCGGCGGCTCGTCGGATGCCGCTGCGGCGCTGCGCCTGCTGGCGCGCCTCAACGATCTCGCGCCGGATCACCCCGCCGTGCTGGAAGCGGCGCGCCGGACCGGATCGGACGTGCCCGTATGCCTCGTACCGCGCCTGCGCATGATGGAGGGGGCGGGCGAGACTGTGGGCCCGCCGCTCGCGCTGCCGCCGCTCTTCGCCGTGCTCGTGAACCCGCGCGTGGCGGTCGAAACCCCGCCGGTCTTCGCCGCCCTGGGGCTGGAGCGCGGCGCAATGTTCACAGTGCCCACCGGGGAGCTGTCCGAGCCGATCCGCCAGCCTGAAGCGTCCAGCCGCGCCGCGCTGATCGAATCGCTGGCGACGCTGCGCAACGACCTCGAAGCCCCCGCCACCCAGGTCGCGCCTGTGATCGCGGACGTGCTGGCCGCCCTGCGGGCCCAAGCCGGTTGCCGGCTGGCCCGCATGTCAGGCTCCGGCGCCACCTGCTTCGCCCTTTTCGACAACTGCCACGCCGCCGCTAAAGCCGCCCGCGCGCTCGCCGGCCAACGCCCCGGCTGGTGGGTGAAGCCCACGATGTTGCGCTGACGACTCGCTTAAAGCGCCGTCATCCAGAGCGCCGCAGCCACACCCTCCCCTTGAGGGGGAGGGTCGACGGCCAAAGGCCGGCGGGGTGGGGTGACGCCGGGGCAAGGCTCGCCGGGGCCGAAACTGCCGTTCGAGAAATCAGGAGACATTCGGGCCCGTCGCCCGGCTGCACCCCACCCCGCCGGGCTAGGCCCGGCGACCCTCCCCCTCAAGGGGAGGGTGGGCCTTCGGCCCTCAGCCCTCTACCGCCTCAGTGCGAGCGGGCGATGCAGAAATCCACGGCTTCGATCATGGCGTGCTTCATGGGGCTGTCGGGGAACAGCGCCAGCGCGTCCTTGGCCATCGCGCCGTAGTGGCGGGCGCGCTCCACCGTGTCCTCGATGGCGCGGTGGCGGCGCATGATCGCGATGGCCTGCTCGAGGTCGGCGTCGGAAGCCTCGCTCTTTTCCAGCGTGCGCTTCCAGAACGCGCGCTCGTCCTCGGTGCCGCGCCGGAAGGAGAGCACCACCGGCAGCGTGATCTTGCCCTCGCGGAAGTCGTCGCCGACCTTCTTGCCGAGATTGGCGCTGAGGCCGCCGTAGTCCAGCGCGTCGTCGATGAGCTGGAACGCGATGCCGAGATTGGCCCCATAGCTGCGGCAGGCGGTCTGCTCCGCCTTGGCGCGACCCGCGATGATCGGGCCGACCTCGCAGGCGGCCGCAAACAGCGCCGCCGTCTTGCCGCGGATCACGGCGAGATATTCGTCCTCGGTGGTCTCGGTGTTCTTGGCGGCGGCGAGCTGCATCACCTCGCCCTCCGCGATCACGGCGGCGGCGGTGGACAGGACGTCCAGCGCCTGCAGGGAGCCGACCTCCACCATCATCTTGAAGGCCTGGCCGAGCAGGAAGTCGCCCACCAGCACGCTGGCCTCGTTGCCCCACAGCATCCGGGCCGCGAGCTTGCCGCGGCGCATCTCGCTGCCGTCCACCACGTCGTCGTGCAGCAGCGTCGCCGTGTGCATGAACTCCACCGCGGCCGCGAGCTTCATGTCGCCGTCGCCCTCATAGGCGCACAGCGCGCTGGTGGCGAGCGTCAGCATCGGCCGCAGGCGCTTGCCGCCGGAGTTGATGAGGTGCTTGGCGATCTCGGGAATCAGCAGCACGTCCGAGCCCACCCGGGCCAGGATCAGCTGGTTCACCCGGTCCATGCCGGATGTCGTGAGCTTCACGAGCGGCGCGATGCTCGGCGCGCCGGCGCCGGACGGCTGCTTGCCGTCGAGGGAAACCACGATGCCCACGTGCGTGAACCTTTCTCCGGATCGGCCCGGACGCCCCAAAACCCCACGGCGCGGGCCGTTGTTCGGCCCTGCGCGCGTTTCCGGTACCACGGACACACGGCGACCGCCAATGCGGGGCACCGTGCCACGAGGGGCGCCCTTGCCGCAACACACCGCGATGCCGCACAAAGAAGCGGCGCGGCGAGCCGGTTCGCCGCCCGGGGGGCCGGCATGCGGGAAATCCTGCGCACCAACGATCTCGTGCTGATCTCGCTCGTCGAGGCGCTGCTCGGCGGCGCCGACGTGCCGTATTTCCTGGCCGACGCCCATGTGAGCGCCATGGAAGGCGGCATCGGCGCCTTCCCGCGCCGCCTGCTGGTGCCGGAGGACGACGAGCGCCAGGCGCGGCGCATCCTGAAGGACGCAGGCCTCGGCGCGGAGCTCACGCCCGAGCGCGGCCATGCCGTCTGAGCCGGCCGCCACTGTCGAGGATCGCCTGCTCGGCGGCCGCCTCCGGCTGCGCCAGCCCGCCCGCGGCCATCGCGCCGGCACGGATGCGGTGCTGCTCGCCGCCGCCGCGCCGGCCGAGTTCGCGGGCGACGCCGTGGACCTCGGCGCCGCGACCGGCGCGGTCGGCCTCGCGCTGGCCTTGCGCGCGCCAGGCGCCCGCGTCCGGCTGGTCGAGATCGATCCCGCGCTGGCGGCGCTCGCGGCCGAGAACGCCGCCCTGAACGGCCTCGGCGATCGCGTCCATGCCTGCGTGGCGGATGCGCTGGCGGGCCGCGCGGCGCGCGAGGCCGCCGGCCTGCCGGACGGCTCGGCCGATCTCGTGCTCACCAACCCGCCTTACCTCGACCCCGCCGCCTCGCGCGCCTCGCCGCATGGCGGCCGGGCGCTCGCGCATGTGATGCCGGAGGGTGGGCTCGACGGCTGGATGGCGGCCGCCGCCGGCTTGCTCCGGCCCCGCGGCGTGCTGCTCGTGATTCACCGCGCCGACGCGCTGCCGGCCCTGCTGGCCGCCGCCGCCGGCCGCTTCGGCGCGCTCGCGGCGCTGCCGATCCATCCGCGCGCCGGCGAGCCGGCCACCCGCGTCCTGCTGCGCGGCGTCCGCGGCAGCCGCGCGCCCTTTTCGCTCGCCGCCGGGCTCGTGCTGCACGGCCCGGACGGGTCCTTCACCCCGCAGGCCGAGGCGCTGCACCGCGGCGAAGCGGTGCTCGACTGGGGCGAGCCGCGCGCATGAAAAAAACCGGCCCTGAGGCCGGTTTTCGTCGTTCCAGGGTCGATCGCCCGTAAGGGACGAGATTACCAGCGGCGCACGCAGACGCGGCGCGGGCCGTAATAGGTGTACTGCACGCGGCAGACCACGCGCGGGCGATAGGCCGGGCGGTAGTACACGCGCGGGCGGTAGTAGCGGCGGCCATAGTAGCGCGGGCCGCCGTAATAGTGGCGGTGGCCGTAATAGCCGTGGCGGCGCCACTGGGTCTGCTCGCCCAGCGCGGGCGCCTGCTTCTCGATCTGCACGGCGGCGCCGGGCGTCACCGCGGCGGCCTTGGCCGCCTCCGGGGCCATCGTGAACAGCAGGAACAGCGCGAACACGCTGCTCAGGACCATTCCGAAACGCTTCATTCCTTGGATCCTCCGAGACTTGTTGTCGGTCGCTTATACCACAGCCGCAACTCGGGCATTATCATGGCGTGTATTATAAGTTGCATTCTCGGTTAAGCGACGGCGACCACAGCCTCAGCTTCCGGCCGGGCTCCGCTTCACTGTGCAGCGCGGCCCGGCGGGCTCGCCATAGCCGGTCGCCACCACGCGCACGGCCGGCCCGCAGCTGCGCACCTCGATGGCGCGCGGCGCCGGCGCGATCGAGCCCGTGGTCATCTCGGCGGCGGCCAGCGAGGCCCGCAACTCGGCCACGGGCGTCGGCACGGGCACGCGCTCCGGCTGGTGCGCGTCAGCGCCCGCGATCGCGGTCATCGCCAGGGGGGTGATCAGCAAAGCGAGGCCGCCCAGCGCGGCGATGGTCTTCACGGTCATTGGAACCTCCCAGTTCCGCCCGTTTCGGGCTTGGGCGGACCATGCGGCGCCGCGAGCGCGAAGACGGTGCGCGAGCGCACACGGGGAGAAGGGGGAGGGGGCTCTCTTCACCCTCCCCTTGAGGGGGAGGGTCGGCCCGCAGGGCCGGGGTGGGGTGAAGCCGGGCGTCGTGCGCCCGGGCCCAGGATTGCCCGAACGCGCCGTGCCCCAGCCTCACCCCACCCCGCCGGCCTTCGGCCGTCGACCCTCCCCCTCAAGGGGAGGGTGGCGCGCCCCCTCTGTCGGCTTCGCCGACATCTCCCCCGCTGCGCGGGAGAGAGTTGCGCCCGGCGTCCTTGCGCCCCCCCACCCCATCCTTGACCCGCCCCCGCCCCCTCCTTAGGGTCCGCCGCGTTCGCAGCACTCTCGTCGGAAACACGCCATGTCGGACGCTCTCGAGCCCACGCGCTCGTTCCAGGGCCTCATTCTCACGCTTCACCGCTTCTGGGCGGAGCAGGGCTGCGTGGTGCTGCAGCCCTACGACATGGAGGTCGGCGCCGGCACCTTCCACCCCGCCACCACGCTGCGCTCGCTCGGCCCCAAGCCGTGGAAGGCCGCCTATGTGCAGCCCTCGCGCCGCCCCAAGGACGGCCGCTACGGCGAGAACCCCAACCGCCTGCAGCATTATTACCAGTACCAGGTGATCCTGAAGCCCTCGCCGCCGGACCTGCAGGACCTCTATCTCCGCTCGCTCGCCGCCATCGGCATCGACACCCGCCTGCACGACGTGCGCTTCGTCGAGGACGATTGGGAAAGCCCCACGCTGGGCGCCTGGGGGCTCGGCTGGGAGTGCTGGTGCGACGGCATGGAGGTGAGCCAGTTCACCTATTTCCAGCAGGTCGCCGGTTTCGAGTGCTCGCCGGTCTCGGGCGAACTCACCTACGGGCTGGAGCGTCTCGCAATGTATGTGC
Organism: Alsobacter sp. P4_H11; assembly: GCF_056400925.1. Classification (NCBI taxonomy): domain Bacteria; kingdom Pseudomonadati; phylum Pseudomonadota; class Alphaproteobacteria; order Hyphomicrobiales; family Alsobacteraceae; genus Alsobacter; species Alsobacter sp. P4_H11. The sequence continues at coordinate 197,243 of NZ_JBFUKI010000013.1, forward strand.
AGGGCGTCGAGAACGTCTACGACCTCAACTTCAACGGCCTGGAGGGCGCCGAGAAGGTGACCTATGGCGACGTATTCCTGCAGGCCGAGCAGGAATATTCCCGCCACAACTTCGAGCACGCCAACACGCAGATGCTGTTCCAGCACTTCAAGGACGCCGAGGCCGAGTGCCGCTCGCTGCTGGAAAAGGGCGACCGCGGCGAGGCCGCCGCTCACGCCATGGCGCTGCCGGCCTATGACCAGTGCATCAAAGCCAGCCACATGTTCAACCTGCTGGACGCCCGCGGGGTGATCTCCGTCACCGAGCGCCAGAGTTACATCCTGCGCGTCCGCGAACTCGCCAAGGCCTGCGGGGCGGCCTTCCTGAAAACCGAAGCCGGCGGCTTCGTCGCGGCCTGAGGCGCCTTCTCTCAGCCGTCATCCCCGGCGGCCTGCGCAGCAGGCCGGGAAGGGGATCCAGGAGCCACGGGCGCGTTTGCCCTGGATCCCCTTCCCGCGCCTGCGGCGCGCCGGGGATGACGGCGAAGTGACTGGCTAACGGCCGGTCTGCGCCCTCCCCACCGCCGCCAATCCGTGTACTCTCCCGCCGAAACGGGAGGATCCTCGATGACCGCACCAGCGCCCCGCACGCTGCTCCAGATGGCCGGCGCCAATCTCGCGCCCGCCAAGCTCCACGAGGCCGTGCTCGTCCTCATCGACGTGCAGAATGAGTATGTCGACGGCAAGCTCGCGCTGCCGGACGCCCGGCCCGCCCTGAAGGTGATCGCCGGCCTGCTGCACCGCGCGCGCGTGCAGGACACGCCCATCTTCCACGTCGTCCACAAGGGCCGCGCCGGCTCCGGCGGGGCGTTCGATCCCGACACGGCGGGTTTCGAGATCGCCGACGACGCCGCCCCGGTGGGCGCCGAGACGGTGGTCGAAAAGGGCCTGCCGAACGCCTTCGCGGGCACGACGCTGCTCGATCTCGTCAAGGCGACCGGCCGCAAGGAGCTGATCCTGGCCGGCTTCATGACGCATATGTGCGTCTCCTCCACGGCCCGCGCCGCGCTGGACCTCGGCTTCCGCACAACGGTCGCGGCCGACTCCTGCGCCACCCGCGACCTCCCCGACGCGCTGGGCGGCGAACCCCTCTCCGCCGCCGCCATCCACCGCGCCGCGCTCACCGAACTCTCCGACCGCTTCGCCGTGATCTGCCGCGCCGCCGAGATCGAAGCCTGAAATCGCCGAAAACGCCGCAACGCGCCCCCTCTCCCTGGCACAGGGAGAGGGCTGGGGTGAGGGCGGCCGAGCGCCTGGCTATAACGGGATGCGCGCCCCTTCTCCCCCCGGGAGAAGGTGTCAGCGAAGCTGACGGATGAGGGTCTGGCGCCGGGCGCCAAGCGCTGGCGCCCGCGGAGCACAACTCTGCCCGCTAGACCCTCATCCGGCCCTTCGGGCCACCTTCTCCCGAGGGGAGAAGGATCGCGCGCAACGATCGCTTGCCCCCATCCCTCGACAGGCCCGCCGGCTCCGCTTAAAGCGTAGCGGCCCATTCCGGCCCGAAACGAACCGCGACCGCCATGCCCGATCTTCTGCTCGAACTCTTCTGCGAGGAAATCCCCGCCCGCATGCAGCGGCGCGCCGCGGAGGACCTGAAGAAGCTCGTCACCGACGCGCTGGTGGAGCGGGGTTGCGTGTATGAGGGCGCCCAGGCGTTCGCGACGCCGCGGCGGCTCGCCCTGCACGTCGTCGGCCTGCCGGCCCGCCAGCCGGACCTGCGCGAGGAGAAGAAGGGCCCGCGCGTCGGCGCGCCCGAGGCCGCCCTGCAGGGCTTCCTGAAAAGCGCCGGCCTGACCGACATCAGCCAGGCGCAGGTGCAAAGCGACCCCAAGAAGGGCGAGTTCTACGTCGCGGTGGTCGAGAAGCCCGGCCGCGCCACGCCCGAGGTGATCGCCGACATCATGCCGGGCATCATCCGCGGCTTCCCGTGGCCGAAGTCCATGCGCTGGGGCGCGGCCTCCGCCCAGCCGGGCGCGCTGCGCTGGGTGCGGCCGCTGCAATCCATCCTGTGCACCTTCGGGCACGAGATGGAGACGCCCGAGGTTGTGCCGTTCGAGATCGACGGCCTCCGTTCGGCCGACGTCACGCGCGGCCACCGCTTCCTGGCGCCGGACCTCATCATCGTGCGCCGCTTCGATGACTACGTGGCCGCACTGGAGCGCGCCAAGGTGGTGCTCGACGCCGACCGCCGCAAGCAGATGATCCTCACTGACGCGAAGAACCTCGCCTTCGCGCGCGGGCTGGAGCTGGTGGAGGACGAGGGCCTGCTGGAGGAGGTCGCCGGCCTCGTGGAATGGCCCGTGACGCTGGTCGGCTCCTTCGACGAGAGCTTCCTCGCCATTCCGCCCGAGGTGGTGCGCGCCACCATCCGGGCCAACCAGAAATGCTTCGTGCTGCGCGAGCCGGCCACGGGCGCGCTCACGAACCGCTTCGTGCTGGTCGCCAACATCGAGGCCAGCGACGGCGGCAAAAAGATCGTCGGCGGCAACCAGCGCGTGGTGCGCGCCCGCCTGTCGGACGCCCGCCACTTCTGGGAGACCGACCAGCGCCCGCTGCCGGATTTCGAGAGCGCCTCGCCGAAGCCGCTGGACCAGCGCCTCGCCAAGCTGCGCGCGCTCGGCATCGTGTTCCACGAAAAGCTCGGCACGCAGGGCGAGCGCATCGACCGCATCGTCGCGCTGGCGCGCGAACTCGCCCCGCTGGTCGGCGCCGACCCGGAGCTCGCCGCCCGCGCGGCCGAGCTCGCCAAGGCCGACCTCGTCACCGAGATGGTGGGCGAATTCCCCGAAGTGCAGGGCCTCATGGGCCGCCGCTACGCCGAACTCCAGGGCGAGGACGGGAGCGTCGCCGCCGCCATCGAGGAGCACTACAAGCCGCAGGGCCCGACCGACCGCGTGCCGACCGACCCGGTGTCGGTGGCCGTGGCGCTGGCCGACAAGCTCGACACGCTGGTGGGCTTCTGGGCGATCGACGAGAAGCCGACGGGGAGCAAGGACCCGTTCGCGTTGCGAAGGGCTGCGCTGGGCGTGATCCGGATCGTGCTGGAGAATGGGGTGAGTTTGCCACTGGCGCGCGTGTTCAACGCCCACACCGCCGTCATCCCCGGCGCGCCGCAGGCGCGGGAAGGGGATCCAGGGGCCACGGGCGCGAAGGCTGGATCCCCTTCCCGGACGGCTGCGCCGTCCGCCGGGGATGACGGCCGCTCCTTAGTGGCCAGCGCCGACCTCCTCTCCTTCTTCCACGACCGCCTCAAGACCTACCTCCGCGACCAGGGCGCGCGTCACGACCTGATCGACGCCGTGCTGGCTCCATCCGCCGTCATCCCCGGCGCGCCGCAGGCGCGGGAAGGGGATCCAGGGGCCGCCGCCGGAGCCGCCAACGACGATCTCCTCATGATCGTCCGTCGCGTCGAGGCGCTGGGCCGCTTCCTCGATACCGAGGACGGCCGGAACCTCCTGGCCGGCGCCAAGCGCGCCGCCAACATCCTGCGCATCGAGGAGAAGAAGGACGGCCGCACTTTCGCCGAGCCGGTCGACCCCGCGCTGCTCGCCCAGCCCGAGGAGCAGGCCCTCGCGACCGCCCTCGACGCCGCCGAGACCCGCGCCCGCGCGGCTGTTCAGGCGGAGGATTTCGAGGGCGCGATGGCGGCGCTGGCCGCGCTGCGCCCGGCCGTGGACGCCTTCTTCGACAAGGTCACGGTGAACGCCGACGACGCGGCCCTGCGCGCCAACCGCCTGCGCCTCCTGTCGCGCCTGCGCGAGGCGACCCGCGCGGTGGCGGATTTCTCGGCCATCCAGGGCTGAGCCGGCCTTCCCGGCTCTGCACGCCTGTGGATATACAACCGAAATATACAATCCAACATTTGATATAAGTTAAGACATGCGCCATAGTATCCGTCCACGAAGCAGGCGGACGGAGCGCGCATGTCCCTTCAGGATCTCCCTCTCGACGTGATCGGCGCGCAGTTCGCGATGCTGGATCCCGAGCGCCAGCGCGACACCGCCTATCTGTGCCTCAACGCCGTGCTCCGCGAGGCGCTGGGACGCAGCGCCGACCAGATCGCGGCCGCCGAGCTCGACCACATGCGCTCCGCCCTCACGACCTTCGAGGAGGGGCTTTATCGCCGCACCATCCAGCAGCTCGAGATGGCGCAGGCCATCGCGGCCCGGCTCGCGGCCGGCGGCCCCTTCGCGGCGGTGGGCGAGCGCAACGCCTACCGGATAGCCATGCTGCGCCGCCGCCTCGACCTCATCCGCATCATCACCCCGCTCGCCGCCGATCGCATCGCGAGCTGACGCTCGCCGCGAGCTGAAGGTCGCCGCGAGCTGACGCTCGCCGCGAGCCGGAGACGCCGAGCGCTGGACCCCTCAGCCCAAACCCACTACCACCGGGGCGCCGCGCGGCGCGGCTCAACCGGGGATACGGCGTGGCGCTCAAGGGCATTCTCTTCGACAAGGACGGCACCCTCATCGATTTCGACGCCACCTGGGGGCCGGCCGCCTACGAGGCCATGACCGCCATGGCGAAGGGCGACGCCGCCGCGCTGGCGCGCCTGGCCGAGCTCAACGAATACATCGTCGAGGAACGCCGCTTCCTGCGCACCTCGCCGTTGGTGGCCGGCTCCTCCAAGAGCTACGGGCACCTCTGGGCCGACGCCCTGGGCCGCGATGACGGCCCCGATCTCCACGCCGAGATGGACGACCTGTTCCGCCACTGGGGCCTGCATTGGCTCGCCCCCATCGGCGAGCCGCTTGCCGTGCTGCAGGAGCTCGCGGCCGACGGCTACCGGCTGGGCGTCGCCACCAACGACGCCGAGGCCTCGGCGCTGGCCCAGGCCGAGCGCATGGGGCTGACGCCGCATCTGGATTTCGTCGCCGGCTATGACTCCGGCCATGGCGGCAAGCCCGAGCCCGGCATGGTGCTGGCCTTCGCGGCCACGCTCGGCGTCCCGCCCGCCGCCGTCGCGCTGGTGGGCGACAGCACGCACGACCTCCACGCCGCCCGCGCGGCCGGCGCGGTCGCAATCGCGGTGCTCACCGGCCCGGCCCCCCGCGCCGAGCTTGAGCCCCACGCCGACCACGTGGTGGATTCGATCGCCGACCTGCCGGCCCTGCTGCGGACCCTCTAAGAGCCCTCACCCCAACCCTCTCCCCGTTCCGGGGCGAGGGGGTCCATTGCGGCCACGGCGCCGTTCCGCCCTTCTCCCCGGCACGGGGAGAAGGTGGCCGAGCGCAGCGAGGTCGGATGAGGGGAGCCCGACCCACACCAAGCCCGGCCCAAAAACTTACTCCGCCGCCTCGCCCACCTGCTCGGGCAGCTCCCGCACCCGGTCGCGCCAGCGCACCAGCAAGCCGTCCAGCGTCGCGATGTCGGCGGCCGGCAGCCGGCCCAGCGTTTCGCCGATCAGCTGCTTTTGCAGCGCCAGCCCCTGCTCGGTCAGCGCGCGGCCCTGGTCGGTGAGATGCAGCGCGTAGGAGCGCCGGTCCGCGGGCAGAGCGCGGCGCTCCACCAGCCCCTGCGCGGTGAGCCGGTCGATCAGGCCCGAGACGTTGCCCTTGGTCACGTAGAGCCGCTCGGCGATCTCCTGCTGGCTCGCGCCCTCGCGCTCCGACAGCGTCGACAGGAGGTCGAACTGCGGGACCGAGAGCCCAATGCGACGAAACTCCTGCGCGGCCCGCGAGGTGATGCGGTGGTGCAGCCGCAGAAAGCGGAACCATGTGCGCAGCACGTCCTCGCTGGCCGGGGGAGACGGCGGCGCGCTGGCCGGGCCGGCCGCGCCGTCGGGGGCAGAAGCGCTCTCGGGGAACTGGATCACGCTCACACTCTCGTCGTCTGCAACTTCCGCGACCCTAACTATTCGCCTCCTGACGGCTTCCGCAAGCGCCCGGCTGCGCTAAGATGAACCCCACTGGCAAAGCGCGAGAAACGCGCGGGAAAAACGCCTCCGGGAGGGGATGATGCAAGGTTTGATGCAGGATTGGCCGCTTCTCATCAGCCGCGTGATCGATCACGCGGCGCGCGAGCACGGCGATCGCGAGGTCATCTCCCGCTCGGTCGAGGGGCCGATGCATCGAATCACCTACCGCGACCTGCGCGGCCGCGCCCTCCAATGCGCCCAGCGGCTCGAGCGCGACGGCATCAAGCTCGGAGACCGCGTCGCCACGCTGGCCTGGAACACCTGGCGCCACCTGGAATGCTGGTACGGCATCACGGGCGTCGGCGCGGTCTACCACACCGTCAACCCGCGCCTGTTCGACGACCAGATCACCTACATCATGAACCACGCCGAGGACCGCGTCCTGTTCCTCGACCTCACCTTCGTGCCCCTGATGGAGCGCCTGGCCGATCGCCTGCCCACCGTGGAGCGCTTCATCATCCTCACGGACGCGGCCCACATGCCGCAGACCAAGCTGAAAAACGCCGTCGCGTACGAGAGCTGGCTCGCCGAGGCCGATGGCGACTTCCGGTGGCGCGAGTTCGACGAGAACACGGCCGCCGGCATGTGCTACACCTCCGGCACCACCGGCAACCCCAAGGGCGTGGTCTACAGCCACCGCTCCAACATCCTCCATTCCATGATGGCGGTTGCGCCGGATTGCCTGAACCTCTCCTCGCGCGACGTCGCCATGCCGGTGGTGCCGCTGTTCCACGCCAATGGCTGGAGCTTCGCCTTCTCGGGCCCCATGGCGGGCGCCACCATGGTGATGCCCGGCGCCAAGCTCGACGGCCCCTCCGTCTACGAGCTGCTCGAAACGCTCGGCGTCACCTGCACGGCCGCGGTCCCCACCGTCTGGCTCGGCCTGCTCGCCTTTCTGGAGAGCACCGCCAAGCCGCTCACCAGCCTCAAGCGCGTGGTGATCGGCGGCTCGGCCTGCCCGCGGGCCATGACGGAGAAGTTCGAGCGCAACTACGGCGTCCAGGTGCTGCACGCCTGGGGGATGACCGAGATGAGCCCGCTCGGCACCGTCTGCTCCATCAAGCAGGACTATGCGGGGCTGGAGGGAGACGCCCTCTACGACATCAAGATGAAGCAGGGCGTCGCCCCCTTCGGCGTCGAGATGAAGATCACGGACGATTCCGGCCTCCTGCTGCCGCGCGACGGCAAGACCTTCGGCCGCCTCAAGGTGCGCGGCCCGGCCGTGAGCAAGAGCTATTTCCGCGGCGAGGGCGGCCAGATCCTCGACGAGGAGGGCTGGTTCGACACCGGCGACGTCGCCACCATCGACCCGCACGGCTACATGCAGATCACCGACCGCGCCAAGGACGTCATCAAGTCCGGCGGCGAGTGGATCTCCTCCATCGACCTCGAGAACCTCGCCGTCGGCCACCCCGACGTCGCCGAAGCCGCCGTGATCGGCATCAGCCACCCCAAATGGGACGAACGCCCCCTCCTGATCGTGGTGCCCAAGCCCGACACGCAACCCACCAAGGACAAGATCCTCGCCTTCATGGAAGGCCGCATCGCCAAGTGGTGGATGCCCGACGACGTGGTCTTCGTGCCGGAGATCCCGCATACGGCGACGGGGAAGATTCAGAAGATGGAGTTGCGGGAGCGGTTTCGGGATTATCGGTTTGAGTGAGTTCAAAACCCGTCCCAAACACTACGCGTTGTGTTACAGGGCGTATACTTTTTTATGAAGAAATAAAATTTTACTTGTAGTCACTTCGCGATCCCAAATTTCGCGAAACACTACAAGCCAAAAAAGGAGATAACTGTGAAGCTCGTTCGACTTAGGCTTAGCAACTTTCGTTGCTTCGGAGAAGAGCCTACGCAAATTTCTTTCAATGACACCAATTTCATAATTGGGCCTAACGGGTCCGGCAAGACTGCGATATTGCAGGCTTTGGCTAGAATGTTCAGTCTCGACCCCGCACAGCGGAAGATCCAAGTGACGGATTTCCACGTAGCAGCAAACGAAGATCCAGCGAATACTCCAGCCGAACGCATGTTGTGGCTGGAGGCAGATTTTGAATTTCCGGAACTTGCAGTTGCTGCCGATGGCGATCTCCAGCCGTCTGTGCCGGGCAATTTTGCTCACATGCAGATGGAGACGGACGATCAATCAATACTGGTGCGCCTTAGGTTGCATGCAATTTTGGACCAGGACGGCGAGATCGAAGAAGCTTTCACTGCGGTCAACAAGATTGATGCGGCTGGAGTAATCCAGAGCGAAAGCCGGGTCTCTAAGCCCGAACGCAACTCCATCCAGGTGCACTACCTCCCAGCGCGCCGCAATCCAGCAGATCATGTGTCCTACTCTGCTAACGCCCTGTTAGGGCGCGTCTTGCGTGCCGCGAATTGGGCGTCTGAGCGTGCTGTAATCTCCGAACTCACCGCGCAGATTACTGAGGCATTGACCGGCAACACGGCTGTCGCTGAAATCGGCGCTGAAGTGACGAAGGCATGGGAAACGCTACATAAGGGCAAATTTTATGCGAACCCATCGGTCTCGTTTGCACGTAGCGAAATAGAAGCGCTGCTACGCCATCTGAACGTAATCTTCGCACCAGCTCCAGATGCCCCGCTTGTGGATTTCTCCCGGTTGAGCGATGGCCAGCAGTCGCTTCTGTATATTAGCCTTGTGCTGGCCATCCGTGAAATAGGCGACAAGGTGCTTGCAGGCAGCGATGCTTTCGACATCGATAAACTGCGCCCTCCGGTCTTCACGTTATTGGCAGTAGAAGAACCGGAAAACAGTCTCTCCCCACATTATCTCGGCCGCGTAATTCAAACGTTAAAGGTGTTTGGTTCTGGCCGAGACGCGCAGGCTCTAGTTGCTACACATGCGCCGTCGCTGCTGCGGCGTGTTGATCCCGAGAGTGTCAGGTACCTGCGTCTCGACAACCATCGTCGAACTGTCGTTTCTCCGATCATCATGCCCGCTAACGATGACGACGCCGAAAAGTACGTTCGCCAAGCTGTTAAGGCGTTTCCCGAGCTATATTTCGCACGCTTGGTTATTCTTGGCGAAGGCGATAGTGAAGAAATTGTACTCCCACGCATGCTTGCCGCCAAGGGAATGCTGGCGGACGACGCATCAATCTCAATTGTTCCTTTGGGTGGTCGTCACATAAATCACTTCTGGCGATTGCTGCACGGCCTCGGCATTCCGCACGTCACACTTCTCGATCTAGATCTGGCGCGTTGGCAGGGAGGTTGGGGGCGGGTGCGCTATGCTGCTAAGCAATTGCTCGATTATAGGATCGACAGCAAGCTCACGCAGCCTATAGTGGACAGCATTCCGAAATGGAACGCCAATACGCCACGATTTAAGGAGGATGCACTGAAATGGATCAGATATTTGGAAGGTTACGGAGTATTCTTTTCATTTCCGCTTGATTTGGATTTCATGATGCTTCAATCGTTCCAAGATGCCTACGACGTTGATACATGTATTGAGGTTGGGGATCCTGACGCCGAAACTATAAAATCAGTGCTAGGAAAAAATCATGATGCATTCGTAGATCTGTACCAATCGGAGCAACAGCAACTGTTTGACGCTTATCACAGTCGCTTCAAAGTAGGTAGTAAGCCTAGTCATCATGTTAAGGCGCTGGCCGTACTCGATGATGACGAGTTGCAGGCCGGCATGCCTGCAGTCCTCACCCGCCTCATAGTGGCCCTTCAAGCCAAGCTGGAAGCTTTACCAGAATGATCCCGATTGGAAGGTGGGCACCTTCGGACGGTCTTTTCCTTGAGCCGAACGCTCTCGACGCTGCGACGGAAACTGCTCGCAATGTCGCACTTACGGCTGGGCCCGGAGCTGGAAAAACGGAGCTACTCGCTCAGCGCGCCGACTTCCTCTTGCGAACCGGCGTTTGCCGATATCCGCGGCGCATTCTGGCGATCTCTTTCAAGGTCGATGCGGCGCATAATCTTAAGGCGCGCGTTCGCAGACGATGCGGACCTGAGCTCAGCTTGCGTCTAGACAGTTACACTTTTCATGCCTTTGCGAAGCGTCTCATCGACCGCTTCAGACCGGTCCTGCAGGGCCGCGACACGTTAAACAGCGATTACATCATTGCTCCTGTCCGAGTGCAAAACGAGTCTATCACATTCGCAGACATGGTGCCGTTAGCGCGCACGATAATCGTGCAAAGCATTGTTGCAAGGAACGCTTTGCGCCAAACATACAGCCACGTGTTCCTTGATGAATTCCAAGACTGCACGAAAGATCAATATACTTTGATAAAAGCGTGTTTTTTGGGTTCGCCTGCGACCTTGACTGCAGTAGGAGATACCAAGCAGAGCATTATGGGCTGGGCTGGTGCGCTGGAAGGAATCTTCAATACGTTTGCCAACGACTTTTCTGCTCGTCAATTGAACCTGTACCAGAATTTCCGCTCTGAGCCGCGGCTGCGCCGCATGCAGAATGCGATGGTGCGCGTCATGGATGCTCCAGCGGCAGTCACTGACGACGAGATTTCCGGCGACAGCGGATCAATTGATGTACTTCACTACGCCCATGATGCCGAAGAGGCTGAGGCACTTGCGCAGTTGATCCGCGGCCTTATCCAGGAGGATGGCATTCCGCCGTCCGAGATTGCAGTACTTGTCCGTCGCGAACAAAATTTTTATTGTCAGCAGCTTATCAGCAATTTTGTTGCCGCAAAAATACCTTATAGGGAAGAAGATTCCTCTCAAGATCTCGCGTCCGAACCGGTGGCACGGTTAATTGTCGATTTCTTGCTCGTCGTTTGTGGTCAACGCGAATTTGCAGCACACAGGCGTTTGGTCGGGCAAGTCTTATTCGACTACAGCTTTGACGAAGAGCGAGAGTACCAGGAGCGCTCTCGTTGGCAACGATTTATAAATGAAATCCGCTGCCGCATATCAAAGTCTGAGCTTAAATTAAAAAACGCAGACGATGTTCGAAGTATCGTAAGCGATCTTTTAAACAGTGTCGGCCGCGACAAGATCGTTGCCATGTCCATGGAATATGTCCACGGTGACCGATTGGAGAAGTTGATCTTAACCACAATCGATCGCGCTCAGGCCCTACTTGCTACCGGCGGCGACCCCGCTACTGCGCTCGCGTCCTTCTCCGGCGACGAGGCCGTTCGCATCATGTCGATTCATAAGAGCAAGGGGCTCGAGTTCAACACTGTCATAATTCTCGGTGTTGAAAGCCAAACCTTTTGGGGTAAGTTGGCGGACGAAAGATCCGCTTATTTCGTCGGCATCTCCCGCGCTAAGAAACAACTCTACCTCACATACTGCGACCATCGCTCAAGGCCAGAAAATTTTACTCGTGCCCGCTGGGATATTGCTCGTACGCCTCATAGCGAATTTGTCGGTTATGCTATTAACAACAATTGAGGGGGTCGACCCAGTGGTCCAATCTTAACAATTCGCTGCAGCCTAACCCAGCCTCCACCCAGCACACGCCCCGGTTGCTTGCGCCTCTCCATTCCCCGCGAGCTACCACCCGTGTGGGAAACTCCACCATGCGAGACTTTGCATGCGCCGGCCGCGCTTTACCGACACGCCGGGTGAGTCCAAAAAGCTTCTCATCCGCGGCGTGGCGCTGGCGGTCGGTCACAAGTTCAAGTGCATCACGGCCCAGCAGCCACTACACGCGCACCGCTAGCGCTTTGGGCCGCGTTTTTTGGTTGCTGCGCAATGGTGGGTGTCCTCTCCGCATCCAACCCGACCCCCTCACCACCCCCAAACCCCCACCCGGTGCACCAACCGCCTGTTCCGCTCCACCTCCCCAAACGGCGCGATCGTCCAGTCCCAGGTCGCCAGGGGCGGCGGGAGGGCGTGGCCGCGCAGGAGGTCGAGCCGGTCGACGACATGGCCCTGGCGATCCTCCTCCCGCATCTCGACATCCGTGAGCAGGCAGACGGCGCCGGGGAAGCGGGCGAGGTCGGCGAGGTGGTCGGCGACCGTGCGGTCCGCGATGTCGGCCGGCAGCGCCGCCGCGCGGGCGGGGTGGCGGTCGAGAAAGCGCTCCACGCCCAACGGCAGCTGGGAGAGCACGTTGGCCGACACCACGAAATCCACCTCCGGGTCGGCCGCGAGGTCGGCCAGGGGATCGGCGCGGCCCGGCGCCGCGCCCGCGAGCCAGTCCGCCAGGCCGGTGAGGTCGCGCACCAGCAGGCGCACCTTCGGCCTCAGCGCCATGCGGGCGCGCACGAAGGGCAGGTGCACGGCGTCCACCAGGAGCACGGCGTCGAACGCCGCCTCGAGCTCCGCCAGCGGCACGTCGCGCACGAGGCCGGAGCCCAGCACCACCGCCTTGCGCCGGCGCTTGACGCCCGCCAGCGCCTGCCGCACGGCCGCGTGGCAGCGCTCCTCGTGCGGCCGCCAGTCCCGCCGCCGCCGCGCCCCGCGCGACCACAGCGCGATGCTGTCCCGCAACAGCCCCATGCGGCGCAGGCCGCGCGGAACCGGGGTGACGAGATGGAGCAGAACTTCGAGCAGCATCGGGCGCCATGCGTGAACGGGGATCGGGACAGGCGCAGCGTCCCCGAGGGGCGTCGCCGGCCTGAGCTTGACAATTCCACGAAATAGGAAAATAGTCAAGTCATGATCGACGCTCTGGCCGAGCTTGGCGGTTCGCTGTAAGTCTGGGGCATGCGTCGTCTGGTTGTTGATCTGCCGCGTTCGCGGGCCGCGTTGTGGAGCGGGCGCTTGGCCATGTTCGCGCTGGCGCTGGTGCTGCTCGGCGTCGCGCTGGGGCGCACCGGCCGCATCGAGCTGCCCGCCGCCGTGGTGGTGCTCGGGGCCGGGCTCGCGATTGCGATCGCGGCCGCGCTGCTGGCCGTGGCCGCCTTCGCGGTGATCTGGGGGGACGGGCGCCCGGGCTTTGGCCAGGCGCTCGGCGGCATGCTGGTGGCGGGCGCCATCGTGGCCCTGCCGGCCTGGATGGGCGCGGAGGCCGTGCGCCTGCCCCGGCTCGCGGACGTCAGCACGGACGTCGCGGACCCGCCCGCCTTCTCGCGCTCGCGCAAGGCGCTGGAGGCGCGCGGGGGCGCGCTCCCGCCCGAGCCCGCCCGCGAGGCGCGCGACGCGCAGAAGGGCGCCTATCCGGGCGTGGCCCCGCTCACGCTCGAGCTCAGCGCGCAGGACGCCTACGCGCTCGCCCTCAAGGCCGCCCAGGCGCGCGGCTGGAGCGTGATCGAGAGCGCGGCTCCGGGCGGTCGCTCGGGCGTCGGGCGCATCGACGCGGTCGACCACACGCTCGTGATGCGCATGCCCCTGGACGTGACCGTGCGCATCCGCCCGCTCGCGGCCGGCGCGCGCGTGGACGTGCGCTCGCGCTCCCGCACGGGCGCGCACGACCTGGGCGCCAACGCCAAGCGCATCAGCACCTTCCTGAGCGCGCTGCAGGAGCTCGCGGACAACCGCGACTGAGCGGGGCCGCGCGACTGAGCGGGGGAGGGCGGACGCTACTCGCCCGCCGAAGGCGCGGGCGCCGCCGCGCGCCGCCCCAGCGCGTCCGAGGAGGCGGGCACCAGCAGGGTCACGCACACGATCGCGCAAGCGAGCGCCAGCATGCTCCAGAACGTCAGGTGCAGCGCGCCCTGCAGCGCGGCCGTGAGCGCCGGGTCCGCGGGCGCGCCCGGCGCGCTCTCCAGCGCGGCGCGCAGGCGCTCGCTCGACACCGCGCCCACGCCCGGCGCGCGCGCCAGCGACCAGTTGAGCACGGCCCCGAGCGCGGCCGCCCCCAGCGTGCTCCCGAGATTGCGCGCGAACAGGTTGCTCGCGGTCGCGACCCCGCGCTGGCTCCAGTCCACGCTCTCCTGGATGAGCACGAGCGACGCGATCGAGTACAGGCCCATCCCCAGGCCCATCACGGCCGAGCCCACGGCGGCCAACACGGGCGAGCTGCCGGGCCCGAGCGTCACGAACACGCAGGCGCCCAGCGGCAGCAGGAGCCCGCCCGCGATCATGATGCGCCGGAGCCCGAAGCGCGGGAACAGCAGCGCCGCCAGCGTCGCGCCCGCGGGCCAGCCCAGCACCAGCATGGTGAGCGTGAGCCCGGCCGTCACGGGCGAGCGGTGGAGCACGCCCTGCACATACATGGGCAGGAACGTGGTCAGGCCCATCAGCGCCATGCCGGCGAGCAGGCCCGCCCCGTTGGCGGCCGCGATCGGCCGCCGACGCCACAGCGCGAACGACACCATGGGGTCGGGCGCGCGCCGCTCCTGCCACACGAACAGGCCCGCGCTGAGCGCGAACACGCCCGCCGCGCCCAGCGCCACGTCCGGCCGTTGCCCGCCCGCCAGCGTGAGCGCGAACATCAGCGCCGCCGTCGCGACCGTGAACAGCGCCGCGCCCGCGTAGTCGATGGAGCGCTCGGCCGTGCGCGGCTCCTCGCGCAGGTAGCGCACGAACATCCAGGCGGCCGCGAGCCCGATGGGGACGTTCACCCAGAAGATCCACGCCCACGAGAGCGCGTGGATGATGAGCCCGCCCGCGATGGGCCCGAGCACGCTCGACACCGCCCACACGCTGGCGAGGTATCCCTGCACCTTGCCGCGCTCCTGCGCGGGGTAGAGATCGGCCACGATCGTCATCGCGATCGGCTGCATCGCGCCCGCGCCCACGCCCTGGATGAGCCTGAACGCGATCATGCTCGGCATCGACCACGCGAACCCGGCCAGCACGCTGCCGACCAGGAACACGCCGATGCCCGCCAGCATCACGGGCTTGCGCCCATACAGGTCCGCGAGCTTGCCGAACACCACCGTCATGGCCGTCTGCGTGAGCAGGAAGCTCGAGAACACCCACGCGTAGAGGTCCAGGCCCCCGAGCTCGGCCACGATCTGCGGCATGGCGGTGGACACGATCGTGGCCTCGATCGCGACCATGAACATGGAGGCCATCACGGCTGCGATCACGAGCGGTCGCCGCGTTTGCGCGTGGGCGCCGAGGCTGGGTGCGGACATGGGGGATCTCGACGGGGCCGACGCCGCCAGCGGGCGCCGCGCTTTCGGCCCCTTAAATGCACTCCGCCGGCCAGAGTTCAACCACGCCGCTGTCGGCCCCCCGCCCGCAAAGCGCCGTCGCGCCCGGCGCGAACCCGCGCTACAACCGGAGCGAGCGTAAACGCCACGGGAGGGCGGCATGGCAGGCTGGCTGGATCGCTTCGTGTCGTCCCAGAGCGACCCCGTGCTGCTGCTGGCCGGGGTGGTCGGCATGGCGGGCCTCGCCGTGCTGGTCGCGCTGGCGGTGCGGCGCATCCTGCGGCGGGTGGATCCGGCCGTGCTGGAGGGGCAGTCCAAGCTCGCCGAGGCCGTGCATGGCGGCCTTCTCGCCTTCGCGATCTTCGTGCTCGCGCTGGTGCTCACCGACGTGCGCAGCAATTTCGGCAAGGCCGACGACGCCGCCCTGCGCGAAGGCTCCGTGCTGGCCCGCCTCGACCGCGACCTCGCCCGCCTCGCGGATCCGCAGGCCGCCGAGGCCCGCGCGGCCCTGCGGCGCTACGGCCGGGCGGTGGTGGACACGGAGTGGAAGGCCCTGGCCGAAGCCGCGCCCCGCCTGTCCGAGGAAGCCGGCGCGCGCCTCGCCGACCTCGTCGCGGCCGTGCGCCGGCTCCCCCCGGGCGAGGCCGCCGGCCTCGCGGGCCTCATCGACAAGGCCGAGGAGCTGCGCCAGGGCCGGCTCGAAAGCGCCACCAAGAGCGTGCCCGCCCTGTTCTGGGAGGTGATCGCCCTGTTCCTGTTCGGCGCCATGATCATGAACGGCCGCCACACCCTCGACCGCTTCGGCCTCGGCCTCATCTGCCTCCACATGGGCGCCATCGGCATGGTGGTGGCGCTGATCCTGGCCATGGACTCGCCCTTCCGGGGCGAGACGAGCGTGTCGCCGGCGGCGATTGCAAGGGCGGTGGGGGAGGGGTGAGGGGGGCGCGACGTTAGAAGCGCACAGCCTACTCAGCTCCAGCGTTACAAAAGCGCGATAGGCGCTTTAGTAGTGTCAGAAGCTCGCTATCTATTTCGTCTCTCTTAAGTCCTTCAATGAGCATGTTCGCCGTGATCGAGGTTCCGAATTTTTCCTGTAGGTATCCCGACAAAGCTGCAATAAACTGCTTTCCTGGAATGATTTTAAGGCGAGAATGAATATCGTTCCATTGGCTGTCCATGGCAACACTTGTAAGTTTGAAGGCTTGCGCAAGATCCATCCCACTTTTGATCTTCTGTTCATATCTAAATCTGTTTCCAGCATAATTCGCGTAAACATCATGTCGATATTGATCCGAAATCTCGACGACAATTTTTTCTGCTACAATAGCTGATACATTATGTCCGCGTTCATTGCATCTACTTACGATAGTTCTGACAAGGCTTGTTAAAACTAAAGCATAATTCTCTATCTCTTTCTGATTCCAAATCGCGCATTCGACCCCGTGGGATTCAATGTCTTTCACGGTGCTATCAATTTCTCGACTGTCGCGGTAGTCACGATCAAACAACGCGAATATTGCAACTTCAATCTGGAGGACATTTTTGAAAGTCCAGGCTGTATCAGTCACTCGAGTCCATTGCCCAAAGCCCCCGACCTCGATAATCACTGTGTCAACTGAACCGAGAGGATTCATAAGCCCTATTTTTCGAGCAAAACTTGAAAGTAGTTTTTTATCTTTTCCTTCAAAGAATACGACGCGCTTAGCCCGGGACAGTTTTGCAAGTTCAACATTTTCGATTGATCCGATGTAATTGTAAACGTCATTGTAATCTGAATCGGTTTGTATCCGCTTGGACGAGTTCCTGTCAGAATTAATAGTCAGAATATCGCCAATATCTGCCTCATTGATTATTTCTGTAGAATGCGTAGCAAGGAAATACTGTTCAAATCGGTCGGAAATTAACTTAACAAGTTTCCGCTGCATGTCGGGGTGAAGATAAACATCGGGCTCATCGAGAACAAATATAGAGCTTGGACCTGCGCGCATCAGGTGGGTAATGATCTGCATCCACACTTGCAGACCAAAGCCGGACCAGGCAATTTCTCGAGCAAGCCGTCCCTCATAGAAGAACATTTCCATGTTGGAGTTGATTAGTGGGGGGCGGGTGGGTGCATCGATGGTCACCCCTGCCCAAGTAGACTCCACCAAGCGTTTGAACTCTGCGAAATCATTTTTTTGTCGGTACCATATATTTCTGAAATGGCGTGAAGAAAGTCGAGTTGAACGTTGCCGCTCCACGAACTCATCAGATATGTACGGCTCTGAATTTTCAAAGGGAGACAAGGTAGGAACAACAACAATATCCAAGGGAAATCTTTTGAAATAGCTTTTTGAATCGTATGAAGAGGTACCAGAACCTACAATGTGAGCTCTCGGTAAGTGATCTCGACCAAAGGCAACCTTGAGTCGTTCGCCGTTTTGATGCGTGAACTCAAGTTCGGCATCATCGTCACTGAAATTATGTGCAACATGGTCGACATTGATAGGAATAGACGATTCTGGAATCTCATACCCGTACTGATCGCCCTCGTAGGTCGAAATAATCTTTGGCCTGAATCGGGTAGCATACCTTTTTACGCCATACAAAATCCGAAGGCTATCTAAAATCGATGATTTTCCTGCGTTATTTGGACCGACAAGTATATTGGACTTGTCTGCATAAATGACAAAATTCTTGAACCTTTTGAAATTTCTTAGTCGGATGCTTTTTAGGCGCTGTGCTGTCATGTGGAACCCAGTCGGCGAATCTGTTTTTTGATTTTGATAAATCCAATCCGTTACCGCAACAGGGCAGCGCAGTTTAGCTGCTGCTCCCTCGATTTTCGCATTTGCAAGCCATTCTGTACAAAGTAGCCAGCCGTTTGTGACGGAGATGAAGCGGGCGGGAACGACGCCGCAGCCTCACTCTTCGCCTTGAGGCTCGCCGCGCAGCGGCTGGTTGGGGGTGCAACTGGGGGCGGGCGTGCCTTGGCCGGTGAGCCTCCCGCCCGGCTGCACCCCACCCCGTCGGCCTGCGGCCGTCGACCCTCCCCCTCGAGGGGAGGGTGGGCTGCGGCGTCGTTACGGATGGGGAGGCTTCCTGTCGCCCTTGGCCTATCCCCAAAGGGGCGTGTCTAGGGCCGGCGGCTTAAGCAGAGCCGCGTGGCTGCATCCAGGGTTCCTAGGCGCTGGCCTAGCTCCAGCCTAGCTCGCCTGCACGGCTGAGCTTTCGCCCGATTGGCGCGACCATGCGGGGCCTCGCGGCAAGGCGGCGGCCAAGGCCGGCGCGCCGCGCCGGAGCGGCGTCCGCAAGCGGGGCCCACAGGGGAGAACGCGCCATGACAGGGTTTCGCATCGCGATTGCGGCGGCCGCGCTCGGGCTGGCCGGGACGGGCGCCAGCGCCCAGCGGGTGATGACCTATGAGCCGCCGCAGGGCGAGCTGAGGGGCGGGCAGTTCGTGTATGTGGACAACAAGACCTGCCCCAAGGGACAGATCCTGAAGGTGACGGCCGGCACCCGCGTCGGCCGCATGGTGAGCGGCGGCGGCGGCGTTCCGCGCGAGAAAGTGTGCGTGCCGCGTCCCAACGGCGTGTGAGCCGGGGCCGGCGCGCCGGACCTGAGGCGGAACCCTCTCCCGCGCAGCGGGGGAGGGCAGGGAGGGGGCGGTTGAGCGCCGGGATGCGGGGGTGTTCGCGGCGGAGCGGCGCTGCGGCGCCCCCTCTGTCGCCTGCGGCGTTTATCTCCCCCGCTGTGCGGGAGAGAGTTGGCGCGCGGCCGGTCAGCCTCGTCCTGGGCGGTGCGGGGCGACGGGTTGCTGCCGCGCTTTTCGATAAATGCCGCAGCCCCACCCTCCCCTTGAGGGGGAGGGTCGCCGCGCAGCGGCGGGGTGGGGTGACGCCAGGCGTCGGGCTGGCTTTTGACGGTGAACCTCACGCCCGGCTGCACCCCACCCCGCCGGGCTTCGCCCGTCGACCCTCCCCCTCAAGGGGAGGGTGCTCGTCGCTGCGCTCCTCGTAGGCCACCGGACGTGGAGTGCGGCCTATCCATGTGCTTGGCGCGAAGCCCCTCCCTCCCCGTCGAGGGGAGGGGCGGGGCTGCGGCGCTTTTATCCCGAATCGCGAGCGGCGGCGGGGCGTGCCGGGTGGCGCGGGGCGTGCTTTCGCGCGGCGGCACGGTTAACGCGAATTCCTCAGGAACTTTCAACTTTGAAGTAAATTAAGCTGAACCCGAGTGTCGCGTCGTGCTTGTCGGGCGCACGTCATGGTGAGGCTTAATCGATGTCCATGCGTACACTAGTTCTCGCGGGTCTGGCGATCGCCGGATCCTGTTCGGTTGCAGGCGCTCAGCCGGCTCGGCCGTGCCAAGGTCAAGCCTGGGGCGCTGCTCAACTGATGTGTTCCAAGAACGTCCGCACCGGCCATGTCTCCTGCCGGTGCGTCCAGAGCCAGGCGCTCGACGTGTTCGAGACCGGCTCCCTCCGCGCGCCCTCGACCGCGCCGGCCGCGTCCTCGCCCGCCCAGTTTGGCGGGTCGCCCTTTGGCGGCTCGTCCTTCTTCGGCGGTTCCGGGATCGCTGCCGCAGCCGGCCGGGCCTCCGGTGGGGTCGCGCCTTCCGGGGCGGGCACCCCGGCGGCCGGATCGGGCGGCGTCGCGGCCGGAACCGCCGGCGCAACGGCCTCGGCGCCCGCAGCCGGCC
>NZ_JBFUKI010000014.1:0-120111 GCF_056400925.1 Alsobacter sp. P4_H11
CCGCTCGCGCTCCGGCTCCCTCCACCCCGCCCTGCATCAATGACCTTCGCGTGCGCTCTGGGGAAGTTGTCACGATCGTCACAGGCGTGGTGACGCTCTGTTACAAGCGGATCGAGGTAATGAGCGGGGGACGCGTGATCATCCGTGGAGGTGGCGTGATTGCGTTTGGAGCGCCGCCTAAGGGCTTTGGCAAGTTGGACGGCCTCATTGTCAGGAAGGGCGGGCGCCTTGAGACCCCCACGGGCGACGGAGTGACGTTCTATTTCATGAACGGGGGCACATTCGCTTTCCTGGCTGGCTCATTCGTGAGCCTGTCGGCTCCCACAGGCGGAAGCTATCCAGGCTTCCTGTTCATTGAGGATCCATCGGGAAAAGCGCGCAAAAACTATTTCGTCAGCAGCTTGGGCGTCACAAAGCTCCTGGGCACGATTTATCTGAAGCAAGGCTTCATGAAAGTCGATCTGGACGACGCGGACGGCAAGGCGGCGGTCGATGACGGGGATCCGGACGAGAATGATGGGCTGCTGCCACTACCGTCCGGCACAGACCCGGCCAACAGCCCGAACGCCATTTCCGGAGGATCTGCGTACACCATCGTGGTCGCGCGCAAGCTGGAGATTAAAAACAAAGCCAATCTCGTGATGAACAGCAACTACCAGAGCTCAAATGTGCCGGTGCCCAACGGCGTTGGCCCTACAGGCGGATATGTTGTGGTTGAGCGCTGAAGACGACGTGATCTTCGTATTGTCTGGGGCATGCGCAGAGCCCACTCAGGTCGGGGCATCAGCAGCTACTTCCGCCCCGCCGCTGGACATAGATTGAGACAATCGCGATCAGCAGTGTCTCGTTTGTTCCAGAATCCGACCGTCTCGCCAGGTACTGCGTGAGCTTTCGACTGAAGGCCTCAGCTGATAGATGGCCGAATGTCCGGGTGAAAACGTCGGCGATGTCTTGCGCCCACTCTGGGGCTGGAGGTTCCTCGGTCATCTTAAAGGCCGCATGCCGCGCTAATCATGCTACCGTGCCTCATAGCTCGGTTGGAGAGCAACGGACCGCACGGACCTCGGCATCGTACGGGCTAGAGATCTGGGTGGAAGTCAATGACCAGCCAAGAAACGTTACTGCTGCTAGTAGAGGACGAATATCTCATCCAAGAGACGCTTCAAGAACCGCTCTCAGAAGCAGGGTTCGGGCTGATTGTCGCCCGTAACGGTCGAGAGGCGATCAACGAATTGGAGCACGACATAGCCCGTTTCCGGGCTGTGATAACGGACGTCCACCTCGGTGAGGGGCCTGACGGTTGGCAGGTTGCGCACAAGGCGCGTGAACTCAATCCCGAGATGCCGATTATTTACATCACTGGTGCAGGTTCGCACGAATGGTCGGCCAATGGCGTTCCAAACAGCGTTCTCGTTCCAAAGCCGTTTGTTCCGGCTCAGATTATAACCGCTGTCTCGAACCTGCTGAATAAAACGGACGTCTAGCCTTTTATGCCAACCTGCACGCAGCTCGGCGTTGGAGGCACGATCAAAGGAAATCAGCGAAATTCATTCTGCCGTTCGCGAACCTTTGCAGCTCAAATGTTCGGTTCCATGCTCTGGTGAGCGTTATGCAGCGAGCTGGCCTGCAATTACCCCTGCGAGACTGGTGCAATCGAACGGCTTGGCGATAACGGTCGCGGACGGATCGATTGACTGAACCTCCTCCGGGCTACCCGTTACGTAGATCACGGGGATCTCGGGCCGCACGTTGGTGCAGATTTCCTGGACCGCTTGCACACCAGTGCCGTGTCCGAGCCGATAGTCGGCCAGAATGATCTTAGGGCACCGGGCCTGAGCCGCCTCGACAGCTTCACGTTGATTGTTCACGACGTCGATCGTCGCACGGGGGAAATGCTCCTCCACGCACTCCTGAACGGCGAGCGCAATCAGAAACTCGTCTTCGATGATCAGGACGTGCATGGGGGCCTCCGAACGCAGCTACAATCCTCACCCGGCTATTTCGTTTCGCTCAGATCGAATGTTGCACCATGTTGTCAGGATCGAGGATGCAGGAGCCGCAGAGAACGCAAAGCAGGAGTCAAGATGCGGTGCCGATCGGCAGCACGATCGTAAGCGTCTCCAGCATGGGCTGGACGAAGCCGGGCGGCATGAGTTGGTGGCAATAGAACCTATGGCTGCGCTTATGGCCTATCGATCGCTGCGCTACCCGTTTGGGTACGGATTTGGGGACTGCATTCTGTGCTTCTGAAATTCTGATGCTAAATCAGTGCGAACTGGCGGAGAGGGGGAGATTCGAACTCCCGATGGGCTTGCACCCATGCCGCATTTCGAGTGCGGTGCATTCAACCACTCTGCCACCTCTCCGCAGAGGTCCGGGTGAAACCGGCGGCGTTCGGGGCGTGGTTGGCGATCCCGGACGCGGCTCGGCGGGCAGCCATGGTGGACTGGCCCGGTCGAGCGTGGGCGTTCTACACAGCCGTAGGCGGCGTGGCAAGGGCGTTCGGCGGCCTCTGCGGGGTTCGGCGAGGGAGGCGCGTTCGCGCCCGGATTGAGCCCGGCCGCGATTGACATGCGGGCCGGCCGCCTGTAGGCAGACCGCTTCGCGCGCGGCCCGCAAGGCTTGCGCGCGGCTTCGTGCTGGCGCGGGTTTGGCTGAAAGGCCGTTCTCGCCGGCGCATGATCCAAGCGGGGTCACAACTGAAAAAAAGACGGCCGTTCGCACAGGCGGGCAGAGCCGGATGAACACGAGGACAAAACGATGTTCGCAGTCATCAAGACCGGCGGCAAGCAATACAAGGTTGCCGCCAACGACGTCATCACGATCGAGAAGCTCGCCGTCGAGGCGGGCGCCATGATCTCGTTCGACCAGGTTCTCATGGTCGACGGCGAGGTCGGCGCGCCGACCGTCGCGGGCGCGACCGTGGCGGGCGAGGTGGTCGAGCAGACCCGCGGCCCCAAGGTGATCTCGTTCAAGAAGCGTCGTCGCCAGAACTCCAAGCGCAAGCGCGGCCATCGCCAGGACCTCACGGTCGTGCGGATCACCGAGATCCTGCTCGGCGGGGCCCAGCCGTCCCCCAAGGCGGACGCCGGCGAGGAGAAGCCCAAGCGCGCTCCCCGGGCCAAGAAGGCCGAGGGCGAAGCCGCCGAGGCGGCGCAGGCCTGATTGGAGACAGGGCCGAAAGGTCTTTTCTCGGCGAGATTGTCGGGTCCTTCGGGGCCTGACGCATCGGAATTTTTCGGGTATAAAGCCCGCAACGGTTACGGAGCACCATCATGGCTCACAAAAAAGCAGGCGGTTCCTCGCGCAACGGACGCGATTCGGCTGGCCGTCGCCTTGGCGTAAAGAAGTTCGGCGGCGAGCGCGTCATTCCCGGCAACATCATTATGCGTCAGCGCGGCACGAAAGTGCATCCGGGCGCGAATGTCGGCATGGGCAAAGACCATACGCTCTTCGCCACCGCCGCCGGGACCGTCGAGTTCCAGGCCAAAGCCAACGACCGCATGTTCGTGGTCGTACGAGCCCAAGAAGCAGCAGAATGACGGCGTAGGTCGAGACGAAGGACCTCCGCCGGATCCCACGAGACCCGGCGGATTTCTCGAAGTCGCGACAGCGAGCCGAAATCCGAGAGTGCCAGGAGAAATCCTGGGATTTGGCCGGGGGGAGTGGGAAAACCGCTCCCCCTTCGTCGTATCCGGGTCACGATTCAGCGTGACTCTCACTCGGACCGGAGGCTCGGTCATGTTCCCAGAGATCACCCGCGACGACGTTTTCAGGCTCGAAACGCGCCGCCTTTGGCTGCGCTGGCCACGGGCGAACGATGCGCAAGCCGTAGCCCGAATCGCCGCCCGCAAAGAGGTGGCGGACATGACGGCCAATATCGCCCATCCCTATCCGGCCGGCGCGGCGGATGCCTGGATCCTGGACGCCCGCACCCGCAACACGGCCGGAACGCAGCTCGGGCTCGTCGCCACCCTGAACCGGGGCGGACGCGACGTGATCGGCTTCGTGTCGGCCAAGTGGGAGCCGGACGGCAGCGTGGTGCTGGGCTACGCCTATGGGGTGGAGCACTGGGGCAAGGGCTACGCCACCGAGGCGCTCCAGCCGGTGGTGGACGCCGTGTTCACGCTCACGGACGCTGAAGCCGTGACCGCGCAGGCGCGGGTCATCAACCCGGCGTCGCAGCGCGTGCTGCGCAAGGCGGGCTTCTCGTATGAGAGCTCCGGCCTCGTCGAGATGAAGGCGCGCGGCGGGTTGTTTCCGGTCGACAGGTTCCGCCTGGATCGCAAGGTCTGGCGCAGCCTGAAGGGCTGGGGCGAGCCCCGCTTCCGGCAGACCGACCCGGAAACACGCGGCGTGCTGGAAGGCGCGACTTGCGCGTAGCGGGCGCGACGCCTCGCGATGCTCCCGGCCGCCCGCCGGGGGCGTTTCGACGCGGCCGTGGTCCGAAGCAGCGGTGGGGCCGTATGGGCTGCGGGGGCTGAGATCAGCCTGGAGTTCCGCATGACCCGCATCGCCGCCGCCTTGCTCGCCGCCATCTTCGTCG
Organism: Alsobacter sp. P4_H11; assembly: GCF_056400925.1. Classification (NCBI taxonomy): domain Bacteria; kingdom Pseudomonadati; phylum Pseudomonadota; class Alphaproteobacteria; order Hyphomicrobiales; family Alsobacteraceae; genus Alsobacter; species Alsobacter sp. P4_H11. Next base: position 4,547 of record NZ_JBFUKI010000014.1, read on the forward strand.
CCCCGCTCACGGCCGGCGCGGCCGACGCACGCCCGATGCGGGACGCGCATCCGCAAAAGCTCGTGCTGGAGGAGTTCTTCCGGGGCCCGCTCACCGCCCAGGGCGTGTTCCGCAACACGCGGGACGGCACGCAGCGCGGCCTCAAGGTGCGGATGGATGGCCGCTGGGACGGCCGCACGCTGACGCTGCGCGAGGACTTCGTGTACTCGGACGGCGAGCGTGACGTGAAGACGTGGCGCTTCACCAAGACGGGCGAGGGGACCTATGTGGGAACCCGCGAGGACGTCATCGGCACGGCCGACATCCGCCAGGACGGCGACGCGGTGCGGTTGTCCTACACGGCCCGGGTGAAGACGCAGGGCGGGTCGAGCTACGACATCCGCTTCGCGGACTTGCTGCGCAAGACCGGCCCGCGCGAGGTGTTAAACACCGCCGACCTGTCGTTCCTGTTCTTCACCGTTGGGAACGTGGAGCTTCACATCCGCAAGGGGCGCGCGTTTCGGTGACGAGGCCGCACATGCCGCATTTGGCGGGGGTTGCAGTCCCCTCATCCTGAGGAGCATCGCCCCTCGGCGATGCGTCTCGAAGGACGAGGGGCTCCAGCGAGCTCGAATGTCGTGCGCTCTGGAATCCCTCGTCCTTCGAGACGCAGGCCGAAGACGGCCTGCTCCTCAGGATGAGGGTATCGAGGGTGTTGATATCAGGATGACCGCGGCTGGCGCAGTCGGGCCGCACGCGACGGCTGCTAGTTGTTCGACTCACGAGCCCTGCCCGCGAGCCGCGCCCGCTTCGACATTGCTCCCGGGGCTGCCCTCCGGTATCGAAGCGCTATGAAATTTCTCGATCAGGCCAAGGTCTATATTCGCTCCGGCAACGGGGGCGCCGGATGCGTCTCGTTCCGGCGCGAAAAGTTCATTGAGTTCGGCGGGCCGGACGGCGGCGACGGCGGCAAGGGCGGCGACGTCTGGGTGGAGTGCGTCGAGGGGCTGAACACGCTCATCGACTACCGTTTCCAGCAGCATTTCAAGGCGCAGTCCGGCGTCCACGGCATGGGCAAGAACCGCGCCGGCGCCAAGGGCTCGGACGTCGTGCTGAAGGTGCCGAAAGGCACGCAGGTGCTGGACGAGGACGGCGAAACGCTGATCGCCGACCTCACCGAGATCGGCCAGCGCGTGCGCCTCGCCAAGGGCGGCAATGGAGGCTTCGGCAACGCCTATTTCACGACCTCCACCAATCGCGCGCCGCGCCGGGCCAATCCGGGCCAGGACGGCGAGGAGCGCACGATCTGGCTGCGGCTGAAGCTGATCGCGGACGCCGGGCTCGTCGGGCTGCCGAACGCCGGCAAGTCGACTTTTCTGGCGACCGTGACGTCGGCCAAGCCCAAGATCGCCGACTACCCGTTCACGACGCTGCATCCGGGCCTCGGCGTGGTGGGCGTGCACGGGCGCGAGTTCGTGCTTGCGGACATTCCCGGCCTGATCGAAGGCGCGCATGAGGGGCTGGGGCTGGGCGACCGCTTCCTCGGCCATGTGGAGCGCTGCCAGGTGCTGCTGCATCTGGTGGACGGCACCGGGGAGCATGCGGGGCAAAGCTACAAGGTGATCCGCGGCGAGCTCTCGGCTTACGGCGGCGGTTTGGACGAAAAGCCCGAGATCGTGGCCCTGACCAAGATCGACGCGCTCACGACCGAGCAGATCAAGGAGCAGAAGGCGCGGCTGAAACGGGCCGCCAAGCGCGAGCCCATGCTGCTCTCGGCCGCGACCGGGCAGGGCGTCTCCGAGGTGCTGGACGCGCTGCTGCGCATCATCGACGAGGCGCGGGCCAGCGAGGCCGAGCGCGAGACCACCGTGGTGAAGAACGCGGAGTGGCGGCCGTGAGCGGCGCGCTGGTCCAGGACGGGGAGAGCGGCGCCCCGGCGTTGCCCCGGTTGGACCAGTTCCGCCGGGTGGTCGTGAAGGTGGGCTCGTCGCTGTTGGTGGACCAGGAGCGTGGACGGCTGAAGCACGCCTGGCTGGCCGCGCTGGCCGAGGATATCGGCCAATTGCATGCGCGCGGAACGGACGTGCTGGTGGTGTCGTCCGGCGCCATCGCGCTTGGCCGCGGCGTGCTGAAGCTGGCGCGCGGGCCGCTGCGGTTGGAAGAGAGCCAGGCGGCCGCGGCCGTCGGCCAGATCGCGCTGGCGCGAAGCTGGGCCGAGGCGCTCGGCCATCAGGGCCTCACCACGGCGCAGATCCTGGTGACTCTGGGGGACACCGAGGAGCGGCGCCGCTATCTCAACGCCCGCGCGACGCTGGGGCGGTTGATGGAGCTGCGCGCCGTGCCGGTCGTCAACGAGAACGACACGGTGGCGACTACCGAAATCCGCTACGGCGACAACGACCGGCTGGCGGCGCGCGTCGCCACCATGGCGGGAGCGGACCTGCTGGTGCTGCTGTCCGACATCGACGGGCTCTATACGGCGCCGCCGCAGGACGATCCCGGCGCGAAGCTCATCCCGGTCGTTCCGCGCATAACGGCCGAGATCGAAGCCATGGCGGGCGGCGCGGCTTCGGAGTTTTCGCGCGGCGGCATGCGCACCAAGGTGGAAGCCGCGAAGATCGCCACGGCGGGCGGAGCCGCGATGCTGATCGCGAACGGGCGGGTGAAGAACCCGCTCGGCGCGATTGCGGCCGGCGGGCGCTGCACCTGGTTCCTCACCGCATCCAACCCGGTGGCGGCGCGCAAGAAGTGGATCGCGGGCTCGCTGGAGGCGCGTGGCGTGCTGCATCTCGACGAGGGCGCGGCCCGGGCGATCCGGCAGGGCAAGAGCCTTTTGCCGGCCGGCGTGGCGCGCGTTGAGGGCGAGTTCTCGCGTGGCGACGCCATCGTGATGCGCGGGCCTGACGGCGGCGAGATCGGCCGTGGGCTGGCGGCCTACGACGCCGGCCACGCGGCTGCGATCGCAGGGCGCTCCTCGCGCGACATCGAGGCTATTCTGGGCTATGCGGGCCGGGCCGAAATGGTGCACCGGGACGACATGGCGCTGGCCGTCGAGTAAGCGGCTTCGGAGTTCAACATGCTGCAGAGCATCCGCAAGGCCGAGGATCAGGAAGCCGCCGAGGTGGCGGCGTTGATGGCCGATGTCGGGCGTCGCGCCCGCGCGGCGGCCCGCAAGCTCGCGACATGCGCCCCGCAGGTGAAGAACGAGGCGCTCCTGGCCGGCGCGGCGGCGCTGAGGGCGAATTCGGAGGCCATCCTGGCCGCCAATGCGCTGGACGTCGCGGACGCGCAGGCGCGGGGAACCAAGGGCTCGTTCATCGACCGGCTGGTGCTCGATCCTGCCCGGCTGGAGGCGATCGCGGTCGCGGTGGAAGAGATCGCCGCACTGGCCGACCCGGTCGGGCGCGTGCTGGCGCAGTGGGAGCGGCCGAACGGCCTCCGGTTCGAGTGCGTCGCGACGCCCCTGGGTGTGATCGGCGTCATTTTCGAGAGCCGCCCCAACGTGACGGCGGACGCCGGGGCGCTGTGCGTGAAGGCCGGAAACGCCGCCATCCTGCGTTGCGGCTCGGAGAGCCTGCGCACGTCCGGCGCGATCGCGGCGGCGCTGCGGCAGGGGCTGGCGCAGGCGGGCCTGCCCGAGGACGCCATCCAGCTCGTGCCCACGGCCGATCGCGCGGCGGTCGGCTTCATGCTAGCCGGTCTCGACGGCAACGTGGACGTGATCGTGCCACGCGGCGGCAAGAGCCTGGTCGCGCGCGTGCAGAGCGAGGCGCGGGTCCCGGTGTTCGCGCATCTGGAAGGGATCTGCCACGTCTACGTGCACGCGGCCGCGGATCTCGATATGGCCCGCACCATAGTGCTCAACGCCAAGCTGCGGCGCACAGGCGTTTGCGGCTCGGCCGAGACGCTGCTGGTCGACCGCGCCTGCGCGGAGACGCATCTGCGGCCGCTCGTGACGGCGCTGCTGGACGCCGGCTGCGCGGTGCGGGGCGACGCGGCCACGCAGGCGGTGGATCCGCGCGTGACGCCCGCGACCGAAGAGGATTGGCGCACGGAGTACCTCGACGCCATCATCGCCGTGCGGGTGGTGGACGGGCTCGACGACGCAATCCTGCACATCGAGACGCATGGGTCGCACCACACGGATTCAATCGTCACGGCCGACGAGGCCGCCGCCGCGCGGTTCCTGGCCGAGGTGGATTCGGCCATCGTGCTGCACAACGCCTCGACGCAGTTCGCGGATGGCGGCGAGTTCGGTTTCGGGGCCGAGATCGGCATCGCGACCGGCCGCATGCATGCGCGCGGGCCGGTCGGCGTGGAGCAGCTGACGAGCTTCAAGTACCAGGTGCGCGGCACGGGCCAGACGCGGCCCTGAGGGCAGGCTTTTGCGTCAGGCCGGGCCGATCCGCTCTGTTGCAGGCTGAATGGCGAGGGCGGGCCCGCTCTCGTCCTTGAGGTCCACGCCGGTCAGCCCGCGGCGCAGCGCTTCGTTGATGAGCCAGGCCGCCTTGTGGGCCGCCTCCGCGTAGGAGAGCCCGGCGGTGCGGATGTTCGAGATGCAGTTTCGCTCGGCGTCATGGCGCCCCGGCCGAGGAGCGAAGGTGAGATAGAGGCCAAGGCTATCGGGCGACGACAGGCCCGGGCGCTCGCCGATCAGCACCGCCACCGCACGGGCTCCGAGCAGTGCGCCCACTTCGTCGCCCAGCGCCACGCGGGCCTCCCGCGCCAGAACGGCGGGGCCTACCCGTAGTCCGGCGCGCGTCAGCAAGGGATGCAGCGCCTGGATGAAAGGGACAGCGTGCTCGTGCACGGCCCTGGCCGAGAGCCCGTCCGCAACCACGAAGGCGAGGTCCGGGCCTTTCGGCGTCGCGGCGCTCAGCAGATCCCGTGAATCGCTCGACAAAGTGCGGCCGAGGTCCGGCCGTCGCAGGTAGACGTCGCGCGAAGCGGCCGCGCTTTGCACCTCGATGACGTCCAGGTCGAGCGCCGTGAGCGCCGCCGCGATGGGCGCAGAGTCGAAGGCGGTGTGGACGGCGTCGCGGGCCTGCGCGTGCGCCAGGGCGAAGCGGAGCACCTCGTCGGTGCCGAGGCTGGCGCCGGCGCGGGCGAGGCCGATGCGCGCCGGGGTGAGGCGGCGCAGCGCCTGCATGAGTTCGGCGGGCGAGAGCTCCCGGCTCACGCCGCGATCTCGCGGGCGCCGGCCAGCAGAGGTGTGCCGGCGCCATCCAGGAGCCGGCCGTCGTCGCCAATCAGCCGCATGCGGGCGAGCCAGGCTTCGAACTCGGGCGCGCGTTTCAGGCCGAAGAGCTCGCGCACATAGAGCGCATCGTGAAACGAGGTGGACTGATAATTCAGCATCACGTCGTCGGCGCCGGGCACGCCCATCACGTAGGTGACGCCGGCGGCGGCCAGCAGCGTCAGCAGGCTGTCCATGTCGTCCTGGTCGGCCTCGGCGTGGTTGGTGTAGCAAACGTCCACGCCCAGCGGCAGGCCCATGAGCTTACCGCAGAAGTGATCCTCCAGCCCGGCCCGGATGATCTCCTTGCCGTCATAGAGGTATTCGGGGCCGATGAAGCCCACGACGCTGTTGACCAGCAGCGGATCGAACGCGCGCGCGACCGCGTAGGCGCGCGCCTCGCAGGTCTGCTGGTCGACGCCATGATGCGCGCCGGCCGACAGGGCCGAGCCCTGGCCGGTCTCGAAATACATGACGTTGCGGCCCACCGTGCCGCGGTTGAGCGACAACGCGGCCTCCTGGGCTTCGCGCAGCATCGGGAGCTCGACCCCGAAGGAGCGGTTCGCCGCCTGGGTGCCGGCGACGGACTGGAACACGAGGTCCACCGGCGCGCCCCGGCGGATCAGCTCCAGCGTGGTGGTGACGTGGGTGAGCACGCAGGACTGGGTGGGAATGGCGAAGCGTTCGATGATCCCGTCCAGCAGGCGCATCAGGTCGCCGATCACCGCGAGGTTGTCGCTGGCCGGGTTGATGCCGATGCAGGCGTCGCCCGCGCCCAGCAGCAAGCCGTCCAGCACCGAGGCGGCCACGCCCTTGGGGTCGTCGGTGGGGTGGTTGGGCTGCAGGCGAACCGCCATGGTCCCGGGCAGCCCGATGGTGTTGCGCAGCGCCGTGACGACCCGGCACTTGCGGGCGACCAGGATGAGGTCCTGGTTGCGCATGAGCTTGCACACGGCCGCCGCCATCTCGGGCGTGACGCCCGGGGCGATTCCGGCCAGCGTTGCGGCCGTGGCGGCGTCCGAAAGGAGCCAGTTCCGGAATTCCCCGACCGTCAGCGACGCAATGGGGGCGAAGGCGACTTCGTCGTGCGTGTCGATGATCAGCCGCGTGACGTCGTCGTCCTCGTAGGGGATCAGCGGCTCGGCGAGGATCTGCCTCAGGGGAACATCCGCGAGCGCCATGCGGGCGGCGACGCTCTCCTCGGCGCTGCCGGCCGCGACGCCGGCCAGGCGATCGCCCGCGCGCGGCGGAGTCGCCTTGGCCATGAGGTCCTTGAGGTCGCCAAAGACCCAGGAATGGACGCCGATGGTGGTGCGGTACGGCATGGGGCCTCGCCTTCGGGCCGACTATGCGGGCTGGCTTTTCGCCTCGCAAGCATGGGCAGGCCGGGCGCTCGCCTTGCGCGGCGGCGACGCAGTCGCCATGGTCCACGCAATGCCCGCCGACGCCTTCTTCCCCGCTTCGCCCGTCCCGACCCTGCCGCGCCTCGCGCCCGGCATGCGGATCGGGCTGCTCGGCGGCAGCTTCAACCCGCCGCATGGCGGGCACATGCTGGTCAGCGAGACGGCGCTGCGGCGGCTCGGGCTGGATCGCGTGTGGTGGATCGTGACGCCCGGCAACCCGCTGAAGAACAATGCGGGGCTACCCTCGCTGACGCACAGGATCGCGCAAGCGCGGGCGCTGGCGCGGGATCCGCGCATCGACGTCACCGGGTTCGAGGCCGCGATCGGCACGCCCTACACGTTCGAGACGCTCGCTTATCTGCGGCGGCGCTGCCCCGGCGCGCAGTTCGTGTGGCTCATGGGCGGCGACAATCTGGCGGGTTTTCATCGCTGGCGGCGGTGGCGCGACATCGCGCGTATGATGCCGATCGCGGTAATCGACCGACCGGGCTCTACGTTGCGGGCGACGCGCTCCATCGCGGCGATCGCGCTGGCGGACAGGCGGATGGACGAAGGCGACGCCGCGCTGCTGCCCGGCGCGCCGACGCCCGCCTGGGCCTTTCTGCACGGGCGACGCTCCCCGCTCTCCTCCACGGCGCTGCGGGCGGCGGCGGCCGAGGCGCCAGTCCGGAAGTTCTAAAAGGTTCTCCCCGCGTCGTCGTTGGAACTTCGGCCCAGTTCGACTATATTGAGATCAAGCGCGCAACTGGCGCGCGATCCGCAAGAGGGTCGACCGCTGACAATGACCACCACGCGCGAAGTCGAAACGACTTCGCACCTCGCCGCGACCGGCTCGGTCGAGCCGCACGACGACGCGACGCTCCCGCTGGTCCTCGGGCTCCTGGACGACGCCAAGGCCGAGGAAACGGTCTCCATAGACCTGACGGGAAAAACCTCTCTCGCAGACAGCATGATCGTGACCTCCGGGCGCTCCAACAGGCATGTTGGGGCGATCGCCGATCGCGTCATCGAGGGATTGAAGGAACGCGGCCGCAAGGACGTGCGGGTCGAAGGCCTGCCGCATTGCGACTGGGTGCTGATCGACGCCGGCGACGTGATCGTTCACGTGTTCCGGCCGGAGGTTCGGCACTTCTACAACCTCGAGAAGATGTGGGGCGGCGATCGTCCCGCGGAGCGCGCGGTCTCCTGACCTCGCCATCGGGCTGACGCGATGCGCATCGCCGTAGTCGCGGTCGGCCGCCTCAAGGACGGCCCGGAGCGGGAGCTCGTCGCCCGTTACGACGAGCGCGCGCGCGCTGCCGGGCGAGCGCTCGGCTTCACGGGCTTCGAGGCCTTTGAACTCGCCGAAAGCCGCGCCTCGCGTCCCGCCGACCGCAAGGCCGAGGAGGCAGCGGCGATCCGCAGCCGCCTCGCGGGCCTGGGCGATCCGGCCGTGATCGCGCTCGACGAACGCGGCGCAAATCCGACAAGCGAAGCTTTTGCCCAGTCGCTCGCCTCCCGCCGGGATGCAGGCCGGCGAAGCCTTGCGCTGCTGATCGGCGGCGCGGACGGGCTCGATCCCGCGCTGGCCGCCCAGGCCGAGGAGCGCATTTCGTTTGGCCGCATGACGCTGCCGCACCAGCTCGTCCGCGTGCTGGCGGCCGAGCAGCTCTATCGGGCCATGACGATCCTGTCGGGCCACCCCTATCATCGGGCCTGACGCCCACGAGGCTGCCGCAATGCTGCCCGAACATGGCACACTCGAGACGACCGAATCGCCAGGGGCGCTCTGGGGCCGATGCGCCTGATCCTTTTCCGTTCCATCCTGCTCGGCGCCGTGGCGGCTTGCGCCGCGCTTGCGGCGTGGCCGGCCGTGGCGCTCGATCCCGCCGCGCAGGAACAGGCGCCCGCACCCGCGCCGCCCGACATGGCCCCGAAGGCGGCCGAGCGGGCCACCCGGCGGCTCGAGCTCGACGCCACCCAGAAATTCCTGGAGGCGACCAGCCAGGACCGGCAGCGGCTGGAACGCGAAGCCGCGGGCCTGCGCTCCGACCGGGCGCGGCTCAACGCCACCATGATCGAGACCACCAATCGCCTGCGCGCCACCGAGAACCGGATCACCGCCATCGAGGAGCGCCTCACTACGCTGGGGCAGACCGAGGACGCCATCCGGCGCTCGCTGGATGGGCGCAAGACCGTGATCATCGAGGTGTTGGCGGCGTTGCAGCGGCTTGGCCGCAGCCCTCCGCCGGCCGTGCTGGTGCGCCCCGAGGACATGCTGCAGGCGGTGCGGACCTCGATGCTGCTGGGCGCGGTGCTGCCCGAACTCAGGCAGGAAACGGAGGCTCTGGCGTCGGATCTCGGCGAGATGATCCGCCTGCGCACCGCCGCGAACGCCGAGCGCGAGAGCCTGCGCGGCGAGGTCGCCACGCTGGTGGAAGACCGGCAGCGGCTGGCCGCCCTCGTGGAGGCGCGCCAGCAGCAGATCGCCGGAACTGAGAAAACCGTGGCGCAGGAGGCCGAGAAGGCCGCCGGTCTCGCCGCAAAGGCGCAAACTCTCAAGGATTTGATCGGGCGTCTCGAGACCGAGATCGAGGCTTCAGCGCGCGCCGCCGAGGCGGCCCGGCTGGCGGCGCTGTCGGCCGAGGAACAGGCGCGGCTGCAGCGCGAGAACGAGGTCAAGGAAACCCGCGACAAATTCGCCGCGCTGGCCTTCAAGGACCCGGCGCGGCTTGCGCCGAAGCTCGCTTTCGCCGAAGCCAAGGGACTGCTGCCGTTGCCCGTGAACGGCTCATTGTTGAAGCGTTTCAACGCTCCCGACGCAGTCGGGGGTAGTCTGAAGGGCATGGCTTACGCCACCCGGGCGGGGGCCGTCGTGACGGCGCCCTGCGACGGCTGGATCGCGTATGCGGGACCGTTTCGAACCTACGGGCAACTCTTGATCATCAACGCCGGTGGCGGGTACTATCTGCTTCTGGCCGGCATGGATCGAAGCAATGTCAGCCTTGGCCAATTCGTCCTCGCCGGCGAGCCGGTCGCCGTGATGGGCGAGGGGTCGCAGGCGACCGCCGCATCGGTGGGTAGCGAAACATCGCAACCGGTGCTCTATGTGGAGTTCCGGAAGGACGGTACATCGATCGATCCGTCGCCCTGGTGGGCGGCATCGACGAACGAGAAAGTTCGCGGATAATGCGCAAGCTCCCTATGCTCATGCTCGGTGTCGTCCTAGGGGCCGGCGCCTCCACGCTGGCGACGAACGATCGCCTGCTGTCGACCACCAGCGCGGTTGCGGCTGCGTCGGACACGTACCGGCAGCTGAACCTGTTCGGCGACGTGTTTGAGAAGATCCGATCCGACTATGTCGAGAAGCCCGACGAGTCGAAGCTGATCGAGAGCGCCATCAACGGCATGCTTTCTGGCCTCGACCCGCATTCGAGCTACCTGGACGCCAAGAGCTTCCGGGACATGCAGGTGCAGACCCGCGGCGAATTCGGCGGCCTCGGCATCGAGGTCACGATGGAGGAGGGCCTGATCAAGGTCGTCTCGCCCATCGACGACACCCCGGCCTCGCGGGCGGGCGTGCAGGCCGGCGACATCATCACGGCCATCGACGATGATTCGGTGCAGGGCCTCAGCCTGAACCAGGCCGTCGACAAGATGCGCGGCGCGGTGAACTCGGCCGTGCGGCTCAAGATCACCCGCAAGGGCAACAGCGACCCGCTGGAGCTGAAGCTGACGCGCGACGTGATCCGCATCAAGTCCGTGCGCTCGCGCAGCGAGACGGACGTCGGCTACGTCCGCATCACCCAGTTCAACGAGCAGACCTTCGAGGGCCTGAAGAACTCGATCGACACGATCAACAAGGACCTCGGCGGCGCCGACAAGGTGAAGGGCTACGTGATCGACCTGCGCAACAACCCCGGCGGGTTGCTGGACCAGGCCATCGCGGTGTCCGACGCCTTCCTGGAGCGCGGCGAGATCGTCTCGACGCGCGGCCGCAACGCCGACGAGACGCAGCGCTACAACGCCCGGGCGGGCGACCTCACCAAGGGCAAGCCCGTGATCGTGCTGATCAACGGCGGCTCCGCCTCGGCCTCCGAGATCGTGGCCGGCGCGCTGCAGGACCACAAGCGCGCGACCATCATCGGCAGCCGCTCCTTCGGCAAGGGCTCGGTGCAGACCATTATCCCGCTCGGCTCCAACGGCGCGGTGCGGCTCACCACGGCGCGCTACTACACGCCGTCGGGACGTTCGATCCAGGCCAAGGGCATCGATCCGGACGTGCAGGTGCTGAACGAGGTGCCGGCCGAGCTCAAGGGCAAGGACGAGACCAAGGGCGAGGCGAGCCTCAAGGGCCATCTGAAGAACGGCGAAGAGGAGCAGGGCGGCAGCTCGGCCTACGTTCCGCCGGATCCCAAGAACGACAAGCAGCTTAACTATGCGTACGACTTGCTGCGCGGCGTGAAGGTCAATGACGCCGGAAGCAAGGCCAGCGCCCCGGCTGCGGCCGATAAGCCCCAGAAGTCCCCGAACTGAACGCTGATCCACACGGCGGATCTGCGTAGAAATGAAGCGGCGATGCCACAGGCGTCGCCGCTTTTTCGTATCGTGGTCAATGCGGACAGACGACCGATTCGATCTGAGCTATGATTCGTAAGTTCCGGTGCGTTCGGCCCCGCCGTTTCCGGATTTGTGCATTTCATCCTCCGAGACCGAAGCGTGACGCTGGGCCACGACGAACTCACACGTCCATTGGGCATGGAAACGGCCAGTCGGCCGCGTCGCCGCGTGGCCGCGCCGCTCGGCAACCTGTTCGCGATGGCGGTCGCGATGCTCCTGCTGGCGCTGGCGGGTTACATCGTGGTCGTGAAGGACCCCTATGGCGGCGAGCCTTATGCGGTCGCGACGATCACGCGCGCCAAGGTCGAGCCGCCGCCGGCTGAGGCCGTCGCGCCGCCGCAGGCGCGGGTGGTCGAGGGCTCGCCCGACATCGCCCCGCCGAACGGCCGATCGGCCGCCGACATCGAGAAGGCCACCGGCGTGCGCGTGGTGCGCGGCAATGGCGAGCGCGCCGGCGGGATCGTGATCCAGGTGCCGCAGACGCCGATCAAGCTCGCGGTCGCGCCCGACAAGCGGCTGATCGAGCGGTCACGGCACGGCGCACTGCCGAAACTCGGTCCCGACGGCGCCCGTCCGGCCGACGTGTACGCCCGCCCGGCCCCGATGCTGCCCGCCAAGACGGTGGGGCGCATCGCGATCGTGATGAGCGGCATGGGCCTGAGCCAGTCCTCGACGTCCGACTCCATCGTCCGGCTGCCCGGCGAGGTGACGCTGGCGTTCGCGCCCTATGGGGCGGAGCTGGAGCGGCAGGTCGCGCGCGCCCGGGAGGACGGACACGAGGTGATGCTGCAGGCGCCCATGGAGCCGTTCGACTACCCGGACAACGATCCCGGCCCGCATACGCTGCTGGCGAACGGCGCGCCGGAAAACCTCGATCGCCTGTTCTGGGTGATGTCCCGCTTCAGCGGCTATATCGGGGTGATGAACCACATGGGGGCGAAGTTCACCGCCAGCGAGGCGGCGCTCACGCCCGTGCTGAAGGAGCTCGCCGCGCGCGGGCTGGTGGTGCTGGACGACGGCGCGTCGGCTCGCAGCATGATTTCCGCAGTGACGGGCGGGTTGAAGCTGCCGGCCGCTAAGGCCGACACGGTGATCGACGCGACGCCGAAAGCCTCTGCCATCGACGACCAGCTCGCCCGCCTGGAGGCAATCGCCCGCGAGCGCGGCGTATCGGTCGGAACTGCGAGCGCGCTGCCGGTGAGCATCGACCGGATCGCGGCCTGGGCCAAGAACCTCGAGGCGCGGGGCTTCGTGCTGGTGCCGCTCAGCGCCGCCATCGCCAAGCCCGGGCGGGTCTGACATCATCGCGCTTCCCCCCCGCCGGTGAGTAGCAAGAATGGACATCGCCAAACTGCCGTACCGCCCCTGTGTGGGCATCATGCTGCTGAACCGGGATGGCCTCGTGTTCATCGGCAAGCGCAAGCGCGAGGCCGGGCCCGAGCACGTCGACGACCGCCACGCCTGGCAGATGCCGCAAGGCGGCATCGATCGCGGCGAGGACCCCTATGTGGCGGCGCTGCGCGAGCTGCAGGAGGAAACCAACGTCACCTCGACAAAGCTGCTGGCCGAGGCGCCCGACTGGTTCGCGTATGACCTCCCCGGCCCGGTGGCCGGCCGTGCGTGGCGGGGTAAGTATCGCGGCCAGACGCAGCGCTGGTTCGCGCTGCGCTTCGTCGGCGAAGATTCAGAAATCGACATTCACGCCCCCGCGGGCGGCCACAAGGCCGAGTTCGAAGCGTGGCGCTGGGAGAGGATGGATCGTCTCCCGGACCTGATCATCCCGTTCAAGCGGCCGGTTTACGAGCGGGTGGTGGAGACGTTCCGGCCGCTCGCGGAGGGGTGAGTTCGTCCGCCCGAGTTGTGCGCGCTCGGCGTTCCAGACGCGTGGCGACCCGCGGGTCGATGGCCGCGAGCCCGATGACGATGAGGCCCATGCCGGCGAAATCGGTCCAGCCAAGACGCTCGCCCAGAAAGACGGCGCCGAGCAGGATCGCACTTGGCGGGATGAGGAACGTCACGAGCGAGATGTTCGTCGCGCCGGCGCTGCCAAGGATGCTGAAGAACAGCACATAGGCGAAAGCCGTGCACAGGACGGCGAGGGCTACGAGCGCGCCCAGGGCCGCTGCTCCGGGCATCGTCCACGTCCATGGTTTTCCGAAGGCCAGCAGCAGCGGTACGACGATCAGGCTCGACGCCGTGAGCTGCCCGAAAGCGGCATGCAGCGGCGGAACGCCCATTCGGGCGAAGCGCCGCCCGAACAGGCCGGCGAAAGCATAGGAGACCGCTCCACCCAGGCAGGCGATCTGCGCGGCCGCGTTCGATCCGAGCCCCTCCAGCAATTCGGGCCCGATCATCATGGCGACGCCCGTGAAGCCGACCAGGACGCCGACGATGCGGTTCCAGGTCAGCCGCTCGTCGCCGGTCAAGCCATGCGCCGCCAGGACGGTGAAGAGCGGGGTCGTGGCGTTCAAGATCGACGCCATCCCTGCCCCGATCGTGGTCTGGCCCCAGAAGATGAGGCTGAACGGGATTACGTTGTTGAGGAGACCCATACCGAAAAACGCCCGCCATGTCGCAGCGGAGCGCGGGAAACCGACGCCAAGCGCCGCCAGCGTTATCGCGAGGCACAGCGATGCGATCGCAACGCGTCCTGCGACCACGCCGAACGGGGGTATGGCGCTGACGGCCAGCTTGGCGAAAAGGAATGATCCGCCCCAGATCATCGAAAGCGCGAGCAGCATCAGCCATTCGCGCGGGCGCATGGATTTTTGAGCGAGGGACATCGGCATCTTCTGCCGGCGTCTTGGCAGGATCGTGGCTGGGCCGCCACCCGAATCCCGCTACGGGCGCCGGCGAGGCGTTTGGCCGGGTTGCATCCCGCCGGTCGGCGAGGGCTGGGACGCGTTGGAGTTCTGGCCGCCGAGCATGACGTCCACGCCGATCTGGACGGAGTCGTCCCGGCGCCGGCCGTCGAGATCGGCGCAGGGCGTGTAGGATTGCGCCGACAGCGCGCCGCGGCCGCCGCCCGGCGGGTCAACCACCGCAAAGGATCCGAGATCCGCGCAGGCTTCGGGGCGCGCCTGAGTGGCGGACGAGTTCGCGGCGCCTTGTGCGCCGGCCGCTTGGGCGGCGCAGATCAGGCCCGCGCAGGCCATCGCGAGGCTACGACCCTTTCGCACCGTCCATCAACCTCCGCTTGCGCACGACCGCGGTCGCGATTTTGCGCGCCAGGGCGTTAACGGAGACGCTAGTCGATCCAGACAAGACGCGAAAGAGCCCGCCTTTTGGGCGGGCTTCTCCTCGCTAACGCTCTGGCGAGCGCTCTGCGATCAGTCGCAGGACTGCGTGGTGGTGGTCTTGGTGTCGCCGAAGGAGTTCTCCTTCTGGACCGTCTTGCTGGAGCAGTTGGAGATCGTGCCGGTCTCCACCGCAGGGCCGCGCTGCTCGACGATCACCCGCTCCTTGTTCGGGCCCGTGACCGCGCCGCCCACGACGCCGCCGACGCCCGCGCCGACCGCCGCGCCGACGGGGCCGCCGGCCACGCCGCCCGCGATCGCGCCCGTGGCGACGCCTGCGGCCGCGCCGCTGTCATCGGCGAAAGCCGGCTGAGCGAGAACGACGGCGGTGACGGCCGCCAGGCCAAGAACAAAATTCCTCATGGTGTGATCCTCCGTTTGATGAAGCTGCAACGCCGTCACGGCGAAGCTGTTCCGCATCACGAAGCACGCGCGGCGACAGGGTCAGCGCAGAGTGAACGAAGGCCCCTCTGGCACGTTGCAATGCCGACCAGAAAAGGGGCCGCGATGGCGATCGACACGACCTTGCCTGCAACGCCGGCCCCTACCCCGGCCCCGGACCACGCATCCCGGTCCGCGTCGACCATGAGCGAGAGCGAATTCGCCAGGAGGGTGACGATCACCGCCCTGGTGGTCGGCGCGATCGTGGTGCTGTTCGCGGTTCTGTACGCGATGCTGGACGTGCTGCTGCTCGGCTTCGCGGCGGCTCTGATCGCCGTGGTGCTGCGTTCGATCGCGGACGGGTTGGAGAAGCACACGCCCTTGTCGTCGGGCTTCGCCCTGCTGGTCTCCGGCATCCTGGTGTTCGGCGCTCTCGGGGTGGCGATCTGGCTGTTTCAGGCGCAGGTCGCCGCGCAACTGGCGACGGCGGGGCAAACGGCCACCGGGGCGCTGGAGGCGCTGGGGCAGAAGGTCGGCGCACCGGATCTCGCCAACCAGATCAGCGGGCGCGCGAAGGAGATCCTCTCGGGCCAGAGCTTCATCGGCAAGGTGACGACCTACGGCGTCTCGGCCCTCGGGGCCGTGACCGACCTCGTGCTGGTGATCTTCGGCGGCGTCTATCTGGCGCTCGATCCCAGGATTTACCGCCGCGGCGTCGTGATGCTGTTCCCCGCCCAGGCCCGCGAGCACGTGGACGAGACCATGGTCGTCGCCGGCCGGGCGCTCCGGCTTTGGCTCCTCGGCCAGCTTCTCGCCATGGTGGTGACAGGCGCGCTCACCTGGGGTGCGCTGGCGCTGATCGGCCTGCCGAGCGCAGCCGCTCTGGGGTTGATCGCCGGCCTGCTGGAGTTCATCCCGCTCGTCGGCCCTTTCGCGGGTGCGGTTCCGGCGCTGCTGGTCGCCTCCGGAATGGGGTTGCCGGCCGTGCTGTGGACGGCGGCGGCCTTTATCGCCATCCAGCAGGTGGAATCGAACCTGATCCAGCCGGTCGTGACCCGCCGCTCGGTCGCGATCCCGCCCGCCCTGCTGCTGTTCGCCGTGATCGCGTTCGGGGCGCTCTTCGGGGCGCTGGGCGTGCTTCTGGCTGCGCCGCTGGCCGTGGTGGCCTTCGTGGCCGTGAAGAAGCTCTATGTCCGCGAGACGTTGGGCGAGGCCACGCCGGTGCCGGGCGAAAAAGGCGCGGAGCACGGCAGCGGCGCCGCGCCCGGCGACGTCGCCTGAACGGGAGGAGATTGACGTGCGATTCCGGCCCGCTATAGTCCGCGCCGCCTCCCGATAGGGCGGGCCCCTGTGGCGGAACTGGTAGACGCGACCGACTCAAAATCGGTTTCCGCAAGGAGTGCTGGTTCGATTCCGGCCAGGGGCACCATCAGGCTTGCGCCGAACGCCGCGTCCCGGACCGAGCCGCCTGCCGCTCGGATGAGCTGGCGATCCGCGCCGCCGTCACCAAACTGAGACATGAATCCGCTTGTTGTCGTGAGAGCAACTAGGCGGAGGATGCTGACATGAGCGGCGCCACGAAGGTCCGGTCCCTGTTTTTGTCGGATATCCATCTCGGCACGCGCGGCTGCCAGGCCGACATGCTGCTCGATTTCCTGAAGCACCATGAGGCCGAGACGATCTTCCTCGTCGGCGACATCGTCGACGGCTGGCGGCTGAAGGTGAGCTGGAACTGGCCGCAGGCGCACAATGACGTGGTGCAGAAGCTGCTCAGGGCCGTCCGCAAAGGCGCGCGGCTCGTCTACCTGCCGGGCAACCACGATGAGTTCCTGCGTGACTACGTCGGCTCCAATTTCGGCGGCATCGACATCGTCGAGGAGCACGTGCATGTGACGGCGGATGGCCGGCGCATGCTGATCCTGCATGGCGACAAGTTCGACATCGTGGTGCGCAACGTGAAGTGGCTCGCCCTGTTGGGCGACTGGGCCTACGACCTCGCGCTGTTCCTGAACGTCTATATCAGCCGCGTGCGACGGCGCATGGGCCTGCCCTACTGGTCGTTCTCGGCCTGGAGCAAGGGCAAGGTGAAAACGGCCGTGAACTTCATCGGCGCATTCCAGGACGCGGTGGTCGAAGATGCGCGGCGGCATGGCGTCGACGCCGTGCTATGCGGCCACATCCACCAGCCGACCGTCGAGACCATCGGCGACGTGCTGTATGTGAACACCGGCGACTGGGTGGAATCCTGCTCGGCGGTTCTGGAGCACATGGACGGGCGGCTCGAACTGGTGCGCTGGACAAAGCGCGACAGCAGGGCTGACGCCGAAGCGTCCGCCCCCGCCCGGCAGCTCGCGCTCGCGCCGGCGGCCTGACCGCGACGCTCAGAGCGCCGCCAGGCTTACATTGTCCAGAAAGCTCCGGCAGCTTTCCGCCATCGTGGCCCGCTGCGCGTAGGCGCGGCAACGATCGCGCGGGATGGAGAGGGCCGCCAGGGCGGCGCGGCGGAGGTCCTCGTCGAGAGCGCCGCATCCGGAGGAGCCGAGCACGTCCCGGGGGCCCGTCACCGGGAAAGCCGCGACGGGCGTTCCGGCGGCGAGCGCCTCCAGCATCACGAGCCCGAACGTGTCGGTCCGGCTCGGGAACACGAACACGTCGGCGGACGCATAGGTGTCGGCCAGCTCGCGCCCGCTCAGCATGCCGAGGAAGCGAGCGTCCGGATAGCGCGCCTCCAGGTCGGCGCGGGCCGGGCCGTCGCCGACCACCACCTTGGAGCCTGGAAGGTAGAGCGCCAGAAACGCGTCGATGTTCTTCTCGACGGCGAGGCGGGCGACGCACAGGAAGATCGGGCCGGGGAACGGCAGCATTCCGGGCCGGCCTGCCGAAAATGTCGGGACGTCGACGCCGCGCGTCCACAGGACAAGCCGCCCGAAACCGTGGCTCCCCAGCTCGCGCGCGAGCGCCGGCGTGGCCGCCATGGTGGCGACCGCGGGCGCGTGGAAGCGCCGCATCGCCGCATAGGACCAGGCCAGCGGCACCGGCGCGCGGGCGGCGAGGTATTCGGGAAAGCGCGTGTGGTAGCAGGTCGTGAACGGCAGCCCGCGCCGGATGCAATGCCGCCGCGTCATGAAGCCCACCGGACCTTCGGTGGCGATGTGGATGGCGTCCGGCCGCGCGCTCTCGATGGCGGCCGCGATCGCCCGCGGGGAGGGGGCGGCCAGCCGGATGTCGGGGTAGCCCGGCATGGGCGCCGACGCAAAGCGGTCCGGGCCCAGGATCGTGATCTCGGCGCCGAGCTTCGGGGCCTCGGCGACGAGACCCTCGAGGGTGCGCACCACGCCGTTGACCTGCGGCCGCCACGCGTCGGTCGCGATCAGGACCCGGAAGGGGCCGCCCGACGGACGTCGCGACTGACGGCGCGCGGGGCGGGCGGGCGGGCGCTCAAACGCGGACGTGAACACGAGGGAGAGATCGAGCATGGGCGCAGCATCCGGCGGGCCTGCCCGCACGAAAGCTCATCAGCGCTTCATTCTCATGACAGCGCGCAAGCGCCGCTCAGGCTCTCGCCATCTTGGCGCGCACGCGCTCGCGGTGGGCCGTGTAGAGGCCGCTGGCCGCGATCACGGAGCCGCCCAGCAGCGTCGAGGCGCCCGGGAGCGCTCCGAACACCAGAAAGCCGAACGCGCTGGCCCACAGGAGCTGCACATAGGTGAAGGGCGCGAGCAGCGACGCGCCGGCGCGGCGATAGCCCAGAACCAGCAGCCAATGGCCAACCGTCGAGCCGACGCCCATCAGAAGCGCGTAGCCGATCTCGGCCCCGGTGGGCGTGACCCAGGCGAAAGGAAGCGCCATCGAGAGGGTGACCAGGCCGACAATGCCGGACCACGCCAGCGTGGCCTCGGGCCGCTCGTCGCTCATCAGGCGCGTGAGGATGGCCGTGAAGGCCCAGATCGCCGCGGACGCCGCCGGCAGCAGCGCCGCGAGCTGGAACGAGGCGCCGCCCGGCTGGACGACGATGATCACGCCTGTCAGGCCGACCGCCGCCGCGATCCAGCGGCGCATGCCGACCTTTTCGCCCAGGAGCGGGATGGAGAGCGCGGTAATGAAGATGGGCGAGACGAAGTTGATGGCGGTCGCTTCCGCGACCGGCATATGGGCGAGCGCCACCATGAAGACCAGCGACGAGATCACCATGCCGAGCCCGCGCAGGATGTGGAACTGCATGCGGGTGGTGGCGAGCCGCTTGGCGCCGCCCATCCAGAACACGGCCGGGAGCACGAGCGCGCAGAGCACGACGTAGCGCATCCACGCGATCTCGACCGCCGGGATCGTGGCCGTCAGCATCTTGGCGGCGATGTCGCCCGCCGAGAAGAACACCGTGGAGCCGACGATATACGCGATGCCGAGCGCGACGTTGTCGCCGGAGGCGGCCGGGGCGCGCGCGGGCGCGGCCGGAAAGGCGGCGACGCCCAGGCTGCGGGGGTCGACGGCGTCGGAGACGATGGGCGGGGGGCTCACGGCGGGCTCGCGGGTTTGGGTCGGTCGCTTGTTCTTGCGCTCCGCGGACCGGGATCAGAAGCGCGATCTCGGAAGCATACCCATGCAATGTTGCAGGACCGTTTCCAGCATCCCGCCAAGTTGTGGACGCAAAGCCCCGTTTTCGCTGTTTACGGCCGCAATGCCGACGCAGGTCTTTCGTGAAGGTTAAAGAACAGCCGAGGCGGATGCGGCCTTCAGGCCAAAAGCATCGGCCAAAAGCTGGAACGAACGCTTGCGCGCCGCAGGATCGTGGATCGCCGAAGTCAGCATCACCTCGTCGGCCTGCACGCTCGTGGCGAGATCCATGAGGCGGTCCCGCAGAGCGTCCGGCGTTCCGACGAACAGGCGCGAGCGGTTGCGGCGAATAAAGGCGAGGTCCTGAGCGTCGTAGGTTTCGGCGGCCGCCTCCTCGGGGCTTGGAAGCGGGCCGTAATGGCCGCGCGCCCGGCGCAGCGCGCTGAGATCCGCGCCCGACGCCAGGCGCTGGGCCTCGGCGTCCGTCTCGGCGCAGATGGCGGCGGTCGCCAGGATGGCGTGCGGCCTGGCGAGCGCGCCCGGCTCGAAGCGCGCCCGATAGGTCAGGAGCGCATCGGCGGCGTCATGGCTGGCGAAATGATGCGCAAACGCGAAGCCGACGCCAAGCTGGGCGGCCAGCTTGCCGCCAAAATCGCTGGATCCCAGCATCAGGATGGGAGGCAGCGGCACGTCGGACGGCATTACGGTGATGCGGCTGAACGGATGATTGGCCGGAAAACCCGCTCCCCCGAAGGCGATCAGTTCTTCGAGCCGCTGGGGAAAGTCGTCGGCCTGCACGTCGCCCTGCAGGCGCCGAAGCGCGTAGGAGGCGACCGGGTCGGTGCCGGGGGCGCGGCCGATGCCGAGGTCGATCCGCCCGGGAAACAGGGCCTCCAGCATCTTGAAGCGCTCGGCCACCATCAGGGGCGCGTGGTTGGGCAGCATCACGCCGCCCGAGCCGATGCGGATCCGCTCGGTCACGGCCCCGATCTGGCCGATCATGATCTCGGGCGCCGGGCTGGCGACCGAAGGAAGGTTGTGATGCTCCGCCACCCAGAACCGCGTGAAACCGGCCTGGTCGGCCATGCGGGCGAGGTCGATGGTGTTGCGCAGCGCCTGCCCGCAGGACGCGCCGGACGTCACGAACGAAAGATCGAGGATCGACAAGGGCAGCATGGGGCGCTCCGGCGCGGTGGTCTCCCCAATGTGTGCCGTCCGGGCGCAGCCGCAACCCCGCGTCGCGCAGGGCAGCGCGGCGTCCGGGGACCGGCGCAAGCAAAAGCCCCGGGGGTGAACCCGGGGCTTCGTTGATCCGAAGACAGACGCTGGAGCGTCAGGCGGCCTTCTGGTTCACCTGCTGCTCGGCGAGCTTGCTCAACAGCTCGTCGGTCTTCTTTTCTTCCTGCAGCGTCTGGTCGAGCAGCTTCACGGCGTCCTTCATGCCGAGCTGGCCGGCCCAGGTCTTCAGGGTGCCGTAGCGCGAGATCTCGTAATGCTCGACCGCCTGGGCGGCGGCGAGCAGCCCGGCGTCCAGCGCCTCGGACTCCTTGAACTCCTCGATCACTTCCTGGCTCTCCTCGACGATGCCGATGATCGCCTGGCAGGTCTTGCCGCGCGCGGGCTTGCCGAGTTGTTCGAAGATCTGCTCGAGGCGCTCGACCTGGCCTTCCGTCTCGTCGCGGTGACGCTCGAAAGCCTGCTTCAATTCGGGAGTCTTTGCGGCCTTCATCATCTTGGGCAGATTCCGGAGAATCTGCTTCTCTGCGTAATAAATGTCCTTGAGCGTCTCCAGAAAAAGATCATTCAAGGTTTTTTGCTTTGCGGTCGTGGCCATTCGGTCCTCCAAATTATGAATTCACTGCGCCCTCAACCCGGCGTCGTGGGTTCGGTTCCAAGCCTTGCGGCTCTGTCCGGATCAGGCGTGTGGGCCTGTCGCGCCCCAGTTCTGGGAGCCTTGTTCGGCCTCGCCGAGCTGCCGGAGCAAGGCGTGCCAACCCGGCGGCAGCGGCTCGAGCAAGGTTCTGCCAAGTTCTCCCTTCAGTCCCCGTGCGACCCGCTCCAAGGCGGAGTCGCGGCGATCAGGGACGACATGCTGAAGACCGGGGCGAGAAACGCCGGTCCATTCGTCCTCTGCTTCATCAACCATCCTGAATGCTCCTCGCTTGCAGTCTCAATTCGCGAGGTCGCACAACGTTCTTGTGGATTGTGCGAAATACAGGGTTTTACTGGAAATACTTCGAGGAGGGTTGCTGGCGCGCCCGGTTGACGTGCACTTGCGTGAGCCGCACTGTCGAATGCCAGAAGGCGATCTCCATGCACAGAATGCGCATGCGGCCATCCATTGCTTGTTCGCGAGGTTTCGCGATGCTCGCCACGCTGCTTTGCGGCGGTACGGCGTCCGAGGCCCAGGTCGCGGCTTGCCGGCTGGGAACCGCTGTGGCGGTCGCCGACCTGAAGATCAATCATGACGGAGATCTGGCGTCGCCCGATGGGCGGACCTGGATCGCTGCGGGCGCGGCCTCGGCGGCGGGCGGCGACGCCGACGTGGAGCGGCGACGGATGGACGCGGTGCGGCGCTTCATCGAGACCGGGCCCTTCGTGATCCATCCGGTGGCCGGTCGGCCCGACCGCTGGGGCCGGCTTTCCGGGGTGATCGCAAAAGTGGAACAGGGCGACGACCTCGCGCTGGCGCTGGTGCGCGAGGGGCTCGCCTCCGCCAATCCGGCCGAGTTGCCGGCGCGTTGCGGGGCTGCGCTCGCCAACGCGGAGGCGCAGGCAAGGCGCGGCGCAAGGGGCGCCTGGGCGCAGGCCCAAGCCCGCTTTGACGCCGGCGACCCGGCCGCCATCCTCCAGCAGGTCGGACGCTTCGCGGTGGTGGAAGGGCGAGTGGTGAGCACCAGCGAGCGCAAAACCCGCGCCTACCTCAATTTCGGCGAGAACTGGAGCGAGGACTTCACCGTCACGATTTCGAAACGCTCCTTGAACAGGATTGAAGCATCGGGCATGAGGTGGTCATCTCTGAAAGGGCTTCGCGTGCGGGTGCGTGGGGTCGTGGCCGAAAGCGGCGGTCCCGTCATCGAGATCAACGCTCCTGAGGACATCGAGCGAA
This sequence comes from Alsobacter sp. P4_H11, assembly GCF_056400925.1. Classification (NCBI taxonomy): domain Bacteria; kingdom Pseudomonadati; phylum Pseudomonadota; class Alphaproteobacteria; order Hyphomicrobiales; family Alsobacteraceae; genus Alsobacter; species Alsobacter sp. P4_H11. The sequence goes on from NZ_JBFUKI010000014.1 coordinate 27,101, forward strand.
TCGAATGAGGCTCATGTCGGCCGGCGAGAGAACGGGGGCTCAGCTCCGGAAATGCGGATTCGGCGTCGACGGCGTCGTGGTTGCGGCTGATCGCGGGTGTGTCGAGATTGCCAGTCTGTAGGGGCGGACACGCCCATCCGAGCATGAACCTGACAGGCGTCGCTGTTCGCGCCCGCGTTCGCGTGGTCCCCTTCGCCGCCGTGCTGGCGCTTGCGCTGGGGCTGGCGGGCTGTGCGTCAGACCGGATCGGGTTCGGGGCCGGCACCGCGCCCAGCCTCCCCGCATCCGCGCCGCGGGTCACCGGCGTGGAGCCGGTCGGAAATCGCGAGCACAAGCGGCTGGTGGCCAATTTCGGCGGCGAATATCGCGCACCGGTGGCCGAGCGCCTGCTCAACGACGTGATGAAGCGCGTCGCGGCCGCGACCGATCGGCCGGATCAGCAATACCAGGTCACCATCCTGAACTCCCCGGTCGTGAACGCCTTCGCGCTGCCGAGCGGCAACCTTTACGTGACGCGCGGCCTGCTGGCTTTGGCGAACGACACGTCCGAGGTCGCGGCCGTGATGGCGCACGAAGTCGCGCATGTAACGCTGAGCCATGCCATGCAGCGGGCCGAGTTGGAGCGCCGGTCGGAGATCGTCAGCCGGGTTGTTTCGGAGGTCCTGAACGACCGTGACGCCCAGCAGGTCGTGCAGGCGCGCGGCAAGCTCACGCTCGCGAGCTTCTCGCGGTCGCAGGAACTCGAGGCGGACCAGATCGGCGTCAGGACGATCGCCAAGGCGGGGTTCGATCCGTTCGGGGCGGCGCGCTTCCTCGCTTCGCTGGGACGCCAATCCGCCATGCGGGCCACCATGCTGGGCGAAAAGGGTTCGCAGGGGCCGAACTTCCTGTCCACGCATCCGTCCACGCCGGAGCGCGTCTCGCAGGCCCTGACGGCCGCCCGTCAGATCCGTGCGCCCGGGATCGGTGAAACGGATCGCGAGCGCTACCTGCAGGCGATCTCCGGCATGACGTTCGGCGACGACCCGTCCGAGGGCGTGGTGCGGGGCAACCGGTTCATGCATCCGCAACTCGGCTTCGCGTTCACCGCGCCGGCGAGCTTCGTCTTGGAGAACTCCGCGTCGGCGGTGCTGGGGCTCGCGCCAGGCGGCGCGCAGGCGCTGCGCTTCGACAGCGTCAAGATGCCGGACGGCGTCGCGTTGCCGGCCTACATCGTGTCGGGCTGGATCGAGGGCGTCGAGGTCGGGCCGGTCGAGACTCTCACGGTGAACGGACTGCCGGCCGTCACCACGGTGGCAAAGGGCGAGGAGTGGACCTTCCGGCTCGCGGCCGTGCAGGCCGGGCAGGCGACCTACCGGTTCATTCTGGCGGCCAAGAACTACACGCCCGAGACCGACAGGTCCTTCCGGCAGGCGATCGAAAGCCTGCATTTGATGAGCCCCGAGGAGGCGTCCGGCGTGAAGCCTCTCAAGGTCGGGCTTGTCACCGCCCAGGCCGGCGACACGGTGGAGACGCTCGCGACCCGGATGGCGACAGACCGGCCGGTGGAGCGCTTCCAACTGCTGAACGGCATCGAGCGCAACGGCCCGGTTCGCCCCGGCACAGTCTACAAGATCATCGTCGAGTAGGGTTACGTCGCGCGCCGTTCAGATCAGGACCGCGCTCGGTTCCGGGTGGCTTTCCAGCAGGGCGCGGCGGAGCTTCTCCAGCGCGCGGCTTTCGATCTGGCGGACACGCTCCTTGGAGATGCCGAGCCGATCGCCCAGCGACTCCAGCGTGGCGGTCTGCTCCGAGAGGCGACGCTCCCGCAGGATGTTGAGCTCGCGCTCTGACAACACCGTGAGGGCGGACCGCAGCCACTTTACGCGGCGCTCGGAGTCGATCGCCTCGCCGACGGCCTCATCCGGCAAGGGTGCGTTGTCGACCAGGAAGTCGACGCGCTCGGCCGCGCCGGAATCGTTGTCGGTCAGCGGCGCATTGAGCGACATGTCGGAACCAGACAGCCGCGCTTCCATCAGCGCGACGTCGTTGCGCGACACGCCGACCGCGGTCGCGATCTCCTGGTGGACGTCGATCGTGCTGTCGCCGGCTGCGGACTGGGACAGTCGGGCGCGAATGCGCCGGAGATTGAAGAACAGGGCCTTCTGGGCCGAGCTGGTGCCGCCACGGACGATGGACCAGTTGCGCAGGATGTAGTCCTGGATCGAAGCCCTGATCCACCACGTCGCGTAAGTGGAGAAGCGAACCTCACGCTCGGGCTCGAAACGGGCGCCGGCCTCCAACAGGCCGACATGGCCTTCCTGGATCAGGTCGGCCATCGGCAGGCCGTAGTGGCGGAAGCGGGCCGCAATCGCGATCACCAGCCGCATATGCGCCGAGGCGAGTTTGTGAAGCGCCACCTGGTCCTTGCAATCCTTCCAACGCACCGCAAGGCCATGTTCCTCTTCTCGCGAGAGGAACGGGGCGTCCATGGCCGCCTTCACGAAGGTGCGTCGCACACCCGAGATCTCACCCATGCCGGCCTCCGTATCGGATCCTGATTGTCTCTACGCGTTCGTGATCGGTCCGGATCACCGGCGGCCCGCCCGAGGGCCGTTCCGGCCTTGTGATCCCCCACGATCGCCGCCACCCTGAAGCGGCAGGGGGCTGTACGGTTCAACGCCAAAAGGGAGCATCGCCGCATGGCGCTCGATCGACGCATCATCGAACTCTACGACGAGTACACCCACAAGCCCCTGGCCCGCAGAACGTTCCTCGAACGCCTGTCGGCCCTGGCGGGCTCGTCGGCGGCGGCGAGCGCCGCCCTCGTCGCGTTGGAGCCGAACTACGCCCATGCGGCTCTGGTTCCCGAGACGGATCCGCGCATCGTCGCCGAGCGGGTGCGAACCAACGTCGCGGGGGTGGATATCGCCGGCTACCTGGCCCGCCCGAAGGACGACGCCAGGCGCCCGGCCGTGATCGTGCTGCATGAGAACCGGGGCCTCAATGCTCATATCGAGGACGTTGCGCGTCGCCTCGCTGCCGCGGGGTTCCTGACCCTTGCGGGCGACTTTCTGCTGCCGCTCGGGGGCACGCCGCCGGACGCCGACGCAGCGCGCGACCTGTTCGCGAAACTCACGGGCGAGAGCGTCGTGAGCCAGGCCGGCGCAATGATGACGTTTCTCAAGGACCATCCGAATGGCGGCGGAAAGGTCGGGGCGGTCGGCTTCTGCTGGGGCGGCGGCATGGTCAACATCCTGGCGACGCGCGAGCCGCGCCTCGGCGCCGGGGTCGCGTTCTATGGCGTCGCGCCGCCGAGCGAAGCCGTGGCGCGCATCAAGGCGCCGATGATGCTGCATTATGCGGGACTGGATACCCGTGTGAACGCCGGCATCCCGGGCTATGACGCCGCCCTGAAGGAGGCGGGCGTCCAACACACGATCTTCATCTACAAGGACGTCAACCACGCCTTCCACAATGACACGAGCGCCGAGCGCTACAACCAGGAAGCCGCCACGCTGGCCTTTGACCGGACGGTGGCGTTCTTCAAGGAAAAGCTCGCCTCTTGACCTGCGCCCGTGGCGGCGCGGCGCAGTCTTCCGAACGAAAGAGCCCGGCGCGAAGCCGGGCTCTTTGAATTCTCGGAGAAGGAGCCGATCAGGCGGCTTCTTCCTGGTCGTCCTCGGCCTCGTTCGCGGCCTCCGGCTCGACTTCGGCGTCCGCATCCGCGTCGGCGGTCTTGAGGCGCTTCGGCGACTTGGCCAACTGCGACTCGATCAGCTTCAGGGCCTCGGTCTCGTGCAGCCGGTTCACGGCCGCGACTTCGCGGGCCATCCGGTCGAGGGCGGCCTCGTAGAGCTGGCGCTCGGAATAGGACTGCTCAGGCTGGGCGTCAGAACGATGGAGGTCGCGCACCACTTCGGCGATCGCGATCAGGTCGCCCGAGTTGATCTTCGCCTCGTACTCCTGCGCGCGGCGGGACCACATGGTGCGCTTGATGCGGGCGCGGCCCGTGATGGTCTCAAGCGCCTTGGTGACCAGCGTGTTCTCGGCCAGCTTGCGCATGCCCACCGAGGTGGCCTTGGCGGTCGGCACCCGCAGGGTCATCTTGTCCTTCTCGAAGGAGATGACGAACAGCTCCAGCTTGAAGCCGGCGACTTCCTGCTCCTCGATCGCCATGATCTGGCCGACGCCGTGCGCCGGATAGACGACGAATTCACCCGTCTTGTAACCTTGGCGATTGGCGCTCTTCTTAGCGGTCGTCATATTCAGGACATCTCCCTGAGGCCGGGCCCAGTGGGCCAAGCCGCCACGTGCGAAGGCCGGCCGAAGCCGACGAATAACCCCGCGGCGCGAATTGGATATTCACGCCGTCTCATGATTCAGCCGAAAAAATCGAAAACGCTTGCCAGTCCCGCTCAGCCACTAGCGGGGCATTTCACTCAAAGATTGGGTCAGAGTAAGGGGCGAGCGCGCCAGATGTGATCGACTAAACACACCCTATCACAAATGGGTGTGTGAATCAAAGGTTTCGAGCCGCTGTCGCTCTGTTGCGGCAGCGACTCTCCCTTGCGGCGGGGCGACCCCTCGGCGGAATCAGTCGCCCTGGCCGGGGTTCGGCGAGAAATATTTGTCGAGCTTGCCGGGTTCACCGTCATGCTCCTTTGCGTCGCCAGGCGCGTCGCGCTTCACCGTGATGTTGGGCCAGCCCTTGGCGTATTCGGCGTTCAGCTTCAGCCAGGGCTCGAGGCCGGACTCGGTGTCGGGCTTGATCGCCTCGGCGGGACATTCCGGCTCGCAGACGCCGCAGTCGATGCACTCGTCGGGGTGGATGACGAGCATGTTCTCGCCCTCGTAGAAGCAGTCCACCGGACACACTTCCACGCAGTCCATGTACTTGCACTTGATGCAGTTTTCGACGACGACATACGTCATTGCGAACTCCCGGGCCGGCAGCGCCGGCGCAAGGACGAGGCGCGATCTGCGATCCGCGCGCCCACGTCCTTTCGAATATCCGCCGCCCTTCACGATCGCGAAGAGGCGTCGGGTTGGTCCCTCACGGTCGGATGCCTAGCCGAGACGCAAAGCGCTGGCAATACGCACGCCGTCGCGCCTCAGCCGCTCACGTCCTCATAGAGGGTCTGCGCGTCCGGAAAGGAGCCGCGTCGTTCGGCCACGCCGGTGACGCGGACAACCCTCACGGCGTGCGGCAGGGCCAGCGTCAGGACGTCGCCGACCGCTAGCCCGCGCGCCGGGTTGGTGACGCGCGCGCCGTTCACGCGGACGCGGCCATTCTCGATCAGCTCCGACGAGACCGTGCGGGTCTTGGCGAAGCGCGCATAGACCAGCCACTTGTCGAGGCGCTGGCGATCGGCTGCGCCGCCTTCCGGCTCACGGTCCTGCGAGGACCCGGACCCGTGGCGGCGCGCCATGCGGTCGTCAGCCCTTTTGCTTGGACTCGAGCTCGGCCTTCAGGGCGAGCAGCTTGGCGAAGGGCGAGTTGGGATCGGGCGCCTTCTCGCGCGGCGGACGATCGGTCCAACCGCCGGCGGGCTTTCCACCGCCGCCCGGCTTGCCGCCGAACTTGCCTGGGCCGCCGCGGTTGGGGCCGCCCTTGCCGAAGCGGTCGTCACGCCGCGGGCCGCGATGATCGGGACGATCGCCCTGCGGACGGTTGTCGCCGCGGTGATCCGGCCGGCTGGCCGGCCGAGCGTCCTGTCGGTTCTCGCCGCCGCCCTCGGGGCGCGGGGGGCGTGGTCCGCGCTCGGGCCGGGGACCACGATCGGGGCGGGGGCCGCGCTCGCCCTGCGGGGCTTCGCCCGGAGCTGCGCCGTTGCGGGCATGACCGTTGCGCGCTTGGCCGTTGCGCTCCTGGCCATTGCGCTCCTGGCCACGCGCGTTGCGATCGCGGGCGGGGCGCTGCCCACCCTGGTGGCGATGCTGGCGCCAGACCTCGATCAGGATCGGCTCGGCGGGAGCTGCCGGCTCGGCGGTTTCGGCCGGAGCGTCGACCGGGGCGTCGGAGCCGGCCGCATCGACCATCGGCTGGGCCGTGAGGGCTGTCTCGGAGTCGTCGGCCGAAGCCGGCTGGGCGACCGCCTCCGCGGTGGCGGGCTGAGCCGCATCCCCAGCGTCGAGAGCAGCGGCCGTGTCTGCGGCCTCGGGGGCGACCCCGCCGGCGGCGAAGTCTGCCGCGATGGCGTCGAGCGGCGTGGGCTCGGAGGCTTCGGAGCCGACATCGGCCGTCGCGGCCTCCGCCGGCGCAGCCGTTTCGCCCTCGGGGGCGTCCGTAACCGTTTCGGTCGAGGCTGCTTCCGCGACGCTCGCGTCCGCGACGCCCGCGTCCGTGGCGGCTGCCTCGGTGGCGGAGGCTTCCGCAGGCGCATCGGCCGCCGGAGCAACGGCCTGCACGGCCGGCGTGGTCGGCGCCATCGGGGCGAGCGCGACCGTGATGGCCGGGCCCGGGCGACGGTCGACGAGGTAGCCGAGCGACCGCAGGATCGAGGCGAAATCCTCGCCCGCGCAGCCGCAGAGCGACGTCATCGCGGTGGTGACCACGAAGCCTTCGCCATCGGCGGCTCCGGCCGGCGGCTCGCCGGGCGTCACGCCGGGGCGATAGTGGATCGCCGGGCGGATCAGGTCCGCCAGGCGCTCCAGAATGTCGACGCGCACGGCGCGCTCGCCGCAAACGCGGAAGCCGGCGGCGCGGTAAAGGCCGCGCGCCACTTCCTTGTCGACCGGGATGGAGGTGCGGCCCGAAGCCGCCAGATGCAGGATGTCGTCGAGCCCCTTGGGCTCGGGACCGCCATGCTTCAGCGCCCAGAGCTGGGCCGCCAGCCCGCGCGGGGCGGGCTTCAGCAGGGCCGGGACGGTGAGATGGTAGGCGCCGAAGCGCACGCCGAAATTGCGCAGCGCGCCGCGGCCTTCCTGGTCGAGATGCTTCATCTCGTCCGCGACCTTGGAGCGCTCCAGCACGCCCAGCGCCTCGGCGATCTGGAACGCGAGGCCGCGCGCGATGCCGGTCAGCGTCTCGGCGTTCTCGAGCTTCAGCAGCGGTCCGAGCAGCTTTTCGACATGCGCCTTGATCCAGAGATCGAGGCGGGCCTGGACCTGCTCGCGCGATCCGCCGGTGAGCTGCTCGTCCGCCAGAAGGCGCAGGCGCGGCTCAAGCAGCTTTTCGCCGGCCGTCAGCTTGGCGACCACCTCGCCCTGCCAGCGCACAGCGCCGTCATTGGCGAGCACGAAGGCGTCGTCGCCCGCGCCCGACAGCCGCGCAGCGCGCGTGTCGATCTCGTTGGCAAGCGCCTTCAGGGCCGCATTGCGCAACGCCTTGGCCTCAGGGCCGCCGGCCTGCGGATCCGGCGCAAACTGGAATCCGTGCAGCCGGCCGACCGCGTGGCCTTCGACGAGCACGTCGCCCGCCGCCGTGATTTCCGCCTCGAGCATCGCATTCTCTCTCAGGCGCCGCATGAGCACGCTCGTGCGGCGGTCCACAAATCGTTGCGCCAAACGCTCGTGCAATGCGTCGGACAGCCTGTCCTCTACCTGACGGGTGACGCGCTGCCAATGCTCAGGATCGCGAAGCCAGTCCGGCCGGTTGGCCACGAAGGTCCAGGTGCGACCTTGGGCGATGCGGTTCGACAGGGTGTCGAGGTCGCCATCCGTCCTGTCCACTTCGGCCACCCGGGCCGCGAACCAGTCTTCCGAAAGGCGGCCGTCGCGCATGAGCTGGCGGTAGATCGTGCCCACCAGGTCGGCATGGGCGGCCGGCGCCACGCGGCGATAGTCCGGCACCTGGCAGACGTCCCACAGCCGCGACACCGCGGCAGGGCTCGACGCGAAGGCCTTGAGTTCGGGATCGTGCGCGACCGTCTCGAGCGCGATCACGTCATCGGCCGGGATCGCCCGGGTGAGGCCCTGTTCGGCGGGATTGCGGTCCAGCGAAGCGACGAGCCGCGCGACCGTGCCGAAATCGAGCTCGGGATTGCGCCATTGCAGCACCTTCACGGCGTCGAAGACGTGGTCCTCCAACGAACGCGCGAGCTCCGTGTCGAAGGGCTCGCACCGGCCCGTGGTGCCGAAGGTGCCGTCGCGCAGGTGCCGGCCGGCGCGGCCCGCGATCTGGCCGAACTCGGCCGGATTGAGCCGCCGGTGCATGGCGCCGTCGAACTTGCGGTCGGCCGCGAAGGCGACGTGATCGACATCGAGGTTCAGTCCCATCCCGATCGCGTCAGTGGCGATCAGGTAGTCGACATCGCCCGACTGGTACATCTCGACCTGGGCGTTGCGGGTGCGGGGCGACAAGGCGCCCATCACGACCGCGGCTCCCCCGCGCTGGCGGCGGATCAGCTCCGCGATCGCGTAGACCTCCTCGGCCGAGAAGGCCACGATGGCGCTGCGCCGCGGGAGGCGGGTGAGCTTCTTCTCGCCCGCGAAGGTGAGCTGCGACAGGCGGGGTCGCGACACGATGTTGGCGCCGGGCAGCAGCCGTTCGATCAGCGGCTTCATGGTGGCGGCGCCGATCAGCAGGGTCTCGGACCGGCCGCGCATGTTCAGCAGGCGATCGGTGAAGACGTGGCCGCGGTCGCGGTCGGCCGCGAGCTGGATCTCGTCGATGGCCACGAACGGCACCTCGAGATCGCGCGGCATCGCCTCCACGGTGGCGACCCAGAACCGGGCCCCCGGCGGCTTGATCTTCTCCTCGCCGGTGACGAGCGCGACCGCGTCCACCGAGGTTCGCTCGACGAGGCGCTGGTAGACCTCGCGGGCGAGCAGGCGCAGCGGCAGGCCAATGAGCCCGCCGCCGTGCGCCACCATGCGCTCGATCGCCAGATGCGTCTTGCCGGTGTTGGTCGGCCCGAGCACGGCCGTGACGCCGCGCGCGCGAATGGAAGGCGGAAGGGAGCGTGGCAGCATCGGACCTGGATATGGGGAGAGGCCGGTGCGCCGGCGAGCATGGGCGCGGCCATTGGCCAAGGTCGGGAGTTGTTTCGTGCAGTCGTTTAGCACGGAGCCGGGCGACGCTGGCACAAAATAAAGCGAACGGGCCCCGAACGAATCGGGGTCGAATCGGCGTTTCGGCGCGAGTCTTCCGCGACTCGCAGAAAGTTGTGCGAACCGGGCGGCCGGGTCTGGCCGAGGTGAATTGCGTTGTTCGCCCCCGGCAACCGCGAACAGGCAAACAGGCTGGATTCGCGCCGGAGTCGAGCGGTCCTGGCAAGACTCTCCGTTTGTGAACGGATTCTTTCAGTTGCGGCCAGGATCTTTCCTGTGGGCGTTAGCAATTGGGCCAGGGCGCGAACAGAGGGGGCCCGAATCACTGCGAACCCAAGCACAGCCTCAATCGTGCGGCGCGCTGGATTTGGACGTCGGGATCACTCGACCGGATTGGCGTTAGGGCTTCGTCCCGAAGTGAGAACCCGAGGCGCGCGAAGGCTCGCCGCATTTACGAAAGGCCGGAAGCCAGAACGGAGCGGGCACGAATCGCTGGTGCGTGAGGCGGTGCATGGGCCTTGCGGGCCACTCCCGATGGCTCGCGGCGCCATCAGGCGTTAATCCGCGATCCCGCCGCGGGACGCTGCTTCAGCCCGGTGGCGCCTGCGGGTTTTTGGCCGCCAGTTAACAAAGCGGAACAGGCCCGAACAGAGCGGGCACGAATCACTGCGCGCTGTTCTGCGGCCTCAAGCGGCGCGCTTTCGGATGGAGCGCCAGCGGGGTCCGGAGGAGGGCGGTCGTTAACATTTGTCCCGACGCGGGATCAGCGACAACGAGCCCCGGTTGACTCCAAGAGTTAATGATCAGCTTCAATCCGCCGCGACCGTGGCTCGTTCCTTGTTCATGAAGCGGAACAGCGCCGAACGGAGCGGGCACGAATCGCTGCGACGCCAGCGCCCGCCTCGGGCCGCGAACGCCGGCCCGCGCCGAGGCGCGACCTGTTCGACGCCATGGCGTTAACCTGACGTCCCGGTACGGGACTCGATGCTTGTCCGTCGTGAAACGCCCGGCAGGGGCCGGCGAAATCCGAAAGATGGACAGAGTGTGAAGCACTCCGGGAGCCACGCGGGGCGCCCGCCTTTACGATTGGCCGTAACCGGGAACGGGACGGGCACGAATCACCGGCAACCCTATCCGGACAGGCGCTTGCGCGTTCTCTGACCGTCCAAATGCACATCAAAAAAGCGCCCCGGCGTTAACCGGAGCGCTTCGTTTTGGCGCGTCGCGAGGTGGGCGAAGGGCCGTCAGTTGCGCTGCTGTTCGGCCGACGCGGCCCGGGCCGCCGTGGTGGTCGGCGCGCCGCCGGCGTCGGCCGTGCGGGTGATGCTGAACTTGGTCGCCTCGATCACGGTGGAGCCCACCATGGTGCGCACCGCGATCCGGACCGGCACCAGCGCGTGCGCGGATTCCACCGGCGCGAGCCAGGCCTCCATGTCGCGGTTGTCGGCCATGAACTGCGTCGCCTTGCGGCCGGTGCGATGGCCCGAGATCGGCGTGTAGCGCGCCGAGCAGACGACCACCGGCCCCTTGTAGCCGGGGACGTCCACGTCCTTCTTGCCCGTATAGCTGAGCGTGACGTCGAAGCGGCCTGCGCCGTCGAAGACCGGGATGGTGCGATCGCAGGAAGCCGGCTCGAGCAGCGGCCCTCGGCCCGCCACCGGGAACAGGAGCGCGCTGACGGGATCCACCACGCCGCGCTTGTGGCTGTCCAGCACCGGCACACGGTCGACCTTGACGTCCAGGGGCGGGTTGATCTCCACGGCCGCGACGTCGCCGGCCTTGAGCGCCATCTGGACGGTATAGACCTGGCTGCCGCCGCCGGAGGAGAGCGCGTAGGTGGCGGGGAGGAGCTTGCCGCCCGCATTGACGCCCGTCGCCACGCCGGCGCCGCGCCCGCTGGTCAGCATGCCGGCGAGCCCGGTCATCTTGGCCTGGACGTCGAGCTTGTAGCTCTCGCGCGTCACCGACCCGGTCATGGAAGCGGTGCCGATCGGAAGGCCGGCCAGCGTGAGGCCGTACTGGATGGCGACGTTGTCGGCGCGAGCCGGGATGGCGGCCACCAGGACGGTCGCCGCGATCGAGGCCGCAGCGGCGAGGCGAGCCTTCGAGCCTTGAGGGGGATTTTCGGTCATGGCGATCATGGTTTCCCGGTCTGGCCTCGCCAGATCCGCACGATGGGGTTGTTTCGCGCGCGAAAGCGTCGGATTCGTGGCGCGTTGATCATGGCTGATTCGCGGGCTATCAGGCGAATGAGAGCGATGGCGCGCGTTTTCACCGCCGGTTTGGCGGTTGACGCTGCTGCGGCTCGCCACTATAGAGCAGCCACCATTTGATTGCTGCGTGGGTTCCGGCGGCGGCCTCGGCCGCCTTCTGCTTTTCGGCGACACCATCGTCGTGAGACCCGCGGCTCAGAACACGAAGGACGATCGACCATGGCGCGTCGGTGTGAGTTGACGGGCAAGGGTGTGCAGTCGGGCCACCTGGTGAGCCATTCGAACCGCAAGACCAAGCGGCGGTTCCTGCCGAACCTGTTCCATGTGACGCTTCAGTCGGACTCGCTGCAGCGCGCCGTGCGCATGCGCGTTTCGGCTCATGCGCTGCGCTCCGTGGAGCACCGCGGCGGCCTCGACGCGTTCCTGGCGAAGTCCTCGGAAGAGACGCTGTCGCAGGGCGCCCGCGAGCTGAAGCGCGAGATCGCCAAGAAGGCCGTTTCGAACCAGGCAGTGGCCAACGAGTCCGTGGCGGCGCAGTAAGCGCCTTCATCCTCTTTGGATTGCCACGCCTGAAGCCTCGCCCCGCGGCGGGGCTTTTCGCGTATAGGACGGGCTCAGGCCCCAGGAGCGTCGCCATGTTGTCGATCCGTGATTTCAGGACCCTGGCACTGCCCGTTGTCGCGATGACGCTGGTCGTCGTGGCTTCCAATATCCTGGTGCAGCACCCGTTCGCGTATTGGGGATTGGGCGACTACCTGACCTGGGGGGCGTTCACCTATCCGGTGTCGTTCCTGGTGACGGACCTCACCAATCGCCGCTATGGCGTCGGCGTCGCCCGCAAGCTCGTGATCGTCGGCTTCGTGATCGCGGTCGTGCTTTCGGTCGCGCTCGCGACGCCCCGCATCGCGATTGCGTCCGGTACGGCGTTCCTGGTCGGCCAGCTTCTCGACGTGTCGGTGTTCAACCAGCTGCGGCGGCAGACCTGGTGGCGCGCGCCGCTGGTCGGCAGCGTCGTGGGTTCGGCGCTCGATACGCTGCTGTTCTTCTCCATCGCTTTCGCGGGCGACCCCGAGATGTCCGTGATGATCCCGTTCCTCGGCCAGCACCCGATGGCGCTCTGGCAGAGCCTGGCGATCAGCGATTTCGCCGTGAAGCTCGTGATCGCTCTTCTGTCGCTGCTGCCCTATGGCGCGCTGATGGCCGTGATCCTGCCCATGGAAAAGGCCGAGCCGCAGCCGGCTCGCTGAGCCCCGGCCCAGGCGCGGCGCTGCCGGTCGTCCCGCACGGCGCCGCGGGCGGGCGAATCTGGTAAGCCTGCCCCATGGCGATGGCGGACGCTCCCGACACGAACACCCAAGCGCAAGGCGCGCTGATCGCCGAGGTGCTGACGCCCGTCGCGCTGGACCAGACCTATTCCTACGTGGCGCCGGATCATCTCGACCTCGAGCCGGGCTGCGTCGTGCAGGTTCCGTTTGGCCCGCGCGAGACGGTCGGCGTGGTCTGGGAGCTGCGCCGCCGGCCGTCCGGCTCCAACCTCAAGAAAATCGCCGCAAAGATCGCCTGCCCGCCCCTGCCCGACAATCTGCGCAAGCTGGTGGACTGGGTCGCGCGCTACACGCTCGCGCCCAAGGGCATGGTGCTGCGCATGGCGCTGCGCGCGCCCGAGCCCGACGCCACGCCCGAGCGCATCACCACGGGCGTGCGGCTCGCGGGCCCGCCTCCCGGGCGCATGACTCCCGCGCGTGCGCGCGTGCTTGCGGCCGCCGAGGGCGGCTACGCCCTGCCCAAGCGCGCGCTGGCGGACGCGGCCGCCGTGAGCGTGGGCGTGATCGACGGCCTCATCGACGAAGGCACGCTGGAGACGGTCGGGATACCGCCGCCGCCGATCGCGCCGCGGCCGGATCCGGACCATCAGCACCCCGTGCTGGAGACGGGGCAGGCCGATGCGGCCGCGATCCTGCGCGAGGCCGTGACGGCCAAGGCCTTCTCGGTCACCCTGCTGGAGGGCGTTACGGGCTCGGGCAAGACCGAGGTCTATTTCGAGGCCGTCGCGGAGGCGGTGCGTGCCGGCCGGCAGACGCTGATCATGCTGCCCGAGATCGCCCTGACGGCGCAGTTCCTCCAGCGTTTCGAGCAGCGCTTCGGGGTGCGGCCGGCCGAGTGGCATTCGGGCGCGACCGGGCGGCGGCGCGAGCGCACGCATGCGGCGGTGGCGTCCGGCGAGGCGCTCGTGGTGGCGGGCGCGCGCTCGGCGCTGTTCCTGCCGTTCCGGGATCTCGGCCTCGTGGTCGTCGACGAGGAGCACGAGCACGCCTTCAAGCAGGAAGACGGCGTCCACTACCACGCCCGCGACATGGCGGTGGTGCGCGGCCGCATCGAGGGCGCGCCCGTAGTGCTGGCCTCGGCGACGCCGTCCATCGAGAGCCGCGTCAACGCCCAGCTCGGGCGCTACCGCCATGTCCGGCTGCCGGAGCGCTTCGGTGGGCGCGCGATGCCGGAGCTCGCCGCCATCGACATGCGCAAGGATGGGCCGCCGCGCGGGCGCTGGCTGTCGCCTCGGTTGGTCACCGCCGTGCGCGAGACGCTGGAGAGGGGCGAGCAGTCGCTGCTCTACTTGAACCGCCGCGGCTACGCGCCGCTGACGCTGTGCAATGCCTGCGGGCATCGCTTCCAGTGCCCCAACTGCACGGCCTGGCTGGTGGAGCACCGGTTTCGCCGGGCGCTGGTCTGCCACCATTGCGGCCATGTGGAGCGGCGGCCCGACGCCTGCCCGTCCTGCGGGGCCCTGGATTGCCTTGCGGCATGCGGGCCGGGCGTGGAGCGCCTCGCCGAGGAAGTGGCCGAGACATTTCCGGGGGCCCGCGCGCTGGTGCTGTCCTCCGACTTTCCGGGCGGGACCGAGCGGCTGAAGCGCGAGCTGGAGGCGGTCGCCGAGGGCGAATTCCAGATCATCATCGGCACGCAGCTCGTGGCCAAGGGCCACAACTTCCCAATGTTGTCGCTGGTAGGCGTCGTGGACGCCGATCTCGGCCTGGCCTCAGGCGATCCGCGCGCCGGCGAGCGGACGTTCCAGATCCTTCAGCAGGTCACCGGCCGGGCCGGCCGCGGCGCGACATCCGGCCGGGCGCTGCTGCAGACCTTCCAGCCGGACCACCCGGTGCTGAAGGCGCTGCTCTCGGGCGACGCCGAGCGCTTCTACAAGGAAGAGATCGCGATGCGGCAGGCGGCCGGCCTGCCGCCATTCGGCCGGCTTGCCGCCGTGATCGTGTCGGCCGACGAGCGCGGCCCGGCTGAGGCGCATGCCCGCGCGCTGGCCCGCTGCGCGCCACACCACCCGGACGTCATGGTGCTCGGCCCCGCCGAAGCCCCCATCGCGGTAGTGCGCGGCCGCCACCGCTTCCGGCTGCTGGTGAAAACCGCCCGCGAGTTCCCGCTGCAGGACTGGCTCCGGCACTGGCTGCGCGAAGCCCCGAAGATCACCGGGAATACGCGGGTGCAGGTGGACGTCGACCCGATGAGCTTTTTGTAGCCACGGCAGTCAGGCTTAAAGCGGCAAACCGAGCTGGGTCAGGATTGCTTGCTCGACCGCTTTCATGTCTCTCGCCGAGAGGGCTCCCAGCTTGGTCTTAGGCCGCAGCTTCGAAACTGTCGTCAGCTGGTCCGCCATGACCTTGCTGCTCGTCTCCCCAACGGAGACGACCGCTTCACTGGGATAAACCCGGCCCGTGTTGCTCGTCAGGGGAGCGACCTGAACTCCGTTCAGGGCTGCATTCGCGGCATTGTTGCTCACGATGACGGCTGGCCGAGTCTTGCGGATCTCTCCTCCAACGGACGGATCGAAATCAACCCACCAAACTTCAGCGCGTCGCATCGACGGCGTCGCCAATAAGCGCTTCGCTCCAAGCCAAAGCATCGGCCTCGCGCTGGTGGTCGCGCGCCATGGCCGCATATGCGTCCTCAAGGCTCTCGCCAAGAACGTGAGGCCGAGCCAGATCCTCTATGAACCGGCTCATCTTCCGGCGCCCGACGACGCGCACCAGCCCATCGTAGACTGCGGCATCGATGCTGATTGTCATTCTCTTCTGCATCGTCGTCCTCCTACGTCGTGCATATATGCATAGCGCAATGGGTCCTTAAGCTCGATTCTCACCAGGCGCCCGGCGGGCCAATAGGCGCGACGCCGAAAGCGTACTCCTCCCCGAAAGTCGCGCACGCAGGGGGCGCGGCTCGGGTTGCGCACCCAAGATCATCATGCTAGTTCACGCGCGCCTTTCGGACCGGCGTCGGGACGGGTCAGCGCGCAGCGCGGCCGGTTTTTGTATGCGGGTCCGTTCCACCCGAGACGTGGCGCCCACGACAGTCCTACGCCGATCGTTTCGTGCGCAGGTTCGTGGCGCGAAGCGTCCGGACAGATGAGAGACGGCCGGTGGCTCAAGAGAACACGATCGTTTCCGGTGTGGCGGGCCGCTACGCGGCTGCGCTCTTCGAACTCGCCCAGGAGGCGAACGCCATCGATTCCATCGGCGGCGAGCTCGACCGGTTCGACGCCGCGATCAGCCAGAACCCCGACATGGAGCGCTTCGTGCGCAGCCCGGTGTTCTCGGCCGAAGACCAGGAGCGGGCCATGGTGCCGATCCTGGCGAACCTCCAGATCAGCGGGCTTTCGGCCAACTTCCTGAAGCTGGTCGCGGCCAAGCGCCGCCTCTTTGCGGTCCACGACATGGTGCGGGCCTACCGCACCCTGGCGGACAAGCAGAAGGGCGTCGTTCGCGCACAAGTCACCGTCGCCGAGCAGCCTTCCGAGAAGGTGCTGGGCGACATCAAGCAGGCCCTGAAGGATGTGGCCGGTGAGAAGGTCGAGGTCGACGTCAAGGTCGACCCGGCGATCATCGGCGGCATCGTCGTGAAGCTCGGCTCCAAGATGGTCGATGCTTCCCTGCGCACGAAACTCAACGGCATTCGTACTGCGATGAAAGAGGTCGGCTGATGGATATCCGCGCCGCAGAAATCTCCGCGATCCTCAAGGAGCAGATCAAGAATTTCGGCTCCGAGGCAGAGGTTACCGAGGTCGGGCAGGTTCTGTCCGTCGGTGACGGCATCGCCCGCGCGTACGGGCTCGACAACGTCCAGGCGGGCGAGATGGTCGAGTTCGAGAACGGCGTGCGCGGCATGGCGCTGAACCTCGAGACCGACAATGTCGGCATCGTGATCTTCGGCTCCGACCGCGACATCAAGGAAGGCCAGACGGTCAAGCGCACCGGCGCGATCGTGGACGCCCCCGTCGGCAAGGGCCTGCTCGGCCGCGTCGTGGACGCGCTCGGCAACCCGATCGACGGCAAGGGCCCGATCGTGGCCGACAAGCGCATGCGCGTCGACGTGAAGGCTCCGGGCATCATTCCGCGCCAGTCGGTGCATGAGCCGATGGCGACCGGCCTCAAGGCCGTGGACGCCCTGATCCCGATCGGCCGCGGCCAGCGCGAGCTGATCATCGGCGATCGCCAGACCGGCAAGACCGCGATCGCGCTCGACACGATCCTGAACCAGAAGGCGATCAACGCCGGCACGGACGAGAGCCAGAAGCTCTACTGCGTGTACGTCGCGATCGGGCAGAAGCGCTCGACGGTCGCCCAGTTCGTGAAGGTGCTCGAAGAGCAGGGCGCGCTGGAGTACTCGATCATCGTCGCCGCCACGGCGTCGGATCCGGCCCCCATGCAGTTCCTGGCGCCGTTCACCGGCTGCACCATGGGCGAGTATTTCCGCGACAACGGCATGCACGCCGTGATCATCTATGACGATCTGTCCAAGCAGGCCGTCGCCTACCGCCAGATGTCCCTGCTGCTGCGCCGCCCGCCGGGCCGCGAGGCTTACCCGGGCGACGTGTTCTACCTGCATTCGCGTCTGCTCGAGCGCGCCGCCAAGCTGAACAAGGACCAGGGTTCGGGTTCGCTGACGGCTCTGCCGGTCATCGAGACCCAGGCCAACGACGTGTCGGCCTACATCCCCACCAACGTGATCTCGATCACGGACGGCCAGATCTTCCTGGAGACCGACCTGTTCTACCAGGGCATCCGCCCGGCCGTGAACGTCGGCCTCTCGGTGTCGCGCGTGGGCTCCTCGGCCCAGACGAAGGCGATGAAGAAGGTCGCCGGCAAGATCAAGGGCGAGCTGGCGCAGTACCGCGAGATGGCGGCCTTCGCGCAGTTCGGCGGCGATCTCGACGCCACCACGCAGCGCCTGCTGAACCGCGGCGCCCGCCTGACCGAGCTCCTGAAGCAGCCGCAGTTCTCGCCGCTGCAGATGGAAGAGCAGGTCGCGGTGATCTACGCCGGCGTGAACGGCTACCTCGACCAGCTGCCCGTGAACCGCGTCCGCGCGTTCCAGGACGGCCTGCTCGGGCTGCTGCACACGTCCCACAAGGAGCTTCTGGATGCGATCCGCACCTCGAAGGACCTGTCGGACGACAGCGCCAAGAAGCTGAAGGACGCGGTGGACTCGTTCGCCAAGTCGTTCGCCTGACGCATCGCCTGAGCTGATACGAGGAAGGGCGGGCAATGGCTTCGCTGAAGGATCTGCGCAATCGCATCGCCTCCGTGAAGGCGACGCAGAAGATCACCAAGGCCATGCAGATGGTCGCGGCGGCTAAGCTGCGCCGCGCCCAGATGGCGGCCGAGGCCGCGCGTCCCTTTGCGGAGCGCATGTCGGCGGTGCTCGCAAACGTGGCGGGCGGCGTGACCTCGGGCGGCCCGGTGCTGCTCTCCGGCAACGGCAAGAGCGACGTGCAACTGCTCGTCGTGTTCACGGGTGAGCGCGGCCTCGCGGGCGCGTTCAACTCGTCGATCGCCCGTCTGGCGCGCGAGCGCATCCTGTCGCTTCAGGCGCAAGGCAAGACGGTGAAGATCCTGTGCGTCGGCAAGAAGGGCTACGACATTCTTCGCCGGCAGTTCGCCAGCCTGATCGTCGACTTCATCGAGCTGCGCTCGGTGCGGACGCTGGGCTACGACACGGCCGACATGATCGGCAAGAAGATCATCGGCATGTTCGAGGCCGGCGAATTCGACGTCGCGACGATCTTCTTCTCGCGCTTCCAGTCGGTGATCGCCCAGATCCCGACCGCGCAGCAGATCATCCCGGCCGAGATCCCGGCGCAGGCCGCGGGGGGCTCCACGGCCTCCTACGAGTATGAGCCGGACGAGAGCCAGATCCTCTCGACGCTGCTGCCGCAGAACATCTCCGTGCAGGTGCTGCGCGCGCTGCTCGAGAACCAGGCCTCCTTCTACGGCTCGCAGATGAGCGCCATGGACAGCGCCACCCGCAACGCCGGCGAGATGATCAAGAAGCAGACGATGACCTACAACAGGACTCGTCAGGCGATGATCACCAAGGAACTCATCGAAATCATTTCGGGCGCGGAAGCGCTCTGAGCCAGACCCCGGGCGCGCGAGCGCTCGCCAGACCTAAGGACTGAAACCATGGCCACCACCTTCCAGGCAGGCGTCGCGACGGGACACGTCACCCAGGTGATCGGCGCGGTCGTCGACGTCCAGTTCGACGGACATCTGCCCGAGATCCTGAACTCGCTCGAGACCACCAACAACGGCGCGCGCCTCGTGCTCGAAGTCGCCCAGCATCTCGGCGAATCCTCGGTGCGCTGCATCTCGATGGACACGACCGAGGGCCTGGTCCGCGGCCAGCCGGTGACCGACACGGGCTCGCCGATCCAGGTTCCGGTGGGCGACGGCACGCTCGGCCGCATCATCAACGTCATCGGCGAGCCGATCGACGAGTGCGGCCCGGTCGCCAATGAGGGCGTCCGCCCGATCCATGCGCCGGCGCCGAGCTACGCCGAGCAGTCCACCGAGGCGCAGATCCTCGAGACGGGCATCAAGGTCGTGGACCTGCTCGCTCCCTACGCGAAGGGCGGCAAGATCGGCCTGTTCGGCGGCGCGGGCGTGGGCAAGACCGTGCTCATCCAGGAGCTGATCAACAACGTCGCGAAGGCCCATGGCGGCTTCTCGGTGTTCGCCGGCGTCGGCGAGCGCACCCGCGAGGGCAACGACCTCTACCACGAGTTCATCGAGTCCGGCGTGAACAAGAAGGGCGGCGGCGAAGGCTCCAAGTGCGCCCTCGTGTTCGGGCAGATGAACGAGCCCCCGGGCGCCCGCGCCCGCGTGGCGCTCACCGGCCTGACCATCGCGGAGAACTTCCGCGACAAGGGCCAGGACGTGCTGTTCTTCGTGGACAACATCTTCCGCTTCACGCAGGCGGGCTCCGAGGTGTCGGCGCTTCTGGGCCGCATCCCGTCGGCGGTGGGCTACCAGCCCACGCTCGCGACCGACATGGGCGCCCTGCAGGAGCGCATCACCACCACCACCAAGGGCTCGATCACGTCCGTGCAGGCCATCTACGTGCCGGCCGACGACTTGACCGACCCGGCCCCGGCCACGTCCTTCGCGCATCTCGACGCCACGACCGTGCTGTCGCGCTCCATCGCCGAGAAGGGCATCTACCCGGCCGTGGATCCGCTCGACTCCACCTCGCGCATGCTCTCGCCGCTCGTCGTCGGCGAGGATCACTATGCGGTGGCCCGCCAGGTGCAGCAGGTGCTCCAGCGCTACAAGGCGCTGCAGGACATCATCGCCATCCTGGGCATGGACGAGCTCTCCGAAGAGGACAAGACCACGGTGGCGCGCGCCCGCAAGGTCGAGCGCTTCCTGTCGCAGCCCTTCTTCGTGGCGGAAGTGTTCACCGGCGCGCCCGGCAAGCTCGTGCCGCTGGCCGACACCATCAAGGGCTTCAAGGGCCTGGTGGAAGGCAAGTACGACCACCTCCCGGAGGCCGCCTTCTACATGGTCGGCACCATCGAGGAGGCGATCGAGAAGGCCCAGCGCCTGGCCGCCGAGGCCGCGTAAGCCTTTGCTGATCCCGGCGGCCTCGGTCGCCGGGTCCGCTAGTTCCGGTTGGAGATTTCCATGGCCACGTTCCCGTTCGAACTCGTCTCGCCCGAGCGGCTCCTGATCTCGGCCGAGGTCGAGCAGGTCGTCGTTCCCGGCAGCGAGGGCGACTTCGGCGTGCTGAAGGACCATGCGCCGCTGATGTCGACGCTGCGCCCCGGCGTGGTCGTGGTCACCGGCCCGCAGAACAACACGCAGCGCCTGTTCGTGCGCGGTGGTTTCGCCGAAGTGTCCCCGCGCGGCCTCACGATCCTGGCCGAGCAGGCCATTCCGGTGGAGGACGTGTCGGACGAGGTGCTGGCAGCCGAGATCAAGGCCGCCGAGGCCGATTTCGACAAGGCCGGCAGCGAGGACAGCCGCCGCGCCGCGTCGGACCGCCTGTCGCACCTCGTGACGCTGCGCCAGACGCTGTCGCACCCGACGCACTGAGGTCGAGCCTCACCGGATACGCAAAGGGCCGCTCGCGCGGCCCTTTTTCGTTGGCGGAGGCGAGGCCGCCTATTCGCCCATCGCGATCAGGTTGGCGTTGCCGCCGGCCGCGGCGGTGTTGATCGTCACGGTCTGCTCCACGGCGAAGCGCTTCAGGTAGTTGGGGCCGCCCGCCTTGGGGCCAGTGCCGGAGAGGCCGGAGCCGCCGAAGGGCTGGGTGCCCACCACGGCGCCGATCATGTTGCGGTTGACGTAGCAGTTGCCGACGTCGAGCCGCGACACGACCTCGGCGATCGTGCCGTCGATGCGTGAATGGACCCCGAGCGTCAGCCCGTAGCCGCTTGCCTCGATGGCGTCGAGAACCTTGCCGAGTTCGCCCGCCTTCCAGCGCACCACGTGCAGCACGGGGCCGAACACCTCCTCGGCGAGGTCTCCCTGCCGCGTCAGCTCGAACACGTGCGGGCCGACGAAATAGCCCGTAGCAGGAGCCTCGGCCGCGAGATGCACGCGAGCGGAGCCTTTCAGCTTGGCGATGTGCTGTTCGAGGCGCTGCTTCGCTTCGGCGTCGATCACCGGGCCGACCTGCACGCTGAGGTCGCGCGGGTCGCCGAGCTTCAGCTCGCGGGCGGCGCCGACGATCATGTCGATCATCTTGTCGGCCACGTCCTCCTGCACGCAAAGGAGGCGCAGGGCCGAGCAGCGCTGGCCGGCGGAGCGGAAGGCGGACATCACGACGTCGTCCGAGACCTGCTCGGGGAGGGCCGTGGCGTCCACGATCATGGCGTTGATCCCGCCCGTCTCGGCGATCAGCGGCACGATGGGGCCGTCCTTGGCGGCGAGCGTCTGGTTGATGCGCCGCGCCACCTCGGTGGAGCCCGTGAAGGCGACGCCGGCGATGCGACGATGCGCGACCAGCCGTGCGCCGACGCGGCCGTCGCCGGTGACGAGATGCAGGGCCGAGCCCGGCACGCCGGCCTCGTGCAGGATGCGGACCGCCTCGTGGGCGACCAGAGGCGTCTGCTCGGCCGGCTTGGCCACCACGGCGTTGCCGGCCCCCAGCGCGGCCGAGACCTGGCCGAGGAAGATCGCGAGCGGGAAATTCCATGGGCTGATGCACAGGAACACGCCGCGTCCGCGGTGCAGCAGGCGGTTGTCCTCGCCGGTCGGGCCGGGCAGGACCTCGCCCTCGCCAAACAGCCCGCGCGCCTGGGCGGCGTAGTAGCGCAGGAAATCGACAGCCTCGCGCAGCTCTGCGACGGCGTCGTCCAGCGTCTTGCCGGCCTCAGTCTGGAGCAGGCCGAGCAGCAGGCCGCGCCGCGCCTCCAGCAGGTCCGCGGCCTTTTCGAGCGCGGCGGAGCGCTGGGCGGCGGGCGTGCGCTCCCAGCCGCGGAAGCCGCGCTGGGCGGCGTCGACGGCCCGGTCGGCCGTGGCCTCGTCGGCCTCGCGGACGCGGCCAACGGCGGTCGCGCCATCGGCGGGCGACAGAACCGGGCGCTCGGCGCCGGGCTGGGGCGCGCCGTCGATCAGCGTGGCGGCGACCAGGCTGGTCGAGCGGGCCGCCTCGATCTCGGCGACAAGCGCGTGCAGGCTCGCCTCGTGGCCCAGCTCCACGCCGGCCGAGTTGCGGCGGCCCGGGCCGTAGAGATCCTTCGGCAAGGGTACACGCGGATGCCGGGCCGCGTTCGGGTGGCCGATGATGGTCGCCGGCCGTGTGAGCAGCGTCTCGACCGGCACGTTCGGGTCGGCCGCCACGGATACGAAGGATGAGTTCGCGCCGTTCTCCAGCAGGCGGCGCACCAGATAGGCGAGCAGGTCGCGATGGCCGCCGACCGGCGCATAGGTGCGGCAGGCGAGGCCGGGCGCGCTTTCCAGCAGCTTGCCGTAAAGCGCGTCGCCCATGCCGTGCAGGCGCTGGAATTCGAACCCCTGCGTGTCGCCGGCGCGCTCCAGGATGGTGGCGACCGTGAGCGCATTGTGGGTGGCGAATTGCGGGTAGATCACCGGCCGGGCGGACAGCAGCTTTTCGGCGCAGGCGACGTAGTTCAGGTCCGTCATCGCCTTGCGGGTGAAGACCGGGTAGTCGGCGAGGCCGCGCTCCTGCGCGCGCTTCACCTCGGTGTCCCAATAGGCGCCTTTCACGAGCCGCACCATCAATTTGCGGCCGTGCTGGCGGGCCAGCGTGGCGATCCAGTCGATCACCTCGGGGGCGCGCTTCTGGTAGGACTGGATGGCGAGGCCGAAGCCGTCCCAGTCGGCGAGGCTCGGGTCGGCCAGCACGGCCGCGATCACGTCCAGGGACAGTTCGAGGCGGTCGGCCTCCTCGGCGTCGACGGTGAAGTTCAGGTCGAAGCTCTTGGCCTTCTGCGCCAACCCCACCACGACGGGCACGAGCTCGGCCATCACGCGGTCGCGCGAGAGCGCGTCATAGCGGGGGTGCAGCGCCGAGAGCTTCACCGAGATGCCGGGCCGGTTGGGCAGCGGCTCGTTGCCGGCCGCCCGGCCGATCGCCTCGATGGCGGATGCGTAGGAGGCGGCGTAGCGGTCGGCGTCCTCCTGCGTGCGGGCGCCTTCGCCCAGCATGTCGAACGAGTAGCGGAACAGCCGCCCGGACCCGGAGCGCGCCCTATCCAGCGCCTCGCCAATTGACTGGCCGAGCACAAAGTGGCTGCCCAGCACCCGCATGGCCTGGCGGGTCGCGGTGCGCACCGCCGGCAGGCCGATGCGCTTGGTCAGCGAGCCCAGGATGCTTTCGGGCGTCTCGTTCGGCTGGATGATGCGCGCCGTGATGCCGAGCGCCCAGGAGGAGGCTGACACCAGGAGCGCGTTGGAGCGCGTCTCGTGATTGGCGAAGTCGCCTTGGCCGAGCTTGTCCTCGATCAGCTTGTCGGCCGTCTTGCCGTCCGGCACGCGCAGCAACGCCTCGGCGAGCACCATGAGGGCCAGCCCTTCGCGGCTGGAGAGCGAATATTCGCGCAGGAGTTCCTCCACCCCGCCGAGTCCGCCGCCCTTGCTGCGTATCGCCACGACGAGCTTGCGGCCCGTGGCGTCGATGCGGGCTTCGCGATCGGCCGAAAGGGTCGCGCCGGCAAGCAGCGTGCGGGCGATCACGACGTCGTCGGCCGCATAGGCCGCGCGGAACGGGGACAAGCTTTGCATCGGGGCGTCCTGCGACCTGAAGGGTGGCGATTTCGGCAACATACCTCGGATTTGGCCGCGTCTGAACGGCAAAGACTTGCCAGATATTAGCGCAAGCCACTATGAAGCTCAGCCTTCATAGTGGAAGCCTCGCATGGACGATCTGGACCGCACCGACCGGAAGATTCTCAGGATCCTGCAGGAGGACGGGCGCATCACCACCGTCGACCTGTCCGACAAGATTGGGTTGTCGCCGACCGCCACGAGCGAGCGCGTGAAGCGCCTGTTCCGCGAGCGCTTCGTCACGGGTTTTCGCGCCACTCTCGATCCTCAGAAGTTGGGACGCGGCCTCCTGGTGTTCATCGAGGTCAGCCTCGACAAGACGACGCCCGACGTCTTCGAGCGTTTCGCCGAGGCGGTCAGGCGGTCCCCCGAAGTGCTGGAGTGCCATATGGTGGCGGGCGGGTTCGACTACCTGGTGAAGACGCGCGTGGCCGACATGGCCGCCTATCGGCACTTCCTGGGCGACATCCTCCTGTCCCTGCCGGGTGTGAAGGAAAGCCGCACCTATGCGGTGATGGAGGAGGTGAAGACCGACGGGCTCCTGCCGGTCTGAGGCGGGGAGGGACGTCGGCCCGCTTCGGCGCTCAGCCGGCGCGCGGATGCGCGGCGTTGTAGGCGGCGAGCAGCCTGGAGGTGTCGACCTCGGTGTAGATCTGCGTGGTGGACAGCGACGCGTGGCCGAGCAGGTCCTGAATGGCGCGCAGGTCGCCGCCACGCGCCAGCAGGTGGGTCGCGAACGAGTGTCGCAACGCGTGCGGGGTGGCGGTGTCGGGCAGCCCCATGGCGCCGCGCAGACGCTCCATGGCGAGCTGGATGATGCGCGGCGACAGCGGCCCACCCTTCTGGCCGCGAAACAGCGGCTCGCCGGGCGCCAGCGTGTAGGGGCAGAGTTCGAGATATTCGGCGATGGCGGCCGACACGGCCGGGATCACCGGGACCATGCGGGTCTTGCCGCCCTTGCCGGTCACCGTGACGATATCCTGCCCGCCGACCGGCGCCTCGCTGCGCTTCAGCCCAAGCGCTTCGGAAATGCGCAGGCCGCATCCATAGAGCAGCGCCAGCACGGCGGCGTCGCGCACCAGCACCCAGGTCTCGCGATCCTCCCCGGCGCGCAGGTCCGCGTCCGACAGGCGGCGCGCATTGGGGGCCGAGAGCGGCTTCGGCAGGCTCTTTTGCAGCTTGGGGCCGCGGATCGCCGACAGCGCCGAGGCGTCGACCAGTCCTTCGCGCTCCAGAAAGCGCAGCCCCGACCGGATTGAGGCGAGCGCCCGCATCAGCGACCGGCTGCCCACCCCCTCGGCGCGCCGCGCCGCCATAAAGGTGCGGATGTCCGCCGGACGCAGCCGCTTCACCTCGGCGATCCCGGCCGGCGCTTCGGCGCGCTCGGCCAGAAACGCCACGAATTGGCGCATGTCGCGCTCATAGGCTTCCAGCGTCTTGGGCGACAGCCGCCTCTCGGAGGCGAGATGGCGGGTCCAGACCCTAAGGGCGGCGCGAAGATCGTCGGCGGCGTGCATGGGAGGAGAGTGGGGGGCTGAAGGTGAACGCGACGTGAAAGGGCGGGGCGACTCTCTCCCGCGCCAGCGGGGGAGATGTCGGCGGAGCCGACAGAGGGGGCGGTCGGCGTCGTCCGCTGTTGCACCAGTCGGGGCGCTCCACCGCCCCCTCCCTGCCCTCCCCCGCTGCGCGGGAGAGGGTTCCGCCTGGCGCTTGTCCCAGAACGGATCGCCTTTTTGACCGCTGCCCACCACCCTCTTTTCGCACCGCAACAAAGCGCGTAACGTCCCGGCGCTTTCGCGTTCAGGGCCCTGTCATGCTTCCCGCCATTCGTGATTTCGACCAGCTCCGGGCGGAGTTCCGGTGGGACATCCCGGCCCGCTACAACATTGGCGTGGACGTCTGCGACAAGTGGGCGGCCATCGATCCCGAGCGTGAGGCCGTGCTGGACGTCTCGCCGGCCGGCGTGGTGACGCCGATGACGTTCGGCGCCTTGCGGGACGCTTCCAACCGCCTGGCGAACCTGCTGGCGCGCCATGGCGTGAAGCCGGGCGACCGGGTCGGCATCCTGCTGCCGCAGGCGAGCGAGGTCGCGGTCGCGCATGTGGCGGCCTACAAGATGGGCGCGATCGCGCTGCCGCTCGCGGTGCTGTTCGGCGCCGACGCGCTGGCCTACCGGCTGGCGGATGCGGGCGTTTCGGCGCTGATCACCAATGCGGCCGGCGTGTCGCGCGTGGCGCCGCTGCGGACCGAACTGCCGCGATTGTCGTTGCTGCTCTCGGTCGATGGGCCGGACGGCGACGCGCTCGGCTTTCACGAGGAACTCGCGCGCGAAAGCGCCGAATTCACGCCGCTCGACACGACGCCGGATGATCCGGCGCTGATGATCTACACGTCGGGCACCACCGGCCCGCCCAAGGGCGCGCTGCACGGCCACCGGGTGCTGCTCGGCCATCTGCCCTGCTTCGAGCTGGTGCACGAGTTCTTTCCCCAGCCGGGCGATCGACTGTGGACGCCGGCCGATTGGGCCTGGGCGGGCGGGCTCCTGAACGGGCTTTTGCCCTCGCTGCATTTTGGCGTTACGGCCGTGGCGCGGAAGTTCGAGAAGTTCGACGCAGAGGAGGCCTTCGGGCTGATGGCGGACCTTGGCGTCCGCAACATCTTCGTGCCGCCCACGGCGCTGCGCATGCTGCGCGCCGTCGAGGACCCGCGCGCCCGGTTTCCCAAGCTGGCGCTTCGAACGGTGGCGTCGGCCGGCGAGGCGCTGGGGGCCGAAACTCTGAACTGGGGCCGCGAGGCGCTGGGCCTCACCATCAACGAGGCCTATGGGCAGACCGAGTGCAACCTCGTGCTCGGCTCCTGCGCGGCGCTGGGCGTGGTGCGGCCGGGCTCCATCGGCAAGCCCATCCCGGGGCACGACGTGGCGGTGATCCGACCGGACGGATCGCTCTGCGCGCCCGGCGAACTCGGCCAGATCGCGGTGCGCCGGCCCGACCCGGTAATGTTCCTCGGCTACTGGAACCGCCCCGACGCCACGCGCGACAAGTTCATCGGCGACTGGATGACGACCGGCGACCAGGGCGAGGCTGACGCGGACGGCTATGTGCGCTTCGTCGGCCGCGATGACGACGTGATCACATCGGCGGGCTACCGCATCGGCCCGACCGAGATCGAAGACTGTCTGCTCCGCCACCCGGCCGTCGCCAACGCGGCGGCGGTGGGCAAGCCGGACGCGCTGCGCACCGAAATCGTAAAGGCTTTCGTGGTGCTGAAGCGCGGCGTCTCGGAGACGCCCGAACTGGCCGCCGAAATCCAGCGCTTCGTGAAGGACCGATTGTCGGCCCACGAATACCCGCGCGAGATCGCCTTCGTGTCGGACCTGCCGCTGACCACCACCGGCAAGGTGATCCGCCGCGAGCTGCGGGCGCGCGGTTAGCCTCGGCCGAGGAGGCGTTTGGCGGTTGCGCGCAGCGACCTGCGCGCGCGCTCGGCGGCGAGCAGCGCCGGGCTCGTAGGGCCGAGCGGGATCCACCAGTCGGCGACGCGGATGCGGTCGGCCCAGAGACGGTCGATCATGGGGTGGTCCGCCACCGCGCAGCTATCCGTGAGCAGGACCGTTGGGTCGGCGATCTGGCGGTCGGTGACGTCCAGCGTCAACAGCACGCCCGGCGAGAACGCACCGTAGTGCTCGTCATAGGTCGTTTTCCAGTAGAGCGCGCGCGGACCGCCGCCGAGCACGATGCCGGCCGCGATCGTCTGGCCGTCCAGCGTGAGCCGATCGATGCGGCAATCGCCGTCTGCGGCGAACTCTCGCGTGACGCCCTGCAAAAAGGCGAGACGGGCAGGATGCTGCGTGAAGGCGCTGCCGCGACGGCCTTTCCAGCCCTTCGCCTCGAGTTCGGCGAAAGCCGCGCAGGCTTGCTCGATCGCCTCCGGCTTAGCGGCGGACAGGCTCTCGAGCTGGCCCTGCTCGGCGAGGCGGCGACGCAGCCGGCCGAACTCCTTGCGTCGCTTCCCCCCGATGCCCGCCAGGGCATTTGGGCCGGGCCGCAGAGCGGCGCGCTCGTGCGGGTGGAGCCGGGCGGGGCCGGCGGCGGCCAGGGCTGTGGCGGCTTCCGACAGTTCGTCGATCCAGCGCAGCAGCAGCGCTCCGGCGAGCCGGTGCCGGTCGCGCAGCCAGGCGATCACGGCGCGCAGGTCCTCGGCGCCGTGGTCCGGATCCAGCAGCGGCCCGCCCAGCACCGCCTGCTCGTGCGACCAGCCGCGCAGCAAGGGCGTCAGCGCGCCGAGCCGAGGCCGCGTCAGCGCGAGCAGGGCCGTCATGCATTCGCCCCGCCAGGCGGCCACGAAGAGTGGCGGCGGGACGCCGGGCAGGGCTGCGGCTGCAATCGCGAAGGCGGGCTCCCAGAACGGGTTGCGATCCAGCCCGCGCCGGGCGAGGTCGCGCCAGGCCGCCTCATGCGCGGCCGCGTCGGCGCCGCCGAACGCCGCAATGCGGACGGAGGTGAGGGCGGCGGCGGGCGGGTTCATGGAGCCACGCTACGGCGCGAGCGTTAAATCGTCGTTCCGCCGCGCGGGTGCGCCATGCTAGACGGCGCGCATGACGACGCCGGAGCCGATCCACGATCTCGACCTACGCGGCCTGAAGTGCCCGCTGCCGGCGCTGCGGGTGCGCAAGGCGCTGGCGGGCCTGCAGCCCGGCGCGGTTTTGCGCGCCAGCGCGACCGACCCGATGGCGGCGATCGACATCCCGCACCTGCTGCGCGAGACCGGCGACCTGCTGCTCGCCAGCGAGCGCGAGGGGGATGCGCTGGCGTTCACGATCCTGAAGACCTGAGCGGCCTCAGCCGTTGCGCAGCGAAAGCGGGTTGTCCATCAGGGCGGCGCGGTCGGGCGTGTCGATGGCGGGCGTGCCCGTGAAGGCGTCCCACATGCGCCGGACGAAGCTCTCGTCCAGATCGCGCGTGATGAACACGATGCGGGTGCGGCGGTCGGCGTCCGGCCAGGCGGGAAGCGCCACCGGCGGGTGCATGACGTGCTGGACGCCGTGGATCACCAGCGGCCGCTCCGGCTGGCCGGCGAGATGGACGATGCCCTTCATGCGCAGCAGTTTCGCCCCGTGCGCGGAGGGCAGCAGCGTCAGGAACATGTCCAGCGCGGCCATCGGGACGGGCTTGTCGGTGGCGAGGCAAAAGGCCCGGATCCGGGCGTCGTGCCGGTTCACGTCATGGGCGTGCTGGTCGCGCTCATCATGGGTGTGGTCATGCGCGCCGTGCTGCGCGTCGGCGTAGGCCTCCTCGCGCAGCCAGGCGGCGACGTCCGGGATCTTGCCGGCGAAATCGAACGGGCCCGCGCCCAGCAGGGCGGCCGCGTCGGCCTCTCCGGCGGCGGCGTCCAGCAGCGGCGCGCCCGGGTTGAGGCGGCGGATGCGCGCCTTGAGCCGCTCGAAGTTAGGCCGTGTGGCGTCGTCGAGCAGGTCGGTCTTGGTGAACACGATGCGGTCCGCGACCGCCGCCTGCTTCACGGCCTCGGAATGCTCGTCCAGCGTGGCGAAGCCCGTGAGGGCGTCCACCACGGTGACGACGCCGTCGATGGCGTAGCGGGTCGCCAGGTAGGGATGCGACAGGGCGGCCTGCAGGATGGGGGCGGGGTCGGCGAGGCCGGTGGTTTCCACCAGCACGCGGCGGAACGGCGAGACGTCGCCGGAGTCGCGCTTGGTGAGAAGATCCTCCAGCGCGGCGACGAGGTCTCCCCGCACCGTGCAGCACAGGCAGCCGGACGACAGGAGCACCATGTCGCCGTCCACGGCCTCGATGAACAGGTGGTCGAGGCCGATCTCGCCGAACTCGTTGACGATCACCACCGTGTCGGCGAGCGCGGGGTCCTGCAGCAGGCGGTTCAGCAGCGTGGTTTTGCCCGCGCCGAGGAAGCCGGTCAGGATCGTGAGCGGGATGGGAGCCTGCATGCTGGTCCTCACGCGATCGCGGGCTTGGCGGGCCGGCGTCCCTGCAGGGCTACGTTGGCCATGATGGCCCCGATCACCAGCGCGCCGCCGGCATATTGGACCGGCGCGAGGCGCTCGCCCAGCACCAGCGCGGAGGTGAGGGCGGCCACGACGGGTTCGAGGCAGAAGGCGAGCCCGCCCGCCACCGCGCTGACGCGCCCGAGCGCCGCCATCTGGAACACGAAGCCAAGCACGAAGCCGCCGATCGTCAGCGCCACCGCCCAGGGGGCGGCCAGCAGCGCCTCAGGGCCGCGCAGCCCGCCGGTGGCGAGCGCCGCCGCAAGCGCGGCGGGCAGGCAGATCACATGCACCCAGAATACTTTCGGGGCCGCCCCGACGCCGGCGCAGCGGGTGGCGGCGAAGAACTGCGCCACCGCCGACAGGCTTGCCCCGAAGGCGAGCGCGAGGCCGCGCGGGTCGAGGCTGTCGAAGGCCGGGCCCAGCACCAGCACGATGCCGACAAACGCCAGAGCGGCGACGCCGAGCAGGGGCGGGGAGAGCCGCTTGCCTTCCACGAAGGGGCTGAGCAGCACGATCAGCACCGGGTAGGTGTAGAACACCACGGCCGCGACCGTGACCGGGATGAAGGCCACGGAGGAGAGGTAGCAGATGCCAACCCCGGCGCTCGCGACGCCGAGAACGCCGAGCGCGGGGCGATCGCGCGTCGCCACCGAGAGGCCGCCGCGCAGCACGAGCGCCATGCCGACCGCGAGCGCCAGCATGACGACCACGCGAAACACCACCATCAAGGGCCCTTGCACGCCCTCGAAGGCGGCGATGCGAGCGAAGGTGATGTTGAAGCCGTAGGCCGCGGCCCCGGCCAGCGCCAGCAGGAAGCCGCCCGAGGCGGAGGGTGGCGCGGTCATGGGGCGGCGGCTTCCAGGGCGGGCCGGCGGAGCCGGTTCGGGTTACTCGGCGCTGGCGGGCGCCTTACCGGCATCCGGGGCGGCGGCCGAGACCTTCTTCTGAACAGGCTTGCCCTTGGGATCAAGCTTCGCCTTCGCGGGCGCGGGCTTGGCGGGCGTTTTCGCGTGCGCGGCGGGCTTGCCCTTGGCGGTGGCGGTTTTGCGCAGGGTCGGCGACACGAGCTTGCCGGCCGGGCGGGCGGTCTTGCCTTCCAGCGCCTTGGCGGGCTCGGCCTGCTCGTCGTTGAGGTCGGTGGGCTTCGTCGCCGCCACGGCCGGAGCCTTGCCGATCGCGCCATGGCGTGGCGCGGCCCTGGCCTTGACGCCGGGCGCGATCGCGCCGGCCTTTAGGGGCTTCACGTTGGCGGGTTTAACCTTGATGTCCGGCGTCGCCTCGGCGGCAGGGTCCGCATAGGCGGCGGCCGTTTTGGGCGCGCCCTTCTCGGGAGCCTTGCGGGCGGTCAGCACCGGCGTGAACAGCGCATTGGCGGCCTGTGGCGCGCTGGCAGAGCGCTCGGTCCGGCCGATGAACACCGTCTGGACGTCCAGCGCGGCGCGCGGGCCCAACGTGCGCGGGCCGGTCGCCATGCCGCTTTGCTGGCTCACGGCGGCCATCGCCATCGGGGCGGCGCGGCCGTCCTCGTTGCCGCCGGGCGCCTGAACGGTGGTCTGCGGCTCGGCCTCCTCCTCGGAGGCGGGCGCGCCCTTGCGGTGGACGCAGATGTCCTCGCGCATGTTCGGCGGCGTGGCGACGGACGACGGCGGCAACGACTGCAGCGATCCGCCGCCGCCGCCAAAGATGCCGCCATAGCCGCCGCTGAAACCCTTGTCGAGGAACTGGGCGGCCTTCAGCGTCCGGTCAGAGCCGGACGACGCTCCCATCACCACCGCGACGAGGCGCTGGCCGTTACGGCTCGCCACCGCGACGAGATTAAAGCCCGACGGGCAGATGAAGCCCGTCTTCATGCCCTCGATGCCCTGGTATCGGCCGATCAGGCCGTTGGTGTTCTTCAGCACCCGCTTGCCGAGCTTCACCGAGCCGATATGGAACAGATCCGCATGGTCGGGGAAGTCGCGCAGCAGCGCGATGGTGAGGATCGCGAGATCCCGCGCGGAGGTCTGCTGGCCGTCTGCGAAGAGCCCGTTCGGGTTGACGAAGTGGCTTTCGCGCATGCCCAGGCGCGCGGCTTCCTGGTTCATCATCGCGGCGAAATCGTCCACCGTGCCGCCGACACCCTCGGCGATCACGACCGCCATGTCGTTGGCGGACTTCACGAGCATCATCTTCAGGGCGTTCTCGAGCGTCACCTCGAGGCCCGGCTTCGCGCCGATCTTGGATGGCGGAACCGAGTTCGCGGCGGCCGAGATCGGGATCGCGGTGTCGAACGAGATCTTGCCCTCGCGCACCTTCTTGAGCGCCACATAGGTGGTCATCAGCTTGGTGACGGAGGCCGGATACCACGGCATCGTGGCGTCCTCGGAAAACAGCACCCGGCCGGTGCTCACGTCCGCGACCACATAGGGCGCGGCCGCCTGGGCGGACGCCGCCCCGATCGCCACGGCCGAGAACGCCATCGCGATCCGCCCCGCAAGCGCGGCGGGACGAAGACTGGACGCAAAGCCGAAGAAGAGGGGGAGCACAGATACGCGGCGGGGCACTCGTGTCATCAGATCGTTCCGGTTCGCGCCCAGTCGACGGGAGATCGGGCGGGCCTAGACAATGCATTCGTTCGGCCGGCGACAGAACAGTGTCGGCCTCGCGCGCTCTGGCGATCACGGCTGCCGGGCAGGCTGCCTGACGCGGACAGCAATTCCTACCCCGCGCCCCGCGATTTGCCTAGCGCGGCGGCGAGTGCTACGCGCCGATCATGGCCGCGTTCGGGCGAACGCCGGCCTCTGGACGCGGAAGGCTTCCCCGGCATGGCCTCTCTTTGGATCCTCACCACGCTGATCGCGTCGGTGGCCCAGACGGCGCGCAACGCCATGCAGCGCAGCCTCACCGAGACGCTCGGCACCGTCGGGGCGTCGCAGGTCCGCTTTCTATACGGATTCCCGTTCGCGCTGTTGTTTCTGCTGGCGGTCGTGCAGATCGGCGGAGAGGCCGCTCCGGCGGCCAGCGGCCGGTATCTCGCGTGGGTGCTGGGCGGCGCGATCACGCAGATCCTCGCGACAGTGCTGATGCTCGCCGCAATGCGGGAGCGATCGTTTGCGGTGACGACCGCCTATATCAAGACCGAGCCTGTCCAGGTCGCGATTTTCGGCATCCTGTTTCTGGGCGATCACCTCACCTTGGGGGGCGCGCTCGCGATCGTGGTCGCGACCGCCGGCGTCGTCCTGATGGCCGTAAAGCCCGGCTCGCCCGGCCTGACGGCTGCCGGAATGCGCCCCGCTGTGCTTGGCATCGTGGCGGGGGCGTTTTTCGCCCTCTCGGCCATCGGCTTTCGCGGTGCGATCCTGACGCTGGAGAGCGGCTCCTTCGTTCTGCGCTCCACCACCACGCTGGCGTGGTCGCTGGGCATCCAGACTGCGCTGCTCGTGGTCTGGCTCGGCTTGTTTGACCGGCCGGCCCTGCTGAAGAGCTTCACCGCCTGGAGGCCGTCGCTTCTGGCGGGTTTCGCCGGCGCTTTCGCGTCCCAGTTCTGGTTCCTGGGCTTTTCCCTCACCAGCGCCGCGAATGTGCGGACGCTGGCGCTCGTGGAAGTCCTGCTCGCTCAGGCGGTCTCGAAGCGCCTCTTCGCGCAGGAAACCACCGCCCGCGAGATCATCGGCATGGCGTTGATCGTGGGCGGCGTCGTGCTGCTGCTCTGGACGCACGGCCCCTAGAGCGTCATCCAATCCGGCGAAGGCCGGACTGTGGCTGATACGTCGAGCGTCGCTTCAGCGCCGGGACGCGTTGGCGGCTTCCTTGCCGCCCTTGTGGTCGGCTTTCTGACCGCCGGTGCCGTCCGTTTCCGCCACCTTCTTCACTTCGGCCGGGTCCTCGGCGCTGGTGTTGGCCGCCTCTCGGGTTTCGCTGCCCTCCGGCGGGCCGCCCGCCACGGAAGCGCCCGCCATGTAGGACGGCGGATCGCTGGCCGGGAACGACATTTCGGAGCCGGCGTCGACGAGCTGCTCCTGCCGCTCCTTCTGGTCGTAGGTTTCCGAATAGCGTTCAAACACCGCGTCGCTGTCGCGCGCGCCGACCCGAACGCCATTCTGGCTCAACAACGTGACGAGATCGTCGCGGCTGCGCTTGGGCAGGCCGGCCTGGGCGTCGCCCTGGCCATGGCGCGCCGCCTCGTCGAGCAAGGTCGCCGAATTCGCGGACATGGTTTTTCCTCCTCGATGGTTCGCGCCGTCAACGCGGGCGGCAAGCCGCCCGTTCCGTTCCGCCTTGACCTTTGCGGATCGTTGGACGTGCAGACCCCCGCCAGACAGCCATGCAGCCCGCGCGATCCTGCACGCGAGCCGTGCGGCGACGCGCCTTGCCGGACGCGCCCGCAACCGCCATTCTCCCGGCGGAAACGCGAGGAACACGAGCCATGACCGCTTGCATCGTGGGCTGGGCCCATACGCCCTTCGGCAAGATGGACGCCGAAACCGTCGAAAGCCTCATCGTCCGCGTCACCAATGAGGCGCTGGACCACGCCGGGATCGCGGCGTCGGATGTCGACGAGATCGTGCTTGGCCACTACAACGCCGGCTTCTCGGCCCAGGATTTCACCGCCTCGCTGGTGCTGCAGGCCGACGACGACCTGCGATTCAAGCCGACCACGCGCGTCGAGAACGCCTGCGCGACCGGCTCGGCCGCCGTGCATAGCGGCCTGAAGAGCATCGCCGCCAAGCAGGCGAAGATCGTCCTGGTGGTCGGCGTCGAGCAGATGACCAAGACGCCGGGCGCAGACATTGGCAAGAACCTGCTGAAAGCCTCCTACCTGCCCGAGGACGGCGACACGCCCGGCGGCTTCGCGGGCGTTTTCGGCCAGATCGCGGCGGGTTATTTCCAGCGCCACGGCGACCAGTCCGATGCGCTGGCGATGATCGCGGCCAAGAATCACAAGAACGGCGTTTCCAATCCCTACGCGCAGATGCGCAAGGATCTGGGGGTCGAGTTCTGCCGCCACGAGAGCGAGAAGAACCCCTTCGTGGCCGGTCCGCTGAAGCGCACCGATTGCTCGCTGGTTTCGGACGGCGCGGCCGCTCTGGTGCTCGCGGACGTGGACACGGCGCTGCGCATGAAGCGCGCCATCGCGTTCCGGGCCGCCGCGCATGTGCAGGACTTCCTGCCGATGTCCAAGCGCGACATCCTGAAGTTCGACGGCTGCGCCGAAGCGTGGAAGCGCGCGCTCGCGCAGGCGGGCGTCAGCCTCGACCACCTTTCCTTCGTGGAAACGCATGACTGCTTCACGGTGGCGGAACTGATCGAATACGAGGCCATGGGGCTCACGCCTGAGGGCCGCGGCGCGGTGGCGATCAAGGAAGGCTGGACCCAGAAGGACGGGCGCCTGCCCGTGAACCCCTCCGGCGGCCTCAAGGCCAAGGGCCACCCCATCGGGGCTACCGGCGTCTCCATGCACGCCATGACGGCCATGCAGCTCGCGGGCGAAGCCGGCGACATGCAGATCCCGGCCGCCACGCTGGGCGGCATCTTCAACATGGGCGGCGCCGCGGTCGCCAACTATGTGAGCATCCTGGAGCGGCTGCGGTAAGCGGCCCGAGGAGCGTCGGGTTCCTCTTCCGGCGCTACTCCCCCGGGGCCTTGGCGCTGAGCGCGAGCGCGTGGACGCGGCCGGCGAGTTCGTCGGCCAGCAGCGCGTTGACCATGCGATGGCGCTCGACGCGGGTCTTGCCCGCGAAGGCGTCCGACACCACTTTGACGTTGAAGTGAGTTTCCCCGCCTTCGCGCCAGCCGCCGTGCCCGCGATGGTGATCCGACTCGTCGATGACGGCCAGCTCGACAGGCGAGAGCGCCTGCGTGAGCTTGGAGGTTATCGCATCCTTAATGCTCATGGGTCAGCCTCTCCGCTGCAGTCCGCCGGCGGTCGACGGATTTATGTGGCCCCGGCGCCGCGGCGTGCGGCGACGGACGTTCCCTTGTCGCACCCGGCTTGCCCCGACCGCCCGACACCTCATAATGACCCGGTCATGAATCTCAACTCGTCCATCTTCGACAAGATTCGCAGCCGCCCCCGTCGGGCGGCCCAAGCGCGGCCAAAAGCCCAGAGCGCGCCCGTGAGCGGGCCGCGTTGCGACCATCCGGGATGCGAGGCGCGCGGGGAGTTCCGCGCCCCCAAGGGCCGAACGCACGAGGGCCAGTACTTCCAGTTCTGCATGGAGCACGTGCGCGAGTACAACGCCTCCTACAACTACTTCGCCGGCATGACGGACGACGCCGTGCAGAAGTACCAGAAGGACGCGCTGGTCGGGCATCGGCCGACCTGGTCGATGGGCGTGAAGGGCGGCCAGAAGTCGCAGGCCGGCGCGGAGCCGGGCACCGACTTCGTGTTCGAGGATCCGCTCGGCGTGTTCAAGGCCGGCGGCTTTGCGGGCCGGCACGAGCCGGAGCAGCGCAAGCCGGGCGTCGGGCCGGTCGCTAAAAAGGCTTATGACGCGCTGGGATTGGACGAAACCGTCGATGCGGTCACCGTCAAGGCTCGCTACAAGGAATTGGTGAAGCAGAACCACCCCGACGCCAACGGGGGCGACCGGTCCTACGAGGACCGGCTGCGCGAGATCATCACCGCCTACAACACGCTGAAAGCCGCCGGCCGGGGCTGAACGGCCGCTTCATGCGGGTCCGCCCCGCGCGCCGCGCATGAAGGCCCATCCGGGATGCGCCCGTCGCGAATTGCGTCGCGTCGCGCCAGCCACTAAACAAGCACAGGGCTCCGGGCCACAGGCCGGAGCCCCCGGGGCGCGCCCCGTCGTTCGTCAGTGAGGATCCATGTCTGCCACGACTGCCTTGGCGCCGGGGTTGCCGGACACGACCGTGTCCGTCCGCAAGCTGTTCGGCATCGACCTCGATATGCAGGTCCCCGCCTATTCGGAGCCGGACGCCCACGTCCCCGATCTCGACCAGGACTACCTGTTCGACCGCGACACCACGCTGGCGATCCTGGCGGGCTTCGCGCGCAACCGGCGCGTGATGGTCACGGGCTATCACGGCACCGGCAAGTCGACCCACATCGAGCAGGTCGCGGCGCGCCTGAACTGGCCCTGCATCCGCATCAACCTCGACAGCCACGTCTCCCGCGTCGACCTCGTCGGCAAGGACGCGATCGTGCTGAAGGAGGGCAAGCAGATCACCGAGTTCCAGGACGGCATCCTGCCCTGGGCCTTGCAGAACAACATCGCGTTGGTGTTCGACGAGTATGACGCGGGCCGACCGGACGTGATGTTCGTGATCCAGCGCATCCTGGAAATTTCCGGCAAGCTGACGCTCCTGGACCAGAAGCGCGTGATCCGCCCGCATCCGGCCTTCCGCCTGTTCGCGACCGCCAACACGGTTGGGCTCGGCGACACGTCGGGCCTCTACCATGGCACCCAGCAGATCAACCAGGGCCAGATGGACCGCTGGTCGATCGTCACGACGCTGAACTACCTGCCGCACGACAAGGAAGTCGACATCGTGCTGGCCAAGGCCAAGCACTACACCGGCAAGGAAGGCCGCGACATCGTCAACAAGATGGTGCGCGTGGCCGACCTCACCCGCAACGCCTTCATCAACGGCGACCTTTCGACCGTGATGAGCCCGCGCACGGTGATCACCTGGGCCGAGAACGCCGACATCTTCAAGGATATCGGCTTCGCGTTCCGGCTCACCTTCCTGAACAAGTGCGACGAACTCGAGCGGCCGCTGGTCGCCGAGTTTTACCAGCGCGCCTTTGGCCAGGAACTGCCCGAGAGCGCCGTGAACGTCGCACTGAGCTGAGGAATGCGGAGAGCGGGAATGGCTCAGGTCGTCAAAGGCAAGCGCAGTCCCGCCGATCACTCCGCGGCCACGCTCGTGGCGCGCGATCTCGATTTTCACACCTGGACCCGACAGCAGGCCGACCTGCTGCGGACCGGCAATTTTGAACGACTGGACGCCCTCAATATTGCTGAGGAGCTGCTCGAAGTGGGCAATTCGGAATACGACAAGCTCGAAAGCAATCTTCGTGTCGTTCTGTTGCATATGTTGAAATGGGACCATCAGGCCGAGCGGCGCTCGCGGAGTTGGGCTCTCAGCATTCGTGAGCACCGCCGCCGGATCCAGCGGGTTCTGAACAAGAGCCCGGGACTGGCGCCGTATGTGGCCGAGGCCATGGCCGACGCCTACCAGGACAGTCGTGACGAGGCAGCCAGCGAGACGGGGCTTCCGTTAAGCCGGTTCCCGGCTGCGGCTCCGTACGAGTGGCGCACCGTCATGGAGCGCGAGTTCGAGATCGACCCGCCAGATGCGATGTGAGACGAGAACCCCGTGAGCTCATCCAACCGCAAGCCCGCCCAGCCCAATGAAGCGCCTATCGAGCCGTTCAAGCGCTCGGTGGCCGGGTGCCTGCGCGCCATCGCGCGCCAGCCCGAACTGGAGGTGACCTTCGCGTCCGACCGGCCGGCGCTGACCGGCGAGCGCGCCCGGCTGGCCGAGCCGCCGCGCAAGATGAGCGCCGCCGACGCCGCCATCGTGCGCGGGCAGGCCGACTCCATGGCGTTGCGCCTCGCCTGCCACGACCAGGCGGTGCATCGCCGCCACGCGCCCGAGGGCCAGCAGGCCCGGGCGGTGTATGACGCGGTGGAGCAGTCGCGCGTCGAGTCCATCGGCTCGAACCGCATGACGGGCGTCGCCACCAACATCACCGCCATGCTGGAGGACCGCTACCATCGCGGCGCCTATCACGAGATCTCCGATCGCGCCGATGCGCCGCTGGAAGACGCCGTCGCGATGATGGTGCGCGAGCGCCTGACCGGGTTGAAGCCGCCGCCCGCCGCCCAGAAGGTGGTGGACCTCTGGCGGCCCTGGATCGAGGAAAAGGCCGGCCCGAACCTCGACAAGCTGGTCTCCAACGTGGAGGACCAGCGGCAGTTCTCACGCTCGGTGCGCGAGTTGCTGGCCAGCCTCGACATGGCCGAAGACTCCAGCATGGATCCGGAGGATTCGGACGACGACGAGCAGTCCGACGACCAGAACCAGAACCAGGAGCAGCAGGACGGCGAGTCCGAGGAGCAGTCCGCCGCCGAGCGGGCCGAGATGGAGCGTTCCGAGGAAGCCACCGACGAGATGGAGGACGGCCAGTCCGAGACCTCCGAGGGGCCCACCGGCGAGATGCCGGAGGACTCCGACGAAGCCGACGGCGACGAGCCGTCCGAGGCCTGGCGGCCGCCGGTGTCCAGCACCCGCGAGGCGCGCGGGCCGGACTACAAGGCGTTCACGACCAAGTTCGACGAGATGATCGCCGCCGAGGAGCTCTGCGACGCCGATGAACTCGCGCGCCTGCGCAGCTATCTCGACAAGCAGCTCGGGCACCTGCAGGGCGTCGTTGCCCGGCTGGCGAACAGGCTGCAGCGCCGCCTCATGGCGCAGCAGAACCGCGCCTGGGAGTTCGACCTCGAGGAGGGCGCGCTCGACCCGGCGCGACTGACCCGCATCGTGATCGATCCCTTCCAGCCGCTGAGCTTCAAGCGCGAGAAGGATACGAATTTCCGCGACACGGTCGTGACCCTGCTGATCGACAATTCCGGCTCCATGCGGGGCCGGCCGATCACGGTGGCGGCGACTTGCGCGGACATCCTGGCCCGCACGCTGGAGCGCTGCGGCGTAAAGACCGAGATCCTGGGATTCACGACCCGCGCCTGGAAGGGCGGGCAGTCGCGCGAGACCTGGCTGCAGTCCGGCAAGCCCGCCAATCCGGGCCGCCTGAACGATCTGCGCCACATCGTCTACAAAGCCGCGGACGCGCCTTGGCGGCGCGCGCGCAAGAATCTTGGCCTGATGATGCGCGAGGGTCTGCTTAAGGAGAACATCGACGGCGAGGCGCTGGACTGGGCGCACAAGCGCCTGCTGGCGCGTCCCGAACAGCGCAAGATCCTGATGATGATCTCGGACGGCGCGCCGGTCGACGATTCCACCCTGTCGGTCAATCCCGGCAACTACCTCGAGAAGCACCTGCGCTGGGTGATCGAGGAGGTCGAGACGCGCTCGCCCGTGGAGCTGATCGCGATCGGCATCGGGCACGACGTCACGCGATACTACCGCCGGGCCGTCACCATCGTGGACGCCGAGGAGCTTGGCGGCGCGATGACCGAGAAGCTGGCGGAACTCTTCGACGAGAACGCGACGCCGCCCAAGATCATCGCGCCGCAGCGCCGCGCCGGCGGCCGGGGATGAGGCTCTCTCGACGCGCCTTCGGGCGCGGCCTCGCCGCCACGGCGGCCGGCCTCGCCGCCGGCCGGGCCATGGCCGCGCAGGGGCCCGAGGGCGGCCTTGCGGTCCCAACCGGGATCCGCGTGAAGGCGCGCCCGGTGGAGCGCCTGCCCATTCTGGGCGGGGACGTCCGGCGTTTCGGCGCGCTCGAGTTCATCGGCGGACTGGATCTCGACAGCGAGGATCGCAACTTCGGCGGCTGGTCGGGCCTGTCGATCAGCGCCGATGGGCAGCGCATCCTGGCGGTCAGCGATGTCGGCAGCTGGCTGTCGGCCCGCGTCGCCTATACGGAGCAGACGCCCACCGGGGTCGTGGACGCCTCCATCGCGCCTCTGCTCGGCGCGGATGGCGTTCCGCTATGGCGCACGCGGGCGTGGGACAGCGAAAGCCTCTGCGTGCACGAAGGCGTCGCCTATGTGGGCTTCGAGCGCGTTCACGAGGTGCGCCGCTTCGACATCGGCCGCGAGGGCCTGCTGGCCCGCGGCCAGATCGTGCCCGTGCCGCCGGCTGTCAGAACCCTGCCGGAGAACCGCAGCCTCGAGGCCATCGGGATCGCCACCGCGGGCGCGCTGGCCGGCAGCCTCCTGGTGATCGCCGAACGAGCCACGCGTGGACCTGACGCGCCCACCAAAGGCTGGATCCTCACCGGCCCGCAGCGAGGCGAGTTCCGGGTCGCGCGGCGAGACGATTTCGACATCACCGACCTCGCTTTCCTGCCGGACGGCGACATGCTGCTGCTGGAGCGACGGTTCAACTGGCTCGACGGCGTCGGCATGCGCATCCGCCGGGTCCCGGGCGGGTCCATTCGCCCCGGCGCGATGCTGGACGGGCCCATGCTGGTGGACCTCGACATGCGCCAGCACATCGACAACATGGAAGGGCTCGCGATCCACCGCGGGCCGGACGGGGCCGTGATCCTGAGCCTGATCTCGGACGACAATTTCTCGTTCATCCAGCGCACCACGTTTCTGCAATTCCGCGTCGTCGGCTGACGACGATCGCGGGCAGCGGCTCGACTTAGTCGACCTGGCGCTCCTCGGCGGGCGGCAGGAATGTGTCGTTGAAGATGTCCTTCACCTCCGGCTTCGCCCGAAACGCGAAGGCGGAGCCGATCTGTTCGATCGCGCGCTCGAAGCGGGCCCGGTCGATCCCGCCCCAGCCCTGCTCCTTCACCCAGGGCGTGAGCTGGATGCGCTCCAGCGCCAGCGCGAGCCGCTCGAATTCGACGTCGCGGCGGGCCTGGTCGTTACGGCGCAAGACGGCCTCGACCACCGCGCCCGGTTCCGCCACCACGTCGCGCATGCCCCGCGTCAGCGCGCGGAGAAAGCCCTTCACGGCGGCCGGGTCGCTCTTTGCGAATGCGCCCTGCACGATCACGGCGTCGCCATAGAGCTCCAGGCCGTAGTCGCGCATCGCCAGAACGATGAGGTCGTCGGCCGGCACGCCGCGGCTTTTCAGCGTCACCAGGGTGGATACGGCCGAACCGAAAACGCCGTCCAACTCGCCTGACGCCAGCATAGGCTCGCGCACCGCGAGGCCGACGGTCTCAATCCGCGCCGCCCCAGCCTCCAGTTTGGTGAGCTTTCGGAACACGGGCCACTGCGCCGCCGCGCCATCGGCCGACGATGCGCCGATCGCCTTGCCGACGAGGCTGGAGGGCTCGGCCGTGATGCCGCGGCTTCGCCGGCCGATGATCGCGAAAGGCGGCGCGTCCTGCAGCATCAGAACGGCAGAGAGGTCCGTTCCAGGGTTCTCGTCGCGATAACGGATCAGCGTGTTGACGTCGCCGACGCCAAACTGGAACCCGCCGGTCGCGAGCTTGGCCACACTGTCGCGGGAGCCCGACCCGGGCTCGATCGAAACGTCCAGCCCCTCGGCGCGGAAATAGCCCTTGTCCTGCGCGACCAGGAAGGGCGCCGCCATGGCGTCGAGCTTCCAGTCGAGCAGCACGCGCACGACCGTCTGCGCGCTGGCCGCCGTGGGGGCGGCGAGCAGGGCCAGCATCGAAAGCGCAAGCACGGCCAGGCGGCCGCGGGGGGAAACGAACATGACGACGAACTCCGTTGCGGCGAGCCGGGGCGCGCCGCTGCGGGATGGTCAACGATGATCTCGGTGTGATGATGACGGCGATCGGCGTCACAGGCCAGTCGGGATGCGAAGCTTGGTGACCAGGATACGAAGATTTCGGCAAGCCTCACGCCTTGAAACGCAAATGCGCAGCCCCCACTTGGCAATCTGGCGACCGGGCCCCTCTGGCGAGAGTCCGAACCTCTCGTGATGTCGGCGCCATCGTTGATCATTCAACCATGGGCCCGTCATGCTGGAATTCCTGCTCATACCCGTTTTGGCCAAGCCGCTCTGGATGTGGTTTGGCTTCGCCATCATCGTGGTGGCGCTGCTCGCGTTCGATCTCGGCGTTCTGCACAAGGAGTCGAAAGAGATCTCGGTGCGCGAGAGCCTGCTGCTCTCGGCCTTCTACATCGTGATGGGCGTCGCCTTCGGGGCGATCGTATGGTGGCAGATCTCGCCCCAGGCCGGCCTCGAATACCTCACCGGCTACGTCATCGAGAAAAGCCTCTCGATGGACAACATCTTCGTCATTGCGATGATCTTCGGGTATTTCGGCATCCCGCGCGCCTATCAGCACCGGGTGCTGTTCTGGGGCATTCTCGCCGTGATCCTGCTGCGCGGCCTAATGATCGGCGTCGGCGCGGCGCTGGTGCAGCAGTTCAGCTGGGTGCTCTATATTTTCGCGGCCTTCCTGGTGATCACCGGCGTGAAGATGATCTGGGCCGCTGACAAGGAATACGACGTCGCGTCCAACCCGATCCTGCGCTTCATGCGCAAGCGCTTCCGGGTGACGGACGAGCTGCGCGGCGAGCGCTTCGTCGTGAAGGAGCACAACCCGGTCACCGGCAAGATGGAGACCGCGCTGACGCCGCTCTTCCTCGTGCTGATCCTCGTGAACGTCGCGGACGTGATTTTCGCGGTGGACTCGGTGCCGGCGATCTTCGCCATCACGACCGACACCTACCTGGTGTTCACGTCGAATATCTTCGCCATCCTGGGCCTGCGCGCGCTTTACTTCGCGCTGGCCGCCATGATCGACCGCTTCGCCTACCTGAAATACGCGCTCGCGGCGGTGCTGATCTTCATCGGCTCAAAGATCGTGGTGGCGGACATGCTCGGCATCGCCAAGGTTCCGCCCGCGATCTCGCTCGGCGCCACTTTCGCGATCCTGGGGGCGGGCGTGGCCTGGTCCTTGTGGAAGACCCGCAACGCCGCCCCCGCCCTCGCGCGGGAAGGCGCCGAGTAAGCGCGCGGGCCTCGTTTCGACCTCGTTTCTAGCCTGCGTCGAACGCGCCCTCTTTCTCCTGCCGGAGAAAGAGGGTTCGCGCTTGCGGATGACACGAATCACGACTCAACTCCGCGCCGACAGGTCGCCAGCCGATCTTTGGGGGAATGAGTTCGATGTCGCATGACGCCGGCCCGATCGAGGGCGGAAACAAGAAGATTGCGTTGCTGATCGGCATCCTGGCGCTGTTCCTGGCCTTCTCGGAGCAGGGCGGGAACGAGGCGCAGACCAACTC
Organism: Alsobacter sp. P4_H11; assembly: GCF_056400925.1. Classification (NCBI taxonomy): domain Bacteria; kingdom Pseudomonadati; phylum Pseudomonadota; class Alphaproteobacteria; order Hyphomicrobiales; family Alsobacteraceae; genus Alsobacter; species Alsobacter sp. P4_H11. The sequence continues at coordinate 70,740 of NZ_JBFUKI010000014.1, forward strand.
GCTGGCCGCCAACGTGGAGGCCTCCAATCTCTGGGCGTTCTTCCAGGCGAAGACGATCCGCGGCACCGTGGTGCGCACCGCCGCCGAGCAGCTCGAATTCGAGCTCGACGCAATCCCGGACCCGGCCCGCAAGGCGGCCGCGCAGAAGCGCATCGACGCGTGGAAGGCCACGCAGGCGCGCTGGGATAGCGAGCCCGAAACCCAGGAGGGACGCAAGGAACTCGCCGCCCGCGCCAAGGCGGCCGAGGACAAGCGGGACGTGCAGGCCCGCAAGCACGATCACTACGAAGTGTCGTCAGCCGCGCTGCAACTCGCCATCGTGATCGCGTCCTCGTCCATCATCACCGGCATCGCGGCATTGATCTGGGTCGCGGCAGGGCTCGGCGTGATCGGAGCCGTGTTCATGGGCATCGCGGCATTTGCGCCCATGGCGGTGCATTTGATCTAGCGGTGCGGAACGCCGACGCGGCGACCGCTGCAACGGCGTTTTGGACCGCGAGCCTCCGGCTCGCATCTTTTCTGGAGACGCAGCATGCGAGCCGGAGACTCGCGGTCCATCGGCCGCACTCCAGCCGTCATTGCGAGTTTCGTCGCTGCGCTCCTCGCAATGACGGGGAGGTGGAACGTCGGTTCTTCAGCGCCCGCTCAAATATGGATCGCCCGCTTCTCCACCGCCATGGCGGCTTCCTTGACGGCTTCGCTCAGGGTCGGATGGGCGTGGCAGGTGCGGGCGAGGTCCTCGGAGGAGCCGCCGAACTCCATCAGCACGGCCGCCTCGTGGATCAGTTCGCCGGCGCTGGCGCCGATGATGTGGACGCCGAGAACGCGGTCCGTGTTGGCGTCCGCGATCACCTTCACGAAGCCGTCCGAGTGGCGCATCGCGCGAGCGCGGCCGTTGGCGGTGAACGGGAACTTGCCCACGTTGTAGGCGACCCCGGAGGCTTTCACCTCCTCCTCGGTCTGGCCGACTGAGGCGACCTCCGGCATGGTGTAGACCACGCCCGGGATGACGTTGTAGTTCACGTGCCCGGCCTTGCCGGCCAGGATCTCGGCCACGGCGACGCCTTCGTCCTCGGCCTTGTGGGCCAGCATCGGGCCGCGCACGACGTCGCCGATCGCGAAGATGCCCGGCACGTTGGTCTGGAAATGCTCGTCGATCACGACGCGGCCACGCTCCAGCGCGACCCCGACGGCGTCGAGGCCGAGGCCTTCCGTGTAGGGACGGCGGCCGATGGCGACCAGCACCACATCGGCGTCGATGGTCTTCGCCTCGCCGCCCTGCGCGGGCTCGATGGTGACGCTGGCGCCGCCCTGGTTGGTCTCGACCTTGGTGACCTTGTGGCCGAGCGTGAAGGAGACGCCCTGCTTCTCGAGGATGCGCTGGAACTGCTTGGCGACCTCGTTGTCCATGCCGGGCAGGATGCGATCGAGGAATTCCACTACGGTGACCTCGGCGCCGAGACGGCGCCACACCGAGCCGAGCTCCAGGCCGATGACGCCGCCGCCAACCACGAGCAGCTTGTTCGGCACCTTGTCGAGCGCGATCGCGCCCGTGGAGGAGACGATCACCTTTTCGTCGATGGCGACGCCCGGCAACGGCGCGACGTCCGAGCCGGTGGCGATCACGATGGCCTTGGTCTCCAGCGTCTGCGTGGAGCCGTCCTCGGCCGTGACCTTGACCTGGCCGGGAGCCGTGATGACGCCGGCGCCGTGGAAGGCGTCGACCTTGTTCTTCTTCAGCAGGAAGCCGACGCCGTTGACGTTGGCCGCCACGGTGTCGTCCTTGTGCTTCATCATCGAGGGCAGGTCGAGCTCGACCCCGGCCACCTTGACGCCCAGCGCCGGGAAGTCGTGCGCGACCTCCTCGAACATGTCGGAGGCGTGCAGCAGCGCCTTGGAGGGAATGCAGCCGATGTTCAGGCAGGTGCCGCCATGCGTCTTGCGCTTCTCGACCACGGCGGTCTTGAGGCCCAGCTGCGCGGCCCGGATGGCGCACACATAGCCGCCGGGGCCGGTGCCGATGACGATGAGATCGTAGGACATGCGATTGGCTCCATGCCCGTCATGGCCGGGCTTGCCCCGGCCATCCACGCAGCCGGGTTAGACGTGGATGCCCGGGGCGAGCCCGGGCATGACGTTGGGTCTCAGAGATCCAGCACGAGGCGCGCCGGGTCCTCGAGGGCTTCCTTGACGCGCACCAGGAAGGTCACGGCTTCCTTGCCGTCGACGATGCGGTGGTCGTAGGAGAGCGCCAGGTACATCATCGGGCGGATCTCGATCTTACCTCCGACCGCCATGGGGCGTTCCTGGATCTTGTGCATGCCCAGGATGCCGGATTGCGGAGCGTTCAGGATCGGGGTCGACATCAGCGAGCCGTAGATGCCGCCATTGGTGATCGTGAAGGTGCCGCCCTGCATTTCGTCGATCTTGAGCTGGCCGTCACGGGCGCGCTTGCCGAAATCCGCGATGGTCTTCTCGACGCCCGAGATGGAGAGCTGGTCGGCGTCGCGCACCACCGGGACCACGAGGCCCTTGTCGGTGCCGACCGCGATGCCGACGTGATAGTAGTTCTTGTAGATCAGGTCCGTGCCGTCGATCTCGGCGTTCACGGCCGGGATCTCCTTCAGGGCCTGCACGCAGGCCTTCACGAAAAAGCCCATGAAGCCGAGCTTGTTGCCGTGCTTCTTCTCGAAGATGTCCTTGTAGCGCGCGCGCAGCGCCATCACCTCGGTCATGTCGACCTCGTTGAAGGTCGTCAGCATGGCGGCGGTGTTCTGCGCGTCCTTGAGGCGGCGCGCGATGGTCTGGCGCAGCTTGGTCATGCGCACGCGCTCTTCGCGCGAGGCGTCGCCGGCGCCCGAGGGGGCGCGAACCTGCGCGGGAGCGGCGGCCGGGGCCGGAGCCGACGCGCCGGTCGCGATGGCGGCCAGCATGTCGCCCTTGGTGACTCGGCCGTCCTTGCCGGAGCCCGGGACGCCGGCCGGGTCGACGCCGTTCTCGGCGGCGAGACGCTGCACGGAGGGAGCCTGGGGCGTGCCGGCGGGCAGCACCTTGGCGGGGGCGGCGGCCGGAGCCGGCGCGGCCGGAGCCTCCTTCGGGGTGTCCTGCGGCTTGGGCTGCTCGGCCGCCTTGGCGGCGACCGGGGCGGCGGCCGGAGCCGCAGCCGCGCCTGCGCCAGCCCCGATGGAGCCCAGCAGGGCGCCGACGCCGACCGTCTCGCCTTCCTTGGCGGTGATCTCGGCCAGCACGCCGGAAGCCGGCGCGTTCACCTCGAGGGTGACCTTGTCGGTCTCGAGCTCGACCAGGGGCTCGTCGGCCTTCACGGCCTCGCCCGGCTTCTTGAACCACTTGCCGATGGTCGCCTCGGTGACCGACTCGCCAAGGGTCGGGACGCGGATGTCAGTCGCCATGATCTCAACTGGGATGCGGGCGGAGAGCCCTGAAGAACGGAATGGTGGGCGAGGGGGGCCGCGCGGCGATCAGGCCGCGAAGACCTCCTCGAGGAAGGCCTGCAACTGGTGCAGGTGCTTGGACATCAGGCCCGTCGCGGTGGCGGCGGAGGCCGGGCGGCCGGCGTAGCGCGGCTCCTTGTTCTTCATGCCGACGCGCGCCAGCACCCAGCTCAGATACGGCTCCACGAAGGTCCAGGAGCCCATGTTCTTGGGCTCTTCCTGGCACCACACCACGTCGGCGTTCTTGAAACGCGACAGCTCGGCCGCCAGCGCCTTGATCGGGAACGGGTAGAGCTGCTCCACGCGCAGCAGGTACACGTCGTCGATCCCGCGCTTCTCGCGCTCCTCGTAGAGGTCGTAATAGACCTTGCCGGAGCACAGCACGACGCGGCGGATCTTGTTGTCCTTGGCAAGCTTGATCTTCTCGCCCTTGAGGTACTGGGCGTCGTCCCACAGGAGGCGGTGGAACGAGGTGCCGGCCGCCATCTCGTCGAGCCGCGACACGGCGCGCTTGTGGCGCAGCAGCGACTTCGGCGTCATCAGGATCAGCGGCTTGCGGAAGTCGCGCTTCAGCTGCCGGCGCAGGATGTGGAAGTAGTTCGCCGGCGTGGTGCAGTTGGCGACCTGCATGTTGTCCTCGGCGCACATCTGCAGGAAGCGCTCGAGGCGGGCGGAGGAGTGCTCCGGACCCTGGCCTTCATAGCCGTGCGGCAAGAGGCAGACGAGGCCAGACATGCGCAGCCACTTGCGCTCGCCGGACGAGATGAACTGGTCGAACACCACCTGCGCGCCGTTGGCGAAGTCGCCGAACTGCGCCTCCCACAGCGTCAGGGCGTTGGGCTCGCTCAGCGAGTAGCCGTATTCAAAGCCGAGCACGGCCTCTTCGGAGAGCATCGAGTTGATGACCTCGTAGCGCGCCTGCCCGTCCTTGATGTGGTTCAGGGGTGTGAAGCGGCTCTCGTTTTCCTGGTCGATCAGCACCGAGTGGCGCTGAGAGAAGGTGCCGCGCTCGCAATCCTGGCCGCTCAGGCGCACCGGGTGGCCTTCCAGCACGAGCGACCCGAAGGCCAGCGCCTCGCCGGTCGCCCAGTCGATGCCCTCGCCGGTGTCGATCGCCTTGCGGCGGTTGTCGAGGAAGCGCTGAATCGTCTTGTGGACGTTGAAGCCCTCCGGCGCGGTGGTGATCCGCTCGCCGATGGTCTTCAGGGTCTCGAGCTGCAGGCCGGTCTGGCCGCGGCGCGGATCCTCTTCCTCTTCCTTCACGGCCTTCAGGCCAGCCCAGCGGCCGTCCAGCCAGTCGGCCTTGTTGGGCTTGTAGGCCTGGCCGGCCTCGAACTCGGCCTCGAGACGCGCGCGCCAATCGGCCCGCATCTTCTCGACCTCGCCCTCGGTGACGACGCCCTCGGCGATCAGCTTGCCGGAGTAGATCTCCAGCGTCGACTTGCGCGACCGGATGTTCTTGTACATCAGCGGCTGCGTGAAGGCCGGCTCGTCGCCCTCGTTGTGGCCGAAGCGGCGGTAGCAGAACATGTCCACCACGACCGGCTTGTGGAACTGTTGGCGGAACTCGATCGCCACCTTGGCGGCGAACACCACCGCCTCCGGATCGTCCCCGTTCACGTGGAAGATCGGCGCCTCGATCATCTTGGCGACGTCGGACGGGTAGGGCGACGAGCGCGAGTAGCGCGGATAGGTGGTGAAGCCGATCTGGTTGTTGATGATGAAGTGGACCGAACCGCCGGTGCGGTGCCCCTTCAGGCCCGACAGGCCCAGGCACTCGGCCACCACGCCCTGGCCCGCGAAGGCGGCGTCGCCGTGCAGCAGCAGCGGAAGCACCTTGGCGCGCTCCACCACGTCGTTCATCTGGTCCTGCTTGGCGCGGACTTTGCCGAGCACGACCGGGTCGACGATCTCGAGATGCGACGGGTTGGCGGTGAGCGACAGGTGGACGTTGTTGCCGTCGAAGGTGCGGTCCGAGGACGCGCCCAGGTGGTACTTCACGTCGCCCGAGCCTTCCACGTCGTCGGGCGCGTAGGAGCCGCCCTTGAACTCGTGGAACAGGGCGCGGTGCGGCTTGCCGAGCACCTGCGTGAGCACGTTCAGGCGGCCGCGATGCGCCATGCCGAACACGATGTCGCGCACGCCCAGCGCGCCGCCGCGCTTGATGATCTGCTCCAGCGCGGGGATCAGCGACTCGCCGCCATCCAGGCCGAAGCGCTTGGTGCCCGTGTATTTGACGTCGATGAACTTCTCGAAGCCCTCGGCCTCGACCAGCTTGTTCAGGATGGCGCGCTTGCCCTCGCGGGTGAAGGCGATCTCCTTGTTGAGGCCCTCGATGCGCTCCTGGATCCAGGCCTTTTCGGCCGGATTGGAGATGTGCATGAACTCGTAGCCGATCGTGGAGCAGTAGGTCCGCTTCAGGATCGCGAGCATCTCGCGGATCGTCGCGAACTCCAGCCCGAGCACGTGGTCGATGAAGATCCGGCGGTCCCAGTCGGCCTCCGTGAAGCCGTAGGAGGAGGGATCGAGCTCCTCATGATCGGTGCGGGTCGCGATCGCGAGCGGGTCGAGCTCTGCATGGAGATGACCGCGCATGCGGTAGGCGCGGATCATCATAAGGGCGCGAACCGAATCGCGCGTCGCCTGCATGAGATCGGCCTGCGAGACCTCGCCGCCCTTGGCGGCCGCGGCCTTCTCGGCCTTGCCCTTCAGCTTGTCGCCGAGGATCTTCTCGACCTGGCCCCAGTTGCCGTCCAGCGCGGACACCAACTCGCCATTGGCGGCGATCGGCCAGTTCGGCTTCTTCCAGGACGCGCCCTTGGCGCTCTTCTCCACCGACGCCTTGTCGTCCTGCAGCGCGCCGAAAAAGGCCTGCCACTCGGCGTCGACCGAGTTCGGGTCCTGCTCGTACTTCGCGTACAGGTCCTCGATATAGGCGGCGTTGCCGCCATACAGGAACGAGGTCTGCAGAAGGGCGTCGTTCTGGTCCTGCCGTGCCATGCTTCTCTCCCGCGCCGCCGTGGCGCCGTCGAATTCTTTGGCGGGGGCCCCGCCATCTACCCCCTCTCCCCGGGAAGGGGAGAGGGCTGGGGTGAGGGGCAGGTTCCCCTCATCCGACCTCGCTTCGCTCGGCCACCTTCTCCCCGTTCTGGCGCGCAAAGCGCGCCCGGGGCGAAGGGAAACAGTCAGCCCTTCAACACTTCCACGAGCGTCTTGCCGAGCCGCGCCGGCGAGGGCGAGACGCGGATGCCGGCGGCTTCCATGGCGGCGATCTTGTCCTCGGCGCCGCCCTTGCCGCCCGAGATGATCGCGCCGGCATGGCCCATGCGGCGGCCCGGAGGGGCCGTGCGGCCGGCGATGAAGCCGACGGTGGGCTTGCGGCGGCCGCGCTTGGCCTCGTCGGCCAGGAACTGCGCGGCGTCCTCCTCGGCAGAGCCGCCGATCTCGCCGATCATGATGATCGACTCGGTCGTCGGATCGGCCAGGAAGAGCTCCAGGACCTCGATGAACTCGGTGCCCTTCACGGGGTCGCCGCCGATGCCGACGGCCGTGGTCTGGCCGAGGCCCTCGCGGGTGGTCTGGAACACGGCCTCGTAGGTCAGGGTTCCGGACCGCGACACGATGCCGACATTGCCCTTCTTGAAGATGTTGCCCGGCATGATGCCGATCTTGCACTCGCCGGCCGTCATCACGCCGGGGCAGTTCGGGCCCACGAGACGCGACTTCGAGCCCTGCAGGGCGCGCTTCACCTTGATCATGTCCTGCACCGGGATGCCCTCGGTGATGCACACGATCAGCGGGATCTCGGCCGCGATGGCCTCGCAGATCGCATCCGCGGCGCCCGGCGGCGGAACGTAGATCACGGAGGCGTCGGCCCCGGTGGCCTCGCGGGCCTCCACGACGGTGTCGAACACCGGCAGGCCGAGATGGGTGGTTCCACCCTTACCGGGCGACGTGCCGCCGACCATCTTCGTTCCGTAGGCGATGGCCTGCTCGGAATGGAAGGTGCCGTTCTTGCCCGTGAAACCCTGGGTGATGACCTTCGTGTTGGCGTCGATGAGAACGGACATCAGTCCCTCGCAAGTTTTCGGGTGTCGGCGACGAGCGATCCGGCGTGGCCCCAGTTCTCGTCCTCGACGACGTCGATGACGATATGGATGCTCTCCGGCTTCTTTCCCAGGACGCGCACGAGCGTTTCGCTGAACTCGCGCACGACCTGGGCTTTCGTCTCCCGGGTCAGGTTGGTGGTCGTGGTCTTCAGGTTCACGAAGGGCATTCTCAGCCCCGCACGGCCTTGACGATCTTCTGCGCGGCGTCGTCGAGATCGTCGGCCGAGATCACGTTGAGGCCGGACTTGGCGATGATGTCCTTGCCGAGCTCGACGTTGGTGCCTTCCAGACGAACCACCAGCGGCACCTTGAGGCCGACTTCCTTCACGGCCGCGATCACGCCCTCGGCGATGACGTCGCAGCGCATGATGCCGCCGAAGATGTTGATCAGGATGCCCTGCACGTTCGGGTCGGCGGTGATGATCTTGAACGCCGCCGTGACCTTCTCCTTGGTCGCGCCGCCGCCGACATCCAGGAAGTTCGCCGGGCTCTCGCCGTAGAGCTTGATGATGTCCATCGTCGCCATCGCGAGGCCGGCGCCGTTGACCATGCAGCCGATCGTGCCGTCCAGCGTGATGTAGTTGAGGTCGTACTTGGAGGCCTCGATCTCCTTGGCGTCCTCCTCGGTCTCGTCGCGCAGGGCGAAGATGTCCGGGTGGCGGTACATGGCGTTGCCGTCGAAAGAGACCTTGGCGTCGAGAGCCTTGATCTTGCCGTCGCGGCCGACGATCAGCGGGTTGATCTCCAGCATCTCCATGTCCTTGGCGACGAACGCCGCATAGAGCTGCGAGACGATCTTCTCGGCCTGCTTGGCGAGATCGCCCGTCAAGCCCAGCGCCTTGGCGACGCGGCGGCCGTGGTGGCCCATCACGCCGGTGGCGGGATCGACCGAGAAGGTGACGATCTTCTCGGGCGTGTCGTGCGCTACGTCCTCGATGTTCATGCCGCCCTCGGTGGAGACCACGAAGGCGATGCGGGAGGTCTCGCGGTCCACCAGCATCGAGAGATAGAACTCCTTCTCGATGTCGGAGCCGTCCTCGATGTAGAGGCGATTGACCTGCTTGCCGGCCGGGCCGGTCTGGATGGTGACCAGCGTCTTGCCGAGCATCTCGCCGACGAACTGCTTCACCTCGTCGACCGACTTGGCGAGGCGGACGCCGCCCTTTTCACCGGCCTCCGGCTCCTTGAACTTGCCCTTGCCGCGGCCGCCGGCGTGGATCTGCGACTTCACGACCCAGAGCGGGCCCCCGAGCTCCTTGGCGGCGGCTTCCGCCTCCTCGGCCTTGAACACGGGCCGTCCGTTGGAGACCGGCACGCCGAATTCCTTCAGCACCGCCTTGGCCTGGTATTCATGGATGTTCATGGGAACCTCGAGAGCGAGTAGCGAGAAGCGAATTGCGGGGAGCAAGCGGAGAAGCAGGGGGCAAACGGAGCGACTGGCGCTCCACTCGCTCCGGCACGTTCGCCGCTCGCCCGATCACGCAAACGCGGGATTGATGGTCTTGCAGGCGTCGACGAGGCCCTTCACGGCCGCGACCGATTTGGAGAACATCTCCTTCTCGGTCTCGTCGAAGGCGATCTCGACGATCTTCTCGACGCCGTTCTCGCCGATCAGCACCGGGACGCCGACATACATGTCGGAGACGCCGTACTGGCCATCGAGATAGGCCGCGCAGGGCAGCACGCGCTTCTGGTCGCGCAGGTAGCTCTCCGCCATCGCGATCGCGGACGCCGCAGGGGCGTAGAAGGCCGAGCCGGTCTTCAGCAGGGCGACGATCTCGCCGCCGCCGCCGCGGGTGCGCTTGACGATGGCGTCCAGCTTCCCCTGCGTGAGCCAGCCCATCTTGACGAGGTCCGGCAGCGGCACGCCGCCGACCGTGGAGTAGCGGATCAGCGGCACCATGTCGTCGCCGTGGCCGCCGAGCGTCATGGCGTGCACGTCCTTCACGGACACGCCGAGCTCCTCGGCCAGGAAGTAGCGGAAGCGGGCCGAGTCGAGCACGCCCGCCATGCCGACGACCTTGTTCTTCGGCAGGCCGGAGGCCTTCTGCAGGGCCCACACCATCGCGTCGAGCGGGTTGGTGATGCAGATCACGAAGGCGTCGGGGGCGTATTGCTTCAGGCCCTCGCCGACCTGCGACATCACCTTGAGGTTGATGCCGAGCAGGTCGTCGCGGCTCATGCCGGGCTTGCGCGGCACGCCGGCGGTGACGATCACCACGTCGGCGCCGGCGATCGCCTCATACGAGTTCGCGCCCGTGTACTTGGCGTCGAAGCCGTCGACCGGGGAGGATTCGGCGATGTCCAGGCCCTTGCCCTGGGGGACGCCTTCGGCAATGTCGAACAGGACGACGTCGCCGAGTTCCTTCAATCCGACGAGATGGGCGAGGGTGCCGCCGATCTGCCCGGAGCCGATCAGAGCGATCTTCTTGCGCGCCATGGTGGGTTCCTTGAACAAAGTTGGGGCCACGGGCCGCCGAGAGCCGCCCGGGAACGGGTTGGCCATAGCCCCATCCCGTGGCGGCATCAAGTCAACAGAAAGGCTCAGAATCGGCTCGGCGACCTACGCCCCGGGTTCTGTCTGGCGGCGTGATTGCCAAGCACTTACAACAGGCTGGCGCGGCGGACGCGTAGGCCAGGCCAAGGGTTAATGCCTGAATTTCAGGCGTTACGAATTACAAAATTTGTCATTCGTAACATGTTTTTAGGTGAAGTGATTACGTCATTCCGCTCGCGAAAGCCCGCAGCGCAACCCGCACCGCAACCCCCACGCGATCATCCAGCACCCGACGCGGCGCCTCCCGGTCGAGCCGGATCGCGACCGGATGAACGAAGCGGAACACCACGTCCAGCAGCAGCGTGACGGCTTTCTCTGGCCGACGGATGTTGAACACGCCGGAGCCGACGCCCTCCTCGACCACCCTGTCGATGAGCATGCGAACCCGGCTGCGATGCTTGCGGGCCACGCCGCGGGCCGCCTCGTAAGCCTCCACATAGAGCTCGAACAGGTTGGGATCGGCCTCCAGCTTGTCGCGCAGCGCGCCGGCGAGCGCCAGGATCATGCGCTCGAGCTTGTCGTCGGCCGGATCCGGCGCGTCCACGACCTCGGCGAGGAGCTGCTCGATGGGGCGCAGCCAGGCGGCCGTGATGGCGTCGGCCAGCGCCACCTTGGAAGCGTAGTAGCGGTAGACGTTGGCGTGCGTCATGCCGGCTTCCTTCGCCACCGCCGTCACGGTGGTGCGCGCCATGCCGTAGCGGCGCACATGGTCTGCCGCGATCGCCAGGATGCGGGCGTCGACGCTGTCGGCAGGCGGGGCGAAGGCGGCGTGCATGGGCTCCACCCATAGCGCGGCGGGGTCGCGGCGTCATTGCCCGGCGCAGCGCAAAGGCCTAGCGTCCCGGCCTTCAGCGGAGCCGTCAATGTCGATCCACGCCAAGGCGCGCCTGCCCCGTCCCCGCCGCACGCTTCTGCGGCTGCTCGGCCCCGGCCTCGTTGCCGGCGCGGCGGACGACGATCCGTCCGGCATCGCGACCTATTCGCAGGCCGGCGCGCAGTTCGGCTATGGCCTGCTGTGGACAGTGGTGCTTACCTACCCGTTCATGGTGGCGATCCAGGTCGTGAGCGCCCGCATCGGGCGCGCGACCGGGGCCGGCATCGTGGCCAACATGCGCCAAGTGTTCCCGCGCTGGGCGATGGCGTGGATCGTCCTCCTGGTGCTGGCCGCCAACACCATCAATATCGCCGCCGACCTCGCCGCCATGGGGGCTGCGCTGAAGCTGGTCGTGGGCGGCCACGCGGCGCTCTACGCGTTGGCGCTCGGCGCATTCTGCGCCGTGCTGGAGGTGATGGTTCCCTACCGGCGCTACGCCCCCTTCCTGAAGGGGCTCACGATGGTGCTGTTCTTTTATGTCGGCACGGTGCTGAGCATCCACCTGTCGTGGGGCGAGGTCGTGCGCGGAGCCCTGCTGCCGCAGTTCGCGCTCAACACCGACGCCATCGTGACCGTGGTGGCGGTGTTCGGCACCACCATCAGCCCCTACGTGTTCTTCTGGCAGGCGGCCGAAGAGGTCGAGGAGATGAAGCAGACGCCGCACGTGCGGGCGCTGCGCGACTACCACGCCCACACGGCCCCGGTCCTGCGCCGGATCGGCATCGACACGGCGCTCGGCATGGGGTTCTCGATCGCGATCGCGGCCTGCATCATGATCACCACGGCCGCGACCCTGCACCAGCGCGGCATCGTCGACATCCAGACCTCCGCGCAGGCCGCCGAGGCGCTGCGGCCGCTGGCGGGCGAGTTCGCGTTCCTGCTGTTCGCGCTCGGCATCCTGGGCACCGGCCTCCTTGCCGTGCCGGTGCTGGCGGGCTCGGCCGCCTATGCGGTCGCGGAGGCCTTCGGCTGGCGCTCGTCGCTGGAGCTGAAGCCGCTTGAAGCGCGCGGCTTCTACGCCATCGTGGCGGGCTCGACGCTGATCGGCGCCCTGATCGCGCTGTCGCCGCTCGATCCCATCAAGATGCTGTTCTGGACGGCGGTGATCAACGGCGTCGTGGCCGTGCCCGTGATGGCCGTGATGATGCGCATCGTGTCGAGCCGCAAGGCGCTCGGCGACGGCGCGGCCGGCCCGGCGCTGAAGATCGGCGGCTGGGCGGCCACAGGCGTGATGGCGCTCGTGGTGGTCGCCATGCTGGCCGCCTGGGCGGTCGGCTGAAGGCGCTCGGGGGCGCTCAGGTCTCGACGAGGCCGGTCGTGTTGCCGCTGACATTGCGGTCGCCGCGCCCGTGCGGGGCCGCCAGATACTGCTCGGACCGCATCTCGATCAGCCGCGACACCGTGCGGTCGAACTCGAAGGCCTCGCGGCCCTCCTTGGCCGTGTAGAGCTCCTGCGCGGGCGCCTGCGCGCTCGCGACCAGCTTCACGGAGCTGTCGTAGAGCGCGTCGACCAGCATGATGAAGCGCTTGGCCTCGTTGCGCTGGTCGATGCCCATCACCGGCACGCCGTCGATCAGCACGGTGTGGAACCGCTCCGCGATCGCCAGGTAATCGGCCCCGCCCAGCGGCTTGGCGCAGAGATCCTCGAAGCCGAAGCGCGCGACGCCGTGCGCGGCGGCCGGAACCTCCAGAGGGTGCCCCTTCACGGTCAGCCGCATGCCGCCCGCCTTCTGGACGCCCGACAGGCTCGCGAAGGTCCGGTCCAGCCAGCGCCGGCTCTCGTCATCGGCGGGCACGTGCCAGACCTCGGCGCCGGCGAGCTTTTCGAGCCGGTAGTCCGTCCGTGCGTCCAGCCGCACGACCTCCATCCGCTCCTGCAGGAGCCCGATGAAGGGCAGGAACAAGGCCCGGTTCAGGCCGCCCTCGTAGAGCCGGTCGGGCTCCACGTTGGAGGTGGCCACCACGGTCACGCCCTGGCCGAACAACGCCGTGAATAGCCGGCCGAGGATCATCGCGTCGGCGATGTCCGTCACCGTGAATTCGTCGAAACACAGCAGCGAGGCCTCGGCCGCGATGGAGGCGGCCACGGGCGGGATCGGGTCGCCGTCCTTCTCCTCGCCGCGCTTCACCCGCTGGCGGAACGCGTGGATGCGCTCATGCACGTCCGCCATGAACGACAGGAAATGCGCGCGACGCTTCGCCCGCACGGGCGCGACCTCGTAGAAGAGGTCCATCAGCATGGTCTTGCCGCGCCCGACCGAGCCCCAGACATAGAGCCCGCGCAGCGGCTCGGCCGAGCTCGCCTTGCCGAACAGCCAGCCGAGCGCGCTGCTCTTGCGGGCGAGATGGCGCTCCGCCAGCGCGGCCGCGAGGCGATCGAGTTTGGCGACTACGGCCTTCTGGGCCCCGTCCGCCTCGATCACGCCGGAGGACAGCAGGGCCGCGTAGCGCTCTGCGAGGGTCGCGGACAAGACAGGAGGGCTCCAGGCGGGACGGGACGGCAGCGTTTAGCCCCAGAGCGGCCCCGGAGCAACGTCACACGGGAGTACGCCTTTGGGAGCACGACGAATTTGAACGAAAAAGTGTGAAAGACGTCGAAACAATCCTGGGTATTAGCTGAAATTTAAGGGCCTTGGCTTGATCTATGTCACTCATGGCGTGGCGGTTCAGATGCTTCAGCACGGCCGGGGTCACGCGCCAGGTTTGACAAGGATCGGCTCAATGAACCCGCTCGCGCTCCTGCGCCGGACCAAGATTTCGGTCGGCAACAAGATCATTCTGATCATCATGATCTTGGCGGCGCCGTTCGCGCTCATGACGAAGCTCTATCTCAACCAGATCGGCAAAGACATAGCCTTTGCACAGCTGGAGCTAGACGGATCGCGTTACATCGAGACGCTTTGGCCCATCCTCGTCGACGCCGAGAGCGACCAGGCCTCCCGCAGCGCGGAGCTGCGGCGCCGGTCGGCGTCGGCCGACGAGGCGTTCAAGAGCAAGGAAGCCGTGGACGCCTTCGCGGCGGCGGCCGGGAAAGCCGGCCAGTCCGCCATCGACCTCGCCGAAGCCGGCCGCACCGCCATTTCCAAGGTGGCCGACGGCTCCAACCTGACGCTCGATCCCGATCTCGACTCCTATTACCTGATGGACGCCAGCACGGTGCGGCTGCCCGAGCTGGCGACCTCCATCTTCGTTCTCAAGGACGCACTGAAGCCCTACGGCGCCGCCGGGGCCAAGCCGAACGGCAAGGCGCTGCGCGCCCTCGTGGCCGCCGCCACGCGTTACCAGGCGGCCCGCGCGGCCGCCGTTTCGTCCCTGTCGGCCGCCCAGGACGGCAATCCGGACGGCGCCGTCCGCACAGCGTTGAAATCCTCCACCGCCACCTTCGAGCAGGCGGCCGCGGATGCCGACGGATTGATCGACACGACGTTGCTGAAGGCCGAATCGGCCGAGCGTGCGCCCGCCGCCGATCTCGAGCGGGCGCTGACGTCCGTGACCAACGCCACGCGGGGCTTGTGGACGCGGTCTGAGTCCGAACTCGTGCGCCTCCTGCAGGCCCGCATCGACGGCTTTGCGGCGGACCGCTGGCAGAAAATGGCGATCGTCGGCGCCGCGCTGGCGCTCGCCGCCTTGGTGCTCGTGCTGGTGATCGGCTCGATCCGCAAACCGCTCACGGGCGTGCTCGGCGCCATCGGCCGCTTCCAGGCCGGCGACTTCCTGTCCGCCGTTCCGCATGCCGACCTGAACAACGAATTCGGCGAAATCGCCCGTGCGCTGCGCAAGCTGCAGGGCATGAGCGGCGAGCAGGCGCTGACCACGGCGGGCATCAACGGCTCCGGCATGATGCTGATGATCACGGATTCCGAGGACCGGATCATGTTCCTCAGCAACGGCCTGACGCAGCTGTTCATGGAGCTGGAGCCCTATTTCCGCGCCGCCAAGGAAAACTTCTCGGTGAACGCCATGTATGGCGAGCACATCGACTATTACGGCGCGAACGCTAACCTGAAGCGCGAGCTCATCTCGGATGACGGCCGCCGGCGGCGCGTGCGCTACGAGGTCGGCGGCCACGTGATCGACGTCGACATGAGCAACGTGCAGGACGCCAGCGGCCGCCGCGTCGGCAGCGTGCTCGCCTGGACGGACATCACCTCCGAGCTCGCCGCCGAACGCGAGATCGCCGAGATCGTCGGGTCGGCCGGCCACGGCGACTTCTCGCGCCGCGTCGCCCTGGAAGGTAAGAAGAGCACGGCGCGCGAAATCGCGCTGGGTCTGAACGCCTTCGCGGACCTGGTCGAGAACGCCACCACGGACTTCGCGGCGTCGCTTACGGCCCTGGCGGCCGGCGACCTCACGCGCCCTGTCGCCAACCAGTATGACGGCGTGTTCGGGCGCCTGCAGGAATCCATCAACCACACGATCGAGCGCCTGGCCGAAACGCTGGGCACCATTCAGCGCACTGCCGCCGAGGTCGCCACCGCGGCGACCGAGATCCAGATGGGCTCCACCGATCTCGCCCAGCGCACCGAGGACCAGGCCGCCAGCCTGGAGGAAAACGCCGCCACGACGGAGCAGTTGGCTGCCTCCGTCAAGGCGAGCGCCCAGTCCGCCCGGCTGGCCGCCACCATGGCCGAGAAGGCCAAGCAGAGCGCGTCCGATGGCGGCGCCATCGTGGTTCAGGCCGTTTCGGCCATCTCGCGGATCGAGGAATCCTCGCGCCGCATCGCCGACATCACGTCGGTGATCGACGACATCGCGTTCCAGACCAACCTGCTGGCGCTGAACGCCGCCGTGGAAGCCGCCCGCGCAGGCGAGGCCGGCAAGGGCTTTGCGGTGGTGGCCTCCGAGGTCCGCACCCTGGCGCAGCGCTCGTCCGAGGCCGCCAAGGACATCACCGGGCTGATTACGTCATCCACCAACGAGGTGGTGACCGGCGTGAAGCTGGTGAAGTCCGCCGGCGACGCGCTGGAGCAGATCGTCATGGCGTCGCGCGAGGTCGCCGACACCATCGCGGAGATTTCGTCCTCGACGGCCGAACAGGCCACCGGCATCGACGAAATCGCCTCCGCGATCTCGACGCTCGACTCCGCCACCCAGCAGAACGCCGCTCTCGCGGAAGAAAGCGCCGCCTCGGCGGCCTCCCTGACGACGCAGATCCAGGACCTGGAACACCTCGTCTCGGGCTTCCGCATCGAAGCCGAGCGTCCTGCCGCCGGCCGCCGCCGCGCGGCCTGAGCGCCGCAGAGCAACGCCGATCACGCAACTCCCGCGAGACTCCCGAGGCTACTTGCCCGACAAGATCACCTCGGCGGTCTCGTCGCCCTTCACGGTGACCTCGTCGAAGATGGCTCCGCCGTGCGGCAGGTACTCGTCCTTGGGCAGCCAGGTCAGCGTGGTGGACACGAAGTAGCGCCCGGGCTTTACGTCCTCGAAGCGAAACGAGCCGTCCTTGTGCGCCTTCAGCTTGCGCATCGATTCGCTGTAGCGCGGGTCCGCCGGCTCGATGCCGTTGCCGAAAACGGCGCTGTTGTAGCGACCGTCCGAGAACAGCTTCCTGAACCGCTCCTCCGCGTAGGGCGTGGCCGGGATCAGGTACACCCACTCGCCGCCCGCCGTTGCGAAGTTGCCTGAAGGTTTGCGCAGAAACGCGCTGCCCTTGACGGTGGCCTCGCCCGGCTCGAGTTGTGCCTTGGCGCGAGCCGCCATGGCGTCGTCGAAGGACGACTCGATCTTCTGATGCTGCACGCAGGCCGAAAGCGCCAAAGAAAATGAGAACAGATACGCAAAAGAAAAATTTTGCATTGCAGCAATTCCACGGCGCGCTACACGATCGAGCCACAGTTTTCTAACCAGCGCAATGCAAGTATTGCGATGTTGGCTTGCATGAATAAACAACCAGAGGTTAGTAGCCCGTCGAAATCACGCATTTGATTATGCCCAGAATGTTTCAGGGAGCAAAACATGTCGATCTACCGAGCATTGGCCGTTGCCGCGTTGACGTTCATGGCGAGCCAATCTCCGGCTAGCGCCCGCACCTGCGTTGCGGATGCCAAGCGTCTCATGGGCCAAACAACAAGCGGCTACATGCACGTTCAGAAAGACAAGCGCTGCGCCCTCAATCCTTATTCCGGGACGTCCGGCATCGCGGGCGCGTCAATCGACGTGAAACCGAGCCATGGCAAGGCTTGGGTCGGACCGACGGAAAAGATCTTCTATGAACCCGCGCGCGGCTATGTCGGCAAAGATGCCTTCACTTACTCGCGCAACGGCATTGACCGTTACGGCCGAAACGGGAAGTTCACGGTCAACATGGATGTGGACGTCGTTCCGGATCAGCTTCGGTAATCCCCGTTGATCTCCACGTATTCCTTCGTGAGATCACACGTCCACACGGTCGCCTTGCCGGAGCCCATGCCAAGATCGACGCGGATGTCGATATCCTGGCCCTTCATGTAGTCGGAGACGGTCTTCTCGTCATAAGCGCCGTCCCGCGCGCCGTTCACGGCGACCCGGTGCGGGCCGAACGAGATGGCCAGACGGTCACGGTCGGCGGGCTCTCCCGCCTTGCCGACCGCCATCACGACGCGGCCCCAGTTCGCGTCCTGCCCCGCGATGGCGGTTTTCACCAGCGGCGAGTCCGCGATCGACTTGGCGATGCGCTTGGCCGAGGTCGCGCTCACCGCGCCCTCCACGGTGACGCCGATGAAATGGCGCGCGCCCTCGCCGTCCTTCACCACCTGGTGGGCGAGATCGAGCAGCACGGCGTCCAGCGCCTTGCGGAAGCCCGCGAGCCGGCGGTCGGAGGCCTCCGTGATGCGCGGGCAGCCGCGCGCCTCGGCGGCGCCAGTGGCGAACAGCATCAGGGTATCGGACGTCGAGGTGTCGCTATCCACCGTGATGGCGTTGAACGAGCCCTTCACGGAGCGCGACAGCATGGCCTGCAGGGCCTCGGCGGCGATCGGCGCATCCGTGAACACGAATGACAGCATGGTCGCCATGTCGGGCGCGATCATGCCCGCGCCCTTGGCGACGCCGTTGATGGTGACTTCGACGCCCCCGATGGTCGCCTTGGCGGTGGCGCCCTTCGGGTAGGTGTCGGTGGTCATGATCGCCTTGGCGGGCTCGATCCAGGGGCCCTCGGCGGCGCGGCCGGCGCAATCCTGCAGCACGCCCTCGAACTTGGTGGCGTCCAGCGGCTCGCCGATGACGCCCGTGGAGGCCAGGAAGATCTCGCCCGGCTTGCAGCCGAGCGCCTTGGCGGCGATGTCGGCCGTGAGCTTTACGGCGGCAGAGCCGGTCTTGCCCGTGAACGCGTTGGCGTTGCCGGAATTCACCACCAGCCCTCGCGCCTTGCCGCCCGGCAGCGCCTTGCGGCACCAGTCCACCGGGGCGGAGGGGCAGCGCGAGCGCGTGAACACGCCCGCGGCCGTGGTTCCCTCGGCCAGCCGCAGCAACAGCACGTCGGTGCGGCCCTTGTAGCGGATGCCGGCCGCGGCGGTCGCGAAGCTCACGCCCGCGATGGGCGGCAGGTCCGGAAACGAGGCGGGCGCGAGCGGGGAAACGGCGGTCGCCATGGCGATCCTCGGCGGTTCGGGCGGGACGGGTCAGCAAGGGCCGGAGCGGCCAGCTTCTGTGGAAGAGGCAAGAAAAAGCCGGGGGAGAAAACCGCCCCCGGCTGTGGGTAACCTGTGGATCAGGGCTTCTTGGGCTCGGCCGCCGGGGTCGCGCCGGCCGCTGCCGCCGCGCCAGCGTCGGCCGGCTTGTCGAGCCTCTCGACCTTGCCCTTGGAGCGCAGCGCCAGCACGACGTCGGTCTGGGCCTTGCGGGTCAGATACTGGCTGATCTGCTCCTTGACCTCGTCATAGGGAGGCACCGGCTTCGTGCGCTTCTCCTCGAGCTTGATGACGTGCCAGCCGAACTGGCTCTTCACCGGCTCGGAAACCTGCCCGGGCTGCAGCTTGAAGGCCGCGTCCGCGAATTCCGGCACCATGCGGTCCTTGGAGAACCAGCCGAGATCGCCGCCCTCCTTGCCCGACCCCGGATCCTTGGAGAGCTCGGTCGCCACCTTGGCGAAGTCCTCGCCCTTCTTCACCCGCTCGGCCGCCGCTTTGGCTTCGGCTTCACCCTCCACCAGGATGTGGCGCGCATGCGCCTCCTCCTCGGGCTTCAAGTCCTTCACGGTGTCGGCGTAAAGCGCCTTCATCTTCTCGTCCGTGACGGCCTTCTTGGCCTCCTGGCTGAGATATTCATCCAGCATCAGCTTGTCGCGCTGGTAGGCGGCGCGGGCTGCGAAATCCGGGCTGGCGTCCACCTTGGCGGTGGCGGCCGCGCGTGCGCCGAGCTTCAGGTCGGCCAGATAGCCCACCAGGTAGTCGCGTTTCGCCGGCTCCGGCATCTGCGGCATGTTGGCCCCAAGATCGTCGGCCGCGAGGTCGAGGTCCTTTTCGGTGATCTTCATGCCGTCGACGGTGGCGACGACCTTGTCGCCGGCGCCGGCCGTCTGGGCCGAGGCCGCGCCGAGGGAGAGGCCGAGCGCCAGGGCGGCGGCCGCCAGAATGGCGGCGGGACGGAGGTGGGACGCGTGAGCGATGGTCATTCTCGAGATCCGTGTCGGCGCCCGGAAGCGCAAGGGCAAAGCGCGGTGTTGCGCGAACAAGTGGAGCAACGCGCATCCGCGCGCAAGACGTCTTTGGCGCGCAGTGCGGCCCGCCCTTTGAAAAAGCCGATCGTGACACCATCTTGACGAGGGCGCGGCCCCGTTTGGGCGGAACGCCCCCCGTGGGCAGGGTCGCGGTTCCTCACGCGCAAGGCCCACAACAGCCGTGCGTCCCGACGCGGATGGCGCTATAAGCCCCTCCGACAAAACCTCTACGGCGCCTGGCCTCGGCCTGCTGCGCCGCCTTTCGACGTGAGAAGGGTTCTCGATGTTCGGCGCACTTGCCAAGAAGGTGTTCGGTTCGGCCAACGATCGCCGGCTCAAGACGTACAAGCCCAAGATCGCGGCCATCAACGCCCTGGAGCCGGAAGTCTCGGCCCTTACGGACGATCAGCTGCGCGCCCGCACCGACCAGTTCCGCCAGGAGCTCGCAGCCGGCAAGACGCTCGACGACATCCTGCCGGCCGCCTTCGCGACCGTGCGCGAGGCCGCCAAACGCGTGCTCGGCCAACGCCATTTCGACGTGCAGCTCATCGGCGGCATGGTGCTGCATGAAGGCTCCATCGCCGAAATGAAGACCGGCGAAGGCAAGACGCTCGTCGCCACCCTGCCGACCTACCTGAACGCGCTCGCCGGCAAGGGCGTCCACGTCGTGACGGTGAACGACTACCTCGCCCGCCGCGACGCCGAGTGGATGGGCCAGGTCTACCGCTTCCTCGGCCTCTCGGTCGGCATCATCGTGCACGGCCTCGACGACGTGCAGCGCGCCGAGGCCTATGCGTGCGACATCACCTACGGCACCAACAACGAGTACGGCTTCGATTACCTGCGCGACAACATGAAGTACGAGCTCGGCCAGATGGTCCAGCGCGGACACAACTTCGCGATCGTGGACGAGGTCGACTCCATCCTGGTCGACGAAGCGCGCACCCCGCTCATCATTTCGGGGCCGCTGGACGACCGGTCCGACCTCTACAACTCCATCGACCTGCTGCTGCCCAAGCTCGCCAAGGGAGACTACGAGGTCGACGAGAAGCAGCGCGCCGTGTCGCTCACCGAGCAGGGCAACGAGCACATCGAGGAGCTTCTCGCCGAGGCCGGCCTCCTGAAGGAAGGCTCGCTCTATGACGGCGTGAACGCCACGCTGGTGCACCACGTCAACCAGGCGCTGCGCGCCCACACGCTGTTCCAGCGCGACAAGGACTACATCGTCCGCAACGACGAAGTGGTGATCATCGACGAGTTCACCGGCCGCATGATGCCGGGCCGCCGCTATTCGGAAGGCCTGCATCAGGCGCTGGAGGCCAAGGAACACGTCCAGGTTCAGCCCGAGAACCAGACGCTCGCGTCCATCACGTTCCAGAACTACTTCCGGCTCTACGGCAAGCTCGCCGGCATGACCGGCACGGCCGCCACCGAGGCGGACGAGTTCCTCGACATCTATAAGCTCGAGGTGGTCGAGATCCCGACCAATATCGGCGTCACCCGCATCGACGAGGACGACGAGGTCTACCGGACTCAGGCCGAGAAGCTGAAGGGCATCGTGCGTGAGATCGAGGAGGCGGCCGAGAAGAGCCAGCCCATCCTGGTCGGCACCACCTCGATCGAGAAGTCCGAGCAGCTCGCCGACTTCATGGTCGAGCAGGGCTACACGTTGATCGACTTCACCAGCCCGAAGGCGCTTGAGCCGCTCTACCAGGCCGCCAAGACGGGCGTGCCTTCCAAGACCTTCGCGGTGCTGAACGCCCGCTTCCACGAGCAAGAAGCCTTCATCGTCGCGCAGGCGGGCGTGCCCGGCGCGGTGACGATCGCGACCAACATGGCCGGCCGCGGCACCGACATCCAGCTCGGCGGCAACGTCGACATGCGCGTGCGCCACGAACTCGCCGATCTTCCCGAAGGCCCGGAGCGCGACGCCCAGATCGCCGCCATCAAGGCCGAGGTGGCCGAGCTGAAGCAGAAGGCGCTGGCCGCCGGCGGCCTCTACGTGGTCGGCACCGAGCGCCACGAGAGCCGGCGCATCGACAACCAGTTGCGCGGCCGCTCCGGCCGCCAGGGCGACCCAGGCCGCTCCAAGTTCTACCTGTCCCTGCAGGACGACCTGATGCGCATCTTCGGGTCCGAGCGCATGGACGGCATGCTGCAGAAGCTCGGCCTCAAGGAGGATGAGGCGATCATCCATCCCTGGATCAACCGGGCGATCGAGAAGGCGCAGCAGAAGGTCGAAGCCCGCAACTTCGACATGCGCAAGAACATCCTGAAATACGACGACGTCATGAACGACCAGCGCAAGGTGGTGTTCGAGCAGCGTCGCGATTTCATGGGCGAGGAGAGCGTGCGCGCCACCATCGACGACATGCGCCACGGCGTGGTCGACGATCTGGTCGCCAAGCACATCCCCGAGGGCGCCTATCCGGAGCAGTGGGACATCGCGGGCCTGGACGAGGAGGTGCTGCGCCTCCTCAACCTCGAGCTGCCGGTGGCCGAATGGGCCAAGGAAGAGGGCATCGCGGACGACGAAATCCGCGAGCGCATCAAGGCGGCGGCCGACGAGGCCTATGCGGAGCGCATCGAGAAGAACACGCCGGACGTGATGACCTATGTGGAGAAGCAGGTGCTTCTCCAGATGCTCGATCACCTCTGGCGCGAGCACCTCGTGACGCTCGACCATCTGCGGCAGGTGGTGGGCTGGCGCTCCATGGCGCAGCGCGACCCGCTGAACGAGTACAAGCAGGAGGCTTTCGAGCTCTTCGACGGCCTCATCGGCCAGCTCCGCGAGCAGGTCACTGCGCAGCTCATGCGCGTCGAGGTGATGTTCCAGGAGCCCGAGCAGCCGCAGCTGCCGCCCATGCACGCCACCCACATCGATCCGCTCACGGGCGAGAACGAGATGGCGATGGCGGGCGATCCCACCACCCGTGCGGCCGCGCAGCTCGGCTTCTCGGCAGACGAGGTGGTGCCGGCCGCCCAGCGCGATCCCAACGATCCCTCGACCTGGGGCCGCGTCGGCCGCAACGAGCCGTGCCCCTGCGGCTCGGGCAAGAAGTTCAAGCACTGCCACGGGCAGTTCGCCTGAACGAAACGGGCCGCGGCCTTCGCGCCGCGACCCCGGTCGTTTAGCTCAGGGCTAGAACTCGTCCCATCCGCCCGCGGACGCGGCCTTGCGGGGCGCGGGTTCCGCTCGCCGGGCCGGGCCCGGGCCGGATTTCGCAAAAGCCTCGGCCGCGAGCCGGCGCAGTTTCGCGGTTTCGTTCACGGGCGCCTTGGTGGGGCCACCCGCCCGCACGGGGGCTGCCGCCCGCCGCGGTTGCTGCGCATCGTTCCGCGCCGCTCTGGCCCCGGCCCGGGTGTGGAACGCCGCCGCGACATCGTTCAGCAAACCGATCTGCTCGGCCAGCGACGTCGCGGACGCCGCGCTCTGTTCGGCCAGGGCGGCGTTCTGCTGCGTCATCTGATCCATGTGCGACACCGCCTGGGTCAGCTCCTCGATGCCATTGGCCTGCTCGGTTGTGGCCGACGAGATGTCCGATACGGTGTCGCAGACCTTGCTGCTGGCCGTCACGATGCGTTCCAGCACCACGCCGGTGCTGCGCACCAGCTTCACTCCCTGGCCGATCTCCGTGTTGGACGACGTGATCAGCCCCGATATGTCCTTGGCGGCTTCCGACGAACGCTGCGCCAGCGTGCGCACCTCGGCGGCCACCACGGCGAAGCCCTTGCCGGCTTCGCCCGCGCGGGCGGCCTCCACGGCGGCGTTCAAGGCGAGCAGGTTGGTCTGGAACGCAATCTCGTCGATGACCCCCGTGATGTCGGAGATCTTCTTGCTAGCGTCTTCGATGCGCGCCATGGCTTCCACCGCCGCGGTCACCACTGTCCCGCCTTCCGAGGCCGCTCCCATCGCCTCGCGGGCGAGGTCCACGGCCTGCCGCGACGACAGCGCCGCCGCCTTTACGGAAGCGGCGAGCTGCTCGGCCGTGGCCGCCGTCTCCTCCAGCGAGGAGGCCTGCTGTTCGGTTCGGTTGGAAAGGTCGGTCGCGCCCGTCCGGATCTCGGCTGCGGCGGCCTCGACGTCCACGACCGACCCCTGGATGGCCGACACCGTGCCGGACAGCTGCTCCACGGTGGCGTTCAACGCGTCCTTGAGCTCGCCGAAGCGGCCCCTGTAGGGGGACGAGATCGTGCGGGTGAGATCGTTGCGGGCGATGTCGCCCAGCGCGTCGGCGAACTCCGCCGTGGCGGCGTCCACCACGCGGTTGATCTCGTTGATGCCGTCGACGAGCTTGCGCATTTCGGCGTCGTCCGTGCTGACCTGCAGGCGGGCCGAGAAGTCGCCTTCGGCGGCCCTGCGCACCACTTCGCCCACTTCGCCGACGACCTCCACCATCATGTCGGCGCGACGGGCCCGTTCGCTCGCGGCCTGGCGCTCCTCGGCTTCCATGGTGGCCACGCGGGCGGCATTGTCGCGGAACTCCTCGATTGCGCGGGCGATTTCGCCGATTTCGTCGATCTGCCCGGTGTGCGGGACCGACACGGCCCGGTCGCCCTGCCGCAGGGCGAGCAAGACTTCGACCAGTTCGGCAAGCGGTCGCAGCCCGCGTCCCGTCAGGAACATGATCAACGGCGCGAGCAAAGTCAGCGATGCGAGCGCTTCCAAGGCGAAGCGCAGCATCATCCCGTTCAATGCGGCGACCAGGGGTCCACGGTCCAGCAGCGCGACCTGGAACAGGCGGTCGCCCGCGTCGGTGGGCAGGCTGTTAACCGCGGCCTGGTAGCTGCGCCCCCCGGCGCCCAGGCGGACCAACGCGGTTTTGCCGCTCGCGGCCTCGTCCATCGCGCTCTGTGGCAAGATCGGCGTCTCGGCCTCGGTGAGCGTAGAGGCAAGCACCTTTCCACCATGAACGAACAGGATGTCGGCATCCGTCAGCCTTTTTATCTCCACGGCGGTCGGCTGGCGGAAATAGGTCCCAACCTTCAGGGTTCCGACAACCGCTCCGTCCTTTAGCAGGGGCCGGACCGCATCGACCGCAATCTGACCTGAGGTCGGCGACACCGCCAGTGCGCGCGCGGGCGCGCCGCCCAGCGCTGTCACAATCGTACGCTCCTTGCTCTTGTCGTCGCCCTTCTTCTGCGGATTGTGGCCCCGGATCAGCACGAAGCCCTTGGCGTCGGTGGCCTCGAGTGTGGACACTACGGTGTCCAGCGACGACAGCGCCTTGAACTGGCTTACAAACAGCGTCTCCCGAGCCGCGTCGGTGCCGCCGGTCGCGGCGGCCGCGAACTCGGGATTGGCGGCCAGCAGCGCCGCGTGCGTCACCATACGATCGCCGATCTTCGCCAGCACGTCAGCCGCGCCGGCGCTCGCGACCTTGGCCTTGCTGCTCAAGTCGGCCTCATTCTGGCGCGACATGTCCCAGTAGACCTGTCCCATGCCTCCAAGCGCCAAAGTCGCGCATAGCGCCATGGCCCCAAAGGCCGCCTTAACGCGCAGCGTTCCGATAGCCCAGCTCATATCGCACCCCAAATCATCAGCCGGAACACCATAGGAGGGAAAACTCTAAAAATTTGTTCAACCTCGAGTTGACGAATGGTTTTATTACGTCTTTGGCGAGCTTTGTTCTTGTCGTTCGATGACTCCGGCGCTGCCTCGGGTCCGAGCGGTAAATCCGGCGCGTAGAACTTCGAACGGCATGCAGCCCGCAAAAAGCGCACGCGGTCAGAGCCGCTGAGGCGTTATGGCCGATTTTGGAAATGTTCGAGATCGCCCAGAAGCTCTACAAGAAGTCGCGCTGATCGCGGCTTCGGGACCGCGCTTCAAACAAGCGAGGCCTCTCTCCACCGTCATTGCGAGCCGGAGGCGAAGCAATCCAGTCTAACAGCCAGGCGTTAGGCTGGATTGCGGCGCTGCCGCTCGCAATGACGGAAGGGTGGTCAATCCGCCTCCCCGTCATCCCCGGCGACCTGCGCGGCAGGTCGGGAAGGGGATTCAGGGGCAAAGGCGCTCACCCCTGGATCCCCTTCCCGGCGCTTCGCGCCGCCGGGGATGACGGAATGTGAATTGGCTACCGCGATGAGTGAACGAACCCTCGCCTCTACGGCTCCAGCTCCGAATCCCAATACAGGTAATCCATCCAGCTCTCGTGCAGGTAGTTCGGCGGGAAGAGCCGGCCATTCTGGTGCAGGTCGCTGACGGAGGGTGCGTAGGGGGCTTGGTGGGGGATCATGCCCACCTGGCGGGGCATGCGGTCGCCCTTGCGCAGGTTGCAGGGGGAGCAGGCCGCGACCACGTTCTCCCAGGTCGTCTGCCCGCCCTTGGAGCGGGGAATTACGTGGTCGAAGGTCAGGTCGTCGCGCGAGCCGCAATATTGGCAGGTGAAGCGGTCGCGCAGGAAGACGTTGAAGCGTGTAAAGGCGGGGTGCCGGGACGGCTTGACGTAGGTCTTGAGGCACACGACCGAGGGCAGTTGCATCTCGAAGGTGGGACTTCGAACCGTCTTGTCGTAATGCGAGATGATGTTCACCCGGTCCAGGAACACCGCCTTGATGGCGTCCTGCCAGCTCCACAACGATAGCGGGTAGTAGCTGAGCGGCCTGTAGTCCGCATTGAGCACCAGCGCCGGACACGCCTCCGGCGACACGGGATGATGGATGTGGGGCTGGTGAACGTGGATCGTCACCGAAAGCGCCTCCTACTCCGCAGAGCGGACCGAATCCGCTCTGCCGAATAGTCTATGCCTGTCGTGACGCTCTTGTGAAGTGCGGCGGACGTCGCGTGACGCGCGGTCGCGGGGTCAGGCCCGGACGTCGACCTTGGTTCCGGTCCCGGGAGCCGGCGCGGCCTCGACGTTTTGCGACGCGGTGTCGAGCATCGACAGCAGCGACCGCTCCGCCGTGATCTGCTGCTTCATCACCGCGATGCCGACCTGCTGCTGCAGGGCGTCCTGCTGCATGGTGACGATGCTGGACAACGGATCCACGGGGCCGATCGTGCTCATGGAGAGCAACCTTACCCGCAGACTCTTTGCGGAGCTTTAAGCTGATCGGCGAAACAGGCAGGTATCGGGGGCTCTGGCGTGCCCCTTCTCCCAGGGGAGAAGGGCGCTCACCGGATCCTCAGCGGGTCGGCATCGGCTTCTCGCCGCGGTAGTCGTAGAAGCCGCGGCGGGTCTTGCGGCCGAGCCAGCCGGCTTCGACATATTTCACCAGCAGCGGGCAGGGCCGGTACTTGGAGTCGGCCAGTCCCTCGTGCAGCACCTGCATCACGGAGAGGCACGTATCGAGGCCGATGAAGTCGGCGAGCTGCAGCGGGCCCATCGGGTGGTTGGCGCCGAGCCGCATGGCTGTGTCGATGGCGTCCACCGAGCCGACGCCCTCGTAGAGCGTGTAGATCGCCTCGTTGATCATCGGCAGCAGGATGCGATTGACGATGAAGGCCGGGAAATCCTCCGCCACCGTCACGGTCTTGCCGAGCTTGGCGATGAGGTCCTTGGCGGCCTCGAAGGTGGGGTCCTCGGTCGCGATGCCGCGGATCAGCTCCACGAGCTGCATGCGCGGGACCGGGTTCATGAAATGAATGCCGATGAAGCGCTCGGGCCGGTCCGTCACGGAGGCCAGCCGCGTGATCGAGATCGACGACGTGTTGGACGCCACCATGGCGTCCGGCTTCAGCGAGGCGCAGAGCTGGGCGAAGATCTTGCGCTTCACCTCCTCGTTCTCGGTCGCGGCCTCGATCACGAGGTCGCAGGAGCCGAGATCGTCGAAGCTGCGGGCCGGCTGCACCCGCTCCAGCGCGGTGCGGTGCTCGGCGTCGTCCATCGAGCCTTTCTGCACCAGCTTGCCGAGATTCGAGTCGATGGCCGCGATGCCGGCCGTGATCCGGTCTTCGCTGAGGTCGTTCAACATCACGTCGATGCCGGCCTGCACGCAAACCTGCGCGATGCCGTTGCCCATCTGGCCGGCGCCGATGATGCCCACCTTGCGAATTTCGATCGACATGCTTGCTGTGCGGCCGGGGCCGTCCTCTACCGTGCGAAACCCGCCGCGCGCGGCCGGGTCCAATCTAGACCAGTGCGCGCCAGCGTGGAGGCGGACAATGGTCTATGACGCCCGCGCGCCGCAAGCCAAAAGCCGGCGGCGCGCGAGCGTGCGGGGTCCTTACTTGGACAATTCGTCCTTCAGCGCCGGCAGCAGCTGGAAGAGGTCGCCCACGAGGCCATAGTCGGCCACCTGGAAGATCGGGGCCTCCTCGTCCTTGTTGATGGCGACGATGACCTTGGAGTCCTTCATGCCGGCGAGATGCTGGATCGCGCCCGAGATGCCGACCGCGATGTAGAGGTCCGGCGCCACCACCTTGCCGGTCTGGCCGACCTGCCAGTCGTTGGGGGCGTAGCCGGCGTCCACCGCCGCGCGCGAGGCGCCCATGGCGGCCCCGAGCTTGTCGGCGATCGGCTCGATATAGGTCTTGAAGTTCTCGGCGTTCTGCATGGCGCGGCCGCCCGAGATGATGATCTTGGCGGAGGTCAGCTCCGGCCGGTCCGACTTCGACAGGCTCTCGCCCTTGTGGGTCGAAAGCGCCGGATCAGCGGCGGCCGCCACGCTCTCGACCGAAGCCGAGCCGCTCGCGCCCGTCGCCTGGAACGAAGCGGTGCGCACCGTGATCACCTTCTTGGCGTCGGTGGCCTGCACGGTCTGCAGGGCGTTGCCTGCGTAGATTGGCCGCTCGAAGGTGTCGGCCGACACCACCTTGATGACGTCCGACACCTGCATGACGTCCAGCAACGCGGCGACGCGCGGCAGCACGTTCTTGGACGTGGAGGTCGAGGAGCCCACGATGGCGTCATACGAGCCGGCGAGGCTTACGATCAGCGCCGCGAGCGGCTCGGCGAGGCCGTTGGCGTAGGCCGGCGCATCGGCGAGCAGCACCTTCTCGACGCCGTCGAGCTTGGCGGCCGCATCGGCGGCGGCCTGCGCGCCGGAGCCGGCGACCAGCACATGCACCGGACCGCCCAGCGCCTTGGCGGCCGTGAGCGCCTTGGCGGTAACGTCCTTCAGGGACGCGTTGTCATGGTCTGCGAGGAGCAGGGTCGGCATCAGATCACTCCCGCTTCGTTTCTGAGCTTGGCCACGAGGTCTTCCACCGACGTCACCTTGACGCCGGCCTTGCGGCCCGCCGGCTCGGCCGTGGTGAGAACCTTGAGGCGCGGCGCGGTATCGACGCCGAAGTCCGCGGCGGTCTTCTCGTCGATCGGCTTTTTCTTGGCCTTCATGATGTTGGGGAGCGACGCGTAGCGCGGCTCGTTGAGGCGCAGATCGGTGGTCACGATCGCGGGGAGCTTCAGCTCCACGGTCTGCAGCCCGCCGTCGATCTCGCGGGTCACCTCGATGGCGTCGCCGCCCACCGAAACCTTGCTCGCGAAGGTGCCCTGCGCCCAGCCCAGGAGGGCGGCGAGCATCTGGCCGGTCTGGTTGCAGTCGTCGTCGATGGCCTGCTTGCCGAGGATCACGAGGCCGGGCTGCTCGGCTTCCACCACGCCCTTCAGGATCTTGGCCACCGCCAGCGGCTCCACGATCCCGTCCACCTTCACCAGGATGCCGCGATCGGCTCCCATCGCGAGGCCGGTGCGGATGGTCTCGGACGCCTGCGCGGGCCCGATCGACACCACCACGACCTCGGTCGCCTTGCCGGCTTCCTTGAGGCGCAGCGCCTCTTCGACGGCGATCTCGTCAAAGGGGTTCATCGACATCTTCACGTTGGCGAGCTCGACGCCCGACCCGTCCGCCTTGACGCGGATCTTCACGTTGTAATCGACCACCCGCTTCACGGGCACGAGGATCTTCATCGTTTCTCCTCCGGGGAGCGCCGGCCGCATCCCGCTCGTTCGAAAGCCGCGAATAGTATCACGCCGCTCCGCGCCACAAGAGATGCGCGGCAGCGACCAATCAGCCCGGCTGGCGCCGTTCCGTTGCAAGGCCGGGACCGTAAAGGCGCGCCGGAAGCCTTGTCAACGCGCCGAAACGCGGAGCGTCTCCGTCATTCGGCGAGTATCGTTCTCATGAGAATGGCGACGCTCTAGCGGTTCTTGCCCGGAATCCACAGCACGTCGCCCTCGCCCTTATCGTTGACGTAGCGGGAGGCGACGAAAAAGAAATCCGACAGCCGGTTCACGTAGCGCAGGGCCGGCGCGCCCACGGGCTCACCGGGCGTCTGCGCCAGTTGCACCATGAGCCGCTCTGCGCGCCGGCTCACCGTGCGGGCGAGATGCAGCGCCGCAGCGGCCGGAGATCCGCCGGGCAGCACGAAGGAGCGGAGCGGCGACAGCGACTCGTTCAACTGGTCGATCTCGGCCTCCAGCCGCTCCACCTGCGCGTCAACGATGCGCAACGGCTCATAGGGCAGGGGCTTGCCGCCGTCGGGCGCGCAAAGGTCGGCGCCGAGGTCGAACAGGTCGTTCTGGATGCGCGCCAGCATCTCGTCGACGAGCGGATGCGCGCCGCCGGTGTGCATGCGCGCCATGCCGACGGCCGCGTTGGTCTCGTCCACGGTGCCGTAGGCGTCCACCCTCAGGCTGAACTTCGGCACACGCTCGCCGGTGCCGAGCCCGGTCGTGCCGTCGTCGCCCGTGCGGGTGTAGATCTTGTTGAGCCGGACCATCGCGGGCCTCCCGTCAGCGCAGTGTTCGGGAAGCGTTATAGCGGCCTAGAAGCTGTAGCCCAGCCTCATGCCGACATTCGTTAGCCCGCGATTGTCGCTGCAGGCGCCCGCATTGGAGATGTGCTCCACGGTGGCCATCAGGCTGATCGCGTCCGTGAACCGGTAGCCCAGCGAGGCCGCCTCGCGGAAACCGAGATGGCAGCCCATCGCCGACCGCCCGACCGGCGTTACCGGGCCGGCCACGCCATTGTTCAGCGCGCCGCCAAGCGCGCCCTCCAGGAAGATCCGCTCGGTGAGCGAGAAGGTCCAGGCCAGCCCCACATAGGCGTGGCTCGTGTCGCCGCGCGTGTTGAAGGTCGCGCCGATATGCGGGCGCGGAACGAAGGCGGAGGCGAGCTGGTCGGTGAAGTCGAACGGCTTGGCGAACAGCGCTTCGGCGTTCACGTCCACGCTCCCGCGCTCGGGGCTCCAGGGATCATGCGCGAAAACGCCCAGGCGCAACTCGGACAGAAACGAAACTCTCTGGGTCGCCCCTGCAGGTTGCGGCTGCGCCAGATCGGCGGCCTGCGACCAAGGCGAGACGATCATCGAACCTGCGAAAAGCGCTGCGGCAAGGGTGGATCGAACGTGACGCATCTTGTCTCCCTGCCGCCAGCAGGAGCATTGCCATGGTTAACGACCGGTTAAAAACAACCGGCGCCAACGTACTCCGCTTATGGTGGAAGAGAATCGGCGCGGCAATCAATGACTTTGGCGCCACGCCTGCGGCTTATGCTCAGCCGCGCATCCAAATCACAGCCAGCACCAGCACGACCGTGAGAAATTGCAGCCCCACGCGCCAGCGCATCAGGCGTTGCGAGGTGTTCGGGCTGCCGCCCCGGAACATGTTGATGAGGCCCATCAGCAGCACGAGGACGACGCCGCCCATCGCGAACGGCACGGCGTTGTTGAGAAGGGCTGCCACGAATTGCTCCTGCGCTGGCGCCGCCGCGTTCGACGCGGCTCGCCTGTGATTTAGGCCTGACGGCCGCCCCAGCCAAGGGCGGCGTTTCGCCGCCTGCCTGCCGGACGCCGGTAGCTCAGCACGCGCCGCAATGAAATCGCTCAGCCTGAGGCTTGGCCAAGAAGTCGTTCGCTCGCTCTCGACACCCTCATCCTGAGAAGCAGGCCGTCTTCGGCCTGCGTCTCGAAGGACGAGGGATACCAGCTTGCACGACGGTTACAGCCTTCTGGATCCCCTCGTCCTTCGAGACGCAGCGCCAAGAGGCGCCGCTCCTCAGGATGAGGGCCGTTGGTGTGGGCCACCCGACGAGATCGGGCGACAAAGCTGCAGAATCCGCAGCCCCTCAATTCACCGGCAACAGCCGCTGCAGATAATCCAGCTCCTCCTGCGGCCGGTTGGGGTCGCCCAGCCGGCGGCGCAGTTCCTCGGTCACCTCGCGGGCGCGCTCTTCCAGCGTGCCGCGCTTGCCGCCCTGGCGGAACTTGGAGCGGTCTCCCGCCTCGGTGGTGGGCGTCGGCCTGCCGAGCGGATCGTCGTTGGGCTCGGAGGATTGCGCCCGCCGGTTGCCGGGCTGGCCCGGGCCGTTGGGGTCGCCGTCCGCCTGTTGGTTGCCGTCGCCCTGCTGCATCTGCTGGGCGAGGCCCTGGGCGCCGCGGCGTAGCCCTTCCAGCGCGCGGCCTTGCTGGTCCACGGCCTGGCCGTCCTCGCCTTGCCCGAGCGCGCCTTCGGCCTGCCGCATGGCGTCCTCGGCTTCCGAGAGACCCTGCTCGCCATTCATGCCGTTCTCGCGCATCTGGCGCTGCAACTCGCGTAGCCGCTCGCGCAGAGCCTGCTGGCGCTGGCCGAGCCCCTGCATGCCTTCCTGCTCGCCGCCCTCGCCCTGGCCCATCTCTTGGCCGTCGCCCTGATCTCCGGGTTCACCCTGCTGCCCTTGCTGACCCTGCTGGCCGCGCTGCCCCTTTTGGCCGCGCTGGCCCTGCTGCTGGCCCTGCTGGGGCCGCTGCTGCTGCCCGCGCTGGCCCTGCTGGCGCTGCTTCTGGCCTTCCCGGAAAGTCTTGTCGCGCAGCTCCTGCTGCTCGCGCGTCATCTTGTCGAGGTCGTCGAGCGCCTGCTCCATCTGCTGCTGGCCGCCGTCCATCTGGCGCTGGCCCGGGCGGGCGGTCTTCAGGTTGTTGAGCATGTTCTTGAGCTGCTCAAGCATGCGCTGGGCGCTCTCGGTGTCGCCCTTGCGGGCCATCTCCTCCATGCGGTCCAGCATCTTCTGCAGGTCGCGCGGCGTCACCATGCGGGTGTTCGGATCCATCCGGCTCTGCTGCTGGTTCGGATCCTGGTTCTTGAGCATCTGCTCGGCGTATTCGCGCAGGTAGCGGTCCAGCGCCTGCTTCAGCTCCTGCGTCAGGCGCTTCAGCTCCTGGTCGGTAGTCCCGCGCTCCAGCGCGTCCTTGAGGTTCTGCTGCGCCTGTTGCAGCGCCTTCTCGGCGTCGCTGAGGTCGCCATCCTCGATCTTGAGCGCCATCTCCCACAGCATGTCGGCGACGCTGACGAGATCCTGGTCGGCCCGGGCGCCGCGCAGACGCGTCGCCGCCGTGCGCAGGCCGAGATAGACCGAGGTGTCGGGCGTGAAAACCTGCGGGGAGATCATCAGCGCATACAGCGCCTCGTTGACGCGCCGGCGGCTCGCCGGGTCGAGGATGAGGTCGCGCCGCTGCTCCACCAGCGC
Source organism: Alsobacter sp. P4_H11 (assembly GCF_056400925.1). NCBI lineage: Bacteria > Pseudomonadati > Pseudomonadota > Alphaproteobacteria > Hyphomicrobiales > Alsobacteraceae > Alsobacter > Alsobacter sp. P4_H11. The sequence goes on from NZ_JBFUKI010000014.1 coordinate 103,756, forward strand.
CTTGGCGAGAGGCTTGGAGAAGGGCCGCTGCGGCAGCGTCACCTGGATGGTGGTGCTCTGCCCTTCCTGGCCAATCTCGTCGCGCGCAACGAGCGTCATTTCCACCCGCGCGCCAGCCCAGGGATGGTCCGAGAGGTCCACGGTGGTGCGGGCTTCGCCGTCGCGGTTGTCGCCGCCCGGGAGTCCGAGCGTCGCCTGCGGGGCGGGCACCAACGGCGCGCGCCGGGGCTCCACCGGCTGGCCGTTGCGGATCAGCCGTCCAAAGCGGGCCTCGGCCGAGACCACGCCGTAGTCGTCCTTGACCTCATAGGCCAGCGTCAGCCCGCCGCGTTCCGCGGGCTGCGGCTCGGCCGTGAGCTCGATTGTCGGCGCCCGGTCCGGAATGGCCGTCACGGCGATCGTCGCCAGGGTCGTGGCGCCGCGCGTCACCGTCAGGGTGCCGTCGCGCGAAACCGTCCAGCGGCTCTCGAGCGGCGGTTCGGCCGCGGCCTGCGCGGCAGGCTTGACGTCGGTCTTGGGCGCCGTGGCCGGCGCAGTCGCGGCCTTCTGGGCGGCTCCGTCAGGCGCGTCCGGCGCCTTGGGCGGCGCAATGCCACCCGCGGGCGTCAGCGTCAGCCCCTTGGCCTGTGAAGCCCGCACCACCAGAGTCGAGCCCACCGGAGCGCGCACCCGCGGAGCGGCGGCCGAGCCATCGGCGGTTTTCAGGTCCAGCAAAACGGGCGGAAACTGCGTGTAGGGCGGCGGATCAACCCAGCCGTCCAGCCGGAAAGCCAGCCCGGTGGCCGTCTGCCCGGACCAGTCGAAGGCGGCCAGCAGCCGCGCCTCGCGCTCGGGGCCCGCAAAGAAGAACGCCGCTATCAGCGCGAGCGCGCCCGCAAAGCGCAGCGCCCAGGGATCGCGCTCGGCCAGGCGCGGGGCCGGCGCGCCGACGCGGATCCGCGCGGCGGCGTCCAGCACGCGCGCCCGGTGCGCCTCCCAGAGCGCGCGGGTTCCGGCGTCATTGGTGTTGATCGCGAGTTCGTCGGTCAGAGCCGTGGCGGGCCGGTGCGCGAGATCGGAATCCCGATCGAGCCGCGATAGGCTTTCGCGCCAGCTCGGCCGCGGCGTGCGCAAGGCTCCCGCCAGCGCGCCCAGCAGCAACAACGCGGTCACGGCGACGCCGGCCATGCGCCCCCAAGCGGGAACCGCCAGCCATAAGCCGAGCCAAGACACGGTGATGAAGAGCGCCAGGATGGTGAGCGCCCCGGCCAGCCAAGGCCAGGTCCGCTCCCAGACGAGCGTCAGGGACGCCCGGCGGGCCAAACGGCCGATCCGGTCCGCCGCCGTGCGGGCCCGGTCGACATTGGAGACGGGCGCTTGGCCCGGCGCGTCTTCGCTCATCGCGGCTCCACTGGCCCCAGATCCCCAACTTAACATGCGCCCGAAAAGTCGCTACCCCCCAGGGCCGCGACCGCCGGGCGCAGGCCGCTCCGTCCGGTCACGATCTCGCGGGCCGGGGCATGGCTGTTCGCCAACGCCCCTCGCCGTCATGGCGTGCGCCAGCGACGCAATCCAGCCTAAGTGTCGACCGCCGGGCTGGATTGCTTCGCCTGCGGCTCGCAATGGCGGCGGCGATGGACCAAGCTGGGGCAAACGTCCGAACAACGGTGACCGCCTCGTGACCGCCATTCCGCTTCTGTCCGCCTGCGAACTGCTCGACCTCTACCGCGCTCGCTCGCTCAGCCCGTCCGAGGCCGTAGAAGCCGTGATCGCGCAGATCGAGCGCCGCGAGCCGGAGTTGTGTGCGCTTTACGCCTTCGATCCCGCGTCGGCCCGGCAAGCGGCGCGCGCCGCCACGGACCGTTGGATGCGCGGCGAGCCGCTCGGTCCGCTGGACGGCGTCCCGGTGACCATCAAGGAGAACATCGCCACGGCGGGCATCCCGGTTCCGCTCGGCACCGCCGCGACCGAACTCACGCCGGCCGCCGTCGACGCTCCGCCGGCCGCGCGGCTGCGCGAGGCGGGCGCGATCCTGCTCGCCAAGACCACCATGCCGGACTACGGCATGCTCTCCTCCGGGCTGTCGAGCTTTCACAAGACCGCTCGCAACCCGTGGAACACGCGCCTCAACCCCGGCGGCTCCAGCGCGGGCGCGGCGGCGGCCGGGGCGGCCGGCTACGGCCCGCTGCATCTGGGCACCGACATCGGCGGCTCGGTGCGTCTGCCGGCCGGCTGGTGCGGCCTCGTCGGCCTCAAACCCAGCGCCGGGCGCGTGCCAATCGACCCGCCTTTCCTGGGCCGCGTCGCCGGCCCGATGACCCGCACGGTTGCGGACGCCGCCCTGATGATGAGCGTTCTCAGCCGCCCCGACGGGCGCGACGGCACGAGCCTGCCCGAACAGGCGATCGACTGGACGGACAATTTCATTCCATTGAGAGGCCTTCGGATCGGCCTGATGTTCGACATCGGGGCCGGGCTGCCGCTCGACCCCGAGGTCGCGGCCGCCGTGGAGCGCGCTTCGCGCCTGTTCGAAGAAGCCGGCGCCGTCGTGCGCCCCGTTCCGGCGATCCTGTCCCGTGAGATGCTGGACGGCCTCGACGATTTCTGGCGCGTGCGCGCCTGGGACGACCTCTCGCGCTTCCCGGACGAGCGTCGCGACCGCGTGCTGCCCTATATCCGCGACTGGGCGGAAACCGGCGCTCACCGCAGCGGCCTCGACGTGATCCGCGGCTACAACCGCACCATGGAGATGCGCAAGGGCGCGGCGGCGCTGTTCGCCGATCTCGATTACGTGCTGTCGCCCACCGCTCCGGTTCCGACCTACCCGGCCGAATGGGCGTCGCCGCTGCACGACCCGTCACGCCCCTTCGAGCACATCGGCTACACGGTGGTGTGGAACATGGCCGAGAACCCGGCCCTCTCGATCAACGCCGGCTTCACGTCCTCTGGCCTGCCCATCGGCCTCCAGATCGTCGGCCGCCGCTTCGACGACCGCGGCGTGCTCGCGATGGCCAAGGCCTGGGAGGAGATGCGGGGCGGAGAAATGCAGTGGCCGGTCTAGGCAGTGGCCACGCCTACTTCCCGGCCGCCGCCTGCAGCAGCTTCACGGCGTCCTCGCTCGACCATTCGGCCGGCCCCGCCAGGCTGGCGAGCTCGCAGCCCTTGCGGTCCACGATCACGGTGGTGGGCATGCCGAAGGCCTTGCCGATGGATTTCAGCTCCTGGAAGATCTTGGCGCTCGGGTCGGCGTGGTAGGCCAGCCGCGTGATCTTGTTTTCGTCGAGCCACTGCCGGGGCTTGTCCAGGTTGCGGGTGTCGATGTTCACGGCCACCACCTGGAAGTCGTCGCCGCCGAGCTTGCCCTGCAGGGCGTCCAGCGCCGGCATTTCGTGCCGGCAGGGCGCGCACCATGTCGCCCAGAGGTTGAGCAGCACGGTCTTGCCGCGCAGGTCCGCGAGCGTCATCGGCTTGCCGGCGGCGTCGTTGAAGGCCAGCGCGGGCAGGAGCTTCGGGGCCTTGTTGACCTGCACGGCCGCAACCTCGCCGCGCGCCAGCGGCTGCATGGCCTGTGCGACGGTCGCGGCAGGCCCGCAATCGGCGTCGGCGGCGTTGCCCCAACCCCGGTTCGTCCCGTATAGCACCGCCAGCCCGAGCGCCGCCGCGGTCGCGATCGCCCCCACCGCCGAAAGGCGCCGGCGCCGCGCCGTTGAAGATGCCTGGTCCGTCATGAGCCGTCCTGCGTTGGGAACCGAGAGAGCATGAGCAACACGATGTGGGGCGGCCGCTTCAACAGCGGCCCCGACGCCATCATGGAGGAGATCAACGCCTCCATCGATTTTGACAAGGCCCTCTGGCGCCAGGACATCCGCGGGTCGAAGGCCCATGTGGCCATGCTGGCGAAGCAGGGAATCGTCACCAGCGCGGACGCAAAAGCCATCGCGGACGGTTTAACCGCCGTGCATGCCGAAATCGAGGCAGGTGACTTCACGTTCTCGCGGTCCCTCGAGGACATCCATATGAACGTGGAGTCGCGGCTGGCCGAGATCGTCGGTCCCGCGGCCGGTCGGCTGCACACGGCGCGCTCGCGCAACGACCAGGTCGCCACCGACATGCGGCTGTGGGTCCGCGATACGGTCGACCAGCTCGACGGCCAGCTGGCCGACCTGCAGGCCGCCCTGGCCGAAAAGGCGCTCGCGCATGCGGGCGCGGTGATGCCCGGCTTCACGCATCTGCAGTCGGCGCAACCCACCACGTTCGGGCACCATCTGCTGGCCTATGTGGAGATGCTGGGCCGCGACCGGGGCCGCTTCGCGGACGCGCGCCGGCGCATGAACGAGTGCCCGCTCGGGGCCGCGGCGCTGGCCGGCACCTCGTTCCCGATCGACCGGCGCATGACCGCCGAGGCGCTGGGCTTCGACCGGCCCACCGCGAACTCGCTCGACAGCGTGTCCGACCGCGACTTCGCGCTCGAGGCGCTCGCGGCCGCGTCCATCTGCGCCGTGCACCTGTCGCGGTTCGCGGAGGAAATCGTGCTCTGGACTACGCCCCAGTTCGGGCTGGTGCGGCTCTCGGACAAGTTCACGAGCGGCTCCTCGATCATGCCGCAGAAGCGCAACCCGGACGCCGCCGAGCTGGTTCGCGGCAAGACGGGCCGCGTGATCGGCGCGCTCACGGCGCTCCTGGTCGTCATCAAGGGCCTGCCGATGAGCTACGCCAAGGACATGCAGGAGGACAAGGAAGGCGCCTTCGACGCCCTGCAGACCCTGTCGCTGTGCATCGCCGCCATGGCCGGCATGGTGCGCGACATGGAGCCCGAGCTGAAGGCCATGAAAAAGGCCGCCGGCCTCGGCTACGCCACCGCGACCGACCTCGCCGACTGGCTGGTCCGCACGCTCAAGATGCCGTTCCGCCAGGCGCACCACGTCACCGGCCGCATCGTCGGGCTCGCGTCAGACAAGGGCGTCGGCCTGGAGAAGCTGTCGCTGGCCGAGATGCAGGCCGTGGAGCCCGCGATCACGCAGGACGTGTTCGCGGTGCTGGGCGTCGAGCGCTCGGTGCGCAGCCGCGTCAGCTACGGCGGCACGGCTCCGACCGAGGTGAAGAAGCAGGCCCGCCGCTGGCTGACGAAGCTCGCCAAGGACCTTGCCAAGGAAGCGGCCGCGCCGGCGCGTTGAAATCGCGCGCCACTGTCTCCCGGCTGCGCTTTCGCGCGGCCCGGCTTTCGCTATAGTGCCGCAGCTTCTCGGAGTTTCGCCCGTGCCTGTCTCGTCAGTTTCGCTCGCGTCGCGATCGCTCGCGCTGGTTCTGGGCGCCGTCCTGCTGGTTTCACTCGGCGCCTGCGGGCGCAAGGGTCCGCTGGAGCCGCCGCCGGGCGCGGTGAACGCCAAGCCGGATCCGTTGGAGCAGCCGGACGCCGATCCGAACGCTGCGCGCACCATCGCGCCCTCCATTTCGCCCGTTGCGTCGGGCAACCAGAAGGCCAAGGGCAAACCGATCACGGCTCCCAAGGAGCCGTTCATCCTGGATCCGCTGTTGTAAACCGCGTCCCCGGGCCGATCTCGGCCCGCCGCAGGGCCATTGTCATGCATCATTTCGATTACCGCGACGGCGTCATGCACGCCGAGGGCGTGGACCTCCGCCGCATCGCCGACGAGGTCGGCACGCCGTTCTATTGCTATTCCACCGCCACGCTGGAGCGGCACTATCGCGTGTTCGCCGAAGCCTTCGCGGATGCGCCCTCGCTCGTCTGCTACGCCATGAAGGCGAATTCCAACCAGGCGGTTCTGAAGACGCTGGCGCGGCTCGGCGCCGGCATGGACGTGGTGTCGGAGGGCGAGCTGCGCCGCGCCCGGGCGGCTGGCGTGCCGGGCTCGCGCATCACCTTCTCGGGCGTCGGCAAGACGCCGCGCGAGATGGCGTACGGGCTGGAGCAGGAGATCCTCTGCTTCAACGTCGAGTCCGAGCCTGAGCTCGAGGCCCTGTCGGCGGTCGCCACGCAGATGGGCAAGACCGCCCATATCGCCCTGCGCGTGAACCCGGACGTCGACGCCAAGACCCACCACAAGATCTCGACCGGCAAGTCGGGCGACAAGTTCGGCATCCCGATCTCGCGCGCCCGGGAGGTCTACGCCCGCGCCGCCAAGCTGCCCGGCTTGAAGGTGTCGGGCGTCGACATGCATATCGGCTCGCAGATCACCGACATGCAGCCCTTCGACGACGCCTTCGCGCTGCTGGCCGACTTCGTGCGCGAGCTGCGCGCCGACGGCCACGTCATCGACCATGTAGACCTCGGCGGCGGCCTTGGCATCCCATATCGCGAGAACAACGACCCCCCGCCCTTGCCGCTGGACTACGCCGCCATCGTCAAGCGCCACACGCGCGACCTCGATTGCACGCTCGTGTTCGAGCCCGGCCGGCTGATCGTCGGCAACGCCGGCATCCTGGTGACGTCGGTGATCTACGTGAAGCAGGGCGACGGAAAGTTCTTCGTGATCGCGGACGCGGCCATGAACGACCTGATCCGGCCGACGCTCTACGAGGCCCACCACGACATCAAGCCGGTGGTCCCGAACCCGGACGCCCCCCGCATCACCGCCGATCTGGTCGGGCCAGTCTGCGAAAGCGGCGACTACCTGGCGCTGGACCGCGAGATGGCCGAACCCCGCCCGGGCGACCTCCTGGCCGTCATGACGGCCGGCGCGTATGGCGCCGCCCAGGCCGGCACGTACAATTCCCGCCGCCTCATCCCCGAGGTGCTGGTCTCCGGCGCAGAATACGCGGTGGTCCGCCCGCGCCAGACCTACGAAGAACTGATCGGCCTCGACCGCCTGCCGGAGTGGCTGGCCGACTGAGGGAGCTTCCGCCTCGCTCAACTTCACCGCGCGCCGTGAGCGTGCGGCAGCGCCGGCGCCCGTTTCATCGGCGGCGAGGCTTGCTATAAGCAGCCGGCCCCTGCCGCCGGAGTGATCCCGTGAAGCTCGTTCTCGTCGCCGCATGCGCCCTCGTGGACGCCGATCGCCGTGTGCTGATCGCGCAGCGGCCGGAGGGAAAGCAGTTGGCCGGGCTCTGGGAGTTTCCAGGCGGCAAGGTGGAGGCCGGCGAGCGGCCCGAGGATGCGCTGATCCGGGAGCTGCACGAGGAACTCGGCATCACCGTCAAGGAGGCCTGCCTGGCGCCGCTCAGCTTTGCGAGCCACACCTATGAGACCTTCCAGCTGCTGATGCCGCTGTGGATCTGCAAGCGCTGGGAGGGGCTGGTGGTCCAGAAGGAGCACCAGGCTCTGAAATGGGTGCGGCCGAACAAGCTGCGCGACTATCCGATGCCGCCCGCCGACGAGCCGCTGATCCCGCCGCTGATCGACCTGCTCGGCGGCTGAGGTGATCGCCGCGCAACCGTCCAACGGCGTCGTCATTGCGCGCCTTTTGGCCTGCTCGCTCCTGTGGGCGTCGGGCTTCCTGTTCATGAAGCTCGCCGGAACCGTGCACCCCTTCGTAACGGCGGCGAGCCGGGCCTCAGTTGCGGCGGTGGCGCTGTCGGCGTGGTTTCTGCTGCGCGGCCAGAATCCGCTGCCGCGGCGCGACGAGGCCGCGCCCTGGCTGGTGCTCGGCACACTGAACGGCTGGTTGCCCAACGTGCTCACCGCCTATGCGCTGTCGCAGATCACGGCCGGGCTCAGCGCTATGATCCAGGCGTCCGGCCCGCTGATGGTGGCCGTGCTGGCGCATTTCGCCTTCGCGGACGAGAGGCTGACACGCCGGCGCGTGCTGGGCGTCGCGGTGGGCTTCGTCGGCATGGCGGTGCTGGTGGGGCCCGCGGCGTTTCTGGACGTGAGCGGCGGGGCGCTCGGCGTTCTCGCCATGGTGGCGGTGTCGTTCAGCTACGCGGTCGGCAACATTTACGCCAAGACGGTGCGGCACGTGGAGCCGGCCCGCATGGCGCTGGGCCAGCAGAGCATCTCGGCGCTGGCCTCGCTGACGCTGACGCTCCTGTTCGTGCGCGCCGAGGCGCCGGGGCAGATCGCCGCCAACCTGCCGGTGCTGGCCGCGCTGGGGCTGGTGGCGACTGCCGTGCCGATCACGATCTTCATGACGCTGATCCGCACCGCCGGGCCCACCAAGGCGGCGATGATCGGGTATCTGCTGCCGGTCTGGGCCACCCTGATGGCGGTGGTGGTTCTCGGCGAGACCGTGAGCCTGCGCGACTTGGCCGGCGCTGCGATCATCCTCGTCGGCGTGTGGATCGTCTCGACGGCGCCGAAGGGCGAGGTGGGGTAGTTCCAGCGCCACGCCCGTACCCGCGAGTGGTCGCAGCCTACCCTCCCCTTGAGGGGAGGGTGGGCATTGCGGCTTCCGCCGTCATTGCGAGCGGAGGCTAAGCAATCCAGTCTTATGGCCCGGCGTTCAGGCTGGATTGCTTCGCTGGCGCTCGCAATGACGGGAGGGTGTCATAGGCAGCCAGCTAGCTTCGTAGCAGCTCTTCCAGCGCCTCCCGCATGGCGGGGGCGATCGGGACGGGGCGCTGGGTGGCGCGGTCCACCGCGACGTGGACGAAGCGGCCCTGGGCGGCGGCCTCGTGGTCGCCGGGGCGGAAGACCCCGACCGCATAGGTGACCGAGCTCGTTCCGAGCTTTTCCACCGCGAGGCCAATCTCGATCGGCTCCGGGTAGGCCAGGCTGGCAAAGTAGCGGCAGTTGGTTTCCACCACGAGGTTGATGGTCTGGCCTTTCTCGATGTCGAGAAAGCCGCCTTCGATCAGCCAGGCGTTCACGGTCGTGTCGAACCACGTGTAGTAGACCGTGTTGTTGACGTGGCCGTAGGCGTCGTTGTCGCCCCAGCGGGTCTGGATGGGCGAGAAGCGGCGGTAGTCCGCCCGGGTGCGGCGGGGCTCGCGGTCGCTCATCACCAGGCCTGCCGGTAGATCGCGAGCGCATCGGCCTCGGTGAGCGGGCGCGGGTTATTCACCAGCAGGCGCGTCTGCTTCATGGCGTCGGCGGCCAGCGTGGGCAACGCTTCCTGCGGGATGCCGACGTCGCGCAGGCGGCTTTCCAGCTTGCAGGCGGGCGCGAGGCCGGCCAGCGCTTCCGCGAAGGCGTCGGCGCGCATGCCGGCCGCCGTGTCGGCGAGCTCCGGGAAGAGGTCTGCGGCGATCTCGGCGTACACGGCCGCGGCGGCGGGCGCGTTGAAGCGGATCACGTGCGGGAGAACCAACGCGTTGGAGAGGCCGTGGGGCACGTGGTAGCGGCCGCCGATCGGGTAGGCGAGGGCGTGCACGGCTGCGACCGGCGAGTTGCCGAAGGCCTGCCCGGCCAGCATGGCCCCGAGCAGCATGTCGCCGCGCGCCTGTCGGTCGGCGCCGTCCCGGACCGCTTTCAAGAGCGCGCCGCCGAGCAGTTGCAGCGCCTGGCGGGCAAGCATGCGCGACAGCGGGTTGTTGTTGGGCGAGGCCGACGCATAGGCCTCGATGGCATGCACCATGGCGTCGATGCCGGTCGCGGCGGTGACGTGGGGGGGCAGGCCGAGCGTCAGGTCGGGATCGAGCAGCGCAACGTCGGGGAGGATCACGGGCGACACCACGCCCTTCTTCTCGTTCTCGCCTGTGGTCACGATGGAGATCGGCGTCACCTCCGAGCCGGTGCCGGAGGTGGTCGGGACCAGAATGAGCGGCAGGCGAGGGCCCTTGGCGAAGCCGACGCCATAGATGTCCGACAGGCTCTCGCGCCCGGCCGCCAGCAGGGCGACCAGCTTGGCGACGTCCATCGAGGAGCCGCCGCCGAGCCCGATCACGCCCTGCGCGCCGGCCGCCGTCGCGGCCTCAACCGCCGCCATCACGACCGCCTCGGGCGGGTCCGCCACCACGGCGTCGAAGACCGAGACCTCGATGCCGGCCGCGCGCAGGGACGAGAGGGCAGGTTCGACGAGGCCGGACGCGACCACGCCCTTGTCGGTGACGAGCGCGATGCGGGCGCCGGCGAGCGGGCGGGCGATCTCGCCCAGGCGGGCGATCGCGCCGGCGCCGAAGACGATGGATTTCGCCGTGTTGAACGTGAACGGGTTTGTGTCGGAACTCGTGATGGCGTTCATGGGCGCGCGCTTCCCCGGCTGTTTCGCCGCAGGGTAGCGGGCGTGAACGCGGGCGGAAAGCCCGTGATCAGAACCCCGGCGTGCGCCCGGTGAGGGACTGGGCGACGAACTGCCCGGCATGGCGCAGCCCCTCGCCGTCGATGCCGTGCTCGACTCCGAAGGAGAGATGCCACTGGCAGGACAGCTGCGCCTTGGCGAGGCCGATCGCGCCCATGAATAGCGCCTGCACGGGGATTACCGGGTCCTGGTCGCCATGCACCAGCAGCACGGGCGGCGCGCCCGTCGCCTCCGCGGCCAGGTGTTCGGGCCCCACCAGCATGCCCGAAAAGCCCACGATGGCGCCCGGCGGGCGCGGGCGACGCAGGCCGGTGTGGAGCGCCATCATGGTTCCCTGGCTGAAGCCCACCAGCGCGAGCTGCTTGTCCGGCAGCCCCCAGCGTGCGAGCTCGGCGTCCAGAAAGGCGTCCAGCGCGGGCCGCGCTCCCACTACGCCAGTCCAGCGCTCGTGCGGGTCGCGCATGGTGAGCGGAAACCACTGCCGGCCCATGGGGGCGCCGTCGCAGGGGTCGGGCGCGTGCGGGGCCACGAAGGCGGCGTCGGGCAGCCAGGCGCGCCATTCCTCGCCGATGTCGATCAGGTCGCGCCCGTCCGCGCCGTAGCCGTGCAGAAACACGACGAGCTGCTTCGCCACGCCGGTGACGGGGGGAAGCCGAGGACCGTCGAGGATAGCCGCCATGATGTTCTCCGGGGTGCGCGGCCTTCGTTGTGCAGCGTCCGGCGCGCCGGATCAACCGACGCCGAGCCGCTCCTGGTCGCCGGGCGGAACCACGTCGCGGCCCTTGGCGACGCGGTAATAGGCCCAGAGCAGCGTCGCGGCCGCGCCGCGCCAGGGACGCCAGCGCTCCGCCATGGCGGTGAAGGCCTTGGGGGAGGGGCGCTCGGAAAGGCCGAAGCCGAGGCGCGCGGCCTCCTGCAGGGCGAGGTCGCCGGCCGGGAAGGCGTCCGGATGGCCGAGGCAAAACAGCAGGTACACGTCCGCCGTCCAGGGGCCGACGCCCTTCACGGCGCAAAGGCGCGCATGGGCGTCATCGGCCGGCATGGCGCCGAGGTCATCCAACGGCAGATGTCCGCTCACGATCGCGTCCGCGATCGCCTTGGCGGCGCGGATCTTGTTGGCCGAGAACCCGCAGGCGCGCAGGTCGTCGTCCGTGGCCGCCAGAATGGAGGCGGGCGTCGGCGGATCATAGCGGGTGGAGAAGCGCGTCCAGATCGCGGCCGCGCTGGCGGTGGAGACCTGCTGGCCGATCATGATGGCGCAGAGGCCCGGAAAGCCCGGCGGCCTGCGGCGCGGCGCGATGGCCCCGACTGCGGCGCGCAGCGGCGCGAGCGCGGGGTCCTGGGCGACGAGCGCCGACAATGCGGCGGCGAGCTCCTCCTCGGTGCGGATCATGGTTGCGCGGCGCGGGCTTGGTGGGGAACAACAGGAGGGTCGATCATCCGCCGCATGGGAGGGCCGAACTGGCCGCCGCGCAACCCGTTTTCCGCTTCGCGCCGAGCCCCAACGGCCTGCTGCATCTCGGCCACGCCGCGTCGGCGCTGCTGAACGCCCAGCTCGCCACGCGTCTGGGTGGGCGCCTGCTGCTGCGCATCGAGGACATCGACCCCGGGCGCTCGCGGCCCGCGTTCGAGCAGGCGATCCGGGACGATCTCGCCTGGCTGGGACTGCGCTTCGACGAGCCCGTGCGGCGCCAGTCCGAGCACCTGGCCGACTACGCCGCCGCGCTGGATCGGCTTGCCGGGCGCGGGCTCACCTATCCGTGCTTTTGCACGCGCGGCCAGACGGCCGCCCGCATGGCGGAGGCGGAGGCCGCCGGCGCGCCGCTGCGACGCGATCCCGACGGCGCGCCGGTCGGCGCCTGCCGCTGCGCGGCGCTGCCCGCGGCTGATCGCGAGGCCCGAATCGCGGCCGGCGAGCCGCACGCGACCCGCCTCGACGTGGCGCGGGCTCTGGCGGCCACAACCGGTGCGGCGCTCGGCTGGAGCGAGTGGGATCCGGCCACCGGCGCGGAGCGGCGGGTCGTGGGCGATCCGGCCCGCTGGGGCGACGTCGTGATCGGCCGCAAGGACGTGCGGGCGAGCTACCATCTCGCGGTCGTGCTGGACGACGCGCTGCAGGGCGTCACCCACGTGGTGCGGGGTGAGGACCTGCGCGAGGCCACGCATGTGCATGTCTTGCTGCAGGCCCTGTTCGGGCTTCCGACGCCCCTCTACCACCACCACGGGCTGGTGCTGGACCCGGACGGCCGCAAGCTCTCCAAGTCTCTTGGCTCCACGGCGCTGCGCAGCCTGCGCGCCGAGGGCGCGTCGCCGGAGGAGATCCGCGCGCGGTTGCGTTTCAGCGCACGCCCATGATGGCGAGCCAGATGGCCGAGGTGGCCACGCACACCGCCGTCGAGATCGCGATCGCGCCCGACGAGATCGCGACTCCGGTCCGGTAGCGCTCGGCGAAAAGGTAGGCGTTCACGCCGCACGGCATGGCGGCGAACATGACGGCCACGCCCGTCCACGCATACGGCACCGTGAACACGTAGCGGGCCAGCACCAGCACGATCAGAGGGTGAACGACGAGCTTCAGCCCCGCCAGGATGGCGGCCAGCACCGGCTGGTCGCCCATGCCGTAGCGGCGCAGCGCGATCCCCATGGCGAACAGCGCGCAGGGGCTCGCGGCCGCGCCCAGCATGTCGACGATGGTCTTCACCGCCCCGGGCAGCCCCGAGGGCAGAAACTCGCGGGCCAGCACCGCGACCGCGATGGCGATCAGCAGCGGGTTGGTGACCAGCTGGCGCAGGATGCGTCGCACCGGCACGCCGCGCCCCTCGGCCAGCACGGTCGCGGTCGTCATCGTGATCGGCAGGTGGATGGCGATCAGCAAGAACAGCGGCACCGCGCCTTCCGGCCCGAAAGCCTCCAGGATGAGCGGAATGCCGACCAGCACGGTGTTGGACTGCCCGGCCGTGAAGCCCGCGACCACGCCTTCCACGTGCGAGACGGCGAAAAACTTGCGGGCGACCAGCGTCGCCAACGTCCAGGTGACCAGCACGCCGCCGAAATACGAGAACCAGTAGCCCCAGGGCTGGGAAGACGGCAGGTCGGCGGCCGTGAGCGTCTTGAAGATCAGCGCCGGGATCGCTACCGCGAACACGAAGTCGGACAGGCCCTCGCCGGTGCGGTCCGTCACATAGCCCACCGCGCGGGCCGCGTAGCCGAGCCCCATCAGGCCGAACACGGGCAGGACGACGGTGAGGACATGCAGCATGGCGGGGCGCTTCTGCGGCCCCGTCGGGGCTTGGGGAAGGGGCGACGACCCGGTCCGGCCGCTCCGGCCCGGCTACTTGGCGCGCTCGGCCATCCGGGTTGCGGTGGGGGCCTTGCGCATCAATTCGTCTATCCGGTCGCGTTCGCGTTGAAAAGCGCTGACCTGCTGTGCGTCCAGCTCACGATTGCGCGGCAGCTTGATGGTGAGCGGATCCACGAGGTTCTCGTTGATCATCACCTCGTAGTGGAGATGCGGACCAGTGGAGAGGCCCGAGCTGCCGAGGTAGCCGATCACCTGGCCCTGGCGCACGCGCGAGCCTTCCTTGATGCCCTTCCCGAACGCCGACATGTGGTTGTAGGTGGTCACGAACCCGTAGGAGTGCTCGAGCTCGACGCGCCGCCCGTAGCCGGACTCCCAGCCCGCCAGCCGCACCCGGCCATCGCCGGCCGCGATGATGGGGGTGCCCACCTTGTTGGCCCAATCGACGCCGTTGTGCATGCGCGAGTAGCGCAGAATGGGGTGGTAGCGCATGCCGAAGGTGGAGCGCAGCGTGCCCTCGGCGATGGGCTTCCTGATCAGGAACTTGCGGTTCGACTTGCCGAGCTCGTCGAAGAAATCGACCACGTTCTCGTCGCCGAGCTGGAAGCGATAGTAGCGCTTCTGCTGGCCGGCGACCGACAAGGACGCGAAGAGCACGTCCGGCCGGCCCTCGTTTTCCTCGTCCTCCGAGTAGAACACCTCGAAGCTGTCGCCGCCCGAAACGCGCCGCTGAAGGTCGAAGTCGTAGAAGCTGATCTTGATCAGCTGGTCGAGCACGGGGCGCGGAATGTCGTGCTTGAAGCCGGTCTCGTAGATGCTGTCGTAGAGACGGATGCCGCCCGGCTTGTCGTCGGCTTCCTCGTCGTCCTCGCTGGACACGGGCGTATCGGCCTGCGGAGGCGCGACCGAGACAAAGTCGTTGCGATCCGACAGCGCCCCGATCGCCGTGATCGTCTCGCCGTCATAGATCATCGCCCGCAGCAGCAGCGGGGCCGAGCCCTTGGCGGCGGGGCCGAACAGCAGCTTCAGCCGCTGGCCCTCTCGAACTGGCGATTCCTTGAGCCGCGCCGCCAGGGCGGATGCGAGCGACTTGATCTCGGCCGCCGAGGCGCCGTTGGCTTTCAGCACCTGCTCGAAGCTTTCGCCGCGCTTCACCGTCACCATGCGCTCGTCCTGCGGCGGCGCGGCCTCGCGCGCGGCCGCGGGCGTCTTCGGGCGGTTGGTCACGTTCTCGGGCACGAACGTGACCTGCATGGTCGAGAACGCGATGCCGGGCGCCGGCGCCGGCGCCGCAGACGGGTCCGGCTGTAGCCGCGGGGCGGTGAGCGCCATGGTGAGCATGCGCTGCGAGGCGAGCGCCAGGGGCGCGCGCTGGCCGGCGTCGCGCACGGCCTTCTGCTCCTCGGCCACCTGCGCGGCGGCCTGCTCGGCCGTCAGAACCGCGCCGGGCTCGGCCGGGCCGTCATAGCCCGCGAGCGGGCGCCGCTGCACGGAGACCTCCGCGTCGCCATCCGTCAGCTCGAGTTCGGGCGCGGCCTTCTCGGCCGCGATGTCCGCGCCGCCATAGAGCTTCATCGGGTTGAAGGGCGGCACGTCGTCCGAAAAGCCCAGCGAGCCGAGCGCCAGGTTGGTGGCGACGCGCACGAAGGGCTTGATCTTGATGACCTCGCGGTCGCCCACCTTGATGGTGGTCGGAGTCCGGAAAGCCTGCTTGGCCGACACCACGTCGCTGGCGACGAACAGCTTGTCGCCCCGCCGCGGCGACCTGTCGCCCGCGGTCGCGCCGCGCTGGGCCGGCGTAACCGCGAGTTCGCCGCGTTCCGCAAAGGTCATCTCGCCGTCGAGCGAGATATAGATGGCGGAGCCGATGAGGGTCGCGCCAAACAGCCCCGTGAGGATGATGCCCGACAGCCAGCGCAGGCTGACGCCGCGGCGATCGTGCCGCGGCTGGTCGCCATCGCGCGACAGGGCCGGCTCGTGCCCGAGCTCGACATGCGGCATGCCGGGCCCATTGGACCGGACGCGGCGCGTCGATCGGGTCAGGCGGGATCCCTGCGTCATGGGGATTGCGGACATGGGCTGTCGGAAAACCTTTGGCGGCGATCGGAACCGGCGCTCTCGGCGCCGGTCGGGTACACAGGGAAGCGGGCGACGCGACGCAGGCCCGAAGCCTCGGCGCACATTGACGATCCCGGTCCGGACCGTCAATCGACGCAGGCGACGCCGCCTGTGCATGCCTTAAGGAGCCATCACCGTGGCGCCAATGGGGCGAAGCCGACCGCCGGCTGCCGCGCAACCGGAAAGGCGAAGCGTCGAATGCGGCCGAATGCGAGGCCGCGCAAAGGAAAGCGCCACGCTGGCGCATTTGCCGTCACCCGCCTGTCGCATTTTTTTGCAAGACGCCGTTGACAGGGGGGAACGGGCGGCTCTATAAGCCCCTCACACACGGCGACGCCGCCGGCAACGACGGCGCACCGGCAATAACTTCTCTGCAGCACGGGCCTAAGCCGCCCGACCTCGGTCGGGGCAGACGCTGTTTTTGTCGGGATGCCGTTCGCATCAAACTGATGCCGCTCTTTGACAATCAGGATGGAAGAAAGAGAAACGCGGACGGCCGTGTCCTTGCGGATCCCGAAGAGATGCTCGAGAGGGTGTTTTTGTAGGGGTCGAATGGATCGGCTTGAAACGCGTTTCGAGCTCACAAWRTGGTTCTGGCCTTTCGGGGTTGGAGCCGATGTGAACTCCGTCAATAGGTCGCCGAGAGGCGACCGAGTGCATAACGCGTGATCAGCCAAATGATCTMACTCTTCAACTTGAGAGTTTGATCCTGGCTCAGAGCGAACGCTGGCGGCAGGCTTAACACATGCAAGTCGAGCGCCTGTAGCAATACAGGAGCGGCAGACGGGTGAGTAACGCGTGGGAACATGCCCTTTGGTTTGGAAT